>JAFMJV010000042.1 GCA_017853275.1 Chloroflexota bacterium
CTCGGCGTCCTCTCGATCGCGGTCGCGATCGTCACCTGGCGGATGTGGCCGCCTCCGGCACCCCCCGCTCCGCCCTCCACGGAGGAGCGCCCCTCCGCCCGGCTCTTCATCCTCCAGTACGGGCTGATCGCGATCGCGATCGTCCCGCACATGGTCTACCTCGCGGACTACATCGCCCGCGACCTCGGCCGGGGCGTGATGACCGGCTCCCACTTCTACGTGATCTACGGGGTGGGCGCCCTGATCGGACCCTTCCTCTACGCCGCGGTGACGGGGCGGATCGGGCTCCGGACCACGCTCCGGGCCGCCTTCCTCGTCCAGCTCGCCGCGGTCCTCCTCCTCTTCGCCGGTGGGGATGACCTCACCCTCATCCTCTCCGCCTTCCTCGCCGGGCTGGGCATGCCCGGGCTCGTGGCGCTCTTCCTCGCGCGCAGCCAGCAGATCGCGGACGGGGACCCGGCGCGCCACCGGATGCTCTGGGGGCTCGTCATCGTCTCCTTCTCCGTCTCCCAGACGATCACCGCCTTCATCACCTCCTTCCTCCTCGGCCAGTTCGGCGAGACGGGGATCGGCTACCCGATCCTCTTCGTGGCCGCCGCGATCGCCGCGATCGTCACCTTCGCGATCGACTTCCGCGTCCGGCGCTAGGGCCGGGCTCCGTACCGGACGGCACCCGTCCCGCCCGGTGCTACCCTCGCCGTGATGTCCGACCGCCTCCCGTCCCCCGGCCCCTCCTTCATCCGCACGGAAGCCTGGCGCCCGCGCGAGGGGACCCCGGCCGCAGGCGAGCCGGGCCCCTTCCGGCCGGGGATGGCCTCGCCCTCGGTCATGGACGACGGCTGGTGGCTCACCCACCTGTGGCTCGAGGATGCCGGGGGGATCGTCAGCGCCCGCGCGCTCGCCCCGCTCTCCGGGCCGCCGCCCGGACCCCCGCTGGCCACGATCGGCCCCGCCCTCGCGGGGGCGCTCGCCGGGCTCCTGGACCAGGAGGATGGACGGCAGCTGATCCGCCTCCGGATGGCCCCCGCCGCGGACGAGGCGCGTCCCTGGGAGCGTCCCCTGATCATCGCCACCGCCGTCCGCTGGGACCCCGTGCGCGCCGCCACGATGCGCCACAACGAGATCGCCCGCGAGCTCCTGCGTGCCTTCCTCCTCTCGCTCGATGCGGCGGGTGCCCGCGCCTGAGAGCCTCTCCGGCGGGTCCCTGCTGGACAGGGCGGGTCGGACGGGGCACTCTTCTCCTCCCTGCCCGCGCGCACGACCCTGCGGGCCCCGGAGGAATCCGATGCGCCACTCCCGGATCGCCGCGACGTTCGCCGCCGCGACGATCGCGACCTCCCTTCTCGCGGGCACCGTCCAGGCCCAGACGATCGTCGACCTGCGCCGCGGCACCGTCCTCACCGACGCGGTCGGCGAGCCGGACGAGCTTGCGCTCACCGCGACCGAGCTCGAGGAAGCCGGCCGCCGGGTCCGCGGGCGGCTCGTGGGGATCGTGGTCCCGGGCCCGGGTGACCCCGCGGCGCGCTCCAGCGACGCCATCGTCGTGGGCGCGCTGACGGAGCGCCTCTCCGCGGCAGGAGCCGAGACCGCGCGCTGCGAGACCGGGCCGGAGCAGCTCCCCGGGGACTGCATCGACGGCTTCGTCCGGGACGACGCGCTCGCGATCGTCATCGTGGGAGACCACGCGGGGCACGGGGACCTCGGCGTCCCGGTCGCCGCCGCGCTCGAGGACCGGATCATCGTGGCGAGCGTGGGCGCCGCGGCTCCCGCCCCCGGCGCCATCGGCGTGGGTGCGGACCCGATCGCGCAGGCGGTGCGCCAGGGCCGGGCCGCGGGGATCGCCGTCTCGCCTCTGCCGGCCGAGCGGACCGGACCCGCGATCCTCCTCTCGGGCCGGGCCCCCACGGAGCCGGACCCGGTGGCCGATGCCGGGATCGGCGCCCTCGCCGCCGTCGCCCCCAAGGTGACGATCGCGGCGCGCGTGGGGCCGCCCGCGATCCATACCGGTGGCGAGCTTGCGGCGCTCCTCGCCTCGCTCCCCGCGGCGCGTCTCGTCTTCGGCGAGGGCCTCGTCCTGGACGCCCTGACGCCGGACGAGCTGGCCTCCCTTGACCCGGAGCTGCGGCTCGTTCCCTGGACCTGCGACGGCACGGTGGCCGAGCTCGTCGATCCGGCGGGCCGGATCCGCTCCTGCATCTTCCGGCGGGACGCCCTTGCGGGGGAGACCGCCGCGAACGCGATCCTCGCGATCATGACCAGCCGGGATGTCCCCGGCTCGATCCTCGTCCCGCTCGAGACCTACCGCGGGCGGATCCCCGTGGGAGCCGGGTCGGTGGAGCTCGGCCGGCGCGCGGACGGCGCGCGGCTGGGCCTCACGGATGCCGAGCGGACCGCCGGCCTCGCCGCCCTCGCCGGACGGACGATCGGCGTCATCCCGGGCCCGGACCTGGAGGCCGCGCAGCGGGCGCGCACCGGGCTGAGCGCGGCCCTGGAGGGGGCCGGGACGACCCTCGAGACCTGCGACGGGGCGAAGCCGCCGGCCGTCCTCCGCTGCGTGCAGTCGCTCGCCGAGAAGGGGGTCGCCGCGATCGTCCTCCTCGGGACCGGGGTGGATGCCTCGGCCGCCAGCGCCCCGGCCGTGGCGGCCGGGATCCCCGTCATCGCCCTCGACCCGCCCCACGAGGGCGACCTCGGCGAGGTCAGCATCGGCGCCGACCCGCGTGCGGTCGCCCTCCTCTCGGGACGCAGCTCGGCGGCATGGGCGGAGGAGACGTGGCCGGATCAGCCGGTGGAGGTCGTCGTCGTCGATCGCGTCGGCGCGAAGGCCGCGGACGAGACCTCCGCCCTCCTCGTCCAGTCTCTCCTGCGCCGGAACCCGCAGGCCACGGTCGTCGCCCGCCTCCGCGCCGTGGACGACAAGACGGCAGCGGGCGTGGCGAACACGATCGTGCGGCGCTTCCCGGGGACCCGTCTCGTCGTGGGTTCGGAGGCCTGGCGGCTCGCCGGGCCGCTCCTCGGCCGGCCGGGGACGCAGCCGGACCTCGCCGTCTACGCGCTCACCTGCACCGCGGAGATCCGCGCCGCGATCGATGCCCGCGCCACGGATGGAGGGACCCTCCGCGGCTGTGTCGACCCCGATCCCGAGCGTGCCGGCATCCTCGCGGGCGAGGCGCTCCTGGGGATCCTCGCGGGCGGTTCGACCGTCGAGGTGATCGACGTTCCGGTCCGCGCCTACCCCGGCTGACACCGGCCGCGGCCCGCGGCGCGCGGGCTGGTACACTCCCAGCGGCCGCGGGACGCGGTCCTGAGGCAACGCGGAGGACCACCGCCCGGGATGTTCGACACGATCGGACCCCAGATCCAGCAGGCGATCGACGGGATCGTCGGGAACCCCATCGTCCAGCTCGGTGTCCGCGCCGTCCTCATCTACGTCGTCCTCATCTGGCTCGCGTCGGCCTTCTGGGCCTTCCGCGACATGCAGCAGCGGACGGCGAACCCGGTCGCCCCGTACCTCGCGGCCGCCTTCATCGTCCTCTTCACGCCGGCGCTCTTCCTCTTCGCGATCCTCCTCTACCGGATCGTGCGCCCCAAGGAGACCGTCGCGATCGCCACGGAGCGCGCCCTCGCGGAGGAGGCGATGCTCGCGGAGATCGAGGCGCGCCCGCACTGCGCGAACTGCTCCCGTGCCGTGCACGAGGAATGGATCATCTGCCCCACCTGCCGGAACCGGCTCCGCCGCGTCTGCCCGTCGTGCAGCCGGCTCGTGGAGCTCGACTGGTCGCTCTGCGCATGGTGCGGCAAGGACTTCGAGCGTCCGGAGGCGCCGGTCGCGGCCTACCTCCCGGGGACGGCCCGGCGCGGCGCGATCGGTGCGCCGATGCCCGGTGAGCCGCCGGCACCCGGCTACCCCGGGATGATCGCGCCGGAGATCGCCGGCTTCCGGGAGCCTTGAGCCTCCCCCCGGACGCGGACGCCCCGCCCCCCGCACCTCCGTCCGGCCCGCCGGGCGGACGGGTCTTCAACCTCGAGGGACGCCCCGTCCCCTCCGTCTATCTCGCCGCCTGGCTCTTCGCGGGTGGCGGACTCGCCGTCCTCTTCCTCACCACCCAGATGGCGCCGGGCGCGGCCCGGTCGATCGCGATCCTCCTCGCCCTTGTCGCGCTGACCCTCGGGCTTGGGGCGGGGGCCGGCTACCAGGCGATCGCCCGTCTCGCGCGCGACCCGGCCCGCTACCGCGGCCCCTCGCCCCTCCTCGCATTCCCCCTCGTCGTCGCCCTCTCCGCGCTCGTCTCGGTCCTCCTCGGGATCGTGGGCGTCGAGCCGGGTGGAACCCCCGCCGGCCAGCTCCTCGGCCTCCTCATCGTGGGCGGCGGCTACCTCGCCGTCACCGCGCTCTTCGTCGTCCGGACCGGCGCGCTCACCTGGCAGGAGATGGGCTTCCCGGCTGCGGGTCCCGCACGTGCCCGGCGCGCGCTCGCATCGTTCGGGACCGGGATCCTCGTCGCGCTCCCCGCGAGCGTCGGCATCCTCTACCTCACCGCGATCGTGGGCTCGCTCCTGGAGGTCCGGGCGCCGCAGGTCCTCGCGCCCGCCACCACCGAGCTCGACCGGCTCATCCTCGCCCTCGCGGTCGTGGTCGTCGCCCCGATCGGCGAGGAGATCTTCTTCCGTGGCTTCGCCCTCAGCGCCTGGGTGCGCGACCTCCCGGAGCGGAGCGCGATCCTCCGGAGCGCCTTCTTCTTCGCGATCGTGCATGTCGCGAACATCGGTTCCGTCTCCTTCCTCGTGGGGGCCGGCCAGGCGCTCCTCCAGATGGTCGTCCTCGTCCCGCTCTCGGTCGTCCTCGGCCTCCTCCTCCTCCGCCGCGGCCTCCTCGCCTCGATCGGGGGCCACATGACCTACAACGCGATCGTCCTCGTCCTCGGCTTCGCCGCGGGGGCCGCCACCACCTCCTGAGCCTCCCGCGCCGTTCATCCACCGCCGGTGAAGTGGCCGCGCAGCGCTCCTCCCGATGATGGGCAGCGTTCCCGGGACCGGACGGCGGGGGAATCGGCGGGCTCCGTCGGCCGGCCCCGGGAACACCACCACGACAGCGGCGAGCGGAGCGGCAGGGATGATCGATGGACCGGCGATCCCGGCGGATCGCGGAGGACGGGCGCTACGGGCGGGCGGCGGGGTGGACCGGTCGCGGACCCCGGCGGAGCTGATCGCGATCGTCTGCGGCACGCGGGATCCCTCGCCCACGGCCACGGATGCGGCACACGCCGCCCTCGCCCGCCTGGATGGCCTGCGTGGGGTGGCGAGCGCCACCGTGGATGAGCTCGCCGCCCTCCCGGGCATCGGACCGGCGCGGGCCGCGCGTCTCGCGGCCGCCTTCGAGCTGGGACGGCGCGCGCTGGCGGAGTGGCCGGACCGGCGCTGGGTGATCCGCTCCCCGCGGGATGTCGCCGAGCGGCTCCTCCCGGAGATGGGCGTCCTGGAGCGCGAGGAGCTGCGCGTCCTCCTCCTGGACGCCCGGAACGCGGTCATCGCGGCCCCGGTCGTCTACCAGGGGAACGTGTCCGCGGCGCTCGTGCGCATCGGGGAGCTCTTCCGGGACGCGGTCCGCCGGCACGCCGCGGGCCTGATCGTCGTCCACAACCACCCCTCCGGCGACCCCCTCCCCAGCCCGGACGATCTCCATCTCACCGCGGAGGCGGTCGCGGCGGGTCGCCTCCTGGACATCGCGGTCCTGGACCACCTGATCCTCGGGCACGGGACGTGGGTCAGCCTCCGGGATCGCGGTGTGGCCTTCGACCGGGGTGGGGCCGGACGCTGAGCGGCCGGAGGATGCGGACCGCCCCGGGGGGATCCCCCGGGGCGGTCGTGCGGGCCTGGGCGCGCCGGTCAGCCCTGCGTGCAGGTCTCCGGCTCTCCCGGCAGAAGCGGCCGGACGATGATCCGCCATGCGGCACCGTCGCTCGTGAAGGGCGTCTGCTCGTTCGCCGCCTCCAGGACCGGCCAGGTCGTCGTCAGCTCGTCACCGGAGATGACGATGCAGCGGCCGCCGAGCGGATCGTCCGGGAAGATCGGCTCGCCGCCGGTCGCGAGGGAGGTGGGGCCGGGCCACGCGACCTCCGGCTGGGGGAAGTCGGGGTCCGGGTCGCCGTAGACGTTGACGAGGAGACGGACCGCCTGGGGCACGTAGGCGGTCCACGGCTCGGCCTCGGGCTCCACCACGAGCGTGTCAAGGAAGGCCTGGGCCGCTGCGCGCGCGGCCGCCTCCTCCGGGTCGGGCCACTCCTGCTCGATGCCGAAGGCCCCGAACGAGGTCCGGGTCACGCCGTCCGGCGTGACGATCGTGAAGAGGGTGTCCGGCGCGTCCGCCACGAGGCCCGGCCCGTAGGCACGATCCTCTCCGGAGGCGAGCCCGGCCTCCCGGGCCGCGGCGACGATCCGGGCGAGCTGCGCCTCGGAGAGGCGGCCGATGAGGACCGGCGGCAGGAGGGGGCCGGGATAGATCTCGATCCGGGCTCCCTCGGTCACGATCCGCCCATCCGCGTAGACGACGGCCTGGGGGAGCCGGACGAGCTCATAGCCCGGCCGGATATAGCCACCGACCCAGTCCACGCGGACGATGACCGCGTCGGGATCGGACGGGGCGGCGCTCTCGCCGGCAGCAGCGGCCGGGGTGAGCGCGCCCGCGGCGAGGAGGACGGCAGCGCCGGCGAGCGCCACGCGGGCGAGCCGGGGTGTGGGATGGAGCGGCATCGTGGGACCTCCGAACGGGGTGGCCGGCGATCGCCGGCCGGGTGCGCCCCGAGAGACGCCCGGGGCGTCCGCCCGGTTCCCTTCCGTTCTCCGGCGGAGACCGGTCGTCCGGTTCCGGCGGGGGAGGGGCGAGCCGGGGCTATACTCGCCCTACCCTCCGCTGCCCGGCCCCGCCGCCCGCGCAGGGCCCGCCGGACGGTCCTTGGCCCGTCCCCTACATCCGCTTCACGGGTGCGCTTCCGCCTCTTATGTTCGACGCCTTCCTCGGCCGGTTCTCCCGCGACATCGGGATCGATCTCGGGACCGCGAACACGCTCGTCCACGTCCGTGGGCGGGGGATCGTGATCAGCGAGCCCAGCGTCGTCGCGATCGACGTGCGGACCAAGCGCGTCCTCGAGGTCGGTGCGGAGGCCAAGCGGATGGTCGGCCGGACCCCGGCGAGCATCCAGGCGATCCGCCCCCTCCGGGACGGGGTCATCTCGGACTTCGACGTCACCGAGCAGATGATCAAGTACTTCATCGCGCGGGTCCACGATCGCGTCGGGATGGTCCCCCGGCCGCGGATGCTCCTCGGCATCCCGAGCGGCGTCACCGAGGTGGAGAAGCGCGCCGTCCGGGATGCGGCCCTCAACGCCGGCGCCCGCTGGGCGCGCCTCATCGAGGAGCCGATGGCCGCCGCGATCGGCGCGGACCTCCCCATCGCCGAGCCCACCGGCAGCATGATCGTGGATATCGGTGGCGGGACCACGGAGGTCGCGGTCGTCAGCCTCGGCGGGATCGTGGTCGCGCGCAGCGTCCGGATCGGCGGGGACGAGCTGGACCAGGACCTCATCGCGTACAGCCGCCGCGAGTTCAACCTTCTCGTGGGTGAGCGGACCGCCGAGGAGATCAAGATCGCGATCGGCTCCGCCTGCGCGGGCCCCTGGGACGACCAGCGGGTGATCCTCCGCGGCCGTGACCTCCTCACCGGCCTGCCGCGCTCGGTGGAGATCTCCGCGGACCAGGTGCGCGAGGCGATGGAGGGATCGATCGGCCAGATCGTGGAGACGATCAAGGACACGATCGAGGAGACGCCCCCGGAGCTCGTCGCGGACATCATCGACCAGGGGATCGTGCTCGCCGGCGGTGGCGCCCTCGTCCAGGGGATCGACCGCCGGATCTCCGAGGCGACCCAGATGCCCGTCCATATCGCGGACGACCCGCTCACCTGCGTCGCGCGTGGGACCGGGAAGGTGATGGAGTCCCTGGATGACCCGGTGATGGAGCGGGCGCTCGTCCCGGAGACCTACTCGCGCGGTCTCCGCTGACGATGCGGCGCACGGTGCATGAGCGCCGAAGGCGGCGCCGATGCTGAACCCGAGCACGCCGCGCCGGCCGGTCGTCATCTACGGCCTGATGCTCCTCTTCGCTCTCATCCTCCTCGTGGCGGGTGGTACCGCCCCCGTGCGCGAGCTGCGCAACGGCGTCCGTTTCGCGTTCGGCCCGGTCCAGGAGGTCCTCGCGGAAGGCTCGCGCGCGGTCGGCTCGATCTTCTCCGCCTTCGCGGAGATCGACCAGCTCCGCCAGGAGAACAGCGTCCTCGTGGCGCGGGTCGCGGAGCTGGAGCAGGGCGTGGCGCAGCTGGAGGTCCTGCGCTCGGAGAACGCGCGTCTCACCGAGCTGCTCGGGACGCGCAAGGAGCTGGACTTCGACTCGGTCGCCGCCACGGTCGTCCAGCGGAACCCCAGCCAGTTCGAGCGCCTCATCACGATCGACCGCGGCACGGAGGCGGGTGTGGAGGTCAACGATGCCGTCCTCGCCCCCGGCGGCTCGCTCGTGGGCGTCGTGACGGAGGTCTACCGGGGCGGCTCGAGCGTGCGGCTCCTCTCGGACACCCGCTCCCTCGTCATCGGCCTCGCCTCCGGCACCCGCGCCACCGGCGAGGTGATCGGCGACCTCTCCCAGCCGCTGAAGCTGGAGAAGGTGGCTGCCACCGAGAAGCTCGAGGTGGGTGACACGGTCCTCACCGCCGGCCAGCTCGTCACCGGCGTCCGCTCGATCCTCCCCAAGGGCCTCGTGATCGGGACGATCGTGGACGTCGTCGAGGGATCGGACGGCTTCACCCGCAGCGGCCGGATCCTTCCCGCCGCGGACCTGGAGCGGCTCGAGACCGTCCTCGTCGTCACCAGCTACGAGGGCCCGCGGATCACCGACCCCACGGCCACGGATGACCCCTTCGCGGACGAGGTCACCGATCCGTCCCCCGCACCGGCTCGAGCGCCTTCCCAGGCCACCTTCGAGCCCTGATCCCGTGCCCCGGGCGGGGGGCCGTACCAAGGGACCATGACCGTCGGGGGATGACCGGTCCGGCCATCCACCACCGCACCGGAGCGCACCCTCCCTCCTGCGCGCCGCCCCGGACGCCGCTCCGCCCGCCACCCCCCTCCCCCGATGGGGGGGTCGGGGGGAGGACCATCCGCATGGTCGTCGGCCCGCCTTCCTGCGCGGATGCTCCGGCTCGCCGTCGCGATCCCCCGGTCCCGGGGAGACGCGATCGAGCCGCCGGAGCCCGACGACGTGACGCACAGCAACTCCCCCCGGAAGACCGTCCGCCGACTCACCGCCATCGTCGCGGTCGTCTGCGCGCTCGCGGTCGTGGCGGGGACCGCGTCCGCCGATGCCCGGAGCGGCCGGCGCCCCTGGACCCGGCTCTCCCCGGCCGCGCAGGAGGCGCGGATCGACGCGGTCGCGCCCACGAAGAAGGCGGTCGTCGTCGTCGGCCCGGTCGGCTCGTCGACCTCCCGCTTCATCGCCCGCGGCGAGGCGATCGCCCTCGCGGCGGAGGAGGAGGGGATGCAGGTCGTCCGCCTCTACCACCCCGAAGCCACCTGGGAGCGGGTCGTGGAGGAGGCCACCGGCGCCGACCTCTTCGTCTACCTCGGCCACGGCAACGGCTGGCCGAGCCCCTACGGCCCCTTCCAGGAGGAGACGAAGAACGGGCTCGGCCTGACCCCCAAGCTGGGCACGAAGGACAACGTCACCACCCGCTACTGGGGTGCGGACCATATCCGCGCCGAGATCCGCTTCGCGCCCAACGCGATCGTCCTCTTCAACGGCCTCTGCTACGCCTCCGGCAACGCGGAGTCCGGCTCGCCGATCCCGTCCCTCGCGGACGCCCGGCAGCGCGTGGACAACTACGCGGCGGGCTTCCTCGACGCCGGTGCCCGCACCGTCATCGCGCTCGGCTGGCAGCCCGGCGCGACGCTCGTCCGCACGCTCTTCTCCTCGGACCCCGTGACGATGGACGGCTTCTTCCGGATGCGCTTCGGCCAGCCGGTCGGCCCCTACAACGGCTGGATCGGCGCGCGGCCGAGCCTCGACTTCCCCTCCGAGCGCGTCCCGGGCGCGCGGGTCCGGCTCGACCCCGACCCGGAGGCCGGCTTCCTCCGGGCGATCAGCGGCGATCACGAGCTCTCCAACGTGGAGTGGCTCGGCGTCGCCGATCCGAACGACCTCGATGCCCCCGTCCTCAGCGATGTGAGCGGCGTCCAGGACGACGACACGATCGTCCCCGCGGACGAGGCAGCCCCCGTCTTCACCCCGAACCGCGACGGCCTCTCGGAGGACTTCCCGGTCAGCTACGTCCTCAGCGAGCCCGCCTTCCTCAGCGTCCGGATCCGGAAGGTCGGCGGGAACGATGTCCGCCGCTTCACCTTCTGGGCGGAGGCCGGCGCGGGGAGCATCACCTGGAACGGCCGGAACGACGACCGCAAGGTCGTGGCGGACGGCCGCTACCGGATCGAGCTGAGCGCCCGCGATCGGTCGGGGAACCTGGGCGAAGCGGTCGGTCTCCCGGTCCGCGTCCTCACCTCGCTCGCCAGGCCCCAGGCCGGCAGCGCCCTCTTCTACAACGGCGACGGCGACTCCCTCGCGGCGACCAGCGTCCAGTCGGCGACCCTCCTCCGCGAGGCCACGGTGAGCTGGCGCATCCTCGATGGCGCCGGAACGGTCATCCGGACGGGCCTCGCGGAGACCCTCCTGGCCGCCGGGCCGGTGGGCTGGGAGTGGGACGGCCGGGATGACGCCGGCGCGATCGTCCCGGACGGCCGCTACACCTCGCTCGTCACCGTGAGCACGGATGCCGGCACCTACAGCCACCGGCTCCTCATCGACCACGCCCCCTTCCTCCTCGGCGGGCCGCTCACGCTCCGGCCCGGCCGGACGGCGACCCTCGACCTCGTGAGCGCGGAGCCCCTCGCGGGCCGCCCCTCGATCACCGTCAAGCAGCCCGGCACCCCGGCCTATACCGTCACCGCGAAGCGCATCGACGCCACCACCTTCCGCATCACCTGGTCGGTGCCGCGCGGCAAGGCGGGCAAGGTGACGCTCACCGTGGCCGGCACGGATGCGGATGGCGGCGCCCAGTCCGCGATCTTCCGGGGCACGATCGGCGCGGCCGGCTGAGGGGCGCGCCGATCCCACCGGCGCTCATCCCCGCCGCGCGGATAGACTGGGGGCGATGAGCGAGCCGTCGTTCGCCGACACCTGGGTCGTCCTCCCCACGTACAACGAGGCCGAGAACCTGCCCGCGATCGCCCCGGCGATCCTCGCGGCGCTTCCCGGAGCCATCCTCCTTGTCGTCGATGATTCCTCGCCGGACGGGACCGGCCGGATCGCGGACGGGATGGCGGCGGAGGAGCCGCGGATCCGCGTCCACCACCGGCCCGGCAAGCAGGGCCTCGGGAAGGCCTACGCGGATGGCTTCGGCGTCGCGCTCCGCGGTGGCGCGCAGCGGATCGTCCAGATGGATGCGGACTGGTCGCACGACCCCGCGTATCTCCCCGCCCTCGTGGGTGCCCTGGCGGGCGGCCCGGGCGCGCCCCGGCCGGAGGGGGCGGACCTCGTCATCGGATCGCGCTACACGCCGGGTGGCGGCGTCCGCGACTGGGGTCTTGGGCGGCGGATCATCTCGCGCGGCGGATCCCTCTATGCCAAGGTGATCCTCGGGCTCGGACCGAACGACCTGACGGGCGGCTTCAAGGCGTGGCGCCGGCCGGCGCTCGCCGCGATCGACTGGCCGCGTGTCCAGGCGGGTGGCTACGTCTTCCAGATCGCCACCACCTGGTTCGCGACGCGCGCGGGCGCCCGGGCCGTGGAGGTGCCGATCGTCTTCGCGGACCGGCGCGTGGGCCAGAGCAAGATGTCGCGCCGGATCATCGGCGAGGCCCTGATCGTCGTCCTCCAGCTGCGCTGGGACGCGATCCGTGGGCGGACCCCCCGGCGCGCGGCGTTGCCGCCCGAGCCCGGGGCGTGAGCGCGACCTCCACCGGACCGGAGCCCACCACCTCGGCCTCCCCGATCGACCGGAGCGGAGCCCCTGCCCGATCCCTCGCGGTGACGATCGTCGCCGCCAACCCCTTCGAGCACGATTCCCGTTTCCTTCGCTCTGCCACCTCGCTCGCGGAGGACGGCCACCGGCTGACGATCCTCGGCTGGTCCGGGCCGGGCCTCGCCCCGGAGGAGGAGCTCGCGCCCGGCGTCCGGCTCGTGCGGCTCCCCGTGGACCGGCGGCTCTCCCTCGCCCTCCGGCCGCTTCCCGGACCGCTCCGGACGCTCCTCTGCCGGCTGATCGGGCTCGACCCCGCGGCCACGGTCCTGCCGCCGGATCCGCCGCGCGGCCTGGACCGGCTCCGCCACCCGATCCGGCGCAGCGTGGAGCTCCTTGCGAACGCCCGCCGGGTCGGACCCTGGACGGAGCTCGTCCTCGGCGCCGCACCGGGGACGGACGTCTTCCACTGCCAGTCCTTCATCGTCCTGCCGGTCGTCCACGGGGCCGCCCGCCGGCTCGGTGCACGCTTCGTCTACGACGTGGCGGACTACCACAGCGAGGCGGCCCGCCTGGCGCGGATGCCCCGCTGGTTCCGCGCGATCGTGCGCGCCCGCGAGCGCCGGCTCGTCCGGGGAGCGTCCGGCTTCCTCGCGGTGAGCGACCCGGTGGCGCAGCTGATCGAGGAGCGCTGGTCGCTCCCGGAACGCCCGGGGATCGTCCTCAACTGCCCGCCGGCCTGGCGCCCCGAGGATCCCTCCGCGCCGGTCCTGCCGCGGCTTCGGGAGGCGGCCGGCGTGGAGCCGGGCCGGCCGATCGTCCTCTACCAGGGCGGCTTCTCCGTGGACCGCGGCGTGGAGGAGCTCGTGGCGGCGGTGGAGGAGCCGGCGCTCCGGTCGCGGGGGACGGTCGCCGTCTTCATGGGCTACGGGCGGCTCGAGGGCTGGCTGCGCGGGATCGCCCGCGAGCGGCCGGACCGGGTCCGCGTCCTCCCGGCCGTGCTGCCGGACGAGCTGCTCGGCTGGACGGCCGGCGCGGACGTCTCCTTCGTGGGCCAGCCGCCGCGCACCCTGAACCAGCGGATGAACCTGCCGAACAAGCTCTTCGAGTCGATCATGGCGGGGGTCCCCGTGGTCGTGGCGCGGGAGAACGAGCAGTGCCGCCTCGTGAGCGCGGAAGGGATCGGCCGCTGCGCCACGATCGACGACCCGGCATCGGTGGCCGGGGAGATCGCGGCGCTCCTCGACCTCCCCCCGGACGAGATGGCCGCCCTCCGGGTGCGCTGCCGGGAGATCGCCCTCGCGCGCTACACCTGGGACGGCACGGCGGGCGATCTCGTGCGCCTCTACCGGCGGCTCGCGGCAGCCGCACGGGGATGACGGTGGCCTCCGGTCCGGACGGCGCGGAGGTCCGGCCGCAGCGGGTCGTCCTCCTGCCGAACAACCCCTTCGAGACCGATTCCCGCGTCTGGAAGATCGCCGGGACGCTCGGGGCGGCGGGCTATGACGTGACCGTGGTGGCGCGCGAGAAGGCCGGGCTCCCCGAGCGCCAGGAGGAACATGGCTTCCGCGTCATCCGGGTCGCGCAGCCGCGGCCGCTCGCCTGGCTCCCCAGTCCGGCGCTCCCCGCGGGCGAGGAGCATGGTGCGGGCCCGGCGGCGCCGGCCGGCACCGTGGCCCGTCTCCGCCGGCTTCTCACCGCCTCCGTGGGCCGGGGCGTCCAGGCGCTCCGCTACCTCCGGCTCACCTCCGCGTGGGCGAGCGCGATCTCCCGTGCCGTCCCACCCGCCGACATCTGGCAGGCGGAGGGACTCGTCACCCTTCCGCTCGCGGCGGAGCTCCGGCGCCGCCACGGCGGCCTCGCGATCTACGACGCCCGCGACCTCGATGTCCAGGCCGGCCGCTTCGCCCGCCTCCCCGGCCCCTGGCGCCGGCTCCTCGAGCGCCGGGAGCGGGCGCTCGCTCGCTCCATGGACGCGCTCATCAGCGTGAGCACCCCCTACGCGGAGGTCCTCGGCGCCGCCTGGGACCGGATGCCCGCGATCGTCTGGAACGGACCGCCGGACTTCACCCCGCCCGACCCGCCGGAGCACCGGTGGCACGAGCGGCTCGGGCTGGCGCCGGGGACGCCGGTCGTCCTGTGGCTCGGGCTCGCGATGCCCGGCCGGGGGATCTCCGAGCTCTGCCGGGCGATGGAGCACGTCCCCGGTGCCGTCCTCGTGGTGGCCGGGATGGGCGACGACTACCCGCGCTACCGGGCGGAGGCCGCCGCGCTCCCCCACGCGGACCGGATCGTCTTCCCCGGTCCCGTCGCCCCCGCGGAGATCCTCCCCCTCATCGCCGCGGCGGATATCTCCGCGATGCCCGTCCAGGGGGACACCCTGAACCACCGGCTGAACACGCCCACGAAGCTCTTCGATGCGATGGGCGCCGGGGTGCCGGTCGTCGCCTCGGACCTCCCCGGGATGGGCCCGATCGTGCGGGCCACCGGGTGTGGTGAGCTGTGCGACCCGGACGACCCGGTCTCGATCGCGGCGGCGATCCGGCGGATCCTCGACGCGCCGCCGGAGCGCCGTGCCGCGTACCGCGCCGCCGCCCTCGCTGCGGCGCGTGGCCCCTACGCCTGGGAGCGCCAGGCCGAGACGCTCCTCGCCGTCTACGCGGGGCTCCGGCTCCCCGCCCGGGGTGGCGCCGGACGATGACCCCGTGGAAGCCGATCCCGCCGGACGTCCTCGCCTGCATCGTGACCGGCTGGGCGAAGGGCGGGACCTCCCTGACCGCCTGGCTCCTCGCCGACACGATCCGCGCGTCGCGGCCCTTCGAGGGCGCCGTCCTCCTCGCCGAGTCACCGGCCCGCGGGTATCCGGAGCCCTACCGGACGCACGCGGATGCCGAGGTCGGTCTCCCGGCGGACTTCGATCTCCGCTACCGCGCCTGCGCCGACCATGCCGCCGCCTACCGCTACCTCCGGACGCTCGACCCCGATCCGGGGCTCCGCGGACGGCCCTTCCTGGACAAGACGCCCGCCTATCTCCCCTCCCTGCCGGTCGTCGTGGAGCGGGCCCCCGGGACCCCGATCCTCATCATCCAGCGCGACCCCGAGCTCGTCGTCCGGTCCTGGATTCGGGGCGGGTACTCGCTCCCGGACGCGATCGAGGGCTTCCTCACCTTCCTCGCCGGCCTCGTCGCCCTGGCGCGCGGTCCGCTCCCCTCCGGCACGATCGAGATCGTCCGCCTGGATGACATCGTCGCCGACCCGGTCCGGACGATCCGGGGCCTCCTGCCGCGGCTCGGCCTGGACCCCGGCCCGCCGGACCCCGGCTCGCCGATCGGGGGGCTGGGACGTGACTGGCCGTCCAGGATCCTCCGCTCCCAGGAACGCGCGCCGCTACCGGGGGGCAGGGCGGTCGAGGAGGAGATCGAGATCGCGCTCGCGCGCGCCTTCCCCCAGCACGAGGAGGTCCGAGCGCTCGCCGGCGGGCCGTTCGCGGGGGTCGCGGAGCGGATCGCCGGCTGGGACGTCGGGACGCGCGACCGGACCGCGCCGCGCTTCTTCACGCGCTGACCCCGGTGCGAGCGGCCGCCCCCTTTTTCCCGGAGCCCGGGCGGATCCCGGCGCTCGTCGCGATCGCCATCCTGCGTGCCCAGATCTTCGTCATGGTCACGGTGGTGGGCGTCGCGGTCCCTGCGATCGCGCTGGAGATGGACGCCGGGACGCCCGCGCTCTTCTGGGTCACCACGGCCTATCTCCTCGGGATCTGCGCCCCCCTCGTCGCGCTTGGACGGATCGGCGACCGCGTCGGCCACCGGCGGGTCCTCCTCGCCGGTCTCATCGTCTACGGCGCAGCGTCCTTCGCGTGTGCCCTCGCTCCCGGCATCGAGCTCCTCATCGTCGCCCGGATGCTCCAGGGTGTGGGCGCCGCCGCGATCCTCCCCGGGCTCACCGCGCTCATGGTCTGGGTGACACCGCCACGGCAGCGGGGCCGGACCGCCGGCGCGCTCATCGGGCTGATGATGCTCGGCATCGCGATCGGCCCCTTCCTCGGCGCCCTCCTCGTCATGGGTCCCGGCTGGCGCACGATCTTCCTCCTTGCCGGCGCGATCCCGCTCGCGCTCTTCCCCCTCGTTCTGCTCCGCGCCCCGGAGACCGGCCACGACCCGCGCACCCGCGTCCCGCGCCTCGTCTCCGTCGCCTGGGCAGCGGGGATCATCGCGCTCCTCACCGGGATCTCGCGTGCACCGGGGGAAGGCCTCCTCGCGCCGTCCGTCCTCGTCCTCGTCGTCGCCGGGATCGTCCTCCTCGTCGTCGCGATCCGCGCGGACCGCGCCGATCTCCACCCGGTCCTCGACCGTCGGATGACCGGCACCTCGCTCTACCTCGGCTCCGTCATCGCCGTCTTCGGCTACCAGCTGATCATCCTTGGCTTCAACGTCTATACCCTCCGCTATCTCTCCCTCGGGATGGCGCTGGATCCCGTGGCGAGCGGCCTCGCCCTTCTCCCGGCGCTTCTCCCCGTCGCCCTCGTCGCCCCCCTCACCGGCTTCCTCGTCGACCGCCATGGCCACCGCCGCCCGGTGATCGCGGGTTTCCTCATCGTCGCCCTCGCCTGCGTCCTTCTCGCCCTCACCCACCGGGGAGCCGGCACCGCCGAGCTCGCCGGGCCGTTCATCCTCCTCGGGATCGGCCTGGGGCTCATCCTCGCGCCCTCGGAGACGGCCGCCATGGCCCGGACGGAGAAGGGGCTCCGTGGCACGGCGGCCGGCCTCTTCCAGACCTCCCGGGAGAGCGGCGGGGCGGTCGGTGTCGCCCTCATCTCCGTCATCTACGCCGGGCTGGAGGCCATCGCCATCCACGATTCGGTCATGGCGCTCCCGCAGGCCGGCGCGCTCGAGGAGTCCGGGACGATGGCCCAGATCATGCACGGCGTCCCCTCCGTTCTGGACGCGATCGCACGCGAGATCCCGGAGATGGACGGTGTGATGGAATCGATCGTCGCGGGTGCCGTGACACGGGCCTACACGGCCTCCGTCCTCGGCTCGGCGGTCGTGGCCCTCGTCGTGGTCGTCTGCGTCCGGGTACTCTTCCCGGCACGGACGGTCGCCCCGCGCGAGGTCCCCGCGGACGTCGTGGCGACGCCCGTCATCCTTCCCGGCGACCCGCCGGATCCACCGAGCCCAGCCTGAGCAGCGAGACGGAGACGCCCGTGGCGACGACGACGATCGGCCAGTACCTCATCGACCGCCTCCTCGCGCTCGGCGCGCGGCACGTCTTCGGCGTGCCCGGTGACTTCGTCCTGGCCTACTACAAGCAGCTCACCGATTCCGAGCTCACCGTGGTCAACACCTCGGACGAGCAGGGGGCGGGCTTCGCCGCGGATGCGTACGCGCGCCTGAACGGGATCGGCGCCGTCTGCATCACCTACGGCGTGGGGAGCCTGAAGGTGACGAACACCACGGCGCAGGCCTTCTCGGAGAAGTCGCCGGTCGTCGTCATCTGCGGCGGCCCGGGGGTCCGGGAGCGGAACCGCGAGGCGCTCGTCCACCACAAGGTGCGCAGCTTCGAGAGCCAGCTCCGGATCTTCGAGGAGATCACGATCGCCTCCGCGATCCTGGACGACCCGGAGAGCGCCCAGCGCGAGATCGACCGCGTCCTCGCCGCCTGCATGCACGAGAAGCTCCCCGTCTACCTGGAGCTGCCGCGCGACCTGATCAACGCGGAGATCGAGATCGGCCCGATCCGCGCGGGGCGCGAGAAGAGCGACCCGGAGATCCTCGCCGAGGCGCTCGCCGAGATCTCCCGGATGGTGGGCCAGGCGAAGCAGCCGGTCATCCTCGCGGGCGAGGAGATCCACCGCTTCGAGGTCGCCGACCTCCTCCCCGGGCTCCTGGAGCGGACCGGGATCCCCTGCGCCACCACGACCCTCAGCAAGTCCGTGATCATGGAGAGCCATCCGCTCTATCTCGGCGTCTACGCAGGCGGCCTGGGCAGCGAGGTCGTGCGCGACTACGTGGAGTCGAGCGACTGCATCCTCGCGCTCGGCGCGAACCTGAGCGACGCCACCCTCGGCATCCACACCGCGAAGGTCGATCGCTCGCGGCTCGTCCACGTGACGAGCGACCAGCTCACGATCCGCCGCGCCACCTACGACCACATCGTCTTCAAGGACTTCATGCTCCACCTGGAGCCCGCCCTGGGGACGCGCCCGGCCCCGGTCGTCCCGAACCCGCCGCGCCCCGCTCCGTGGGTCGCGGTCCCGGACGCACCGATCACGATCGCCCGCCTTGTCCAGTGCATCAACGAGCGCCTCACGCCCCAGACCACGGTCATCGCGGAGGCGGGCGACTGCTGCTTCGCGACGCTCGACCTCTTCGTGGAGCACGCGGGCTACATGGCCTGCGCCTACTACCTCTCGCTCGGCTTCGCGGTCCCCGCGGCGCTCGGCGTCCAGCTCGCCCGCCCGGCGATGCGTCCGCTCGTCCTCGTGGGCGATGGCGCCTTCCAGATGACGGGGATGGAGCTGAGCTCCTTCCTGCGTGCCGGTGGGGACCTCGATCCGATCGTCATCGTCGTGAACAACCGGGGCTACGGGACGGAGCGCCCGATGATCGACGGCGTCTTCAACGACGTGAACGACTGGCGCTACGCGGAGATCCCGCGGGTGATCGGCGGCGGCCGCGGCTGGGATGTCCAGACCGAGGGCGAGCTCGAGCGCGCCCTGACGGAGGCCGAGGCGAACCGCGGCCGGATCTCGATCCTGGACGTCCGGATCCCGATCGGCGACATCTCGCCGGCCCTCCACCGCCTCAC
>JAFMJV010000095.1 GCA_017853275.1 Chloroflexota bacterium
TGGCCCCGACCCCGGAGCCCACGCCCGAGCCGACGCCCGAGCCGACGATGGCCCCGACCCCGGAGCCCACGCCCGAGCCGACGCCCGAGCCGACGATGGCCCCCTCCCCCGAGGCGGTCGCGGATCAGCTCGCCCGCGTCCTCGAGAGCGGCAAGCTGCGCGTGAACATCGAGCTGAACTACGAGCCCCAGTCCTTCCAGAACGCGGACGGCACCTACGGCGGCTTCAACGTGGATGTCGGCGCGGAGATCGCGAAGCGGCTCGGCCTCGAGGTCGAGTACTCCGTCATCCCCTTCGACGCGGTCGTGGCCGGCTCCTGGGCCGATCGCTATGACGTGAGCGTCGGGTCGGTGACGATCACCGAGGCCCGCAAGGAGGTCCTCGACTTCACCCGCCCCTACTACTACAGCCTCGCCCAGCTCGCGGCGACCGAGGCGTCCGGCATCGACTCCATCGAGGGCTTCGCCGGCCAGGCGATCTGCACGGGTGCCGGCACGACCTACCAGGAGTGGATCGGCGGCACGCTCGAGCTCGTCGATGCCCCGGCCCCGGCCCCCGTCCCCGAGGGCGCCGTCTCCTTCGTCATGGAGACGGACCGGAACTGCGCCGAGGCGGTCTCCATGGGCCGCGCGGACTTCGCCGGCTGGCTGAGCGACCGGATGGTCGTGGAGCAGGAGATCGCCGCGGGCGCGCCCTTCGTCATCGTCGGTGCCCCGGTCTTCGCGGAGGCCCTCGCGGTCGCCGTGGACAAGTCGGTCGCGGACAACGACACCTTCCTCGCGGAGATCGACCGGATCATCGGCGAGATGCACGAGGACGGGACGCTCGCCGAGCTCTCCAAGAAGTGGTACCAGGGGATCGACCTCACCGTCGCGGGTGAGTGACCCAACAGGGAACCGATGAGCGACGGGGCCGGCCGAAAGGACGGCCCCGTCGTCGTCTACCCGGAGGCTCGATGACCACGGACGACGACGCGGCGCTCGGGATCGCCGCGGCCGAGCGCCGCCGCCGGTTCCGGGACCGGGTGCTCTTCCTTGCGACCTGGGTCGTCCTTGCGGCGGCCGTCGTCCTCTTCCTCGGCGGCCGGCTCGACCTCTCGTTCTACGGGACCTGGGGCCTCTTCATCCTCGGCGGGGCGCTGAACACGATCCTGCTCACCGTCTTCGCGCTCGCCGTCGCCTGCGCGATCGCGGTCGTGGGCGCGCTCGCCCGGCTCTCGGCGAACCCCGTCGTCAACGGGATCGCCTCCTTCTACGTCTCCCTCATCCGGGGGACGCCGCTCATCGTCCAGATCTTCGTGTGGGCCTTCGGGCTCGCTGCCCAGGGGGTCGTCCTGCCCCTCTTCGAGGCGGGCGTCATCGCGCTCGCGGTGAACTACGGCGCCTACATGACGGAGGTCTTCCGGGCCGGGATCCAGGCGGTCCCCGCCGGCCAGCGCGAGGCCGCGCTCGCGCTCGGGATGCCGGAGCGGCTGATCCTCCGCCGGATCGTCCTTCCGCAGGCGATCCGGATCGTCATCCCGGCGATCGGGAACGACTTCATCGCGATGATCAAGGACACCTCGCTCGTCTTCGCGATCGGGATCCAGGAGCTGGTCTCCCGCGCGAACCAGTCCGGGCGGCAGGAGAGCCGGATCATGGAGGCGCTCCTCTTCGCCGCGCTGATCTACTGGATCCTCACCTTCGTCTTCTCCTTCATCCAGGGCCGCCTGGAGCGGCGGATGGCCCGGAGCGACCGATGAGCGAGCCGGTCCTCTCCGCGCGCGGGATCCACAAGTACTTCGGGACCCACCACGTCCTGCGCGGGGTCGACCTGGACGTCCGGCCGCACGAGACGATCATGCTCATCGGGCGCTCCGGGAGCGGCAAGACGACCTTCCTGCGCTGCCTCGACTTCCTCGAGGAGCCGACCCTCGGCTCCGTGCGCATCGGGGACGTGGAGGTCACGGCCGATCCGCTCGCCGCGCGCTCCCGGTCCCGCCGCGAGCTCGTCCGGCGGCTCCGCCTCCGGGCGGGTTTCGTCTTCCAGGACTTCCAGCTCTTCCCGCACCTCACCGTCCTCGAGAACTGCATCGAGGCGCCGGTGCGCGTGAAGGGGATCCCCCGGCCGGAGGCGATCGCCCTCGCGGAATCGTTCCTCGAGAAGGTCCAGCTGGCGGAGAAGCGCGACGCCTACCCCGCGCGCCTCTCCGGCGGCCAGAAGCAGCGGGCCGCGATCGCCCGGGCCCTGTGCATGGGTCCCCAGGTCCTCCTCTTCGACGAGCCGACCTCGGCGCTCGACCCCGAGCTCGTGGGCGAGGTGCTGCGGACGATGGAGGCGCTCGCGCACGAGGGGGCCACGATGATCGTGGTCTCCCACGAGATGGCCTTCGCCCGGGAGGCGGCGGACCGCGTCCTCTTCCTCCACGAGGGGCGGGTCCTGGAGGAGGGCCCCCCGGAGGAGGTCCTGGACCATCCCCGGGAGGAGGCGACCGTCCGCTTCCTGCGCCGGTTCCACGACCGCTAGGGGCGCGCCGCGTCGGCTGCCGCGCCATCGCGTATCATCGCCATGGCGTCCCGGTCCGACGGGCGCCCTGAGCGCCCCGGGGCGCGTGCACGCGGAGATCCCATCCGGGACCCGCGACACCCGGTGCGGCGCGCTCGGGGATCGCCCGATCCGGCGGCCGCGCGGATGATCCGCGGCGGCCCCACCCGGTCCCCATCGGAACGCCGATGCGCTCGGTGACGAGCGCCGTCATCACCCCCGCGGGGTGCTACCGGTCATCCGGACCGCGGGGTCAACCTCCACACGGGAGCCCCTTGTGAGCAAGAACGTCGCCGTCTTCGTGGACGTGGCGAACATCTTCTACGCGGCAAAGGCCGCGGGCGTGGACATCGACTACGTCACCCTTCTGAAGGCGGCCACCGCCGGGCGGGACTTCGTCCGCGCCTACGCGTACACCGGCCTGGACCCGGAGAACGAGAACCAGAAGAACTTCCACGACTTCCTGCGCCGCTCCGGCTACAAGGTCGTGAGCAAGGACATCCGCAAGTACGGCGATGGCCGGATGAAGGCCAACCTCGACATCGAGCTCGTCGTGGACCTGATGCGGATGGCCCAGCACATCGATATCGCGGTCGTCATCTCCGGTGATGGCGACTTCGCGCCGGCGATCCGCGCCGTCCAGCAGATGGGCGTGCGTGTCGAGGTGATCAGCTTCAAGGGGAACACCTCGTCCGACCTCATCGAGGTCGCGGATGTCTTCACGGACATCTCGAACGTGGCCAAGGTGGAGAAGGGCGTCCGGAGCGGCCGCCGGATCGCGGCCGAGGACGACCTCTCGATGACCGCCGTCCCGGAGAAGGAGACGGACAACGGCTCCCGCCGCCGCCGCGGTGGGCGCCGGGAGGACGAGCGCGAGGAGAGCCGCGGCCGCCGTGGCAGCCGCGCTGCCGCCCCGGTCGCGGAGCCGGTCGCCGGCGGTGCCGGCCTGGTCGCGCTCCCCGGCGAGCGGCTCTCGCGCGGTGGTGCCGCCGGGTCCGCTGCGGACGAGCCGATGGATGACGAGGAGCTTCTCGCCACCGAGGCCGCGGAAGATGCCGAGGGCGCCGAGGGTGAGGCCGGCGAGGGTGCCGGAACCGGTGAGGGCGGTCGCCGCCGCCGCCGGCGCCGTGGTGGCCGTGGCCGTGGCCGTGGCCGGCGCGCGGAAGGTGCCGAGGGCGCAGAGGGCGCTGAGGGCGCCGAGGGCGAGGAGGGTCTCCCCGCGGACGAGCGGATGGCCGCCGCCGAGGGTGAGGAGGACGACGATCTCCTCGAGGAGGAGGTCCCGCTCCGGCCGCAGCATGCGGCCTTCGGCTCCGTCTGGGATACACAGATCCGGACCGCTCCCCGTCCCGCGGCCGCTCCGGTCGCCGAGGGCGAGGAGGACGCGGAGGACGAGGACTTCGGCGACGAGCCGGCGATCCCCGAGTACCTCCTCGCCGAGCGCCGCGCCCAGGGGCGTGGTGCCCGTGGTGGCCGCCCCGGCCAGCAGGGTCGCGCCGGCTATCGCACCGCGCTCGATCGCGAGCGCTTCGGCCGGAGCGGCACGAGCAGCCTCTACGGTGGTGGCCAGGGTGGCGGACGCCCCCAGGGTGGCGGTGGACGCCCCCAGGGTGGTGGCGGACGCCCGCAGGGCGGCGCCGGCCGGCCCCAGGGTGGAGGCGGTGGACGCGGCCAGGGTCAGCCCCAGGCGGCGCGCCGGCCCGCTCCCGTCCCGCAGCGTGAGACGGCGGGGTCCCCCGAGGGGTGGAGCGAGGTGCCGGCGGAGATCCAGGCCCTCCTCCGCGCCGAGATGGCGAAGCGCGGCCGCGCGGACGCCGCGCCGCAGGCTCCGGCCGCCGAGGCGAAGCCCGCGACCCGCCGCCGGACGACGAAGGCCGCGGACGCCGCACCGGAGGCTCCGGCCGCCG
>JAFMJV010000043.1 GCA_017853275.1 Chloroflexota bacterium
GCGGCCTCCGGTGCACCCGCGGCGAGCTTCGCCGCGAGCGCGGCGTCCGCGGCGGCCTTCTCGGTCGCGTCCGCGGTGGCCTTCTTCGCCTTCGCACCCTTGGCGGCGGTCTGGGCACCTTCGGCGGCGGCACGCTCGGCGGCCGCGCTGCGGCCACCCCAGGCGATCTCCGCGATGCGCAGGACGGTGAGGTCCGCACGGGCACCCGCCTTGACGCGGCTGCGCGCCTTGGGGCGGTACTTGAAGACGATGAGCTTCTCGCCGCGGTCCTGGCGAAGGACGTCCGCCTTCACCGTGGCGCCCTCGACGAGCGGCCGGCCGATGATGGCGTCGTCCCCGGCGGCGACGAGGAGGACCCGGTCCAGGTCGATGGTCTGGCCGGGCTCGGCGTCCAGGCGATCCACGGCGATCTCGGTGCCGAGCTCGACGCGGTACTGCTTGCCGCCCGTTTCGATGACTGCGTACATGGTTCCCCGGTGCTGGCGCTGCGGTTCGGTGACGCTGGATGAGGACGCGGAAAGGTCCGGGCCCGTCAGGCGCGAACGCAGATGGTATCGCCCCGGCGGGGCTCCGTCAACGGTGGACGCGCGGCGGGACCGGCATGGGCCGGCGGGGGATCACACCGGCCCCTGCCCGCGACGCATCGCGATGCTCTGGAGGATGCCGAAGCCGACCGCCATGCTCACCAGGGACGCCCCGCCGTGGGTGACGAAGGGGAGCGGGATGCCGGTGATGGGCATGATCCCGAGGACCATCCCCACGTTGACGAGGAGCTGGAAGAGGAGCATCCCGGCGAGGCCACCCGCGAAGGCGAGGCCGAAGAGGTCGGGCGCGGTCCAGCCGATCCGGAGGATGCGCCAGAGCAGGAGGGCGAAGAGCCCGAGCGTGAGAAGCCCCCCGATCAGGCCGAGCTCCTCGCCGAGCCTGGCGAAGACGAAGTCGGTGGCCTGGACGGGGAGGTACTCCGCTCCCTGCGTCCCGTTCGTGAGCCCCTTCCCGAAGACGCCACCGGTCCCCACCGCGATCTGCGACTGGAGCAGCTGGTAGCCCGACCCAAGGGGATCGGCCTCCGGGTCGAGGAAGGAGACGAGGCGCTGCTTCTGGTAGTCGCGCAGGACGTTCGTCCAGATGATCGGGAGCGCGGCCACGAAGGCGAGGATGAGAGCCCCGAGCCAGCGCAGGCTCGCGCCGGAGAGGAAGAGGACGCCGAAGGTGATCGCCCCGAAGACGAGCGAGGTGCCGAGGTCGGGCTGGATGAGGACGAGGACGAGCGGCGGGCCGGCGATGAGCAGCGCGCCGAGGATCGTCCGGGGCGAACCGAGGCGGTCCGGGCGCGAGGCGACCCAGGCGGAGAGGACCACCGCCATGAGGACCTTGGCGACCTCGGAGAACTGGAACTGCAGGGGGCCGATCGTGACCCAGCGGGAGACGCCGCCGACGCCCGAGCCGACCGCGATCGTCAGAAGGAGGAGGCCGATGTTCACCAGGTAGAGCCCCCACGCGAAGCTCTGGAGCCAGCGGTAGTCGATCGCCGCGACGATGACGAAGGTGACGGTCGCGAGCGCGAGCCACATCAGACCGCGCACGAAGAGCGAGCCCGGGCTGAGCGGGTTCGTCTCGCTGTTCGTGAAGGCCATCAGGAGACCGAGGACGACGAGGGCCAGCGCGTAGAGGATGAGCTGGACGTCGAAGCTGCCCCAGGCGCGCCCGGACCCGCGGCCGGCGACGCCACGGAGGCGGAGGGGTTCGAGTCGGAGCGCGCTCATGCCGTCACTGCCCGTAGAAGTTGTCGCGCTGGAGGATCCACGTCTCGCGCAGGTCGACCTTCAGGTCGTAGTGGAGCTGGAGGAAGTACTTCACGATCTCCGTGGCGGCGTTGCCGCGCGTTCGCGAGTCGAAGGCGAAGGCGAGGAAGACGAGCTCGGCGTCCGTCTCCTTGACCGCCTCGAAGCCGTAGGGATCCCACGAGTCCTTCCGCGGCGAGCTGGGAGTGAACCCCACGAACCAGGAGTGGAAGGGGAGGCGGCCCTTGCTGTCCCGGATGCCGAACTCGGCGGTGCCGGACTTGCCCGCCACCACGATCGGCAGGTCGACGAGGTTGTAGGTGTGCCGGATGACGAGGACGTTCCGTGCGGCGACACGCATCGTGCGCAGGACCTCGGGGTCGACGCTCAGCTCCCGGATCACGTCCGGCTCGAAGTCGCGGACCACCCGGCCGCTCTCGTCCACGACCCGCCGCACGAGCTGCGGCCGGTAGAGCGTCCCCCCGTTCGCAAGGGCGGCGTAGGCATTGATGAGCTGCAGCGCGGTGACCATGTTGAAGCCCTGGCCGATCCCCGCCTGGTAGACCTCGCCGGCGTAGATGTCGCGGCCGAAGAGACGGCGGGCCCAGGTGTTCGTGGGGATGATCCCCGGGACCTCGCCGGGCAGGTCGATCCCCGTCCGGCGACCGAACCCGAACTCCTGCGCCCAGTAGCCGAGCCGGTCGATCCCCAGCCGGCCGGCGACCTGGTAGAAGTAGGTGTCGCTCGAGTGGCCGAACCCGCAGTTCATGTCGCAGGGTCCCCAGCCCTCCTTGTTCCACTCCCAGTACTTCCAGCGGCCGATCTGGAGGAAGGGCTTCGTGAGCAGCTTCTGCTGGGCGGTGATGCGGCGATCCTGAAGCGCCCCGGTGCCGGTGATCAGCTTGTAGGTCGAGCCCGGCGGCTCCTGCTCGCTGATCGCGAGGTTGATGAGCGGGCGGTCGCGGTCGTTGACGAGGCGGCGGAAGTCGGTGGTGGAGATACCGCGCGCGAAGAGGTTGTTGTCGTACGAGGGGAGCGAGACCATCGCGAGGACCTCGCCGGTCTGGGGGTCCATGACGATGAAGACGCCGCGGCGGAGCCCGACGACGTTCATCGCCCACTTCAGGGCCCGCTCCGCCTCCTTCTGGACCTGGAGGTCGATCGTGAGCACGAGCGAGCGGCCCTCCTGGGGCTCCCGGATCGTGCGCAGTGCCCGGACGACGCGGCCGGACCCGTCGCGCTGGACCTCCTGGAGGCCGTAGCGCCCGCGCAGCTCTTCCTCGAAGGTGAGCTCGAGCCCGGCCTTGCCGATCGTGTCATCCGGCAGGTATCCGTCGTCCTTGAGGCGGCCGAACTCCTCGCCGGAGATCCGCCCCGTCCAGCCAAGGACGTGGGAGACGAGGGGGCCGAAGAGATAGTTGCGGCGCGAATCGAGCTCCACCCAGACGCCCGGGAGCGAGGCGTGCTCCTCCGCGATCAGCCGCGCGGTATCCGTGGGCACGTCGATCGCGATCCGGATCGGGTCGTACTTGCTCGACCGGCTCCGGTCGAGGGTCTGGATGATCCCCTCCGCCGAGAGGTCGAGCAGCTCGGCGAGCCGCGCGGCCACGCGCTCCCGCTGCGTGTACGGCAGGTCCGCCGGCCGAAGCCGGACCGTGAATGAGGGGATGTTCTCCACGAGCTTCCGGCCCCGCCGGTCGTAGATCAGGCCGCGCTGGACGCGGATCGGCTCGGTCGCCATCCGCTGGGCGCGCGCGAGCGTCGTGTAGCGCCCGGCCTGGAGGACCTGGAGGTCGTACATCCGGAAGCCGAGCGCCCCGACGACGAGGACGATCGCGATGCCGAAGGCGATGAAGCGCCCGCTCCGGCGCCGATCGCCCGGGGTCTGGAGGGGGGCGCCGCTGCTCGCGCTCACCAGGTCAACCGGTCGACCCGCCCGAAGCGCCTCCCCCAGGCACGGATCGTGGCGGCGGTGGCGATCGCGAAGAGGGCGTTGACGATGCCGATGGCGGCGAAGGCGGGGGCGTTGAGAGGCTGCATCTCGGTCCCCGTGGTGAGAGCCAGCAGGAGCATCAGGGTTCCCTGGTAGAAGAAGGTGAGGACGATCGTGATCACTCCGATGAGGAGCGAGCCCGGGTAGTCGGCGATCCGCGCGAGGAGGAGGGCGGCCCCGGCGGAGAGGAGCATCGCGAGCGTGGTGGCGCCGATCGCGCGGTCCGGCGAGAGGAGGTCGAGGAGGAGCCCGCCCACAAGAGCCCACGTCATCCCCTGCTCGAAGCCGAGCAGGATGACGATCGCGATCGTCATGGCGAGGACGAGGTCGGGCTTGATCCCCGCGATGAGCAGCTGGGTCAGCACGCTCGACTCGACGATCGCGGCGATCGTCGCGCCGACGGCTGCGATGAGAAGGCTCATGGCCGGCGACGTTCCCCTTCTCGGGATTCGTGATCGGCGCCCGGGCGGTGCGGAAGCGCCGCACCCGGGGGCCGGAGGATAGCACCGGTCGACCGCCGACCCGATCGGTCGGTGTTCCACGTGAAACATCACGAGCGAGGGACGGGGCCGCGCCTGGGGCGGCGGGTCCCGTGGCTCGGGATCCTGCGACGGCCGGGACCACAGGACTGTCGCACGTGAAACATCGGCCACTTCTCCACATCCGCGTAACGGCGGAGAAGGCCCTCCTGGGGTAAAATCACCCCTGTGATGCGGGACCCCCGGAAGCGCTGATTGGCCGAGATCATCGCCTGTGCCAACCAGAAGGGCGGCGTCGGCAAGACGACCACGGTCGTCAGCCTCGCGGCCTGGCTGGCCCTCTCCGGCAAGCGCGTCCTCGTCGTCGACGTCGACCCGCAGGGCAACGCGACGAGCGGGCTCGGCATCGACCGCTCCGCGCTTCCGGCCTCCCTCTACGACGTCCTTCTCGGTGAGGTCGCGGCTGCGGATGCCATCGTCCCCACGGCGATCCCCGGTTGCAGCATCCTCCCGTCCACCCGGGCGCTCTCCGGCGCGGAGATCGAGCTCATCGACCTCGACCAGCGCGAGCGCCGCCTGGCCTCGATCCTCGCCCCGGTCCGGGAGCGCTTCGACATCCTCCTCCTGGACTGCCCGCCCTCGATCGGCCTCCTCAGCGTCAACGCGCTCACGGCGGCGGACAGCGTCCTCGTCCCGATCCAGTGCGAGTACTTCGCGCTCGAGGGGCTCGGGCAGCTGATGGAGACGATCGCGCTCGTGCGGGCGCACCTCAACCCCGGCCTGGAGCTGAAGGGGCTCGTCCTCACGATGTGGGACGGACGGACGAGCCTCGCGGCCGCGGTCGCCGCGGATGTCCGGACGCACTTCGGGGACGAGGTCTTCCGCACGGTGATCCCGCGCAGCGTCCGCCTCGCGGAGGCCCCGAGCCACGGGATGCCGATCGCGACCTACGATCGCGCCTCGCGCGGGGGCCAGGCCTACGCCGCCCTCGCCACGGAGCTCCTTGAGCGGAGCCGCCCGATGGCCACCGCGAGCGCCCGATGAGCCAGAACGTGACGAAGCCCGCCCGGGGGCTCGGACGCGGGCTCGCCTCGCTCATCCCCACCGGGGCCGGGGACGGCGGGACCTCGCAGGGCGCCGGCGGGGTCCGGGAGATCCCCCTCGCGTCGATCCGGCGCAACCCGTACCAGCCGCGCGAGCGCTTCCACGGACCGGCCCTGGACGAGCTGGCGGCGAGCGTGCGCGAGCATGGGATCCTGCAACCGATCGTCGTCATCGCCGCGGACGGGGGCTATCAGCTCGTCGCCGGCGAGCGCCGGACGCGCGCCGCGGAGCTGGCCGGGCTGACCACGATCCCGGCGGTCGTCCGCAGCGCGGATGAGCAGGCCCAGCTCTCGATCGCGCTCGTGGAGAACCTCCAGCGCGCAGACCTCGATGCGCTGGAAGAGGCGCGCGCCTACCGGCGCCTGATGGACGAGTTCGGCTGCACCCAGGAGGAGGTCGCCCGCCGGGTCGGCCGCTCCCGTTCTGCGGTCGCGAACACGCTCCGGCTCCTCGCCACGGCCCCGGCCGTCCAGGAGGCCGTCGCGGAGGGACGCGTCACGGAGGGGCACGCGCGCGCGATCGCGGCGCTGGACGATCCGGCGGCGCAGGTGGATGCGCTGGCGCGCGTGGAGGCAGCCGGCCTCTCGGTCCGCGACACGGAGCGGCTCGTCCGCGAGAGCGTGGCGGGACCGGCCGCCACCCCGGCGCGGCGCCGCGGTACCACCCCGGACGACCCGGACCTGGAGCGCCTGGAGGGAGACCTCCGGGACGCGCTCGGCACACGGGTCACGATCACCCCCGGCCGCCAGGGGGGCCGGATCACGATCACCTGGTTCGATGACGAGGAGCTCGGTCGTCTCGTGGACCGACTGACAGGAGGAACGCGATGAGCGAGCCCGGCGCCCCGGACTCCGAGACCAAGCCCCGCCGCTCCGCCCGCGGGGAGGGGCAGCCGGCATCGGGCTACGGCGCCGATTCGATCCAGGTCCTCGAGGGGCTGGAGGCGGTCCGGCGCCGGCCGGGCATGTATATCGGCTCCACGGATGAGCGCGGTCTCCACCACCTCGTCTGGGAGATCGTGGACAACAGCATCGACGAGGCGATGGCCGGTCACGCGACCCGCATCCGCATCGCGATCCAGCCGGACGGCAGCATCCTGAACCGGGATGACGGCCGCGGCGTCCCGGTCGGCAAGCACGCCCAGACGGGACGGGATGCGCTGGAGGTCGTCCACACCGTGCTGCATGCGGGTGGCAAGTTCGGCGGCGGCGGCTACAAGGTCTCCGGCGGGCTCCACGGCGTGGGCGTGAGCGTCGTCAACGCCCTCTCCACCTGGATGCACGTGGAGTCCGCGCGGGACGGGAAGATCTGGGCCCAGGACTACGAGCGCGGCCAGCCCAAGGCGAAGGTCTACGAGATGGGGCCCGCCAAGGGACGCCGCGGGACCACCACGCACTTCCTTCCGGACCCCACGGTCTTCGAGACGGTCGAGTTCCGCTTCGAGACGATCGAGCAGCGGCTGCGGGAATCGGCCTACCTGAACAAGGGCATCCGGATCCAGCTCGTGGACGAGCGCGAGGAGCCCGCCCGGGAGAAGACCTTCTACTTCGAGGGCGGCCTCGTCAGCTACGTCCGGCATATCAACCGCGCCAAGGACACGATCACCAACCCGATCTCGATCGAGAAGGTCGTGGGGTCCACCTCCATCGAGGTCGCCCTCCAGTACGACGACGGCTACAACGACCGGGTCCTTGCCTTTGCGAACAACATCCGGACGGTGGACGGGGGCACGCACGTCTCCGGCTTCCAGGCAGGCCTCACCCGCACGCTCAACGAGTGGGCCAAGCGCCAGGGCGTGATCAAGGACGCCAAGGACAACCTCTCGGGCGACGATGTCCGCGAGGGTCTCACCGCCGTCATCAGCGTGAAGCTGACCGATCCCCAGTTCGAGGGCCAGACCAAGGCGAAGCTGGGGAACGCGGACGTGAAGGGTGCCGTCCAGAACGCCGTCTCCGAAGGGCTCAACCAGTACCTGGACGAGAACCCGGGCGACGGCCGGCGCATCATCGAGAAGTCGCTCACGGCGCAGCGCGCGCGGGAGGCCGCCCGCAAGGCGCGCGACCTCGTCATCCGGAAGAGCGCCCTGGAGGGATCCGCCCTCCCCGGCAAGCTCGCCGACTGCCAGGAGCGCGACCCGGAGCGCAGCGAGCTCTACATCGTGGAGGGTGACTCCGCGGGTGGCTCGGCCAAGCAGGGCCGGGACCGCCGCTCGCAGGCGATCCTCCCGATGTTCGGGAAGATGCTGAACGTGGAGAAGGCGCGCCTGGACCGGGTCCTCTCCTCGGAGAAGATCCGGCCGCTCATCATCGCGCTCGGCACGGGGATCGGGGACACCTTCGACATCTCGAAGCTGCGGTACCACAAGATCATCCTGCTGGCGGATGCGGACGTGGACGGCGCGCACATCCGGACGCTCCTCATGACCTTCTTCTTCCGCAACATGCAGGACCTGATCACCGCCGGGCACCTCTACGTGGCTCAGCCGCCGCTCTTCCGCGTGAGCACGGGGAAGGTCACCCGCTACGCACGGGATGAGCGGGAGCGGGATCGCGTGGCGAAGGAGATGAAGGTCAAGAACCTGACGATCCAGCGCTTCAAGGGCCTCGGCGAGATGAACGCCGAGCAGCTCTGGGAGACCACGATGAACCCGGAGACGCGCACCCTCCTGCGCGTGGACATCGACGACGCCGCGGAGGCCGAGACGTACTTCTCCAAGCTGATGGGCGAGAAGGTGGAGCCGCGCCGCGACTGGATCCGCGCAGAGGCGCGCAAGGTGCAGAACCTTGACGTCTGACGCGACCCGGGCACGCCTGCTCGGCCGCACGCTCGCGGATCTGGCGGAGACGCCGGACGAGCTGCTCGCCGCCCTGCGGGCCGCGGGCACCTCCGAGTCGAGCACCGCCGCAGCGCTCCGGCCCGTCGCGGAGACCCTTGCACGGGCCCTGGACGAAGGGTCCCCCACGCTCGCTCTCTCGCTCGCGCAACGGCTCGCCGTGGAGCCCGCCCGGGATGCCCGGCTCATCGCGCTCCGCGTCCTCCGCCGGCCCCTCGCCGCGGACCCGGAGCGTGCCTGGCAGCTCCTCCGGCGGATCGGCCGGGAAGCCGACGATCCAGCCCTCCAGCCGGCGCTCGCGGACCTGCTCGCCCGCGGCGTCCTCGCCGAGCGCTTCCGCTGGGCAGAGCTGGAGCAGCTCGTCTATTCGGACCGCGCCCACGAGCGCGCCCTCGTGGGTGCCGCGATCGCGCGGATCCCCGCCGTCCTTCCGCGCGCCGCCCGCGCGTCCTGGGACCCCGCGCCCGCGCTCGCCCTGATCGGCGAGCTGATCGGGGATGCGGATCCGCTCGTCCGGCGCTCGCTGGCACGTGCGCTCCGCGTCGCCGCCCGCCAGGACCCCGGGGTCGCCGGTGCCTGGCTCGCCGCGGAGGCGGAGCTGGCCGCAGAGGGTCCGGACGCCAATCGCGCGGTCGTCGTCCGCCAGGCGCTCACGGCGCTCCCGGACCGTCCGGCTGCCGCCATCCGCGTCCGGATCGCCGGCGTCCGCCGCCGGCCAGGGCCACCATCCACGAGCCGCGCGGCGGCGATCGCAAACCGTTTCGGCCTGGCCGCGCACGCGGACCGGGCGATCTCGCAGCAGGGTGAACGCTTCCTCGGGAGGGGCGCATGACGGACGAGCTCGGGCGGATCCGCCCCATCCCCATCGAGGAGGAGCTGAAGAGCGCCTACCTCGACTACGCGATGAGCGTCATCGTGAGCCGCGCCCTCCCGGACGTCCGGGACGGCCTGAAGCCGGTCCACCGCCGGATCCTCTACACGATGAACGAGATGGGCCTCTCGGCCCAGTCGGCGTACCGCAAGTGCGCGGCGATCGTCGGCGAGGTGATGGGCAAGTACCACCCGCACGGCGACCAGGCGCTCTACGACGCCCTCGTGCGGCTCGCCCAGGACTTCAGCCTGCGCTACCCGCTCGTGGATGGCCAGGGGAACTTCGGCTCCGTAGATGGGGATCCGCCCGCCGCGATGCGCTACACGGAAGCGCGCATGGCCGCGATCAGCGCCGAGCTCCTCGCGGATATCGACAAGGAGACGGTCGACTTCGTCGAGAACTACGACGGCACGCAGATGCAGCCGTCCGTCCTCCCGGCCAAGCTCCCGAACCTGCTCATCAACGGCTCGGCGGGGATCGCGGTCGGCATGGCCACGAACATCCCGCCCCACAACCTCGTCGAGGTCGCGAACGCCACGAACGCGCTCATCGACGACCCGGACCTCTCCTCGGACGACCTCGCCGGGATCCTCCTCGGCCCGGACTTCCCGACCGGCGCCACGATCTTCCGCTACGAGCGCCGCCGGAACCCGTTCACCGGCCAGTGGGAGGAGATCGACGCGATCCGCGACCTCTACTCGCATGGGCGCGGGCGGGTCGTCATGCAGGCGACCGTCTCCTTCGAGGAGACCCGCCAGGGGAAGACGGCGATCATCGTCACCGAGCTCCCCTACCAGGTGAACAAGGCGACCCTCCTCGAGAAGATCGCGGAGCTCGTGAAGACGGGCAAGATCGACGGCATCTCCGGGCTCCAGGACGAATCGAGCCGAGACGGGATGCGCATGGTCATCGAGTGCAAGAAGGACGCGGCGCCGCGGAAGGTCCTCAACAACCTCTTCCGCCACACCGCCCTGAAGATGGCCTTCAACGCGAACATCGTCGCGCTCGTGGACGGCCAGCCCCAGACCCTTCCCCTGAAGGCGATCCTCCAGCACCACATCGACTGGCGCCGGATCGTCGTCACCCGCCGCACGGAGTACGACCTCCGCAAGGCACGCGACCGGGCCCACATCCTGGAAGGCCTGAAGATCGCGCTGGACAACCTGGACGAGGTGATCCGCACGATCCGCGCCTCCGCGGACGTGGAGAACGCGCGCCAGAACCTGATGAGCAGCTTCGGCCTCTCCGAGGTCCAGGCGAACGCGATCCTCGAGATGCAGCTCCGCCGGCTCGCCGCCCTCGAGCGCAAGAAGATCGAGGACGAGTACATCGCGATCCTGCAGCTGATCGCCGAGCTGGAGGACATCCTCGCCAACCCGCGCCGCGTCCTCGCGATCATCCGGGAGGAGAACGCGGACCTCGCGAAGCGCTACAGCGAGCCGCGCCGGACGCGCATCGAGGGAAGCTCGGACAAGGAGCTCACGGACGAGGATCTCATCGCGAAGGAGGACGTCGTCGTCACGATCTCCGCCCGCGGCTACATCAAGCGCCAGCCGCTCGCCACCTACCGCCGCCAGGCGCGGGGTGGCAAGGGGATCATCGGGGCGCGCACGGTGGAGGAGGACGCGGTCCGCCACCTCATCGTCGCGAACACCCACGACTGGGCGCTCTTCTTCACCGATCGCGGCCGCGTCTTCTCCTGCAAGGTCCACGCGGTCCCGGATGCCTCGCGGCAGGCCAAGGGCGTCCCGATCATCAACCTCGAGGGGATCCAGGTGGAATCCGGCGAGCGCGTGCTCGCGGTCATCACCCTCGCCCACTTCGAGCAGGGCCACAACCTCGTCATGGCGACCCGCAAGGGGATCGTGAAGAAGACCCCGGTCGAGCAGTTCGGCAAGGTCCGCTCCACCGGGATCCGCGCGCTCACCGTGGCAGAGGGCGATGCCCTCGCGTGGGTCGGCGTCTCATCGGGGACGGACGATATCGTCCTTGCCACCCAGGGCGGCCGGATCGCGCGCTTCCCGGAGACGGAGGTCCGGGCGATGGGCCGGGATGCCTCCGGCGTCATCGGGATCCGGCTCGCCGGCCGGTCGGATGAGGTCGTCGGGATGGGGATCGTGGAGCCGGATGCGGACATCCTCGTCCTCACCGAGACGGGCTATGGCAAGCGCGTCGCGCTCGCCGACTTCCGCACCAAGCACCGCGGCAGCCAGGGCGTCCGGCTCATCCCGATGGAAGGGAAGAAGACCGGCCCCGTCGCGGCGGTGGAGCTCGTCTCGGAGAACGACGAGGAGCTCCTCCTCATCAGCGAGGGCGGCCAGGTCGTGCGCACGAACGTGAAGAGCGTCGCGCGCTACAGCAGCGGCGCCCGCGGCGTCGCGGTCATGCGCCTGAACGACGGTGACAAGGTCGCCGGGATCGCCGTCTTCCGCGCCGGCGCCCCCGAGGGGCTCGGCATCGACGAGAATGAGGGTGACGCGCCCGAGGGGTCGGGAGCCGAGTGACCGGGACCATGCGCTACGGGACCGGGCTGGAGGACCCACACCGGTGAACGCCTTCGGGCTGGAGCCCGCCTCGAAGCTCGGGGAATCGCTCGGCCTCTACTCGGGGAACGCCAACCTCGAGCTGGCCCGGAAGATCGCCCGCTACCTCGGGATGCCGCTCGGCAACCTGGAGTGCTTCCAGTTCGCGAACGAGAACATCTTCGTGAAGATCCTGGACAACGTCCGGGAGCGGGATGTCTTCCTCATCCAGCCCACCTCGCGCCCGGTCCAGACGTCGATCATGGAGCTCCTCATCATGATCGACGCCTTCAAGCGCGCGAGCGCCGGGCGGATCACCGCCGTCGTGCCGTACTACGGCTACGGGCGCTCGGACAAGAAGGACCAGCCGCGCGTCCCGATCACCGCGCGCCTCATCGCGGACCTGATCAGCGTCGCCGGTGCGGACCGTCTCCTCACGGTGGACCTCCACCAGGGCCAGATCCAGGGCTTCTTCAACATCCCCGTGGACGAGCTGACGGCCGTCCATCTCCTCTCCAACTGGTTCCGCCAGAAGGGGCTGGAGCGGCCGGTCGTGGTGACGGACCTCGGCTTCGCCAAGCGGGCGCGCACCTTCGCCCAGGAGATCGGCGCGCCGCTCGCGATCGTGGAGAAGCGGCGCTCGGACAACGACGACCGCGCCCAGGTCCTCAACGTCATCGGCGACGTGCGCGGCAAGCAGGCGGTCATCGTGGACGACGAGATCGATACCGCCGGCACCCTCACCCAGATCTGCCAGGCCCTCGAGCGCGAGGGGGTGACCGAGATGTACGCCACGGCCACCCATGGTGTCCTCTCGGACCCCGCGATCGAGCGGATCGCCGCCTCGCAGCTCACCGAGGTCGTCATCACGGACACGATCCCGCTCCCCGCACACGGCCACATCGAGAAGATCCGCCAGCTCTCCGTCGCCCCGCTGATCGGTGAGGCGATCGCACGGATCCATCGCGGTGAGTCGGTCGGGGCCCTCTTCTCGTCGGAGCTGGAGCTCGTCCAGGAGATGGTCCTGTGGGGCGACGGCGAACCGGCCGAGACGACGCCCTGACCGCGTCCCGTGCGTCGGCTACCATCCCCTTCCATGACGAGCCACCCGGAGGCCGGACGATGACGCTGCAGAACTACCGACCCGGCAAGGACGGGACGCTCGAGCCCGCCCCGCCGAGCAGCGGGGACTGGCGGCGCGACCTGCGCTCCCGCCGCTGGGAAGCCGCGGAGCTGAAGAACCCGGAGGCGGACAAGACGAACCCGTGGTTCGCGGTCGCCTTCATCGTGGTCCTCTCCGCGATCACCTTCGCGGTGATCGTCGCGGGGTATTCGTCCGGCTTCTGGGGCTGATCGCCGGCCCGGAGGGGCGCGGCGCGCACGGAGCGGCTCAGGCCGCGGGCGTCACTGCCCGTGGCACTTCTTGAACTTCTGCCCGGATCCGCAGTGGCAGGGGTCGTTGCGGCCGATCTTCGGCGCGGCGGATCCCTTGGCGGCGCTCTCGCCGGCGACCGCCTCGTCCCCCTTCTGAAGGGTCATCTTGCGCGGCGCGGTGCGCATCCCCGGGATCACCGGTGCGGCGGCTGCCGCGGCGGGGGCGGCAGGACGCTGGACGGGCGCGGCAGCGGGTGCTGCGGGCGACGCGGCGGGTGCCGAGGGGGCCGACCCTGCCTGGGCTGCGGCCACCGCCTCCCCGCGCGCGCGGATCGCCGCGAGCTGCTCCGGGGAGGGCATCGGCATCTGGGTCGTGGGCGGCTGCGGCTGCTGGACCTGGACGTTCACGCGGAAGATCGTGGACGCGACCCCGTGGCGGATGAATCCGCTCAGCTCCTCGTAGAGCTTGAAGGCCTCGCGCTTGAACTCCACGAGCGGGTCCGTGCCGCCGTAGCCGCGGAGCCCCACGCCCCGGCGGAAGTCGTCCAGCTCGGTGAGGTGGTCCACCCAGAGCTGGTCGATCGTGCGCAGGAGGACGAGCCGCTCCACGGTCGCCCACGTCTCGGCGCCGAAGCGCTCCGCACGGGCCGCGAGCGTCGCCTCGGCAGCCTCGAGGACCGCCTCCACGATCTCCTCCTGGCTGCGCATCTCCTCGAAGTCGTCGCCGGTGAGCCCGTCGCCCTCGATCCCCAGCTGGGTGATGGAGCGCGCCAGGCCGTCCACGTCCCATTCCTCGCGGGAGGGGCCGAGATGCTGGTCCGCGAGGAGGCGGACCTCGTCCTCGACGAAGCCCATGATCGTCCCGGCCAGGTCCTCGTTGCGCAGGACCTTGTCGCGCTCGGCGTAGATCGTCTCGCGCTGCCGGTTGATGACGTCGTCGTACTCCACGACGCGCTTGCGGATGTCGAAGTTGTAGCCCTCGACGCGGGTCTGCGCGTTCTCGATCGTCTTGGAGACGAGCTTCGACTCGATCGCGACGTCGCCTTCCAGGCCCATCCGCTCCATGAGACCCGCGACCCGGTCCGAGGCGAACCGCTTCATCAGGGTGTCTTCCAGGGAGAGGTAGAAGCGCGAGGAGCCGGGGTCACCCTGGCGGCCGGCACGGCCACGCAGCTGGTTGTCGATCCGGCGCGCGTCGTGGCGCTCGGTGCCGATGATGTGGAGACCGCCCGCCGCAACGACCTGGTCGTGCTCGACCGAGCACTGCTCCTTCGCCTTCCCGAGCGTCTCCTCGTAGACCTCCGGCGGCGCATCCGTGAGCGTGAGCCCCTGCTGGTGGAGCATCGCGATCGTGAGCCCCTCCGGGTTGCCGCCCAGGAGGATGTCCGTGCCGCGGCCGGCCATGTTCGTGGCGATCGTGACGGAGCCGGCGCGGCCCGCCTGCGCGACGATCGGCGCCTCCTTCTCGTGCGCCTTGGCGTTGAGGACCTCGTGGCGGATCCCGCGCCGCTTGAGCATCTCGGAGAGGATCTCGCTCTTCTCCACGCTCACCGTGCCCACGAGGACCGGGCGGCCCTTGTCGCGCATCTCGACGACCTCGTCGATCAGCGCCCGGAACTTCGCATCCTCGGTCTGGAAGACGAGATCCGCATCGTCCTCGCGGACCATCGGCCGGTGGGTGGGGATGGAGACGACCTCCAGCCCGTAGATCTTGTAGAACTCCTCCTGCTCCGTGAGCGCGGTTCCGGTCATGCCGGAGAGCTTGGAGTAGAGGCGGAAGTAGTTCTGGAAGGTGATCGTGGCGAGGGTCACGGACTCGCGCTGGACGCGCAGGCCCTCCTTGGCCTCGATCGCCTGGTGGAGCCCCTCGGACCAGCGGCGGCCGGGCATCTGGCGCCCGGTGAACTCGTCCACGATGACGATCTCGCCGTCCTTGACGAGGTAGTCGCGGTCGCGCTTGTAGAGCGCATGCGCACGGAGCGCCTGCTCGAAGTGCCGCGCGAGGCGCGGGTCCGCGCTCACGTCGTAGATGTCCGGCACGCCGAGGAGCTTCTCGATCTTCTCGATCCCCTCCTCCGTGGAGGAGACCGCGTGCTCCTTGAGGTCGACGAAGTAGTCGCCACCCTCCTCGGCACCCTCCGGGCGGCCCTTGAGGCGCGGCACGAGGCGGGCGAACGTGTAGTAGAGGTCCGCCGATTCCTCGGCCTGGCCGCTGATGATGAGCGGCGTCCGCGCCTCGTCGATGAGGATGTTGTCCACCTCGTCCACGATCGCGAAGTAGCGGTCGCGCATCACGCGCTCGCGCGCGTCCGTGACCATGTTGTCGCGGAGGTAGTCGAAGCCGAGCTCGTTGTTCGTGGCGTAGGTGACGTCCGCCGCGTAGGCCTCGCGGCGCGGGACGGGGCGGAGGTAGAGGAGCCGCTCGTCCGTTGAGCGGTGGTCCGGGTCGAAGAGGTAGGCGGCGTCGTGCTGGATGACGCCGACCGAGAGGCCGAGCCCATGGAAGATCGGGCCCATCCACTGCGGGTCGCGCTTGGCGAGGTAGTCGTTGACGGTGACCACGTGGACACCGCGCCCGGACATCGCGTTGAGCGCCGCGGCGAGGGTGGGGAGCATCGTCTTCCCCTCGCCCGTCTTCATCTCCGCGATCCGCCCCTGGTGGAGGACTGCGCCGCCCATCAGCTGGACGTCGTAGTGGCGCATCCCGCGCTTCCGGCGGGCGACCTCGCGAGCGGCAGCGAAGACATCCGGCAGGACGCCGTCCAGGGCCACCTGGAGCCGGCGGTCGTTCTCCTTCTCCCGTGCGCGGCGGAGGTCTGCCCGGCGCGCGGAGTCCGCGGAGATCTCCTCCTCGTCCGCCTCCCGGTAGGCAGCGGCCTCGCGCACCTCGGCACGGACCTCCGCCATCTCGGCGCGGATCTCCTCGTCCGAGAGGCCCTGGTAGTGCGCTTCCAGCTCGTTGACGCGCGCGACGATCTTGCGCAGCTCCGCGTGGTGGCGTTCGCTGCCGGTACCCATCAGCTTCGAGACGAGGGATCGCATAGGCGCATGAGTGTAGCGCGCGGGTGACGCGGGACGGTCCGGCGGCCGAGGTGGCCGGTCCCGGAACCGAGCCGGGTGCGCCGCTCGCTGCGCCCGCAGGCGGATCCACGCTCGCCGGAGGCCCCCGGGAGAGGGGAGCGACCGGTCGGCGGAGCGCATCTGGATACGATTTCACGGAAATCCTCCCCAGACCCCTTGTTTCCGGATGGTTACGTTTTCTATACTCGCCGGCAGGAGATGGCCGAGAGCCTGGGACGCAGGTGGGTCGGCCCGAGGGAAGGGAGCAGAAGATCGTGAAGGCGTTGCCCGCCGCGCCCGACACCGAGGCGATCGAGGCCTCGATGACCGATCTCATCGCGTGCGAGCGCGACTGTCGGAGCTGCAGCTATGCCGCGTCGCTCGATTGCGACGGGGACTGCGCTGTCTGCGTCCATAACGGATACTGTCCCTGCGTGAACCCCGTCGTCGCCCGCAGCAAGACCGCGCTCCGGATCATCGAGCTCCGTCCCCTGCTGCTCCAGGATCTGCAGGCCCGAGGCTGATGGAGCTCTCCGTCATCCGGGAGCTGGCCGCGCGCATCCAGGCGACCTCGGGGCGTCTTTGACCTCCCTGCCCGCGAAGCGCGCGTAGCCGCGCTGGAGGCGCAGGTCGCCGGTCCCGGCTTCTGGGATGACCAGCGCGCCGCCGGAAAGGTCGTCCGCGAGGCGAACGGGCTTCGCGAGGACATCGCCACCTGGCAGGCTCTCACCGGGCGTGCCACGGATCTGGTGGAGCTCGCCGAGCTGACCCTCGGGTCCGGCGACGCGGAGATGGAAGCCGGCGTGGAGACCGAGCTCGCCGCGCTCTCCCGGGACTACGAGCGCGAGCGGACCGCGCTCCTCTTCTCCGGCCCGTACGACGAATCGGACGCGATCCTTTCCATCAGCGCGGGCGCCGGGGGCACGGAGGCGACCGACTGGGCGGAGATGCTCCTCCGGATGTACCTCCGCTGGGCGGAGCGCCACCGCTGCACCACGGAGATCATGGATCGCCTGGAGGGCGAGGCGGCAGGGATCAAGAGCGCCACGATCTCGATCCGCGGCCGGCGCGCCTACGGCTGGCTGCGCGCGGAGCGCGGCGTCCACCGGCTCGTGCGGATCAGCCCGTACGACGCGCAGAAGCGGCGGCAGACCACCTTCGCGCTCGTGGAGGTCCTGCCGCAGGTGGACGACGCGGTAGAGGTGGGCGAGATCCGGGACGATGACCTGCGGGTGGACACCTACCGCTCGTCCGGCGCCGGCGGCCAGCACGTGAACAAGACCGACTCGGCGGTCCGGATCACCCACCTGCCCACGGGGATCGTGGTCCAGAGCCAGAACGAGCGCTCCCAGCACCAGAACCGGGAGCTCGCGATGACCGTCCTCCGGGCGCGCCTCCTGGAACGCAAGATCGCCGAGCGCGAGGCGGAGCTGGCCGCGATCCGTGGCGAGCACGTGGAGGCAGGCTGGGGGAACCAGATCCGCTCCTACGTCCTCCACCCCTACCAGATGGTCAAGGACCACCGGACGGAGCACGAGACGAGCGATACGACCGGCGTCCTGGACGGCGAGCTCGACCGCTTCATGCTTGCCGAGCTGGAGCGTGTCGTGACGGGCGGCGAGAGCCGCTGACCCCCCGCGGAAGGAGAGCGAGCGTGTACGTGGAGCCCGATTCCAGCCTCGTCCTGCCGGCGGACGGCACCGAGATGGCCGCCTGGCTCGCCGCCGCGCAGGCCGCCTGCGACGACGCGGATGTCATCGCGCTGCGCCACTTCCGCCAGCACCTCCACGTGGAGGAGAAGCCGGATCGCTCCTTCGTCACCCAGGCGGACAAGGCGATCGAAGAGGCGATCCGCGAGCGCCTCGTGCGCACCTTCCCGACCCACGGGCTCGTGGGCGAGGAGTACGGGACGCAGGAGGGTGCCCACGACATCCGCTGGATCATCGACCCGATCGACGGCACCCACAACTACATGCGCGGCGTGCCCCTCTTCGGCACCCTCCTCGGCCTCGAGGTCGCGGGCGAGCTCGTCCTCGGCGTCCTCTCCGCCCCCGCGCTCGGCCACCGCTGGTTCGCCTGGACGGGCGGCGGCGCCTGGGAGGCGCGGATCGCGGACGGGACCTGGGACCGGGCGAGCGCAGCCCGCCTCCGCGTCTCGGGGATCTCCCGGCTGGAGAACGCCCAGCTCGTCTACTCCTCCGTCCCCCAGCTCATCGATTCCGGGCAGGTCCCGGGCTTCACGCGGCTCATCCGCACCGTCTGGCGCGATCGCGGCTTCGGCGACTTCTGGGGCTATGCGCTCGTCGCCGGCGGGATGGCGGAGGCGATGGTGGAGATCGGCTGCAAGAGCTGGGATCTGGCCGGACCGGCCGTCCTCGTACGCGAAGCGGGCGGCCGCTTCTCGGACCTGACGGGGAAGCTGGACATCTACGGCGAGGGGATCGTGGTGGCCTCCAACGGGACCCTCCACGATCGGATCCT
>JAFMJV010000003.1 GCA_017853275.1 Chloroflexota bacterium
GTCGGCTCGGGCGTGGGGGCGGCCGTCGGGACGGCGGTCGGGACCGGGGTCGCCGGCACCGGGGTCGCGCCGCCACCCGAGCAGGCGGACAGGAGCATCGCGGCCAGGACGGCCGCCGTGCCGATCGACGCGACGCGTCGGTTGCGGGACATCGGGCTTCTCCTCCTCGGACGGCGCGTCCGCTCGTGCCGCCTCTCCCGGTGCGGCAGAGCGCGTTTGTACCACGCGCGCGCCCCGGGGACAAGATGCAGGAAGGGTGCGCGCGCATCGGGGAGCGGGTGCGGTCCCGTCCGGCCGGTCCTAGACTGTGGTCATGGAGCGCGCCGACTGGTTGCGGGACCGGATGCGGTCGTACGGGTGCGGATCGTGCGGATGGGGCTTCGAGCCCGAGCAGGTCCGGATCCTTGCCGAGCGCGACGACCTCTTCTTCCTCGAGCTCGGGTGCGCGATGTGCGGCGACGCGACGAACGCGATCGTCTCCGTCGTGGCGGACCCCGCGGACGACCCGGTGCTGGACGCCCCGGAGCTCCGTGAGCGCACCGGGACGGGAGCGCCCGTGGATGCGGATGACCTCCTCCGGGTCCACGCGATCCTCGCCGACCTGGATGGCGGCGTGGACGAGCTCCTCCGCCGACTGGATGGGGCCGGCGACGCGGTGAGCCGGTGACGCGCGCCCCGCGCTTCGCGCACGCGAGCGAGGAGGAGCTCGCCCGGATCCTGGACTACTACCGCCTGGCGTGGGAGTACGAGCCGCGGACCTTCCCCCTCCTCTGGGACCGGGACGGGACCGCGACGGAATGCTTCACGCCGGACTTCTACCTCCCGGAGCTCGACCTCTACCTGGAGCTGACCACGCTCCGCCAGTCGCTCGTGCGGCGCAAGAACCGGAAGCTCCGGCTCCTCCGGGAGCTCTATCCCATGGTCCGGGTGAAGATCCTCTACGCGCGGGACTTCCGCGAGCTTCTCCTCAAGTACGGCCGGCTCGATGCCGCGCCCGCGCTGCTGGGGACCGATGGCCAGCTCGGTGGCGAGCCGGCGACCGGTCCCGTCTCCCCCACCCCGCTCCCGATCGCGGCTGTCCGCAGCCCGGCCGCCTAGCTCCCGGAGGTCCCGATGCGCACACCGAACCATGCCGCCGACGTCGCCGAGGTCCTCCTCGCCGAGGACGCCATCCGGGCGAAGGTGGCGGAGCTCGGCGCGCGGCTCTCCGCGGACTACGCCGGGAAGCCGCTCGTCCTCGTGAGCGTGATGAAGGGCTCGCTGCCCTTCATGGCGGACCTGATGCGGGCGATGACGATCCCGCTCCAGATCGACCTCATGGAGGTCTCCTCGTACGGTGGCGCCACCACGGAGACCTCCGGGCTGGTGCGCATCCTGAAGGACCTCTCCGCGTCGATCGAGGGGAAGGACGTCCTCATCGTCGAGGACATCATCGATACCGGCCTCACCCTCAACTACCTCGTCCGGTACCTGCGCGGCAAGAACCCGGCGAGCCTCCGGATCTGCACGCTCCTGGACAAGCCCGCGCGCCGGATCGTGGAGATCCCCATCGACTACCGCGGCTTCCAGATCCCGGACCGGTTCGTGGTGGGCTACGGGCTGGACTACGGCGAGCACTACCGGAACCTCCCCTATATCGGGGTCCTGAAGCCCGAGGTCTACGGCGCCGGATGAGCCGGCGGCTGGGCCGGGGGCGGCCGATCATCGCGGTCGGCGGTGTCCTCGCCCTCATCGGCTCCTTCCTGCCCTGGGTCTCGGCGGGGGAGATCACCGGGCAGGTCGTGACGGGGAACGGTCTCTCGGGGACGGGGATCCTCGTCTTCGTGGCCGCGGTCGGGGTCCTCATGCTCATCCTCCTCCCCTACGCGGCGGCGAGCGGTCGCTCCGGCCTGGACCAGCCGCCCGCCTACGCGATCCTCGGCCTCATCGCCGTGGTGGGGATGGTCCTCTCGCTCGCCCAGCTCCTCACCGCCGATGCGCTCCAGCTCTGGCCGCCGGACAAGGCGCCGGGGCTCGTCCTGGCCGTGGCGGGGACCCTCCTCATCGCGGTGGGGGTCGCGGAGCTGATCGGCGAGGGACGCTCCGAGCCACCCCTCCGGCCGCGCCGCTGAGCGCCTCGCAGGGGCACGGCCCGGCGGCCGCTATCCTCCCGGGGAGTATCCGGAGCCCCGGGGCCCGGCGAGCAGGAGGTGCCGCGCGATGACGAACGAGCCGGTCCAGCGCGGGCGCGTGCCTGCACCCCCGGAGCGCCGCGACCAGGGCCGCCTCCTGCGCCGGCTCGCCCGGATCGAGGGCCAGGTGCGGGGCGTGGCGCGGATGGTGGAGCGCGGCGAGCCGGTGGCGGAGATCCTCCAGCAGACGGCGGCGCTCCGTGCGGCGCTCGATGCGGCGACCCTCCTGCTCCTGGAGGAGCACGTGGCGAGCTGCGTGGCGAACGCGGCCCGGACACGCAAGGCCGGCCCCTGGACGGACGAGGTCGTGGACGTGGTCCGGCGGAGCATGGGGCGACCCGCCCGGAGCGGCCGACCCGCAGCCGAGGAGGCGCCGGCGGGCTGACCCCCGTCCGGCCACGACCCCGCGCATGGAGCGCCCCGACCCCGTCCAGCCCCCCGCGCGCCCCGAGCGGGCGCCCCTCCCGCGCGATCCATGGTCGCTGCCGCCCCTCGGGCCGGCATGGGAGGAGGCGCTCGATGCCGGCTGCGCCGCGCTCGGCCTCGTCCTCCCGCCGGCGGTCCGCCGCGCGCTCGACGCCCAGAGCCGGCTCCTCGTGGCCTGGACCGCGGCGATCAACCTGACCGCGCTCCGCGAGCCGGAGCAGGTGGGACGGCTCCACCTCGTGGATAGCCTCTCGGCCGTCGCGCTCGTGCGCCGGATCGCCCCGAGCGACGCCACGATCCTCGACCTCGGCTCCGGCGGCGGGATGCCCGGTCTCCCGCTCGCCGCGGCGCTCCCCGCCGGGCGCTGCCTGCTCGTCGATTCGGTGGCCAAGAAGGTGGCCTTCCTGGAGGTCGCGGCGGCAGCGGTCAGCGCGGCGCTCGCGGAAGGGCCGGCCCCGGTGCCGGATCTCGGGGCGGTCGCCGCGCGGGCGGAGGAGATCGCGGCGGACCCCGCGCTGCGCGGCGAGATCGACGTGGTGACGGCGCGCGCCGTGGGCCCGCTCGCGGAGCTCGTGGAGCTCGCGATGCCGCTCCTCCGGATCGGCGGCCACCTCGTGGCCTGGAAGCGCGATGACGGGAGCGGCGCGCTCACCGCGGAGATCGCGGAGGCGGGGATGATCGGGCGGGAGACCGGTGCGGGCCGCGTCCGCGTCCATGACGACCCGGAGCCGGCGATCCCGGGCCACCGGCTCGTCGTCCTGCGCAAGGAACGCCCCACGCCGGATCGCTACCCGCGCGACCCGTCCATGCGCCGCCGCACCGCGGGCCGCTGACCGGTCGCGCCGCCCGGCACGGTCCGGAGCGCCGCACCCCCTGTGCTAGGCTCGGCCGCGATGCGGGTCGCCTGCCTCACCGATCTCCACGCCAACCTCGCCGCGCTCGATGCGGTCCTCGCCGCGCTCGGGCCGGTCGATGCCGTCTGGGTGATGGGCGACATCGTGGGCTACGGGCCGGACCCGGATGCGGTCGTGGCACGGCTCCGGGAGATCGATGCCATCGCCGTGCGCGGGAACCATGACGCGGCGGCGCTCGGCCTGATCGACGTGCACGACTTCAACGACGACGCGGCCCGGGCGGCGCTCTGGACCCACGGGCGGATCTCCCCGGAGACCCGCGACTGGCTCGCGGCGCTGCCGGAGCGGCGCGAGATCGGCGACTTCACGCTCGTCCACGGCTCGCCGCGGGACCCCACCTGGGAGTACCTCTGGTCTCCGGCCGCCGCGGCCGCGAACCTGGGCGCCTTCACGACCCGCCACTGCCTCGTGGGCCACACCCACGTCCCGCTCGTCTTCCGCCTGGACGGCGGGCGGATGGAGACGATCGAGCCGGTGGACGGGACGGAGCTCGTCCTGGACGCGCGCCGGACCTTCCTCAACCCGGGCGGGGTGGGACAGCCGCGGGATGGGGATCCGCGCGCCTGCGCGATGCTCCTGGAGACGGAGACCGGCAGGCTCACCTGGCGGCGGATCCCGTGGCCGATCGCCGAGACCCAGGCGCGGATGCGGGAGGCCGGCCTGCCGCCGCGGCTCGTGGAGCGGCTCTCCGCCGGCGTCTGAGCGGATCTGGGCCGGCTCGTGCCGGTCCGCCCGGTGGTAGGCTTCGGGACGTGTCCACGGGTCGTGTCCAGCAACGCTATCGCCGGGCTGTCCTCGGTCTGAACGGCGGCAGCACGGACGACCTCGTCATCGCGGCGGGGCTCGAGATGGCGAAGGCGCATGAGACCGAGCTCGTCGCCCTCCACGTGGTGGAGGTGGACTGGCGGCACGACCTGGACGACGTGATCCCCGGCAGCCGCGAGCTCGCCTCCACCGTCCTGGACCGCGCGGAGGGCGCCGCGGAACGCGCGGACATCCGGATCGCCACGGAGCTCCTCCAGGCCCGCGAGATCGGCGCCGCCCTCGTGGACGAGGCGGTCTCGCTGGAGGCGGACGTCATCATCCTCGGCCTCCCGTACCGGAAGAAGCGCGGCGGGGACTTCGCGCTCGGCCGGACGATCCCCTACGTCTTCGAGAACGCACCGAGCGCCGTCGTCGTCATCCGGGAGCCGCTCCCGGAACCCGCCGACGCCGCCGCGACCGAGAGGAAGGACTGACCAGGATGCGCACGATCATCGTCGGCTGCGGCCGCGTGGGAGCGGCGATGGCGGAACGGCTGGCTGCGGCCGGGGACGAGGTGACGATCCTCGATACCCGGACGGAGGCCTTCGACCGCCTCGCGGATGACTTCCCGGGCAAGGCCGTCCGCGGCGACGGCACGGACGAGGACGTCCTCCGGCGTGCCGGGGCGGAGGGTGCGGGGCGCTTCCTCGCCCTCACGGAGGGGGACAACCGGAACATCCTCGCCGCGCAGCTCGCGGTGCGCCACTTCCGGATCCCCACCGTGGTGGCCAAGATCAACGACCCGGTCCGCGCGGACGCCTACCGGGCGCTCGGGATCGCCGTCATCTGCCGCACCTCGATGATGGTCGAGGCGCTGGCGGGCTTCGTGGGGGTCCCCGCGGACGACGACGCCTGCCAGGTCCTGGCGCCGGTCGCGCCGGTGGAGACGACGGACGAGGAGGCCTGAGCGATGTACGTGATCGTCGTCGGCGGCGGCAAGGTCGGCTACTACCTGACGAAGGAGCTCCTGGCGGCGGGCCATGAGCTCGTCCTCCTGGAGAAGGATCCGCGGCGGGCGCGCCAGATCGCGGACGAGATCGGCTCGGTCGTCCTCGGCCGGGACGGCTGCGAGGGGTCGCACCTCGAGGAGGCCGGGGCGGCGCGGGCGGCGATCGTCGCCGCCGTCACGGGGGATGACGAGGACAACCTCGTCGTCTGCCAGATGGCGAAGCACCACTTCGCGGTCCCGCGCACGATCGCCCGGGTGAACAACCCGGCGAACGAGGCGCTCTTCCGCGAGCTCGGGGTGGACGAGATCATCAGCCCCACCCGCACGGCGCTCGCCGCGATCGAGCAGGACATCCCGGTCCATGAGCTCCTCCATCTCGCGCAGCTCGAGGGCGGGGAGCTGGAGCTCGTGGAGGCGCTCGTGGAAGCCGGCGCGCCGGCGATCGGGCGGACCGCGATGGATGTCCACTCCGGCGACTGCTGCACGCTCTTCTCGATCATCCGCGGCGACCGCGTCCTGCGCATCCGCCCGGACACCCTCTTCCTCGAGGGCGACAAGGTCCTCGCGCTCGCGCGCCTGGACTGCGAGGGCGAGCTGCGCAACCAGCTGATCGGGAGCGGGACGGGAGAGCCCTCCGCCGCCTGACCCCGCCGGGCGCGTCGGTGCCCGGTCGTCGCCCCCGCGCACGTCCCATCCCCATTCGTCCGTCGCGTGCCGTCCGCGGGCGTCCCCCCGGGGGCTCTGCCTGCCTGTGAGGCCGCCCCACTTCCTGACCTTGCGTTGTCATGGTGTCGCCGGTGTGGGGAAGAAGAGACTTGACAACATGATTGTCAGGGTTCTAGGATGCACATCGTTCGCCGGGGGAGCCCCGGCGGGAGCCTTCACCGGAGACCAGGAGGTGGCACGATGACCCTCATGCGACGCCCATCCCCCCTCGGGGACCTGCTTGCGCTGCGCACGGCGATGGACCGGTTCCTGGACGAGCCCTTCTTCCGGCCGGTCATCGGGACGAGCGAGGAGACCCTCGCGATGCCGATGGATATCCGGACCGTGGATGACGCCCTCGTCATCGAGGCCGCCCTTCCCGGCGTTCGCCCGGAGGACGTGGAGATCTCCGTCCTCGGGGACGCGCTCACCCTGACGGCATCGAGCGGGACGGACGAGCGGACCGAGACGACGGGCTTCCACCTCCGGGAGATCCGCCGCGGCCGCTTCCGCCGGAGCGTCGCCCTCCCCTCGGGGCTCCGGACGGATGCCGCCCGGGCCACCTTCGAGAACGGCGTCCTGCGCCTCTCGATCCCCCGGGCGGAGCAGGCCCGGCCGCACCGGATCCCCGTCGCCGTCCCCGCCGAGGGGCCGGCCGCGGAGCCCGGGAGCGAGGCCGGCACCACCGCCGGCACGGCCGGCTGACGGCCCCGCGAGCGGAGCGCGAGCGATGAGCGCGATGCGGGACCGGCCCGCGGAGGCGGAGCGTCCGGGGCGTGACCCCGGACGGCCGGTCTACGTCATCAGCGTCGCCGCGGAGCTCGTCCGGGTCCACCCGCGGACCCTCCGGATCTACGAGGTCGAGGGGCTCATCGCCCCCGCCCGGACCCGGACGAACATCCGGCTCTACTCGGAGAACGACATCCGGCGGGTCCTCTGGATCCGCCACCTCACCCAGAACCTGGGCGTGAACCTGGCCGGGGTCCGCGTCCTCTTCGCGCTCGAGGAACGCCTCGGGATGCGCATCCTCGAGCAGCTCTATTCCGAAGGACCGGATGAGCGGAGCGCCACGGACGACACCGCTCGTCCCGAGCGACCCGCCCGCTAGCACCCAGGAGGCCCGATGGCACCGCGAACCCGCACTCCCAAGCCCCCGGCGGAGCCGCCCGCCGAGCGACCCACCCCGATCGCGGGCGGGACCGAGCAGGTCCTCCCGCTCGTCGCGCTCCGTGAGACCGTCATCTTCCCGGAGATGATCGTCCCCCTCCAGGTGGGGCGCATCAAGTCCGTGGAGGCGCTCAACCGCGCCGTCGCCGGCGATTCCCTCATCGCGCTCGTCACGCAGCGTCAGGCGGAGCGCGAGGAGATCTCCGACCCCGCCGAGCTCTACCCGGTGGGGACGCTCGCGAAGATCGCCCAGGTCGTCCAGCTCCAGGACGGGACGGTCCGGGCGATCGTCCAGGGCCAGCAGCGCCTGGAGCTCCTCGGCTTCGAATCGACGGAGCCCGCGCTCACCGCGCGCGTCCGTCTCATCGAGGACGAGCGGCCGGAAGGCGTCCAGGTGCAGGCGCTCGTGCGCACCGTCCAGGGCCAGATCGAGCAGTACGTCCAGTCCGGGGCCCCGGTGCCCCCGGAGGCGGCCGTCGCGGCGCGCAACATCAGCGAGCCGGGCCTCCTCGCGGACATGGTCGCCTACAGCCCGGACATGACCACGGCGCAGCGCCAGGAGCTCCTCGAGACGATCGACGTCATCGAGCGCCTGAAGCTCGTCTCCGGCTTCCTCGCGCGCCAGATCGAGATCCTGGAGCTGAAGGGGAAGATCCAGTCCGAGGTCAAGTCCGAGATGGACAAGACCCAGCGGGAGTACATCCTCCGCGAGCAGCTCAAGGCGATCCAGCGCGAGCTCGGCGAGGACGACCCGCAGCAGGCGGAGATCGCCGAGCTGCGCGAGAAGGTGGACGCGTCCGGGATGCCGGACGAGGTGAAGGCCCGGGCGACCAAGGAGATCGACCGGATGAGCCGGATCCCCTCCGCCTCGCCCGAGGTCGGGGTGATCCGGACCTACGTGGACTGGCTCGTGGGGCTTCCCTGGAACGTCACCACGGACGACATCATCGACATCCGCGAGGCGGCCCGGATCCTGGACGAGGACCACTACGGCCTGGAGAAGGTGAAGGAGCGGATCCTCGAGTACCTCGCGGTCCGCTCGCTCGCGGACACGATCCGCTCGCCCATCCTCGCCCTCGTGGGCCCGCCCGGCGTGGGCAAGACGAGCCTGGGCAAGAGCGTCGCCAAGGCGATGGGCCGGAAGTTCGTCCGGATGAGCCTCGGCGGCATCCACGACGAGGCGGAGATCCGTGGCCACCGGCGCACCTATATCGGCGCGCTCCCGGGCCGGATCATCCAGAACGTCAAGCAGGCCGGCACCGCGAACCCGGTCTTCATGCTGGACGAGATCGACAAGATCGGGATGGACTTCCGGGGTGACCCCTCGTCCGCCCTCCTCGAGGTCCTCGACCCCGAGCAGAACGACTCCTTCCAGGACAACTACCTCGAGGTGCCCTTCGATCTCTCGAAGGTCCTCTTCATCGCGACCGGGAACCTCCAGGACCCGATCCCCGCGCCGCTCCGCGACCGGATGGAGATCATCCAGCTGCCGGGCTACACGCACCGGGAGAAGGTGGAGATCGCGAAGCGCTTCCTCGTCCCCAAGCAGATGGAGCTGCACGGGCTGAAGGAGAAGCACGTCGAGATCACGGACGCGGCAGTGGAGCTCCTCGTCCAGGCGTACACCCGCGAGGCGGGCGTGCGGAACCTGGAGCGCGAGATCGCGAACCTGATGCGCAAGGTCGCGCGGACGGTGGCGGAAGGCCGGCGCCGGAAGACGACGATCGACCCGCGGAAGGTCGCCGAGCTCCTCGGGCCCCAGCGCTACGACTTCGGCGAGCTGGAGCCGGAGGACCAGGTCGGCGCAGCCACGGGCCTCGTGGTCACGGAGGTCGGCGGCGATGTCATCGCGGTCGAGGTGACCCGGATGGAGGGGAAGGAGGACTTCATCCTCACCGGGCAGCTCGGCGAGGTGATGCGCGAATCGGCGCGTGCCGCCCTCTCCTGGATCCGGGCCCACGCCGAGGAGCTGGGGATCGCGCGGGAGGTCTTCGAGAAGAACACCCTCCATATCCACGTGCCGGCCGGGGCGATCCCCAAGGACGGGCCCTCCGCCGGCGTGACGATGGCCACCGCGATGGTGAGCGCGCTCACCGGGATCCCCGTCCGCAAGGACGTGGCGATGACCGGCGAGATCACCCTCCGCGGCCGGGTCCTCCCGATCGGCGGGTTGAAGAGCAAGATCCTCGCCGCCCACCGGTCCGGCGCCCGGATCGTGATCCTCCCGCAGAAGAACGAGAAGGACCTCCGGGAGATCCCGGAGGACGTCCGGAAGCAGCTGAAGCTCGTGATCGCCGAGACGATGGACCAGGTCCTGGACGCGGCGCTCCGGCGGAAGCCGCAGCCGATCCGGCCCCCGCGCACGCCGGTCGGCGGGACGGGGACACGCCGGGAGCATGTTCCGGCAGCGGGCCGGACGGTCCGGGGCGGCTTCCCGCCCGCGGATCAGCCGCCCGCCGTGGCAGGCCCGCCGGACCGGGCCTGACGGAGAGCAGCCACCAGGGCGCAGGAGGGCCCGGTCCGGATGATCGGGCCGGGCCCTCCGGCATCCCGGGGCGGGGGACGGATGGATGGAGTACCGCGACTACTACGCAACGCTCGGGGTCCCGCGGACGGCGACCCAGCCGGAGATCCGGAAGGCATTCCGGTCGCTGGCGCGCGCCCATCACCCGGACGTCAACCCGGACGATGCCGCCGCGGAGGCACGCTTCAAGGAGCTGAACGAGGCATACGACGTCCTCTCCGATCCCGAGAAGCGGAAGCGCTATGACGCGCTCGGCGCGGACTGGGAGCGCTACCGGGAGGCTGGGGCGCCGGGCGGCGCCGGGGGTCCCTTCGCGGGCGCGAGCGGGTTCCCGGGCGGGATGCGCTTCGAGTACCGGGGGGACCCGGAGGACCTGGCGGGCTTCTCCGACTTCTTCCGCACCTACTTCGGCGGGGGCGGCGGGGACGAGACCGCGGACCCCTCCCCGCGGCGCGGCGGCCGCACCCGGCGCTCGATGGGCGGGTTCGGCGATCTCTTCGGCGGGGGTGGCGGGGAGACGGGTGCGAGCAGCACCACGCACCGCGGCTCGGTGACGATCTCCCTGGAAGAGGTCGCCACCGGCTCCCAGGCGATCGTCCAGGCCGGCGAGCGACGCCTGGAGGTGAAGATCCCCGCGGGGATCGAGGACGGGAAGACGATCCGCATCGGCGGTGATGACGGCCCGATCCTCCTCGCGGTCCACGTCCGTCCGCACGCGGTCTACACGCGGGAGGGCGCGGACCTCCAGCGCGAGCTCCCCGTCACGCTCGGCGAGGCGCTCCTTGGCGGGGAGGTCCCCGTGGGGACGCTCGCGGGGCGGACGCTCATGCTCACCCTCCCGGCGGGGACCCAGCCCGGGCGGACCTTCCGCCTCCGCGGGCAAGGCCTCCCCCGCTTCCGGGCGGAGGGGCGCGGCGACCTCCTCGTGACGGTCCGCGTCCGGATCCCCGAGCACCTGGACGCGGAGGGCCGGCGGCTCGCCGAGGCGTTCCTGGAGCACGCGGCCCAGCCGGACCCCCGCGGCGGGCGACCCGCCCCCACGCACGCGGGATGAGGCCGCGCATGGTCCCACGACCCACCCACCGATCCCTGCACCCGACCCGTTCCCGGGCGCGTCCGCACGGCGCGCCATCGTCCACGGAGGACCCGAACCGATGAAGCTCGACCGAACCACCGAGAAGGCCCAGGCCGCGATCCTCGCCGCGCAGCGGCTCGCCACCGATGCCCAGAGCCCCGTCCTGGATGCGGAGCACCTCCTCGCCGCGCTCGTGGCGGATCCGGAGGGGATCCCCGCCACCGTCCTCCGGCGCCTCGGTGCGGATCCGTCGCGGATCGCGCTCGACCTGGGGGCCGTGCTCGCCCGCCGCGCGAAGGTGGAGGGGGGCCAGATGAGCCTCGATCCGCGTGCGCGCACGCTCATCGAGCGGGCCGAGAAGGAGGCCGCCCGGATCGGCGACGAGTACGTCTCCACGGAACACCTCCTCGTGGCGGCCGCGGAGGCCGGCGGGGACGCCCAGCGGATCCTCGAGGCCGCGGGCGCGGGCAGGGAGCGGATCCTCGGCGCGCTCGCGGCGGTCCGGGGCGGCCAGCGGGTGACGAGCCAGAACCCGGAGGCCACCTACGAGGCGCTCGAGAAGTACGGCCGCGACCTCACGAAGGACGCGCGAGCGGGGAAGCTCGACCCGGTGATCGGCCGGGACGAGGAGATCCGGCGCGTCATCCAGGTCCTCTCGCGGCGCACGAAGAACAACCCGGTCCTCATCGGCGAGCCCGGCGTGGGGAAGACCGCGATCGTGGAGGGGCTCGCCCAGCGGATCGTCCGCGGGGACGTGCCGGAGGGCCTGAAGGAGAAGCGCGTCGTGGGGCTCGACCTCGGTGCGCTCATCGCGGGCGCCAAGTACCGCGGCGAGTTCGAGGAGCGCCTGAAGGCGGTCCTCAAGGAGATCCGGGAGAGCGAGGGCCGGATCGTCCTCTTCATCGACGAGCTCCACACCGTCGTGGGGGCCGGGGCGGCGGAAGGCGCGATGGACGCCTCGAACCTCCTGAAGCCGATGCTCGCCCGGGGCGAGCTGCACACGATCGGTGCCACCACGCTGGATGAGTACCGGAAGCACATCGAGAAGGACGCTGCCCTGGAGCGGCGCTTCCAGCCGGTCTACGTGGACCAGCCGGGCGTGGAGGAGACGATCTCCATCCTGCGCGGGCTGCGCGAGCGCTACGAGGTCCACCACGGCGTGCGGATCACGGATGGCGCGCTCGTGGCGGCAGCCGTCCTCTCGAACCGCTACATCACCGAGCGCTTCCTGCCGGACAAGGCGATCGACCTCGTGGACGAGGCCGCGAGCCGGCTCCGGATGGAGATGGATTCGATGCCCGTGGAGCTGGACGAGCTGGAGCGGCGCCGGATCCAGCTGGAGATCGAGCGGGAGGCGCTGCGCAAGGAGAAGGACGATGCATCGCGGGCGCGCCTCGCGGCGCTCGAGCGCGAGCTCGCCGACGTCTCCGAGCAGGCGGGGGCCCTGAAGACCCGCTGGTCCGCGGAGAAGGAGGCGATCGCGGCGCTCCGGGCCACCAAGTCGGAGCTCGAGGGCCTCACCCACGAGATCGAGGCCGCGGAGCGCGCCGCCGACTACGGGAAGGCCGCGGAGCTGAAGTACGGCCGCCAGGTGGAGCTCCAGGCGCGGATGCGGGAGCAGGAGGCGGCCCTCGGCCCGGCGGACGGTGGCGCCCGGCGGCTCCTCAAGGAGGAGGTCGATGCGGACGACATCGGCCGGATCGTGGCGGCCTGGACGGGGATCCCCGTCACCCGGCTCCTGGAAGGCGAGCAGACGAAGCTCCTCCGGATGGAGGAGCGGCTCCACGAGCGCGTCGTGGGCCAGGACGAGGCGATCGCCGCGGTCTCGGATGCCGTCCGGCGCGCCCGGGCCGGCCTCAAGGACCCGAAGCGCCCGATCGGCTCATTCATCTTCCTCGGCCCCACGGGGGTGGGGAAGACCGAGCTCGCGCGGGCGCTCGCGGCGCTCCTCTTCGATGACGAGCACGCGCTCACCCGGATCGACATGAGCGAGTACATGGAGAAGCACACGGTGAGCCGCCTGATCGGCGCGCCTCCCGGCTATATCGGCTTCGAGGAGGGCGGCCAGCTGACGGAGGCGGTCCGCCGGCGGCCCTACCAGGTCGTCCTCCTCGACGAGATCGAGAAGGCGCACCCGGACGTCTACAACGTCCTCCTCCAGGTCCTCGACGACGGCCGCCTCACGGACGGCCAGGGCCGCACGGTCAGCTTCAAGGACACGCTCGTGATCATGACGAGCAACGTGGGGAGCCAGTTCGTGGCCGCCACGATCGGCGCGGCGGGCGGGGACGAGGCGTACGCGCGGGTGAAGGCGCAGGTCACGGATGCGCTCCGCGCGACGCTCCGCCCCGAGCTCCTCAACCGGATCGACGAGGTGATCGTCTTCCACGCCCTCACGGACGATGACCTCGGCCGGATCGTGGGCCTGATCCTGGACGACCTCGTGCGGCGGCTCGCCGAGCGCGAGATCGGTCTCGAGCTGACGGCGGCCGCCCGGGCGCTCATCGCACGCGAGGGGCACGACCCCCAGTTCGGGGCGCGCCCGCTCAAGCGATCCGTCCAGCGGCTCGTGGAGAACCCGCTCGCAAAGGGGATCCTCGAGGGCCGCTTCCCGCCCGGCAGCACGGTGACCGTGGATGCGGACCCCGTGGGCGGCACGCTCGTCTTCACGTCCGCGGCAGGCGAGACGCTCGTGGCGGACGCGGGGGCGCGCCGGGATGCGCGGGCGGCACAGGCCGGCCCCGAGCGATCGGAGGCGGAGGCGCTCCTCGCGGTGCCGCCGATCGGGAAGGACGGCGGCGGCGGCGAGCGGCTGAACTAGGGGACGGGGGCCCAGACGAGCGCCTGGAGCTCGGCGTCCACGCAGTGGGTCCCGGAGCCGACGAGCCAGAAGGAGCCGACCTCGCCGAGCACCAGGCCCCTCAGCGTGCGGGCGGTGCCGCCCACGCCCTTCGGGAGCTCGACGGTCGCGAGCGGCTCGCCACCGCCCGCGGAGCACGGGGCATCCCCGAGGATCACCCAGCCGGTCTCCGGCGAGACCCGGTGGATGACGATCCGGGGCGGCTCGCCGTCACGCTGCGTGACCCGGGCGAGGATCCCGCGGAGCACCTTCCCGTCCATCCGCTCCGGAAGGACCATCTCCCCGTAGCAGGCGTCCGGGACGGTCTCGCAGACATCCGCGTCCTCCTGGCCATGGATCGTGTTCGCGCACGCGATGAGCCCGCTGCGCCCCACGAGCCGGAGCGATCCGATCGGATCGACCGCGTCGGCCTGCGTGGTCACCCAGATCGCGGCGAAGCGGCCGGCGATCGGGCGGATGATCCCGAGCCGGACCGACGACCCTCCGACCTGGCCGCAGCGGGCCGTGGCGGCGACGATCCGGACCACGGTGGAGGGGAGCCCGGAGAGCTGGACCGCGACCCGGATCCCATCGGGACGCTCGTCGAGGAGGAAGAGCCCTTCCACCTCGCCGCGGAGGACGGCCCCCGCGTACTCCGGCTGCGTCGTGGTGACGAGGCTCGGCGTCATCGCCCCCGCCGGGGCCGCGGCGAGCGGGAGGAGGGTCGCCGCAAGGAAGAGCGCGGCGGCGAGCCTGCGGGCGGGCGATCGGTCGGGCATGGATCCTTCCTCGTGGTGGCGTGGGCCGGGGGACGATCCCCGCTGGACGCGGACGATAGCGGCTCCGCGCCCGGACGGGGACGAGACGCGCCGGCAGGAAGGCCCCGGCGCGTTCTCCCGCCCGTGCCCTACCATCGGCGGCACCCGCACGGAGCCTGCCCTGCCCATGAGCCGCTACCGCTACGCCGCCCGCCTCAACTCGTTCGCCGCCCTGCGCGACCGGTTCTGGCCGGGACGGACCACCCCGCTCAGCACCCTCGACCTCATCGACCGTGCCGCGACCGTCCCCGGCCTCACCGCCGTGGACGTGAACTTCCCGCAGCAGACGGAGGGGATCCCGGTCGCGGAGCTGCGCGCGCGGATCGAGGGCCACGGGCTTCACCTCAACGGATACGCGATGCGCTACGGCGGCGACCCCGCCTTCCGCTCGGGTGCCTTCACGAACGCGGATCCCGCGATCCGCCGGCGCGCGATCGACCTCACGAAGCGCGCCGTGGACGAGACGCGTGCGGCGGGCGGCCGGATGCTCACGATCTGGCCGGGCCAGGACGGCTTCGACCACCCGTTCCAGGTGGACTACGCGCAGCTCTGGGACTGGGAGGTGGAGGGGATCCGGGCGGTCGCCGAGCACGACCCGTCCTTCCCGGTCTCGATCGAGTACAAGCCGAACGAGCCGCGCTCCGTCTTCATCCTCCCGAACGTCCACGCCACGCTCCTCGCGATCGCGGAGGCGGGCGCGAAGAACCTGGGCGTCACCCTGGACGTGGCCCACGTCTTCGAGGCGGACACGAACCCCGCGCTCGCGGCCGCGCTCGTGGGCCGCCGCAGCAAGCTGCTCGGGCTCCACATCAACGATGCCTACGGGCGCCGCGACGACGGCCTGATGGTGGGCGCCGTCCACACGGTCCAGACGATCGAGCTCCTGCGCCGGATGCGCCTCGATGGCTTCGACGGGACGATCTACCTGGACACCTTCCCGGACACCGCCGCGCTCGACCCGGTGGACGAGGCACGCACGGGGATCGCGGTCATCGAGGCGATGCTCGACCTCCTCGACCGGCTCCCGGAGGCGGAGCTCCAGGCCGCGCTCACGCGCCACGATGCGATCGCCGCCCACCGGATCGTCCAGTCGGCGATCCTCGGCCGCGCGATCTGACGCCGGCCCGGCGCGCCGTGACCACCCCCGATCCGCGGCCGCGCGTGGCGGTCGTGGGGAGCCTCCACTTCGACATCATGGTCGGCACCCCGGTCCTGCCGCGCCTCGGCGAGACGGTGATCGGCGACGCGTGGTGGTGGAAGCCGGGCGGCAAGGGCGGCAACCAGGCGATGGCCGCGGCGCGCCACGGCGCGGCGACCGTGATGATCGGCGCGCTCGGCGAGGACGGCTTCGGTGAGCGGCTCCGGGAGCGGCTCGCGGCCGCCGGGGTGAGCCTCGCGGCGATCCGGACGGTGGATGCGGGCTCCGGGATGAGCGTCGCGATCCAGGAGGCGGCCGGGGACTACGCCGCGATCGTGGTCTCCGGCGCGAACCGGCGGATCGACCCGGACCAGGTGGCGGCGAGCGCGGACGCGATCCGCACAGCCGCGATCCTCGTCCTCCAGGACGAGGTGGGCGAGGCCGCGAACGCCGCGGCGGCACGGATCGCACGCACGGCCGGCGTCCCGGTCCTCCTCAACGCGGCACCCGCCCGGCCGCTCGGTACGCTCGCCGGGCTCGTGGACCTGCTCGTCGTGAACGCGGTGGAGGCCGAGCAGCTCGGCGCGGCGCCGGTGTCCGACCTCGCGAGCGCGGAGGCGGCGGCGGAGACGCTCCGCCGGCTCGCGCCCGCGGTCGTGGTGACGGCCGGGGCTGCGGGCGTGGCCGCCGTCTCGGCCACGGAGCGGGTGGCGCTCCCGGCGCATCCGGTGACGAAGCCCGAGACGCACGGCGCCGGCGACCTCTTCGTGGGTGCGCTCGCGGTGCGGCTCGCGGAAGGCGATCCGCTCGCCACGGCGCTCCGCTACGCGAACGCGGCGGCTGCGCTCCACGTGGGGACACCGGAGGCGGCGCGCGACACGCTCGGCCCGGCCGCGGTGCACGCGCTCCTCGCCCAGGGCTGACCGCGCACCCGGGATGGCGCGCCCGCGCGTGCGCCCGTAGGATGAGCAGCGCTCAGCCACGAGGGAGGTCACGTGTCGCGGTTCACCCAGCTCTTCGGCGATCGCAAGCCGATCATCGCCATGGTCCATCTCGGCGCGATGCCCGGGACGCCGCTCCATGACGCCGCCGGTGGCGTGGAGGGGATCCTCCGCGCGGCGCGGGCGGACCTCCGGGCGCTCCAGGCAGCGGGCTTCGATGCGGTCATGTTCGGCAACGAGAACGATCGCCCCTACGAGCTGAACGTGGACATCGCCTCCACCGCGACGATGGCCTACGTGATCGGCCGGCTGCGCGAGGAGATCACGGTCCCCTTCGGCGTGAACGTCCTCTGGGACCCGCGCTCCACGATGGCGCTCGCCGCCGCGACCGGCGCCCGCTTCGTGCGCGAGATCTTCACCGGGACCTACGCCTCGGATATGGGGATCTGGGCGCCGGACGCAGGCGCCGCGCGGCGCTACGCGGCCCGCCTGGGCGCCGGCGACGTGGTCACGCTCTACAACGTCTCGGCCGAGTTCGCGCACTCCCTGGACGGGCGGAGCCTCCCGGACCGCGCCCGCTCCGCCGTCTTCTCGTCCGTGCCGGACGCGGTCCTCGTCTCCGGCACGATCACCGGCGAGGCGGCCGCGATGAGCGACCTCGCGGCGGTCAAGCAGGTCCTGCCCACCACCCCCGTCCTCGCGAACACGGGCGTGAAGCACGCCACGGTGGCGGATGTCCTCGCGGTCGCGGACGGCGCGATCGTGGGCTCGGCGCTCAAGGTGGGCGGCGACACGTGGGCGGCCGTGGACCCCGATCGCGCGAAGGACTTCATGGACAAGGTCCGCGCGGCGCGAGGCGGCCGGTGAACGTCCGGGGGCTCCTCATCGAGCTGATGCGGATCCCCGGCCTCGCGGGCTACGAGGAGCGCGTCGCACGCGCGGTCGCCACCCACCTGGACGAGCTCGGCCTCGCGCATCGCTCGGACCGGCTCGGCAACCTCGTGGTCACGATCCCCGGCGACCCCGCACGCCCCTCCGTCATGGTCTTCGCGCACCTCGACCAGATGGGCCTGATCGTGCGCAAGATCGAGCCGTCCGGGCTGATCCGCGTGGAGCGCCAGGGCGGCGTTCCGGAGCGGGCCCTCCCCGCCCACGCGGTGATCCTCGCCACGGAGCAGGGCGACATCCCCGCCGTGATCGGGATCAAGAGCCACCACGCGACGACGCCGGAGGAGAAGTACAAGGTCGTCCCCTACCAGGACCTCCTCCTCGATGCGGGCTTCGCCTCGAAGGCGGAGGCGGAGGCGGCGGGCGTCCGGATCGGGACGCCGGTGACGTATGCGCCTCGCGCGATCGAGCTCGCGAACGGGCGGGTCGCGGGGACCGCGGTGGACGACCGGGCCGGCTGCGCCGGGCTCCTCGCCCTCGCCGCGGCCCGGAAGGGGAAGCCCGGCCCCACGCTCCACCTCGTCTGGTCCGTCCAGGAGGAGCACAACCTGCGCGGGATCCTTCCCGCGGCCACCTCGCTCGCGCCGGATATCGCGGTCTCCGTGGACCTCATGCTCGCCTGTGACACGCCGGAGATGGCTGCGCGCGGGGATGTCGCGCTCGGCGGCGGGCCGGTGATGGGCCTCTTCTCGTTCCACGGCCGCGGCACGCTGAACGGGGTCATCCCGCATCCCGCGCTCGTCCGGCTCATGGATGAGGCGGCAGCCGGCGCAGGCGTGCCGCTCCAGCGCTCCGCCCACACCGGTGCCCTGACGGAGCTCTCGTACGTGCAGCTCCAGGGCGAGGAGGGGGTCGCGAGCATCGACCTGGGGATCCCCGTCCGCTACTCGCACACCGCCGCGGAGACGGTGGACCCGCGCGACATCGAGGGGCTCGTCCGGCTCCTGGACGGCGCGCTGGACCGGATCCCGGCCGGGATGGAGCTGCGCCGCCTGCCATGAGGGTCACGCTCGGCGTCGATATCGGGACCTTCGAATCGAAGGGCGTGATCGCCGACGAGCAGGGGTCGGTGCTCGCGCTCGCCACGCGCCCCCACGAGATGCTCGTGCCGCAGCCCGGCTGGGCGGAGCACCGCCCGGACCAGGACTGGTGGGGCGACTTCGTGGCGATCGTGCGCGAGCTCCTCGCGACCTCCGGCGTGGACCCGGCGGCGATCGCCGCGGTCGCCACGAGCGCGATCGGCCCGTGCATGCTCCCCGTGGATGCGGATGGGCGACCGCTGATGAACGGCGTCCTCTACGGCGTGGATACGCGCGCCTCGGCGCAGATCGCCGCCCTGAACGCCCGCTGGGGCGAGGAGCGGATCGTCCGGATCTCCGGGAACGCGCTCACCTCCCAGATGGTGGGGCCCAAGATCCTGTGGCTGCGCGAGACGCACCCGGAGCTCTTCGCGCGGACCGCCACGGTGATGAGCTCCACCTCGTATCTCGTCCTGCGGCTCACCGGCGAGCGGACGATCGACCACTACACCGCCGCGAACTACGCGCCGCTCTATGACGTCGCGCAGCTCGGCTGGTCGGACGAGCTGGCGGACGGGATCATCCCGCGCGACCGGCTGCCGCGGATCGGCTGGGCCACGGAGATCGCGGGCCACGTGACGCCGGCGGCGGCCGCGGAGACCGGCCTCGCGGTGGGGACACCGGTCACCTTCGGGACGATCGATGCGGCCGCGGAGGCGGTGAGCGTGGGCGTCCGCGAGCCGGGCGAGATGATGCTCATGTACGGCTCCACGATCTTCATCATCGAGGTGACCGCGAGCGCCGTCCGCGACCCGCGCCTGTGGTACGCGCCGTGGCTCACGCCCGGGCTCCACGCCTCCATGTCCGGCCTCTCCACCTCGGGGACCCTCACCCGCTGGTTCCGGGACCGCTTCGCGCCGGATGCCCCGTGGGAGACGCTCGTGGCGGAGGCGGCGGCGAGCCCCGCGGGGGCGAACGGGATCCTCTGCCTCCCCCACTTCTCCGGCGAGCGGACGCCGATCCACGACCCGCAGGCGAAGGGGCTCTTCGCGGGCCTGGACCTGACGCACACGCGCGGCGACCTCTTCCGCTCCGTCCTCGAGGGGATCGCGTCCGGCACGGCCCACGTCCTGGATACCTACCGTGAGGCGGGTGCGCCGCCGCGGACGATCTTCGCGGTCGGCGGCGGCACGAAGAACCCGGTCTGGCTCCAGGCCACCTCGGACCTCGGCGGGGTCCCCCAGGTCGTGCGCGAGAAGACGGTCGGCGCGAGCTACGGCGATGCCTTCCTCGCTGCGGTCGCGGTGGGGATCGCGGAGCCCGCGGAGATCGAGCGCTGGAACCCGGCGTCACGGCGGGTGACCCCGCAGGCGATCCCCGCCTATGCCCGGCAGTACCCCCTCTGGAAGGAGCTCTACCTCCGGACGCGCGAGATCTCCCACGCGCTCGGTGCCGGCCGGTGAGCCTCCTCGCGGGGGCTGCCGCGGAGCTCGCCGGGGTCGCGGCGGCGCTGGATGACGCGGCGCTCGAGCCGGTGGTGGCGGAGATCGCGGACGCGCGGCGCGTGATGGTCTACGGCTGCGGGCGCGAGGGGCTGATGATGCGCGCGCTCGCGATGCGCCTCTTCCACCTCGGGGTGGAGGTCTCCGTCCAGGGCGAGATGAGCGCCCCGCCGCTCGGCCCGGGCGACCTCTTCCTGTGCGCCGCCGGACCCGGCGTCCTCTCCACCGCCTCCGCGCTGTGCGGAGTGGCCCGGGCAGCCGGTGCGCGCGTCCTCGTGGTCACCGCGGAGCCCGATGGCGCCACCTCCCGGATGGCGGACCGCCTCCTCGTCATCCCCGCCCAGACGATGGCGCGGGACGTGGGCGGGAGCTCCGTCCTCCCGATGGGCTCGCTCTTCGAGGGTGCGCTCTTCCTCGCCTTCGAGGTCCTCGTCCTCCGGCTGCGTGACCGGCTCGGCGAGACGCCGGCGACGATGCGCGCCCGCCACACGAACATGGAGTAGCGGCATGCGCTTCGAACGGATGCGGCCGGAGGAGCTGCGGGCGGCGATCGCGGCGGGGACGCCGGTCGTGCTGCCGATCGGCGTGATGGAGTACCACGGCGGCCACCTCCCCGCCGGGACCGACCTGCTCGTGGTGACGGAGACGCTCGCCCGGCTGGAGGCGGAGGCGGAGATCGTCCTCCTGCCCCCCTTCGCCTACGGCGCCGCCAGCCACGCGGTGATCGGGCCGGAGGGGACGGGGACCCTCCACGTGGAGACGGAGGCCTTCCTCCCCTTCGCGGAGGGGATCTTCCGGGCGCTCCTCCGGGCCGGCTTCCGGAACATCCACGGGGTCGTCCACCACCAGACGGAGAACTTCGCCCAGGGGATGCCCACCGACCTCACCTTCCGCCTGGCGGCGCGGAACGCGACCTTCGCCCACCTGGAGGCCGAGCGCGGCAGCGGCTGGTGGGGGAGCAACGAGCAGCGCGACTACTACGCGCGCCACGCGGCAGGGGAGAACCCCTTCAACTGGATCCGCATCCACCCCTCGCTGCCGCCGGGGGCACCCTTCCCGTTCGATCACGCGGGGGAGGGCGAGACCGCGCTCATCCAGGCCCTCGCCCCCGAGACGGTGCGCATGGAGCGCGCGCCGGACGGCGGCCACTGGTACACGGAGACCGCCGCGCGCGCGTCCGCCGCACGGGGCGAGGAGGGGGTGGCGCTCGCGCTCGCCCACCTGCGGCGCTGCCTGGGGCTGCCGGAGGCCTGACCGGCGGCCGCGGACGAGCGGCCTGGCGCCGGGGCGAGCGCCGCCCCGCGGATCAGCCCTTGGTGGCGCCGGCGGCCATCCCCTTGATGATGAAGCGCTCCAGGAGCACGCCGATGATGAGGAGCGGCAGGATCGCGGCGAAGGAGATCGCGGCCATGTTCGCCCATGCCACGCCCTGGCTCCCGATCTGGCTCGCGACCATCGCCGGCAACGTGGCGGCGCTCGAGCTCGTGAGGAGCGAGGCGAGGAAGTACTCGTTCCAGGTGAGGACGAGCGCGAGGACGAAGGCGGCGACCATCCCGGGCGCGGCGATCGGCAGGATGATCCGCACGAAGGCGCCCCAGACCCCCTGGCCGTCCACGAGGGCGGCCTCCTCCAGCTCCGGCGGGATCGCGATGAACTGGTCACGCATGATCCAGATGACGATCGGCAGCACGGAGAGCGTGTAGAGCAGGATGAGCCCGAGGTGCGTGTCCAGGAGCGCGAGCTCCTTGTAGAGGATGAGGAACGGGAGCGCCAGGACGACGGGCGGCAGGATCAGCTGGCTGATGAAGAAGAAGCCGATGTCGTTGTTCTTCATCCACGCGAAGCGGTAGCCGAAGCGCGAGAGGCCGTAGCCGGTCATCGAGCCGAGGAAGACCGCCAGGGCGGACGAGCAGAAGGCGACGATCGCCGTGTTCGTGAAGCGCCCGAGGAACTGGTCACGGGCGGTGCTGGACGCCCCGATCGTCTCCGGCGAGAGGCCGAGCGAGCGCCAGCCGTTCCAGACCGGGTCGAACTCGAGCCACGGGATGATCGAGCCCTTCATCACGTCCGCCTGGAGCTTGAAGCTCGTGGTGATCGTCCAGTAGATCGGGAAGATGCACACGATCGCCCAGAAGATGAGGATCGTGTAGATGACGGCCCGGCTCGTCCACCACTTCGCCTTGTGGCCGAGGTCCGATTCCTTGTCCTGGAAGATCGGCTGCGTGCTCATGCGTAGGGCCGCATCCAGCGGTTGAGGCCGCGCATCAGGAGGGTCAGCCCGACGACGATGATCACCAGGTAGAACATCGCGAGCAGCGTCCCGTAGCCCACGTTGGATCGGTCGCGGTACTCGCGGTAGATGAAGCTGGTGACGGTGTCCGTGGCGCCACCCGGGCCGCCGGAGGTGATCGTGATCACGAGGTCGGCGAGCTTGAGCTTGAAGATCAGGCGCACCACGAACGCGGTGAGGACGACCGGCAGCATGAGCGGGAAGAGGATCTTCCGGAACGCCTGCCAGGCGGTGGCGCCGTCCACCTTGGCCGCCTCGATCACCTCACCGGGAAGCCCCTGGAGGCCGGCGAGGAGCATGATCATCATGAACGGGATGTAGATCCACGCGTCCAGGACGCTCATCGTGATCTTGGCCAGCTCGGGGCTGGCGAAGAAGGCGGGGTCCTGCCAGCCGAGCGCGCGCATGAGGTCCGCCACCGGTCCGGCGCGGAAGTCGAGGAGCGAGCGGCCGATCATCCACGAGACCGCGACCGGCGAGAGCATGAGCGGCAGGAGGAAGGCGACCCGGAAGAAGCGCCGGGCGCGGATCTGCGCGTTGAGAAGGAGCGCGAGCCCGAAGGCCACGGCGAGCTCCAGCGCGATCGCGAGGCAGTACCAGACCATGTTCCCGAGCGCGTTCCAGTAGAACGGGTCGGAGAGCATCCGCTCGATGTTCGCGGTGCCGGCGAACTTGGGGCCGGTCGGCGAGGAGAGGTTCCAGTCGGCGAACGCGATCGCGATGCCGAGGATGAGCGGGATGACGGTGAGCGAGACGACGAAGAGCGCGGACGGCAGGACGAAGAGGATCCGCTTGCCGGTCTCGCCGCGGATGAGGACCTGTCCCACGCAGAGGGCGACGCACCACGCCACGTACGCGATCGCGGTCGGCTGCCAGTCCGTGAAGCCGAGGGCCGCGAGGCCCAGGGCGTTGACGATCTGGAGCAGCGCGACGACGACGAGCACGAGGAACGAGCCGCGGATGAGGATCCGCCCTGCGCGGATCCGTCGCTCGGAGAGGCTCTCGCCGCTGACGACGTGGATGAGGTCGCCGGTGCTCACGTAGGTATCCCCAGTGGGGTCAGGAGGGGGCGAGCCGGGGGCTCACCGGGAAACGATCCGGGGTGCGCGGAGACCGCGCACCCCGGCAGGACCTGCCTGGGCAGGCCGGGTTCCCGGGGTGGCGGCTCGCACCGCCACCCCGGGGCCGGTCACATGCCGAGCGAGGCCCGGTACAGCTCGAGCTGGCTCTCGCGACCGATCTGGTCGGTGATGCCTTCCCAGGCCGCGGCGATCGCGTCCGCGATCTCCTGGGCCGTGGCGCCGCTGCCGATGCCCTTGACGAGCTCGTCCTCGGCGACCGAGTAGTACTGGAAGATGCCCGGGATCCGCGGCTCGTTCGCCGCGTTCGGGTGGTTGTACGAGTCGGCGTTCGAGGAGAGGTAGTCCTCCACGAACTCGGCGTCGTAGCCCGCCGCGACCCACTCCTCATAGTTGAAGTGCGAGTTGCGGTACGGCTGGAAGCCGGACGGGTAGGCGGCCATCCACAGGGAGAGGTCCTTGCCACCGAGGTGCGCCGCGGCGGACCAGGCGCACTTGCGCTTGAGCTCGTCGCCCGAGACGCGGTTGGTGACGTAGATGCCCCAGCCGATGTAGGCGTTCATCGGGGACCGGTTCGCGGTCTCCTCCCACTCGCCGGTGCCCCAGTTGTAGACCTTGTTCGCGCCGGGGTTGATGTCGAAGCCGACGACGTCACCGACGATCGACGTGTCCGACGTGCGGGCGTTCGAGCCGATGTCGCCCCACCAGAGGACGGACGAGCCGGTGCCCTGGAGGAACTGCGAGAAGCCCGTGGTGTTCGGGTCCGCGTTCAGCTGGTCCGGCGGGTAGGCGCCGGCCGCGTTGAGGTCGATGACGTCCTGGATCGCCTGCACCCAGCCGGGGGTGTTGACGAGCGGGGTCATGTCCTCGGGGTTGAAGAGCCACGCCGGGCTGGAGGGGTGCTTCGCGTACGCGACCGCGCGGTCCGCGAGGAAGTAGAAGCCGAAGCCGCCCCACTGGTACTTCAGCGGGTCGACGACGCCGTAGGCCGGGCCGCCGGTGAGCGGGTCGGTCTTCCCCTTGAGGAACATCGCCTGCTCGTTCATCTGCTCCCAGGTGGTCGGCGGAGCCCACTCACCCTCGTGACCCTCGGCCGCCCACGCGTCCTTGAGCGCCTGGTCCTCGAAGTAGTCCTTGCGGTACGCCATCGTGTGCGTATCGCCGTCGATGGAGATCCGGTACGTCTCGCCGCCCCAGGTGCCGATCGGCGCCTTGAGGTAGCCCACGTAGTCCTCCATGTCGATCTGCTCGGCGACCCAGTCGGGCATCGGGTCGAGGAGACCCTTGCCGGCCGTATCACCCTCGAAGGGCGCGCCCATCTCGGTGATATCGAAGTCGACCGTGCCGGTCGCGATCGCCTGCTGGAGGCGGGCGTTGTAGTCCGCCTGCGCGAGGTCGATCCACTCGATCGTGGCGCCGGTGTAGGCCTCCCACGGGCGAAGGAAGCCGCGGAAGAGGTTGTTGTGCAGGTTCTGGTTGTTCAGACCCATGAACGTCAGGTTGACGCCCGCGCACTCACCCTCGGCGATATTCGCCTTCGTGGGGCCAAGGGTCATCTCGCCGACCTTCTGCCAATCGGCATCCGTCGGGCTCCCCTTGCCGACACCCGGGATCTGGAGCAGCTCTGCGCGAAGCGCGGCCGCATCGTCCTGGGCTGCCGCGGGGAGGGCCCCCGCGACGACCATCGCCGCCGTCGCAACGACGACAGCACTCTTGAACCTCACTCTTGAGTCCTCCTCCGTGAGTGGTGGATACCGGGCCGAAGCCCCGTGCCTTTGTGGCTCGGCGGAGCATCGCAACGCCGAACGGGCCTGTCAACCCGTGCCGCTTCTTCGCGGCCGGCCGCGCGACGGATTGCCCGGCGCCCGGCGGACCGTGGCCGTGGCATCCTGTGGGCCGCGCACGAGCGCGGACCGACGGGAGGATGACGATGCTCAAGGGGATCGACCACCGGCTGAACGCGGAGGTGCTCGCGTGCCTGCGCGCGATGGGCCACGGCGACGTGCTCATCGTGGCGGACACGAACTTCCCCTCCGATTCCGTCGCGCGCGCCACGGTGACCGGGCAGCTCCTGCGGATGGAGAATCTGAGCGCCGGCGAGGCCGTGGGGGCGATCCTTTCCGTCCTTCCGCTGGACACCTTCGTGGATGATTTCGCGGGCCGGATGGAGATCGTGGGCAAGCCGGGCGAGATCCCGCCGGTCCAGCAGGAGGTCCAGGCCGCGATCGATGCGGCCGAGGGGCGCCACCGGCCGATGGTCTCGATCGAGCGCTTCGCGTTCTACGACCTGGCCCGGAACGCGTATGCGGTGATCCAGACCGGCGAGCGGCGCTTCTACGGCTGCTTCATGTTCCGGAAGGGCGTCATCCCGCCGGACGCCTAGGCGGACGCGGACGAGCGGAAGGAAGGCCGGCGGATGGAAGCACGGATCCTCGTCGTGGGCTCCACGATGATCGACCTCATCGCCTATGCGCGGCGGCTGCCGGAGGCGGGCGAGACGCTCGTGGGGGAGCGCTTCGCGAGCGGCTTCGGCGGCAAGGGGGCGAACCAGGCGGTGATGGCGGCGCGCTTCGGCGCACCCGTCGCGATGGTCAACGCGGTCGGTGACGACTCCTACGGCGCCACCCACTACGAGAACTTCCGTTCCGAGGGGATCGACGTCACCTGGATGCGCACGGTCCCGGGGAGCAGCGGTGTGGCCCCGATCTGGGTGGACGGGAACGGCGTGAACCGGATCATCATCATCCCCGGCGCGAACGAGCGGACCGATCCGGCGGTCGCGGTGGAGGCGGTCGGCGCCTTCCGGCCCACCGTCGTGGTCGCCCAGTTCGAGATCCCCCAGGCCACGACCCTCGCCGCCTTCCGCGCCGCCCGCGCGGCGGGGGCGACCACCCTTCTCAACCCGGCCCCGGCCGCGCCGATCGACCCCGCGCTCCTCGCGCTCACCGACTGGCTCGCCCCCAACGAGACGGAGTTCGCCACGATCTTCGGCGGCAGCGCGGTCGGCGACGGTGCGGACGCCCGGATCTCCGCCGCCGCCGCATCGGCCGGCGTGCGGCTCGCCGTCACCCTCGGCGAGCGGGGGGTCGTCCTCGCGCTCCCCGGCGCGCCGCTCGTGCGCGTGCCGGCACCGATGGTGGAGGCGGTGGATACCACCGGGGCGGGCGATGCCTTCATCGGGGCCTTCGCGTTCGGCCTCGGGAGCGGCCTCGCGCCGGAGGCCGCGGCGCGGCTCGCGGTCGCCTGCGCCTCCGAGAGCGTCCGCGGCCACGGGACCCAGACGAGCTTCCTCGGCCGTGACGCGGCGCGGGCGCTCGCCGCCCCCTACCTGGGCGGCTCCTGATCCCGGGTCCCGGCGCGCGGTGAGCGAGCCCGTCCCGGACCCGCGCGCGGAGGCGAGCGAGCCCGCGCTCGTGGCGGCGATCCGCGACGAGATCGCGGCCGCGCCCGGCGAACGGATCACCTTCGCGCGCTTCATGGAGCGGGCGCTCACGGAGCCCGGGCTCGGCTACTACGCCACGAGCCCGCTCCGGCCCACCCGGGAGGGCGACTTCCTCACCGCGCCGGAGCTCCACCCCTTCTTCGGGCGCTGCGTGGGGCGGCAGCTGACGGAGGCGTGGGAGCGTCTCGGCCGGCCGGAGCGCTTCACGGTCCGGGAGTGGGGTGCGGGGCGCGGGACCCTGGCACGCGGGGTGACGGACGGGCTCCGGGCGGACGGATCGGCGCTCGCCGAGGCGCTCGCCTGGGAGCCGATCGACCTGCCGGGGCGGCATCCGGAGCCGCCGTCCGGTCCCTTCACCGGCGCGGTCCTCGCGAACGAGTACCTGGACGCGCTCCCCGTCCACCGCGTGGAGCGGGTCCGGGGCGAGATCCTGGAGCGCTGGGTGATCTGGCGCGATGGCTGGTTCGCGGAGGAGGCCGGCGCGCTCTCCTCGCCCGCGATCCTCGCGGAGCTCGCCGCCTCCGGCGCGGACCTGCGCGAGGGGCAGCTGGCGGAGGTGCGGCCGGGGCTCGCCGCGCGGGTCGCCGGGATGGTGGCCGGGATGGAGGCCGGGCTCCTCCTCGTCATCGACTACGGCCACGAGGCCTCCGTCCTCTACGGCCCGCGGCGGATGGCGGGGACGCTCGTCACCTACCGCGGCCACGTGGCGGGAGAGGATCCCTTCGCGGCGGTGGGGCGCGAGGACATCACCGCGCACGTGGATCTCGATGCGGTCGTGCGGGGGGCGAGCGCCGCCGGCCTCACCGAGCTGGGGCGGACGAGCCAGGCGGAGTTCCTCATCGGGCTCGGGCTCGGCGACCTGCTCGGCCGCATGGGCCTGGACCCGGAGACGGATGGGGGCGCCTACCGGCTCGCCCGCGCCTCCGTCCTCCGCCTCCTCGACCCGCGCGCGCTCGGTGGCTTCCGCGTCCTCGTCTTCGGCCGTGGGATCGCCGAGACCCCGGCCCTCTCCGGCCTCACCTTCCGGTCTGGCCGGCCCGGAGCCTGAGCGTCAGGGGACCATCACCCAGCGCGAGGCGCTCGTGGTGCGGCGGACCTGAAGGCCGGAGGCGCCCTTGAGGATCGCGTGGCAGCGGACCTCTCCGTCCCGCTCGTCGGACTGCTGCGGGTCGACCGCGTTGGCGATCCCGAGGACCCCAGCGGCGTCCGCGGTGCCCTGCCGGCGGGCGATCACCTCCTCGGCCGAGGTGAGCGGGGTCTCGCACGGCTCGCCGATCGCCGCGATCCGCGAGACGCTCCCGGCGGGAAGCCCGCGCAGGACCGCGTTGAACGTGTGCGCGCGGTCCCCGTGGATGAAGAGCGTCATCCCCCGGATCGTCCCGGACCGGTGCTCGCCGAGGGAGGCGCTGAGGTCCGTGAAGAGGGAGGGGTCGGCCTCCGCGTAGGCGCGGGCGGAGAGGCAGCGGAGCGTCGTCCCCGGGCGCGAGGGGACGCCGAGGTGGATCGAGCGGGTGGAGGCGATCGGGAGGATCGCGGTGCTCCCCACCCGGTCCCAGGCGAGGAGGACGCCGTCCGTCCCCGGGATGCCGACATCGACGCTGAAGGTCCGGGAGAGGGCCGTGGTCTCCTGCCCGCACTGGGTGGCGTTCCCGATGATCCGGTAGCCGGTGCGGGTGACGAAGCCGGCGCCGGCGAAGGAGGCGACCACCGTTCCGGCCTCCGTCCCCGGGCGGACGCTCACGATCGTCGCGCTCCCGCCACCGGAGTAGCCGATGACGCGCTCCGGCACGGCCGCGTGCGCCGGCGACGGTCCGGCGAGGCCCGCGACGAGGAGGAGGCCGAGGGCGAGCGGGCGGAGAAGGGGACGGCGCATCGTGGCTCCCGTGGGTCGCGGACGTCCGGCGCCGCGTCCCGGTGATGATGGGCGCCGGGCGACCCGGGGGCAAGGGCGGGCTACGATCGGGGGGTGCTGCTCACCGAGGCCGTCGCCCGGCTCGCCGATCCGCCGCGCCCCCTCCCGGAAGGGCCCGCGATCCTCGATCCGCGCGTCCTCGCGCGGGCCCCGGATCCGCCCGGGTGGGTCGTCCCGCCCGGGATCCCGCCCGCGCGGGACGCGGCCGGGCTCGTCCTCCTCTACCCGGACCCCGCCGGCGAAGCGCACCTCATCCTCACCGTCCGTCATCCGGGCGCCCACCGGCACGCCGGCCAGGTGAGCCTCCCCGGTGGCCGGCGCGACCCGGGGGACGACTTCCCGGCCGGGACCGCGCTGCGGGAGGCGGAGGAGGAGATCGGGCTCGACCGCGCCCGCCATCCGGTGCGCATCCTCGGCACGCTCGATCCGATCGACGTGCGCGTCTCGGGCTTCCTCCTTGTCCCGGTCGTCGGTGTGACGGAGCGGGAGCCGGAGCTGGTCCCCGATCCGCACGAGGTGGCGCGGATCCTCCACGTTCCGCTGCGGGTCTTCCTCCCCGGCGCGCCGATCGAGGTCGTGGAGGAGGAGTGGGAGGGCCGGCGGCTCCGCTACGGCGCCTTCCCGGTGGACGGGTACCGGGTCTGGGGGGCGACCGGCCGCCTGCTCGGCCAGCTCGGCGCGCTCCTGGGGTCCGCTCCCGGCTGATCGGGGACAGGACCTACCAGGGCTCCCCTTCCGTCTCGTCGTGCTCGTCGCGGCGGACCGGCCGCTCGGCGAGGGCGCCATCCGCGGGCGTCACGGACGGCGCCGGGTCCTCTGCCACGATCGGCTCCGCGAGGCCGTCCAGGACCGTGGCGGTGGCCGCGGCCGCCTCCGCGAGCTCCACGACGAGGAGACGCATCTCCGAGCCGTCCGTCCATGCGCCGTGCGGGACGCCCGGAGGGATGGAGACGGCCTCGCCGTGGGAGATGCGGATCCGCTCGTCCCCCACCTGGATCCAGCCGCCGCCGCTCACCACGACGAGGAGGGTCGTCCCGGTGGCGGTGTGGGGCGGGACGAGGGCGCGGCGGGCGAGGGCGAGCTCGGAGACGTTCGCGCGCGGGTCATCCCAGATCGTCTGGCCGGCCGCTCCCTGGCTGCCGGGGGTGCCGAGGGCGCGCCGATGCCCGGGACCGAAGCGATGGATCTCCACCGGGGCGGGCCGGCGCGGTCGGGGCCGCTAGCCGCGGCGGCGCTTGCGGATCGTGGAGGCGCCGCGCTGTGCCGGCCGGCCGGAGGCGGTCCGGCTGCCACTGGAGCGGCTGCGCACGGTGGCCTCCGGGTCCTTGTACTTCTGGGCGCTGAAGGAGCGCGCGCGGCGGAGCTGCTCGTTGTACGCGTCGATGAGCGGCGGGAAGCGGACGAAGCGGATCCAGATGAAGGTGGCGCAGCCGATGACGATCGTGGCGATCACGAAGGCGAAGTAGAAGCTGAAGATCGCCTCCACGAGGACGAGCCCGAAGACGCAGATCCCCGTCCACAGAAGCCACTCGTGGAGGTCCACGAGGACCGGGTGGCGATGGAGGCGCCGGGTCTGGACGTTGTAGAGGACGACCGCCCCGATGAGCAGCACGAAGGCGCCGATCGAGATCGGGTAGAAGATGTCCTGGAAGTTGCCGGCGTTGAAGCCGCCCTTCCGGAAGAGCGCATCGAGAATGTCGATCTTCACGGGCGGGAGGATAGCAGAGGGCGGGCAGGGCCCTGTGCGATACTCGGCGCAGGCGGGACCCCCGGCGACGCGGCCGGCGCAGCGGTCCCGGGGACGGAGGGTTCGTGCGCGTCCTGCTCTCGGTCGCCGATCGCAGCGGGCTCGTGGATCTCGTCCACGCGCTCCGGGAGCGGGGCGCCGAGATCCTCGCGGATGAGCCCACCCGGGCGGCCCTCGCCGAGGATGGTCTCCAGGTCACGCAGGCGCCCCGTCCGCTCCCCGCGCTGCACGAGGCGGGGGTCGATCTCCTCATCGCGAACCTCCCGGCGCTCCCCGCCGGTCCGGGCGTCCTCCCCGTGGACGAGCTCGCGGGACGGATCGACCCGGAGCGCGTGGCGCTCATCGTGGCCGCGGCGCGCGACCTGCCGGGCGTAGCCGTGGTGACCGAGCCGCGCCGCTACCGGGAGCTCCTGGACGAGCTGGCCCGCCACGACACGGTCTCCTCCGAGCTCCGCGTCCGGCTCGCCGCCGAGGCGCTCGCCCACGTGGCGGAGCGGACCGCGGAGGCAGCCGCCGTCCTCCAGCGCCTCGCGGGCGGCCGCTTCCCGGAGCGGCTCCCGATCGTCCTCCATCGGGAGCGCGCCCTCGCCTACGGCCAGAACCCGCACCAGGAGGCTGCGCTCTACCGGGTCGGGGAGCGCCAGGCCGGGACGCTCGTGGGGGCGACCCTCCTCCAGGGCGGGGCGCCCACCTTCAACGACCTCCTCGACCTGGACGCCGCGTGGCGCATCGCGCGCGACTTCGGTGGACCCACCTGCGCGATCGTGAAGCAGCAGGACCCGGTCGGCCTGGCCACGAACGAGACGGCGGTCGTCGCGTACCGCCGCGCCGTGGAGGGTGACCCGGTGGGCGCGATCGGCGCGGTCCTTGCGCTCAACCGGATCGTGGACGCGGAGACGGCCGGGGAGGTCGCGCTCGGCAGCTACGAGGCGCTCCTCGCCCCCGGCTTCGCGCCGGAGGCCCGGGCGATCCTCGCCGAGCGGCCGCAGCTCGCGCTCCTCGCCCTCGGCGAGCCCGCCGGTCCGGCGGCCGAGCATCCCGCCGCGGAGCTGGAGCTGCGCCGGATCGACGGCGGGATCCTCGTGGAGACACGGGACCGGCTGGAGATGGAGCACGACGCCCTCCGGGTCGTCACCCAGCGGCGCCCCACGCTGGAAGAGCTGACGGACCTCCTCTTCGCGTGGCGCGCGGTCCGCCATGCACGGAGCACGGCGGTCGTCCTCGCGCGCCACGCCGCGCTCGTCGGGGTGGGGGCCGGGCAGGCGAGCCGGCTCGCGGCCACGGAGCTCGCCCTCCACCGGGCGGGCGAGCGGGCGGACCACGCGGCGCTCGCAGCGGATGCCTACTTCCCCTTCGCGGACGCGATCGTCCTCGCCGCGGAGCGGGGCGTGACGGCGATCATCCAGCCCGGTGGATCGGTGCGCGACGAGATGGCGGTGGAGGTCGCCGACCGTCATCATCTGGCTATGGTCTTCACCGGCCGCCGGCACTACCGCCGCTGAGGCGCGCGGTCCCCATCGCCGGCCCCCCGGCCCGGTCAGGACCCGCTCATGCTCCCGCGGCTCCGGTGCGAGCCGCCCGATCCTGGAGGTCCTGTCCCATGGAATCGCTCTTCGCCCTGGAGATGGTCCGCGTCACGGAGGCGGCCGCGATCGCGTCGGCGCGGCTGATGGGGCGGGGTGACCGGATGGGGGCCGATCACGCCGCCGTGGAGGCGATGCGCGCCGCGATGGACGCGGTGGAGATGCACGGGACGATCGTCATCGGCGAGGGGGAGCGGGACGAGGCGCCGATGCTCTGGATCGGGGAGCCGGTGGGTGCGCGCGGGGAGGGCCACCAGGAGGTCGATATCGCGGTGGACCCGCTCGAGGGGACGAACCTCGTGGCGCACGGCCAGCCGAACGCGGTCACCGTCCTTGCGGCGTCCGAGCGCGGCGGCCTCCTCCACGCCCCGGACACCTACCTCGAGAAGCTGTGCGTGGGTCCGGTCGCGGCAGGCCACGTGGATATCACCGCGACCCCCACGGAGAACGTGCGGGCGATCGCGTCCGCGCTCCGGCGCGACGTCCGGGATATCACCGTGATCATCCTCGAGCGGCCGCGCCACGAGGCGCTCATCGACGAGGTCCGGGCGACCGGTGCCCGGATCAAGCTGATCAGCGACGGCGACATGGCGGCGGCGATCTCGTGTGCGGTCTCGGGGACGGGTGTCCACGCGGTGATGGGGATCGGCGGCGCGCCGGAGGGCGTGATCACGGCCGCGGCGCTGAAGTGCCTGGGCGGTGAGATCCAGGCGCGCTTCCGCTTCCGCAACGACGAGGAGCGCGCACGCGCGGAGAAGATGGGGACGACCGCGGACGAGACGCGCGTCCTGCGCACGGACGACCTCGCCCCGGGGGAGCGGCTCGTCTTCGCGGCCTCCGGCGTGACGAGCGGCGACCTCCTCCACGGCGTCCGCTTCTTCGGCGGCGGCGCGCGGACGCACTCGCTCGTCATGGACTACCGCGGCCAGCAGGTCCGCTTCGTGGACACCGTCCACATGTTCGACCGGAGCAAGCCCCCGGCGGTCCGGCTCTAGGCGCTCAGCCCGCCGCGACCCAGCCGCCGCGCCGCGCATCCCACGCGCCGGCCCGGCGGATCGCATCCGGACCCTCCGCCACCTCCTGGCGGTCCCGGAGCGTGGCGGTGGTCGCACCCCACCCGGGCGGGACGAGCCCGGGCGCCAGATCGGCGAGCGGCGCGAGGACGAAGAGCCGCTGGGCGGCGGATGCGTGCGGGACCTGGAGCCACTGGACGGCGCCCTTCGCGGGATCGTCGCTCCGTGCAGCGGGCGCGCGCTCCACGCGGAGGCGGGCACGGCCGAAGACGAGGAGGTCGAGATCGAGCTCCCGCGGCCCCCAGCGGAACCGCTCCTGCCGGCCGAAGCCGCGCTCCAGGCCCTTGAGGAGGACGAGAAGGTCCATCGCGCCGGTCGCGGGATCGGGACCCGCGGGGACGTCCACGGCGACGACCGCGTTGTGGAAATCGGGCTGGTCCGTCACCCCCACCGGCCGCGTGACGTAGAGCGGCGAGACGGCGCGCAGGCGGACCCCGGGGAGCTCCGCGAGCGCGTGGACGGCCGCCTCCAGGGTGGCCCGCGCGTCGCCCAGGTTCGCGCCGATCCCGATGTAGGCGCGGACCATCCGGCCGGTGCCGGCAGACGCGCTCAGCCGCCCGCCTCGATCCGCTCCACGAAGAGCCAATCACCGGTCCCCGGCCGCGCGGGGTCCGCGTCGATCGTGAGGTCGGCACGGTAGAGCGAGGCGGCCCGGACCGACAGGTCGCCGTGGGCGTCGAAGGAGATCGGGCCGAGGACGGTGGGGAAGACCATGGCGGGGTCCGTGACCGTGGCGCGGACCGCCTCCCGGGTCACCGGTCCCCCGGCCGCGACGCGTTCGATCGCCGCCACGATGATCTCTGCGCAGGCGTAGGCGTTCTGCGCGTAGGCGGCAGGGTCGGCTCCGGTCCGCTCACGGTAGGCGCGCTGGAACGCGTCCCCGCCGGGACCGTCCGGGAGCGCCGCGTCGGCACTCCAGCTGTTCGCGGCGGCCGCGCCGGCCGCGCCGAGGAAGGAGCCCGGGTCATCGCCGGTGCCGTCCACGAGACCGCCGGAGAGGAAGGGGAGATCGCCGAGACCCGCCTCGGCCATCGCCATGCGCAGGAGGGCGGCCCCCGTGGCGGTCGAGCCCCCGAAGAGGACCGCATCCGCCCCGGTGGCGGCGATCTCGGCCACGACGGCGGCATGATCGGCCGCGCTGCCGGGAAGGCTCCAGCGCCCGGCGACCGTCCCGCCGAGCGGCTCCCAGGCGGCCGTGAAGCCATCGGCGACGCCGACGCCGTAGGGATCGCTGTCATCCAGGACCGCGATGGCGCGGATCCCGAGGGCGTCCCACGCGTACCGGGCGAGCGCCACGGAGAGGAGATCGTCCGTGCCGATCACCCGGACGAAGGCGTTCCCGGGTGCCTGCGGGCTGCGCAGCGCCGCGGCCTCCGGGCCGACCGTCAGATCGGGGTTCGTGACGGTGACGGCGCACTGGACGAGACCGGCTTCGCTGGAGACCGGGATCTGGGCCTGAGCGTGCACCGTGTTGTAGGGACCGATGACCGCGACGACGGAGGGATCGGCCACGAAGGCCGCGATGTCCCGTGCGCCCTTCGCTGGATCCGGGACGCCGTCGACCGCGCCGTCGAGCGGAACGAGCTCGAGCTCGATCCCGGGCACCTCGAGCGTTGCGAGACCGAGCTCGGCCGCCGTCTGCCCGGAGGTCGCGATCGTGCCGAACGAGCCCGTGAGGGGGGCCGTGAAGCCGATGCGCAGGGTCCGGACCTCCTCGGCGAGGGCGGCGGCGCCAAGCGCGAGGGATGCCACGACGACCGCGCCGGCGATCGCGGCCCCGCGGCGGACGAGGTGGCGGGGCGTGCGCGGGGAGGGGGTCGCTCGGCCCGTCATCGCTCAGCCCTCCTCGGAAAGGTCGACCTGCTCGATGAAGATCCAGTCGCCCACACCGGGCGTCGCGGGATCGGCATCGATCGCGAGGTCCGGCCGGTAGAACGAGACGACGCGCAGGAGCGTGTCCCCGACGGCATCGAAGCGGATCGGCCCGAGGACGGAGAGGACCACTCCGTTGCCGGCGGTGGCCGCGGCGCGCACCGTCTCCCGGTCGAGCGATCCACGCGCGGCGGCCTCGGCGATCGCCGCGATCACGACCTCGGCGCAGGCTGCCGCCGAGCCGCTGTAGGCGGCGACCCCGCCGAGCCCCGCATCACGAAGGAGAGCGTCGAGGTCCGCCCGGCCGGGGTAGTCATGCATCGCGGATTGGGAGGTCCACGTCCCGGCGGCGTCCGGACCGGTGAGGGCGAGGTAGGAGTCGGGCGTGTCCGCGGAGCCGTCCGCCACGCCTTCCGCCACGAGGAATGGCTTCTCGCCGAGTCCGGCAGCGACGAGCGCGAGGCGGAGCGCCGGGGCACCGGTGGCGGTCACCCCGCCGAAGTAGACGGCATCCGGCCCGGTCGCCGCGACCTCGGAGGCGATCGTCTCCAGGTCCGCCGACCCGACCGGTGCGGTCCAGCGACCGGTGACGGTTCCGCCGAGCGCAGCAAGCTCGGCTGCGAAGGTATCCGCGATCCCCGAGCCATAGCCCTCGCCATCGTCCACCACGGCGACGTCGCGAAGCCCGAGCGTCCCGGTCGCGTAGCGCGCCATCGCCGGCCCCTGGAGGTCGTCGGTGGCCTGGACCCGCACGTAGTTGATCCGGTCCGGGGCAGCGGCGCGCAGGGCGCGGCCCGCATCACCCTGGGTGAGCGACGGGTCGGTGTTCGCGGGCGAGCACTGGAGGAGCCCGGCCGCGTTCGAGATCGGGATCTGGCGCTCGGCCACGGAGGAGTTGAAGGGACCGACGACGGCGAGCACCGCGGGATCCGCGACGAGAGCCTCCATGTCCGCGGCACCCCTGGCGGGGTCGTGGACCCCGTTCACGGCGTGATCGAGGACGACCGGCTCGAGGCGGACCCCGGGGATCTGCGTGGTCCCGAGGAGGAGCTCCACGGCATCCCGGATCGGCCCGCTCGAGGCGAGCCCGGAGCCGGAGAGGGGAAGGGTGATCCCCACCCGGACGAGCGTCTCGTCCTGCGCGCCGACCGGTCCCGCGATCGCTCCGCCCAGCGACGCCACGAGGATCGCGGTGGCGATCCGGCTCCTGCGGCTCATCCTCGTCATCCCTCTCCCTCGATCGCGATCTGCTCGACGAACTCCCAGGTCCCGCTCCCCTCGGCGGCCGGATCCGCCGGCGCGGAGCGGAAGAGCGAGACCCAGCGCTGAACGATATCGCCGTTGGCGTCGAAGGAGATGGGACCGAAGACCGACGCGAAGGTCCGGCCGGGGTCGGTGGCGAAGGCCCGGACCGCCTCGCGCTGCGGGTCGGACCCGCCGGCGGCGATCGCCTCGAGGACGACATCCGCACAGGCGCTCGCCGTCGCGGCATAGGGCGGCGGCTCGCTGCCGTAGGCGGCGGCGAAGGCTTCCCGGCCCGGGTAGTCGTGGGGCGCCGCCCCCGCCGACCAGATCTCGCCGCTGCCAGGGCCCGCGGCGTCGAGGAAGGTCCCGGGCATGGAGGCCGGGCCATCGTTCGCGCCCTCGGCCACGAGGTAGGGGAGTTCCCCGAGCCCGAGCTCCACGAGGGCGCTCCGGAAGGCGCCGGCACCGGTCGCGGGGAGACCCCCGAAGTAGAACGCCTCGGGATCGGTCGCCGCGAGGCGTTCCGCGATCGCCCGCGGGTCCGCGCTGCCCACCGGCGCGGTCTCGCGCCCGGTGACCTCCCCGCCGAGCTCCATCCAGGCTGCGCTGAAGAGGTCCGCGATCGTCCGGCCGTAGACGTCGCCGTCATCCACGACCGCGATCCGGGTGAGACCGAGCCGCTCGCGCCCGAGGCGGGCCATCACCGGTGCCTGGACGGCATCGGTGGCGGAGGTGCGGATGTAGGCCGGCCGGTCCGGCCGGGCGGCGCGGAGCTCGGCAGCGCGCGGCCCCACGGTGAGCTCCGGGAGGGTGTTGCTCGGGGAACAGAGGAGGAGCCCTGCCTCCGTGGCGATCGGGATGAGGACCTCGGCCACGGACGAGTTGTAGGGGCCGATGACCGCGACCACGGACGGGTCGGCGACGAGCGCCGCGAGGTCCTCCGCCGCCTTCTCCGGGCTCCGGACCCCGTCCACGGCGTGGTCGAGGACGACGGGCTCGATCCGCACGCCGGGGATCGCAGCCCCGGCGAGGGTGAGGAGCGCACCCTCGCGGATCGGTCCGGTCGTGGCGAGGATCTCCCCGTTCAGCGGCAGGAGGATGCCGACGCGGACCACGGTCTCCTCGGCCGCCGCTGCCGGAGTCACGCCGGCGGCCGCGATGAGGAGGGCAAGGGCGATCGTGTGGATCCGGAGCCGGCTCACGGTGGTCCTCGCGGGCGGGGAGGTCGACACGGGTGAGGATACCCGTCGGGAGCGGAGACCCGGCCGGGGGCCGAGCGGGTCCGGCCGCTGCTAGGCTCGGCGGGATGCCCGCCCCCCTCGCGCTCATCCTCCACCGGGCCGCGCGGCCCACCGACCCGCCGCTCACCCGCCTGCTGGGGGCGGCGCGTGCGGTGCTCGCAGAGCGGCACCGGGGGCTCCTCGCGCGCGCGGGCGCGGATGCCTCCGTCCTCGAGCTCGCCGGCCCCTTCGCCGCAGGCCTCGCGGAGCGGCTCGCGGGCGCGCACGGCGCGATCGTCCTGGGGAGCGGATCGGTCCCGCTCCTCCGGCCCGCGGACGCCCGGCGGCTCGTGGCGGGGGCGGCGAGCGGCGAGCGGCGGGTCCTCACGAACAACCGCTGGTCCTCGGACGTGCTCGCCACCGGCGATGCGGCCGGTCTGGCGGCGCTTCTCCGCGAGGACGCCGGGATCGCCGCGGACAACGCCCTCCCGCGCCTTCTTGCGGAGCGGCGCGGTGCCGTGATCGCGGAGCTTCCCGGGCGCGACCGGCTCGCGCTGGACGTGGACACCCCCCTCGACCTCGCCCTCGTGGCGGGGATGCGCGGCGCCCCGTCCGGGCTGCGGCGCCTTCTCGCGCAGCACCCCGAGGTCACGGTCCCCCGGCTTGCCGCGCTCCGGGGCGTCGCCCATGACCCGCGCGCGGAGCTCCTCGTGGCGGGCCGGAGCGGCGCGGCCACGCTGCGCCGCCTGGAGCGGGAGCTCCCCTGCCGGATCCGCTTCCTCGCCGAGGAGCGCGGCCTCCGGGCGGCGGCGGGGAGCCCGGGGCAGCGGCCGCCCCGGAGCACGCTCGGCCGGCTCCTCGCCCTGCGCGGGCCGGAGGCGCTCGGCGCGATCGTCGCGGAGCTCGCCGAGGGGGCGGTCATCGATACCCGCGTCCTCCTCGCCGACCGGCTCGGCGCGGACGAGGCGGCGTGGCCCTCCGCGGAGGACCGCTACGCCTCGGACCTCCTCCTCGCGGAACGGGTGACGGACCCGTGGCTCCGGGCGCTCACCGCGTCCGCGGAGGCGGCGCCGGTCCCGATCCTCCTCGGCAGCCACACCCTCGTGGGGCCCGCGGTGGGACCCCTGCTCCGCTGACGGGAAGAAGGCGCGCCCGGCTGCGCTAGAATGTCGCGGCGACCGATGGTCGCGCCTTGCCGGTGGCTGCCCAGCCTCCGGCGCACGATCGGATCTCGAGGTACAGGTTGACCAGCGCCCTCTGGTACGTGCTCGGCTTCGCGTTCGCGGGGTTCACGTTCGTCTTCCTCACGGTGGGCATCTCGTGGCTCATCAGCCACCGCCACCGGAGCGACCGGCACAAGGGCCTCCCGTATGAGTCGGGGATCGACACCTTCGGCGACACGTGGGGCCGCTTCGGCCTTTCCTTCTACATCTACGCGCTGCTCTTCGTCGCGTTCGACATCGAGATCATCTTCATCGTGCTCTGGGCGCTGGTCTATGGGGATCTTCTCCTCGGCGGCTTCATCAGCATGCTGCTCTTCGTCCTCGTCCTCCTCGTGGGGCTCGGCTACGCCTGGCGCAAGGGGGTCCTCACGTGGAAGTAGGCAAGCCCGGCGCCCTGGCGGCCGCCACCGGGGCGCTCGTCCCCGCGGATGACGCGTCCGTGAGCACCCCGATCGTCATCCCCAACACCGGCTGGAGCGCCGCGGACCCCACCGCCTACAACGGCGGCCGTGCCGCCACGGTCGCCCACCTCCACGAGCTGGAGACGATCGGCAAGGGAGACGACGCCCGCTGGGGTGCCCTGGACGTCATCCCCGCCAAGGCGGACCTCCTCCTGGACTACCTCCGCGCGAACAGCCTCTGGCCGCTCCTCTCGGGGCTCGCCTGCTGCGCGATGGAGATGATGTCCGCGGCCACCTCCGTGAACGACATGGACCGCTTCAACATGTTCCCCTTCCGCGCCAGCCCGCGGCAGGCGGACGTGCTCATCGTGGCGGGGACCCTCTCCACGAAGATGGCCGGTCCCCTCATCCGCCTCTGGGAGCAGATGCCGGAGCCCAAGTGGTGCGTCGCGATGGGCGACTGCACCTGCTCGGGCGGCCGCTACAAGCGCTCCTACGCCACGGTCCAGGGGATCGACCGCGTGATGCCCGTGGACGTCTACATCCCCGGCTGCCCGCCGCGTCCGGAGGGGCTGATCTACGGGATGCTGAAGCTCCAGCAGCTCGTCGTCGAGCGGCGCGGCCGGTGGGCCGAGCGGCGCGTCGGCCCCACCGTCCCGGACGGCCTCTAGGCCCCGCGGACCAGCGACCGGATCGGAGATGGCTACGGACAGCGCACTCAAGCGACGCCTCGAGGAGCGGCTCGGTGACCGCCTCGCCGGGCCCGTCCGCGCGCGCCACGACACGACCGAGATCGTGATCGGCCCGGGCGCCGTGACGGACGTCATGCGCACGCTCCGCGAGGACCCCGCCTTCCGCTTCGAGATCCTCGCCGACCTCGCGGGCGTGGATACGGGGAGCGTCCTCCAGGTCGTCTACCACCTCTGGTCGCCCCTCTCCTCGGACTGGCTGCGCGTCATCGCGGACGGCCTCACACGGGAGGACCCGCGGCTCCCGTCGGTCACCTTCCTGTGGAAGGGCGCCGAGTGGGCGGAGCGCGAGGCGTACGACATGTTCGGGATCGTCTTCGAGGGGAACCGGGACCTGCGCCGCATCTACATGCCGCCGGACTACAAGGGCTTCCCGCTGCGCAAGGACTTCCTCCTGCCGGACGACTCCGCCCGCTCGCCGGGGATGGGGATCCGCTACATGGAGCAGCCCGTCCCCACCGCGGAGAGCGGACGGCGGCCGGTGCTCCGCAGCAGCCCCGGGACCGGGAGCCTCGCCGCCGGGAGCGGCCGGACGGAGATCGGCGCCGGCGGGACGCGCGCGATCGGGAGCGGGGAGGCCGGGTCATGACCGAGGCACGCACGCGGATCCCCTCGCTGGACGATCCGGAGATCATCGTCGACACCCCCGCGACGATCTACGACGCGATCCCGCCCTACCCGCCGACCACGGAGCGCGAGGCCGAGTTCTACTCGCTGAAGGACGGCGAGATGCTCATCAACCTCGGGCCCCAGCACCCGTCCACGCACGGCGTCCTCCGGGTCGTGATGAAGATCGACGGCGAGAAGGTCGTGGACCTGGACCCCGTCCTCGGCTACCTCCACCGCGGCGTGGAGAAGATCTGCGAGAACGGCGACTGGCACCACGCGATCAGCAACTGCGACCCGCTCGAGTACATCGCCTCGATGTTCTCGGAGGCGATGCCCGTGATGGTCGCGGAGAAGCTCCTCGACCTCGAGGTCCCGCGCCGCGCGGAGTACATCCGCGTCCTCGCCTGGGAGCTGAACCGGATCTCCAGCCACGCGCTCTTCATCGGCTGGCTCGCCCTGGACCTCGGCGCGGTCACCCCGATCCTCTACGGCTTCATCGAGCGCGACGAGATCGTGGAGATGCTGGCGGCGCTCACCGGCCAGAAGCTCCTCTTCAACTACCTCCGGATCGGCGGCGTGAACGGGGACCTGAACCACGAGTTCCTCAGCCGGCTCGGTACCTGGATGAGCCACGCGGCGCAGCGGATCGAGGACCAGCAGACGCTCATCAACGAGAACGAGATCTTCATCCGCCGCACCCGCGGCCTGGGTGTGATCGACCGCGAGATGGCGCTGAAGATGTGCCTCTCCGGCCCGCCGCTGCGCGCCACCGGGATCCCCTACGACGTCCGCCGCGCGCACCCGTACAGCGTCTACCCCGAGCTCGAGTTCGACATCCCCACCCGGACGGAGGGGGACAGCTGGGCGCGCTACTGGCTCCACCTCGAGGAGATCAAGCAGAGCCTCCGGATCATCGACCAGGTCCTCCACCGGATGCCGGACGGCCCGGTGATGACGAAGCTGCCGCGCCTCCTGCGCGTGCCGCCCGGGCGCGCCTGGGTCGCCTTCGAGAGCCCGCGCGGCCAGTACGGCGCCTACGGCATCAGCGACGGCACGGACCAGCCCTTCCGGCTGCGCATCCATGACCCGTCCTACTTCAACCTGCAGACCGTCGGCCTGATGATGCCCGGCCACCTGATCGCGGACACGATGGCGATCATGTCCAGCCTGGACCCGATCATGGGCGGGATCGACAAGTGACCTCGCTGAGCAACCCCTGGAACCGCCTGACCCTCGCGGGGAAGGTGATCGTCCCGCTCGTCATCGCCCTCATCGGCGTCACGATCGCGCTCGCCGCGGTCTGGCTCTCCGGCTTCGGCCCGTGGCTCATCCAGTGGCTCCTGGACACGCTCGGCGCGAACATCGGGATCGTCCGCTTCCTCATCGCGACCACGGTGATCCTGCTCATCACCGTCCCGATCGCCTTCCTGAACATCTTCTTCGAGATGAAGATCATCGCCTTCGTCAACCTGCGGGTGGGCCCCAACCGGACCGGCCCGTGGGGGACGCTGGCCTCCGTGGTCCACGGCCTGAAGGTGCTCGCCAAGGAGGACTTCACGCCCACCGGCGCGGATGTCCCGGTCTTCACCCTCGCCCCCGCGGTGATCTTCCTCGCGGCGGTGATGACGCTCCTCGTCGTCCCCTTCGCGCCCGGCCTCTTCGCCTTCGACATGGAGATCGGGCTGATCTACTTCTTCGCGGTCGGCGGCCTCTCCGTGATCGGCCTGATGATGGCCGGCTGGGCGAGCTTCAACAAGTACTCGCTCCTCGGCGGCCTGCGTGCCGCGGCGGGGATGATCAGCTACGAGCTGCCGCTCATCCTCTCGGTCGTGGGGATCGTCCTCCTCACCGGCTCGCTCAACCTGACCACGATCGTGGAGGACCAGTCGGGGAGCTTCCTGGACTGGAACATCTTCCGCCAGCCGCTCGGCGCGATGATCTTCTTCATCGCCGCCACCGCGGAGGGGAGCCGCACCCCGTTCGACCTCACGGAGGCGGACAGCGAGATCGTGGCGGGCTTCGCCACGGAGTACTCGGGGATGCGCTTCGGCTTCCTCTTCTTCGCCGAGTACGTGAACGTCTTCATCCTCTCGGCGATGACCACGGTCCTCTTCCTCGGCGGCTGGAACGCGCCGCTGGATATCGACCCGCTGCTGAACTTCTTCGGCATCGCCACCCCGGTGACCGTGGTCCTCGACCCGGGGAGCCTCGGCTTCGGCCTCCTCGGCGTCATCGCGATCGTGCCGCCGGTCATCACGCTCATCCTCGCCGTCGCGATCCGGATGCTCATCCCCACCTGGGGCTTCCTCCGCTCGCTCGTCGTCGCCTTCGTCCTCCTGAACATGCTCGTCGTGGGGCTCCTCCTCGGCTGGCTGGCGATCAACCTCGACTGGGTCCTCGGCCTCCTCTGGTTCCTCATCAAGGCGATCGGCCTCTCCGCCTTCTTCGTCCTCCTCCGCGCCACCCTGCCGCGCGTCCGCGTGGACGAGCTGATGGGCTTCGCCTGGAAGTGGCTCACCCCTGCCGCGCTGATCAACATCTTCGTGACGGCCGCGGCGCTGATCGTCGTGAAGTCGATGGAGGGCGGCCTGTGAGGACCGACCGGATCCCCGGCCTCGGCGTCGTCCGCGGCCTTGTCTTCGCCTTCCGCCAGGCGCTGAAGCCGAAGTACACCGTCCAGTACCCCGAGGTCGTCCAGGAGATCGCGCCGCGCCACCGCGGCCGGCTGATCCTCCTCTACGACGAGTACGGCACGCTGAAGTGCGAGACCTGCTTCCAGTGCGCGGCCGCTTGCCCGATCGAGTGCATCGACATGGGCGGTGTGGACACGAAGAACCGCTTCCACGTCCACTGGGGCCCCGCCGAGCAGTACGCGGAGCGGCGCGAGGAATCCGCCCTCCGGCGCTCCGGCCGCCCGGTCCCGGACCGGACCTTCTCGGCCTTCGATGCCATCGACCTCGCCCCCCTGGACGCGATCCTCGAGGAGGAGGAGCACCGGCCCCGCCACGCGCTCCGGATCCTCGAGAAGGCGCAGGCGGCCTATGGCTACCTCCCCGTCGCCGCCCTCCAGCACATCGCCCACCACACCGGCGCCTGGTACAGCGAGCTCTACGGGATCGCCACCAGCTACCCGCACCTCCGATTCGAGCCCCCCACCACGCACACGGTGGAGCTCTGCCGCTGCACCGCCTGCCTCCTCGCGGGTGGCGGGCGCGTCCTCGCCGCCTTCCAGGCCCACCTGGGGACGGAGATCGGCGGCGTGAGCCCGGATGGCGCAGTGCGCCTGGACTCCGCGGACTGCGGCGGCGCCGCACGCGGCGTCCCGTGGGTGCGCGTGGACGGGAACGTCCTCCCCCGGATCGACGAGAAGGACGCGGCGACGATCGCCGCCCAGGTGCGCGCCACCGTGGCGCAGGGACGGGTCGCCTGATGGAGCTCCTCGCCGGACGGTCGGGCTGGCCGTCCATCCTCCTCGGCCGCGCGGCCACCCTCGCCCCGGACGCGGGCATCGAGGCCGCGGAAGCAGCCGGCGCCTGGAGCGCCTGGAAGAACGCCGTCGCCTCGATCGCCCCGGATGCGCTCATCGCCTCGGTGGAGCGCTCCGGCCTCCGCGGCCGCGGAGGCGCCGGCTTCCCGGCCGGCCGGAAGTGGCGCGCGGTCGCGAACGCGGACCGCGGCCAGCGCTACCTGGTCGCCAACGGCTTCGGCGCGGACCCCGGCGCGCACGCGGAGCGGCTCCTCCTGGAGCGTGACCCGCACGGCGTCCTGGAAGGTCTCGCCCTCGCCGCCTATGCCGTGGGTGCCACGGAGGCCACGATCGTCGTCCGGGCCGGCTCCGGATCCGCCGCCGCACGTCTGCGTGCCGCGCTCGCCGCCGCGGAGGAGAAGGGCTACCTCGGGAGCGCCGTCCTCGGCACGAGCATCCGCCTCTCCGTCACCGTCCGCGAGCTCGCGGGCTCCTTCGTGACCGGCGAGGAGACCGTCCTCCTCCGCGCGCTGGAGGACCGCCGCGCCCAGCCGGACCAGCGGCCGCCCTACCCCGCCACCAAGGGCCTCTGGGGCCGCCCCACCCTCGTCCAGAACGTCCAGACGCTCGCCGCCGTCCCGTGGATCGTGACCCACGGTGCAGAGGCCTTCGCCGCCACGGGGACCCCGGACGCGCCGGGGACGATCCTCCTCTCCCTCTCCGGCGCGCTCGGCCGGCCGGGGATCGTGGAGGCCCCCATGGGGACGACCCTGCGCGACCTCCTCGACCTCGCGGGCGGCGCCACCGGCACCCTGAAGGCGCTCCTCGTCGGCGGGCCCACCGGCGGCTTCCTCCCGGCGGCGTCGCTCGACCTTCCGCTCGGCTACGGGACGCTCACCGAGGCGGGCGCGCTCGTCGGCTCCGGGTCGATCCTCGCGGTCGGGTCGGAGACGAGCATCGTGGAGCTCGCCACCCTCCTCACCCGCTACCTCTCGGACGAATCGTGCGGCAAGTCGATCCCCTGCCGGATCGGCCTGCGCCGCCTTGCGGAGCTCGGGGATGGCCTGTGCACCGGTCTCTGCCGGCCCACGGACGAGGCGCTCATCCGCTCCCTCTCCGCGGACGTCCGGGATGCCGCCCTGTGCGGCCTGGAGGCCGGCGCTCCCAACCCCCTCCTCTCCGGGATGCGATACTTCGCGGACGAGTTCGCCGCCGCTTCGGCGGGGGGCTCGGCACCCGCGGCCGCTGCTCGGCCGGGGGTATCCGCGTGAGCCGGACCCACCGCCTGCATAGCGCCGGGACGCGCGCAGAGGACTGCTGACGCCATGACCGACACGCTCCCCGCCAAGGCCGACCCCTCCCTGGACGCCGTCACCGAGCGCCTGCTGACCACGCAGAGCCCGCAGCGGCCGCTCGTCACGCCCGCCTTCGATGTCGAGATCGACGGCCGGACCCTGAGCGCGCGCGCCGGCCAGACGATCCTCGAGGTCTGCCGCGAGAACGGCATCGAGGTCCCCACCCTGTGCTACGAGCCCAAGCTCCCGGGCTTCGGTGCCTGCCGGATGTGCGTCGTGGACGTGGAGGGCGAGGCGAGCCCCCCGATCTCCTGCTCCCGCGAGGCGGAGCCGGGGATGACGGTGCAGACGCAGACCCCGCGCCTGCGCCAGATCCGGAAGACGAACCTGGAGCTGATCTTCAGCGACCACAACGCCTACTGCCTGCCGCCCTGCCAGAACCGCTGCCCGTCGCACATCGATATCCCGGGCTTCCTGAAGGCGAACACGGAAGGCAACTTCATCGAGTCGGCGCGGATCTTCAAGCGCACGATCCCCTTCCCCTCCGTCCTCGGCCGCGTCTGCCCCGCCCCGTGCGAGGAGCACTGCCGCCGGGACGAGGTCGAGGAGGCGATCGCGATCCGCGACAGCCATCGCTACGCCGGCGACCAGGTCCTGAAGGCGCAGGCGGCGGGCATGAAGGCGCCCGTCCCCTTCGAGGTCCAGCCCGCCTCGGGCAAGCGCGTCGCGGTCATCGGCTCCGGCCCGGCCGGGATGTCCAGCGCCTACTACCTCGCGATCGCCGGCCACGACGTCACCGTCTACGAGCGCGACCCCGCGCCGGGCGGGATGCTCCGCTACGGCATCCCCCAGTACCGGCTCCCCAAGGTCGAGGTCCTCGAGGCCGAGTACCAGGGCGCCTGGGACCTCGGCGTGAAGCTCGTCACGAACGCCGAGCTGGGCAAGGACTTCACCGTCTCGGACCTCCAGAACCAGGGCTTCGATGCCGTCGTGGTGGCGATCGGCTGCTACGACACGAACCGCCTCGGGATCCCCGGCGAGGACGCGGATGGCGTGATCGACGGCCTCGAGTACCTCCGGATCGCCACCCTCGGCCTCCCCTATCCGGGCCACGCGGGGACGCGCGTCGTCGTCGTGGGCGGCGGCTTCTCCTCGATGGACTGCTCGCGCACCTCGGTCCGCCAGGGCGCCGCGGAGGTCACCCTCGTCTACCGCCGGGACATGAAGGACATGCCCGCGGCCTCCGAGGTCCACGAGATGCTCGAGGAGGGCGCCCGCGCGATCTTCCAGGCGGCGCCCGTGCGCGTCGTGACGGATGCCGCGAACAAGGTGACCGGGATGGAGTTCATCCGGATGGCGCTCGGCGCTCCGGACGCCTCCGGCCGGCGCCGCCCGGAGCCGGTCCCGGGGACCGAGTTCATCATCGAGTGCGACCGCGTCCTCCTCGCGATCGGCCAGGGGCCGGAGCTCTCCTGGACCTCGCGCGGCGCGGATGGCGTCAACGCGAGCAAGCAGAAGCGCCTCGCGGCGGATGCGATCACCTTCTCCACCGGACGCCCCGGCGTCTTCGGCACGGGGGACGTGCGCACGGGTGCCGCCACGGTCGTCGCCTCCGTCGCGGAGGGCCGCCGTTGCGCCTACGCGGTGGACGCCTATCTCCAGGGGATGGACCTGGAGGCGATCCGCACGCGCCAGACGCTCGCGGAGCCGCAGCCCGAGTTCCTCTCCATCGTCCCCTACACCGGCGAGACGAAGCAGCCCCGGATCCGCCTCAAGGGGATGCCCATCGAGGTCCGCAAGGCGAGCTACGTCGAGTACGAGATCCCCTACACGCAGGAAGAGGCGATGGCCGAATCGGGCCGCTGCCTCCAGTGCACCTGCGAGGCGATCGGCTACTGCGACCTGCGCCGCCAGGGGATCGAGTACGGGACCACGCTGCGCAAGCTGGAGCCCGGCCGGGACGGCACCTCGTACCGGAGCGTGAACGAGAACCGCTTCACGGGGATCAACCACGACTACCTCCGGGATGACAGCCACGCCTTCATCCTCCGGGAGCCGGCCCGCTGCATCGACTGCGGCCGCTGCGCGAACGTGTGCAAGGAGGTCGTGGGGGCCGCCTGCTACGACTTCATGCGCACCGGCTTCGACACGCTCGTGACGACGCCCCTGGACATGAGCCTGAACACGACGCCCTGCGTCTCCTGCGGACGCTGTGCGGAGACCTGCCCCACGGGGGCGCTCATGCCCAAGCCGCGCGTCCTCGAGAAGTACGAGGTGGACGAGAGCCGCTGCATCCTGTGCGGGATCTGCGTGGACGCCTGTCCGTACGACGCGCTCCGCTGCGGCCCGGACTTCGAGCTCGCTCACGAGAGCCGCGAGGAGCCGATGATCGACCTCCTCGCGATCAGCTCCATCGAGCGGGACAGCGAGCTGAGCTACGTGCGTCGCGAGCGCGACTGGCTTGCCCGCGCCCGCGCCCAGGGGCGCGATATCCCCGCCACCCGCCTCCTCCCGATGCTGCCCACGGGCGTCGCGAACGGGAACGGCAACGGCACCTCGGCGAACGGCCACGGGCCGCGCCCGGGCGGTGGCGGCGGCACCCACGCCCACGCGAAGTAGCCGGACGCACGGATGAGCCTCCCCGAGACGATGCCCTACACCGGTTGGCGCTGGGATGACCTTGTCTTCCTCGCGCTCGCCGGCGTGATGCTCGGCTCCGCGCTCCTCGTCGTCCTCAGCAGGAACATCATCCGGTCCGGCCTCTTCATGGTCCTCTCGTTCCTCGGGCTCGCGGGCATCTACGCGCTCGCGGGGTCGCCGATCGTGGCGGCCGCCCAGGTCCTCGTCTACATCGGCGCGATCAGCGTCCTCATCCTCTTCGCGGTCATGCTCACCCAGAGCAAGGCCGGACCGGCCGCGCTCGTCTTCCAGCGCCAGGCGTGGATCGCGGCGATCGCCTCGGTCGTCCTCCTCGGCCTGATCGGCGCCTCGATCCTGCTCACCGACTTCCCTGCCGCAGAGGCGCTCCCCACCGTCCACGAGACGCGGGAGGTCGCCTTCCTGATCTTCGACGCGAACGTCTTCGCCTTCGAGGTCGTCAGCCTCCTCCTGCTCGCGGCGGTCGTGGGCGGGATCTTCATCGCACGCCGCGACGAGAGCGCGGACGAGGAGGGCGCGTGAGCCAGTCCCTGGACGCGTACCTGCTCCTCGCGGCGGGGCTCTTCGCGATCGGCACCTTCGGCTTCCTCGCGAAGCGGAACGCGATCGCGATGCTCATGTCGATCGAGCTGATGCTCAACGCGGTGAACCTCGCGATCGTCGCCTTCGCCCTCTTCACCCCCTCGCTCGGTGCGCAGGGGTCGGTCATCGCGCTCTTCGTCATGGCGGTCGCGGCCGCGGAGGCGACGGTGGGGCTCGCGATCGTCATCGCGATCTACCGGAACCGCCGCACCCCGCTCGTGGACGAGTACGCCTCGATGCGGGAGTAGCGGGATGACGACGGGACGCATCGCAGAGGTGGCACGGTGAGCTTCTTCGCGGAGGCCGGCGGACACGCCGGGCACGGGCCGGAGCTCGCCGACCCCACCGCCCAGCTCCTCATCACGCTCCTCATGGCGATCCCGCTGGCGGGCTTCGCCCTCAGCGTGATCCTCGGCCGCCGGCTCGGCTCGCGGCCGTGGGTGATCGCGGTCCCCGCGATCATCGCCACCTGGCTGATCGCCATGTTCCTCGTCTGGCAGACGCTCTTCGTGGGCGCCTACGGCGAGTACGGGATCACCTTCACGCTCTACGAGTGGATCCCCGCCGGCCAGTTCCGGGTGGACGCGAACTTCCTCATGGACAACCTGACCGCGGTGATGCTCATCGTGGTCACCACGATCGGCATGCTCGTCCACGTCTACTCGATCGGGTACATGTCCCACGACCCGTCGAAGTGGCGCTTCTTCGCCTACCTGAACCTCTTCATGTTCAGCATGCTCCTCCTCGTCCTGGCGGGGAACTACCTCCTCGTCTTCGCCGCGTGGGAGCTCGTCGGCCTCTCCTCCTACCTGCTCATCGGCTTCTGGTACCACAAGCGCTCCGCGGCGCTCGCGAACAAGAAGGCGTTCATCACGAACCGCGTGGGCGACGTCGGCTTCGCGCTCGGGATCATGGCCCTCTGGACCACGGTGGGGACGCTGAACTTCACCGAGGTCTTCACGCTCATCCCGGAGAAGGTGGCGGGCGGCGAGCTCGGCCCGGTCCTGATGGCCGGGATCTGCCTCCTCCTCTTCATGGGCGCGATGGGCAAGAGCGCCCAGTTCCCCCTCCACGTCTGGCTTCCGGACGCGATGGAGGGCCCCACCCCGGTCTCCGCGCTCATCCACGCGGCCACGATGGTCAACGCCGGCGTCTACCTCGTCGCGCGCAGCTCTCCGGTCTTCGCCCAGTCGGCCGGCGCGCTCCTCCTCATCGCCTGCCTGGGCGCCTTCACGGCGATCCTCGCGGCCTCGATCGCGCTCACCCAGAAGGACATCAAGCGCGTCCTCGCCTACTCCACGCTCTCGCAGCTGGGCTACATGTTCCTCGCGCTCGGCGTGGGCGCCTGGATCCCCGCGATCTTCCACCTCGTGACGCACGGCTTCTTCAAGGGCCTCCTCTTCCTCGGCTCGGGCTCCGTGATCCACGCCGTCCACGAGGAGCAGGACATGGACCGGATGGGCGGCCTGGCGGGGAAGATCAGGATCACCCACCTGACGATGCTCATCGGCACGATCGCGATCGCCGGCATCCCGCCCCTCGCGGGCTTCTTCTCCAAGGACGAGATCCTCGGCGAGACCTTCAAGTTCGGCGTCTACGAGCAGGCCTTCTACGTCCTCTTCGTGGTCGGGATGATCGTGGCCGGGATGACCGCCTTCTACATGTGGCGCCTGATGGGCAAGACCTTCTACGGCAAGAGCCGGGTCGATCCGCACGTGGAGCCGAAGATCCACGAGTCGCCGTGGACGATGACCCTTCCGCTGATCCTCCTCGCGATCCCCTCGATCGGGATCGGCCTCGCGCTCGGCTGGCCGCTCGGTGACAGCACGATCAAGCACTGGCTCGAGCCGGTCTTCCACGAAGCCGAGGTGACCCTCGGACGGGAGCTGCCCAAGGTCCAGCTCTTCGGGATCGACGGCATCCTCATCGTCATCGCGGTCTCGGTCGCCACGCTCGGCATCGTCATCGCGGCGGCCCTCTTCGGGATCGGCCGGAAGGACGGCCGGAGCGAGACGGTCCGCTCGCTCACCCAGCGGATCCCCTTCGGCCCGGCGCTCTACCGCGCCTCCTTCAACCGCTGGTACTTCGATGACCTCAACCACCTCCTCTTCGTCCGCTTCGGCGGCGTGGTGGCGGAGAGCGCGGCGATCTTCGACCGCGCGGTGATCGACGGGATCGTGAACGGGACCGCGAAGGTGACCCAGGGCGCGGGCGACCGTATCCGCCGGATCCAGACCGGCAAGGTCCAGAACTACGCGCTCGGCATCGCGATCGGGCTGATCGTCATCTCGATCGTCCTCCTCTTCGTGGTGACCCGCTGATGCTCGACCTCACCGGCGTGCCGGTCCTCTCGATCCTGCTCGCCGTCCCGCTCGTGGGTGCGATCCTCCTTGCATTCGTGCCCGGGGACCGCCCGCAGCTGGTCCGGCGTCTCGCGCTCCTCATCGCGCTCGTCACCTTCGGCATCTCGCTCGCCGCGGTCCTCGCCTTCGACCCGGCGCAGAGCGGCTACCAGCTCCGCGAGACGACCTCCTGGATCCCCTTCTTCGGCATCCAGTACGACCTGGGCGTGGACGGGATCAGCCTCGTCCTCGTCGTCCTCACCACGCTCCTCTCGTGGATCTCGATCCTCGCCAGCTTCGGGCCGATCCAGAGCCGGGTGAAGGAGTACATGATCTCCTTCCTCGTCCTCGAGGTCGGGATGCTCGGCGTCTTCCTCTCCCTCGACCTCTTCCTCTTCTACATCTTCTGGGAGATCGTCCTCGTCCCGATGTACCTGATCATCGGGATCTGGGGCGGCGCGAACCGGATCTACGCCACGGTCAAGTTCGTCCTCTACACGCTCGTCGGCTCGCTCCTCATGCTCGTGGCGCTCGTGGCGACCGCCTTCAGCTACCAGGTGGCCACGGGAAGCTGGGACGGAGCCTTCTCGGTGGAGAAGCTGGTCGGCTTCGGCTTCGACCCCACGCTCCAGCTCTTCGCCTTCCTCGCCTTCTTCCTCGCCTTCGCGATCAAGGTCCCGATGTTCCCGTTCCACACCTGGCTGCCGGACGCGCACGTGGAAGCGCCCACGGCGGGCTCGGTGATCCTCGCGGGCGTCCTCCTGAAGCTCGGCGGCTACGGCTTCATCCGCTTCGCGATGCCGATCTTCCCGGACGCGGCGCGTGACCTGGCCGGCCCGATCATCGTGCTCAGCCTGATCGCGATCATCTACGGCGCGATCGTGGCGATCGTCCAGCCGGACGTGAAGAAGCTGATCGCCTACTCATCGGTCAGCCATATGGGCTTCGTCACGCTCGGCCTCTTCGCCTTCCAGGAGCAGGCGATGCAGGGCGCGATCCTCCAGATGGTCAACCACGGCCTGATCACCGGCGGCCTCTTCCTGTGCGTCGGGATCATCTACGAGCGGACCCATGACCGGACGATCGCCAAGATGGGCGGCCTCGCCGCGAAGACGCCCATCTGGGCCGCGGCCTTCGGCTTCTTCATCATGGCCAGCGTCGGCCTGCCGGGCCTGGCGGGCTTCGTGGGCGAGTTCCTCGTCTTCCTCGGGACCTTCGCGGTCGATCCGCTCGCTGCGGCGATCGCCAGCCTCGTCATGGTCCTCGGCGCCGTCTACCTGCTCTGGATGTTCCAGCGGGTGGCCTTCGGCGAGGTCTCCGACTTCCTCAAGGGGCTCGGGCACCACCTGACGGACATGACCCCCACGGAGGTCCTCACGCTCGCGCCGCTGGCGGCGCTCACGATCGTCATGGGCGTCTACCCGGCGCTCATCCTCGACCTGATCACCGGCCCGGTGAACGAGCTCCTCGCGGCGCTCGGACCGGCCACCACGGGGATGCTGCCGTGACCCAGAACGAGTGGCTCGCGCTCGCCCCCTTCATCATCGTCTCCACGCTCGCGATCCTGATCGTCGTCGTGGACATGATCCGGCCGGGCCGGGACCACCTGGCCGCGGTCATCGGTGCGGTCGGCGTCCTCGTGGCCATGGGTGCCACGATCGCCGCGGGCCCGATCGGCGGCCTCGGCGGCCTCCCTCCGGAGGGGATGGCGCTCTTCGGCGGCGTCTACGTCCGGGACGGCATGACCGCCTTCCTCGACCTCCTCTTCCTTGGCATCGCCCTCCTCACGATCCTCTTCGCGCCGGACTACCTGATCCCCCGCAAGCTGCCGGTGCCGGAGTTCGTCTCCGTCCTCCTCTTCGCGGTCGCGGGCGCGATGCTCCTCGGCGGCGGACGGGATCTCCTCATCCTCTTCCTCGGCCTCGAGCTCCTCGTCCTCCCCGGCTACCTCCTCGCCGGCTTCAGCAAGCGCGACGGGCTCTCCACCGAGGGCGCGATCAAGTACTTCCTCCTCGGATCGTTCTCCAGCGCGATCCTCCTCTTCGGCCTCGTCTTCGTCTTCGGCTACACCGGGACCACGAACGTGGCGGAGATCGGCGACCGGCTCGCGGCGATCGCGAGCGGGGACGCCCCGCTCCCCGTGGCGCTCGGGATGGGGATGGCGCTCGTCCTCACCGGCGCCGCCTTCAAGATCGCGGCGGTCCCCTTCCACTACTGGACGCCGGACGCCTACCAGGGCTCCCCCACGCCGGTCACCGGCTACCTCTCCGTGGGCCCCAAGGTCGCGGCCTTCGCCCTCGTCCTGCGCCTCTTCATGGAGGCGCTCGGCCCGGTCCGCGCGGACTGGTGGGTCCTCATCGGCGTCCTCGCGGCGATCACGATGACCGTGGGCAACCTCGCGGCGCTCGGCCAGGACAACATCAAGCGGATGCTGGCGTACAGCTCGATCGCGCACACCGGCTACATCATGGTCGGGCTCGCGGTGGCGGGCGGGGCCACGGACCCGGAGGTCGCCGCCTCGGGCGTCCAGGGGATCCTCTTCTACGGCTTCGCGTACGCGGCGATGAACCTCGGTGCCTTCGCCGTCGTGGCGGCGCTCCAGCACCGCCCCGGCGTGACGAGCCAGATCTCCTCGTTCGCCGGGCTCGGCCGGCGCGCCCCGATCCTCGCGGTCGCGATGACCCTCTTCCTCCTCTCGCTCGTGGGGATCCCGCCCACCGCCGGCTTCTTCGGCAAGGCGGTCATCGTCATCGCTGCGGTGGAGGGCGGCGGGCTCCTCACCCTCCTCGCGGTCGTGATCATGCTCAACGCGGCGGCGGCGGCCTTCTACTACCTGCGCGTCGTCGTCGTCATGTACATGCGTGACCCGGCGGAGAACGCGAAGCCGGTGGACGTGGGCGGCTGGACCCGGCTGGGGCTCATCGTGGCGGGAGCCGCCACGATCGCGATCGGCCTCATCCCCGCCGTGACGGGCGCCGCGCTCGACTGGACCCTGGAGGCGGCGAAGACGATCGCGGGCCTCTAGGAGGACCGCCGGACCGCCACCCCATCGCCCCGGCCGGACGGCCGGGGCTTCGTCATCCCCCCGGGGTGATCCCGCGCTCGGCGTCGTCGTGCGACCAGACGTCCAGGTCATCCAGGGTGAGGCCGTCCACCCCGTGGGCGGTGAGGATCGCGAAGACCTGCGCCCGGTGCTCCGTGGCGTGGTGGATCGCCTGGGCGAGGACGACGGAGCGCGGCACCACGCGTTGACCGGAGCCGTAGTCGTAGCGGAGGATCGGCTCGCCCCCCTCCGCGGCGAGCGCCCGGAGCCGGACCCCGTGCGCGGCCGCATCCGCGGCGAGCGCGCGGAGGGCGGCGTGGGTCGGCGCCTCCACGGGATCCGCGGGCCGCGGCTGCCCCGTGGCCCGGGCGACGTAGCCCGCGTGCCCGGCCACGAGGTGGTGGACCGTCTCCGCGATCGTCCCGAAGCTCCCCGGCGCCGTCCGCCCGAGGAGCTCCTCGGGGAGGGTGAGGAGGTGCGCGATCATCCGCTCCGTCGCCCAGGCGTCGTGGCGGAAGAGCCGGTCGAGGACCGGATCCGGCAGCGTCACGCGGCCGGGCTCGGCGAGGGGACGGGGATCGCGGCCGGCGAGCCCGCGGTGAAGAGGGTGGCCGTGTAGAGGACGACCATCTCGTCCCCCTCGTTCGCGCCGAAGTGGACGAGGCCCGGGTTCTCGATCACCGCGTCGCCGGGGAAGAGCTGCCGGACATCGCCCGCCACGAGCGTCTCCGTGCTCCCGTCCGCGCGCGCGACCTCCGCCGTCCCCTCCACGACATGGAAGGTGAGGACGCCGCGGACGACCTGGGCGATCTGGTCGCCGGGGTGGTGGTGCGTCGGGAGCTGGAAGCCCGCCGGGATCTCGTAGTACCAGAGGGAGAGCTCCTCCCCGGGTGCGCCCGCCGGGGACGAGGCGCCGACCTGCTTGCGCAGGAACTCGCCGCCGCCGAGCGGGACGCTCCCCGCCGGCATGCCGGCGGTCGCCTCGCCGGCCTCGCCGTGCATCCCGGCGTGGGTGGCGTCGTCGTGGGCGTACGGCTCGTCCGGCATCCCGGCCCGCTCCCGGGGGAGGAGGACGTGGAAGGTGTGCCGCCACGAGCCGTCCTCGAGATGCTCGCTATCCGCCCAGCCGGTGGCACCCGCGAACTCCCCGGATCCGCCGGTGATCGTGCGGATGAGCGAGGTGCCCACGGCGAGCGTGCTCCCCTTGGCGGGGTAGTAGCCGCTCCCGCTCACGATCAGCTGGTCCGCGGAGCCGGCGAGCTGCGCGTCCTGCGCCTCCCCGAAGACGAAGTTCAGCTGGACCATCCGGACCTCGTCGCCCGGGTTCGGGTAGTCGATCGTCGTCGTGATGAGGACCGCGTCATAGCGGCCGGCGAGCTCGCCGTTCTCGTCGTAGGTGGGCGTGGCGACGTTCACCCGGACATCGCCGAGCTGGTGGCCGTCCGACGCGGGGTTGACGAGGTTCGTGGTCACCGCGGCATGGGTGACGAAGAAGACCCGCTCCTCGAAGAAGGCGCCGGGGTAGCCCGGCAGGACCGGCTCCCCGCTGGGGCGCGGGTATCCCTTGCCCGGATCCGCTCCGCCGTCCCCGGCGAGGACCGGGAGCGGGAGGGCGAGGAGGACGGCGGTCGCGAGGGCGGCGATGGCGCCGCGGCGGCGGGGGATCCGGGACATCGGCTGGTCTCCTTGGCTGGGGTGGTGCGTCAGGGGAGGTCGGACGGGAGGATGAGATGGAGCGTGTGGAGCCAGCGCCCATCCGCGAGGTGCTCGCTCTCCGCCCAGCCGGTCGCACCGGCGTAGACCCCGGAGCCGCCCACGATCGGGCGGTCGAGGATGGCACCGAGGGCGATCGTGCTCTCCTTGCCGGGATAGAAGCCGCTCCCCGAGACGACGACCTGGTCCGCGGAGCCCGCGCCGCCGCCGTGCTCGCCATCATCGAAGACGAAGTTCAGGACGCCCATCCGGACCTCGTCCCCGGGCCCCGGGAAGTCGACGGAGGTGGTCACCCACCAGGCGTCGATGCGTCCGATGACCGCCCCCTCCGCATCCGCGACCGGGAGCGCCTCCAGGGTGCGCAGGTCGCCGAGCTGGTGGCCGTCCGATCCCGGTGTGACGAGGCCGATCCGGACCTCCTCGCCGCCGTGGAAGACGGGCAGGACGAGGTTGACCGGGGGCTCGGAGGCGGCGGCCGGGACGGCAGAGAGGAGCAGGAGAAGGGTCGCAAGGAGGAGGCGCACGGAACGCATCCTAGCGAAGCGTCCGCTCGATGCGCCCGAGGAGTCCCGCGGTCTCCGCCGGGGAGGCGAGGAGGAGGTCCGCGTACGGGCCGATCTCCTCCGGCGTGGCCGCGAGCGAGCGGACCCCGATCGTGCAGGCATCCAGCTCGCCGGCCGCCCGCGCGGCGCGGAGGAGCGCGAAGGCGCGCGCATCGTGGCGGTCATCGCCGAGCATGATCGCGGCGGCGGGGCGGTGCTCGTCCAGGAGGGCGCGGACGGAATCGGCCTTCGCGGGGGCCCCCGGCGGCCGGAGCTCCAGGGCGCGCCGGCCGGGGAAGCGGGTCAGCTCGCCGGCCGGGTCCGCCGCCTCCACGACCGCGCCGATCCCTTCCGCGGCCAGGTCCAGGTCCGGGGCGGTCCGGTAGTGGAAGGTGACCGCAGGGAGCTTCCGTTCCACCACGAGCCAGGGCTCGGGGAAGGCGGCCTCCACGGCCTGCGCCACTCCCTCCGCGAGCGCGGTGAGGTGCGGCGGGAGCGGGGCGACCTCGATCGCGAGCCGCTCGGCACGGGCACCGCGGGGGAGACGGCCGCGCTCCGTGCCGTGATCGCCCAGGTAGAGCGCACCGCCGACCCGGACCCGGCCCACGAGATCGCCCGCGGTCCGTCCGGAGAGGAGCGCCACGTGGACATCCGGGAGCACAGCCATCCGCCGGAGCGCCCGCCGCGCACCGGGGAGGATCCGCGCGCCCCAGGGGTCCGACTCCAGGCGGGCGAGCGTCCCATCGAAGTCCGAGATGACGAGGAGCGGCCGCGCGGCGAGGAGGGGGCGGACGCGGGAGAAGGCCTCGGCCGCACCGAGGAGCGGCCAGGTCTCCACGCTAGATCCAGCCGATCCTGCGGAAGTAGGCGAAGACCCCGCTGCCCACGGCGAGGACGAGGCCGGCGATGATCCAGAAGCCGAGCCCCTCGCGGAGGTCGAGCGCGGCGCCCGCCTCGCTCATCCCGAAGATCCCCGCCACGGCACCGGCGCCGGCGAGGACGGCGGTCACCGCGGTGAGCTTCTTCATCACCTCCGAGAGGCCGTTGTTGATCGTGGAGAGGTAGGCCTCGAGCGCGCCGGAGATCAGCTCCCGGTGGGTGTCCAGGTCGTCCGTGATCCGGATCAGGTGGTCGTAGATGTCGCGGAAATAGACGACGCGCTCCGGGGCGATGATCGGGTTCTCGCGGTTCGTCAGCTGGTTCAGGATCTCCCGCTCCGGGCTCACCGTATGGCGGATCCGGAGGAGCTCGCGGCGGACGCGGAAGAGGCGCTCCAGGACCGGCTTGCGGGGGTCGCGCACCACCTCGTCCTCGATCCGGTCGATCTCGTCCGAGAAGCGGTCCATGACCGGGAAGTAGCCGTCCACGAGCGGGTCCATGATCGCGTAGAGGAGGTAGTCGATCCCGCCCGCGAGGTAGTGCTCCACGCCCCGCCGGTCCAGGTCGACCGTCTCGATCGGGCGCCACTCCGGCGGATGGGAGGAGAGAAGGAAGCGGGTACCCACCACGAGGTCGACCTCCCACGCGTGGAGCCGGCGCTCGTAGGAGAGGGCGTAGAGGACGATATGCATCGTCCCGTCCGTGTGCTCGATCTTCGCCCGCTGGTTCCGCTTCGTCATGTCCTCGATGACGAGCTCATGGATCCCGAGGAGGGTGCCCACCCGCTCGAGGGTCGGGTGGGGGACGTCCTCGAGGTCGACCCAGACGCGCACCGACGGGTCGCCGACGGCGGCCTCGACCGCGCGCAGAGCCTCCTCGTCCGCGAAGCGGCGGAGACCGTCCTGCTCGCTCCAGGTGTGGACGAGGAGCGTCCCGCCGTCCTCGCGCGCGGCGCGCCGGGCGGCATCGCTGCGGAGCATCGTCATCGGCGTCCCTCCCGGAGGTCGGCGGGCTCCCCGGCGCGCGGGGATGGTCACCGGTACCCGGCGTCCGTCGCTATCCTCCCCCGGAGGTGGCCATCCCGTCCAGCACGCCGGCGATCCGGCATCCCTCCTCCTTCGCGGCGCTCGTCCTCCATGCGACGATCGTCAACGCGCTCGTCCTCGGGATCCGGCTCGTCGCCTCGTATCGCACGCTCGCGCTGGACGCGGATGCGCTCGCGCTGGGCATCGTGGCCTCCGCCTTCGCGATCCTCCCCGTCTTCGCCGCGGTCCCGCTCGGCCGCCTGACGGACCGCTACGGCGAGCCGATCTTCCTGACCCTGGGTGCGCTCCTCATGGGCGCCGGCGCCTTCCTCACCCTCGCCGCGCCCACGATCCCGCTCCTCGCCCTCTCCCAGGCGCTCCTCGGGATCGGCCAGCTGATGGCGGTCATCGGGAGCCAGACGCTCGTGGGGCGCTGGTTCCCCTCGCCCGCCGCACGGAGCGGCCGCTTCGGCCTCTACGCGGCGGGCGCGGCCGTGGGCCAGCTGCTCGGTCCGATCGCGGGCGCGATCGTCGTGGGCGCCGCCCTGAGCGGCCAGGAGGTCCTCCTCGGGGTCCCGCTCTTCGTCCTTCCGGCGATCGTCTCCGCGGGGCTTGCGCTCGGGATCCTTGCCCGGGAAGGCCGGCGAGCGCCCCGGAGCGGCGCGGACGGACGTCCGGTGGCGCCCGTCCCGGCGATGACGATCCTGCGCTGGCCGGGGATGGGCCGGACGATGGTCGCGAGCCTCGCGATCAACCTCGGCGTGGATACGCTCGTCGTCTTCCTGCCTGCCTACGGCGAGGCGAACGGCCTCCCGGTGGAGGTGGTGGGCGCGCTCCTCGCGCTCCGCAGCGCGACCGCGATCGGGGCGCGGGTCCTCACCGGACGCGTCGTCCGGAAGCTGGGGGACGGCCCGGCGCTCCGGCTCGTCATCGTCATCGCGGCCGCCGCCTACCTCACGATCCCGCTCACCGCGAACCCCTTCGTCCTCGGCATCCAGGTCATCCTCCTCGGGCTCGGGCTCGGGCTCGGGCAGCCGCTCACCCTGGCGTGGGTCGCGGCGACCTCGCCGCCGGCGGCGATGGGGACGGCGATCGCGGTCCGCCTGACGGGGAACCGGGTCGCCCAGCTCTTCGCGCCCGCCCTCCTCGGCGCCCTCGCCGGGCCGGCCGGTCTGGCGGCGGTCTTCCTCTCCCTCGGCGGGCTCCTTGGTGCGTCGGCGGCCCTCCTCGCGTGGCGGCCGATGCCGGCCGGGGAGCAACGGGAGAAGGACGGCTGACCCGCACGGACGCGTCACCCCGGCATGCTCGTTCTGGCATCCTCGCCGAATGAGCGAAGCCACCCTCCCTGCCCTCTCCCGGCGGATGGCCGCCCTCGGGACCGAATCGGCGTTCGAGGTCGCGGCGCGGGCGCGGGCGCTCGAGGCGTCCGGCCGGTCCGTCATCCACCTCCACCTCGGCGAGCCGGACTTCGACACGCCGCCCCACGCCGTGGCGGCGGCGAAGGATGCGCTCGATGCGGGGCTCACCCATTACGGGCCCTTCGCGGGGCTCCCGGAGCTGCGCGCGGCGGTCGCCGAGGACGCCCTCCACCACAAGGGGGTGACGACCCGCCCGGAGGATGTCTTCATCACCGTGGGCGGGAAGGGCGTCATGGTCTACGCGATCCTCGCGCTCATCGACCCGGGCGACGAGGTGATCCTCCCCGACCCCACCTTCCCGATCTACGCCTCGCTCACCCGGACCTGCGGCGGGACGCCGGTCCCGATCCCGCTCCGGATGGAGGACGGCTTCGCCCTGGACCCGGAGCGCGTGGCGGCGGCGATCACGCCGCGCACGAAGATGCTCATCCTCAACTCGCCCGCCAACCCCACCGGTGGCGTGATGGAGCGCGCCGCCGTGGAGCGGCTCGCGGAGCTCGCGATCGCGCACGGCCTGATCGTCCTCTCGGACGAGATCTACGGCCGGATCCTCTATGACGGCGCCGAGCACGTCTCGATCGCGAGCCTGCCCGGGATGACGGAGCGGACGGTCATCCTGGACGGGGTCTCCAAGGCGTACGCGATGACCGGCTGGCGGCTCGGCACGGCGGTCGTGCCATCGTGGCTCTCCCCCCACGTGGGCCGCCTGATCATCAACACGATCAGCTGCGTCCCGGCCTTCGTGCAGCTCGGGGCGCTCGCCGCGCTCACCGGGCCGCAGGACGGGGTGGAGGCGATGGTCGCGGAGTTCGCCGCGCGGCGGCGGCTCGTGGTGGATGGCCTGAACGCGATCCCGGGGATCCGCTGCGCGGAGCCGCAGGGCGCCTTCTATGCGTTCCCGGAGGTGACCGGGACCGGGCTGGACGGCCGGACGATGGCGGATCGCCTGCTCGAGGAAGCGGGCGTCTCCACCGTGGCCGGGACGGCCTTCGGAGCCTCGGCGGAGGCCTTCCTCCGGATCTCCTACGCCACCAGCCGGGACCGCCTGACGGAGGGCCTGCGCCGGATCGCCGCCTTTGTGGACCAGCTCCCGGGAGACGCGGCGCGCGCTTGACACCCGCCCCGGACGGCCATAGCCTCCCCGGGACCCCGCCGCCGGCGGGGCGCCCCTGACCGAGGACCCGCCCCGCCGTGCCCACGCCCGCCCGGATCCGCTCGACGATCGCGACGATCGCCGCACCCCCGGAGGATCTGCGCCAGGCCGCGCTCGTCCACAAGGCGCTCTCGGACCCGACCCGTCTCCGCCTCCTCATCCGCCTCGCGGAAGGGGAGGCGAGCGTCTCGGAGCTCGTGGCGCTCGTCGATCTCTCCCAGCCGCTCGTCTCGTGGCACCTTCGCCGGCTCCGGGTGGCCGGGGTCGTGCGCACGCGCCGGGCCGGCCGGGAGGTCATCTGCTCGCTCGACCGCGAAGCGCTCGGCGACCTCCACGCGAAGGAGCACGCGATGCTCGGGATCCCCGTCCGGTGAGCGCACCGAGCCCCACCCCGCGCCGGGATGCGATCCGCGGCTCGATCGACCCGCTCGCGCGCGGGATGGCCCGGGTCGGGCTGAGCGCGAACCGCCTCACCGTCATCGGCTTCCTGATCGCCGCGGCGGGCGGTGCGCTCGCCGCCGGGGGTCTCTGGCTGGAGGCGGGGATCGTGGCCACGGCCGGGGCCGCCTTCGACATGTTCGACGGCGCGGTCGCCCGCGTGACCGGGACCACCTCGAAGCTCGGTGCCTTCCTCGACAGCTCCTTCGACCGCTGGGGGGAGACCACGGTCTATCTCGGCTGCGTCATCGGGTGCACCCAGGCGGACGTGGAGATCGGCGCGTGGCTGGCGGCCGCCGCGATGGGGAACGCCTTCATGGTCAGCTATACCCGGGCGCGCGCCGAATCGCTCGGCTACTCGAGCGGACGGGGGATGGCCGCGGTCGGTCTCGCCCCGCGCGAGGTGCGGACCGCGATCCTCGGCATCGGGCTCGTGGGCGCAGGGCTGGCCGGCGGGGTGAGCGCGGATCCCACCCTCTCCACCGGCGCGCTCATCCTCACCGCCGCGCTCGGGCTGATCGCCGTCCTCGCCGCGATCACCGCGCTCCAGCGGATCCTCTTCGTCGTCCGCCAGGGGCCCACGCCCCGCTGAAGCGCGGCGCCGCGCGCGCCGCCTCCTCTCCCCGGCTTGACGCCCGCTCCTCCCGCCCGTAGCATGCACGAGCCTTTATATAAAGACTCGTTGAATGATTGGAGCGGGACAGGATGAGCAACATCGAGAGCGCAGCGCGCGGTGGTCCGATCCGGGTGGCGATCGTGGGCGTGGGCAACTGCGCGAGCAGCCTCGTCCAGGGGCGCTACCACTACGCGGATGCGGACCCGGGGGCGCAGGTCCCGGGCCTGATGCACGTGGAGCTCGGCGGCTACCACGTCCGGGACGTCGACTTCGTCGCGGCCTTCGACGTGAACGCCACGAAGGTGGGCCGGGACCTCGCGGATGCGGTGGTCGCCGGCCCGAACAACACGGTCGTCTTCCACCCGGTGCCGCAGACCGGGGTCATCGTCCAGCGCGGCCCCACCCTGGACGGGATCGGGCGCTATCTCTCCGCGGTGATCGACGAGGCGCCCGAGCGCCCGGTGGACGTGGCGGCCATCCTCCGCGAGCGGCAGGTGGACGTCCTCGTCTCCTACCTCCCGGTGGGCAGCGAGGCCGCGACCCGCTGGTATGCGGAGCAGGCGCTCGCCGCCGGCACCGCCTTCGTCAACGCGATCCCCGTCTTCATCGGCCGCGAGCCGGAGTGGCAGCGGCGCTTCGCGGCCGCAGGGCTCCCGGTGATCGGGGACGACATCAAGAGCCAGGTCGGCGCCACGATCACCCATCGCGTCCTCACCCGCCTCTTCATGGACCGCGGCGTGCGCATCGACCGGACCTACCAGCTGAACTTCGGCGGCAACACGGACTTCCTGAACATGCTCGAGCGGGAGCGACTGGAGTCCAAGAAGATCAGCAAGACGAACGCGGTCACCTCCATGCTCGACCACGAGCTGGCGGAGGAGGATATCCACGTGGGTCCCTCGGACCACGTGCCGTGGCTCCAGGACCGGAAGTGGTGCCATATCCGGATCGAGGGGACGACCTTCGGGGATGTCCCGCTGAACCTGGAGCTGAAGCTCGAGGTCTGGGACAGCCCGAACAGCGCAGGCGTGATCACGGATGCGATCCGCTGCGCGAAGCTGGGCCTCGATCGCGGCCTGGCGGGGACGCTCGTGGCGCCCTCCGCCTACTTCATGAAGAGCCCGCCGCTCCAGATCCACGACGACCTCGCGCGCGAGCGCGTGGAGGCGTTCATCCGGGGCGAGGACAACGAGACGCTCACGGGGGGCGAGGCCGTCGCGCGGGATGCGGCCGAGCCGATGGTCGCCGCACGCTGACCCACGCGGGGCCGGGGAACGGCGGCGAGACCGCGGTCTCGCCGCCGGCGCGGTCCGTCCGCTAGTCGAGGAACTCGCAGGCGAAGCAGAAGATCCGCTTCGATTCCGGGTCGAAGGAGACCTCGGTCCCCGCCGCGAGCGGCGCACCGCAGGTGACGCAGGTGCCCGCGTGGCGGAGCTTCCGGCGGACATGAAGGTCGCGCTCCACCGCCCAGCTGTTCCGGGTGTGGAAGCCGCTGTCCCGGAAGGCCCAGCGGACGAGCAGCCCGCCCGACGCCAGGGTGAGGATGAGGACGATCACGGGCATCAGGTTGAAGGGGACCGTGAGCCCGACGACCGAAAGGTAGGGGATCGGGTCGGTCCCGTAGAGGCTCTCGTGCGGCACGAGCGCGATGACGCCGATGAGCACGACCGCAAGGGAGGCCGCGACCGCGATGGGGATCCCCATCCGGCCGAGCGTCCACGGCCCGGCGCGCCAGCTGCCGCGCTGCCGGGCGCGGATCCGCCCGATGATCGGGAAGAGGAAGGCGAGCATGAGCGGCGCGATCGAGGCGCCCACGAGGATGTAGGACGTCTGGCTCGTGAAGAGGAAGGGGAGGATCGCGGCGACGATGCCGGTCGCGATCACCGCGTTGCGGGGCACACGGTCCTCGCCGCTCACCTTCACGAGGACGCGCTCGAAGGGGACCTGGCGGTCGCGGGCAAGGGTCCAGATCGTGCGCGACGCGACGAGCTGGAAGATCGTCACGGCGGTGAACGTGGAGATGAACATGAGGAGGGCGGCGATCCACGCCGCCTCATGACCGAGCGAGACCTGGATCGCGGCGCCGGTCGCCGAGGCATACGTGTTCTGGCTCGTCGCGTTCGCGAGCGAATCGGCGGCCGGCGCGGAGAGGAGGACGGCGATCCCCGCGTAGAGCCAGGCGGCACCGGCCGCCACGAGCGTCCAGGTCATGACCCGCGGCACCGTCCGGCGCGCATCGCGCACCTCCTCGGCGACGATCGTGGGGAACTCGAAGCCCTTCATCAGGAAGTGGGCGGCCCACAGGAGGGCGAGGAGGAAGGGCCCGGTCAGCCAGGCGAGGTCGAGCGGCGCGCCGTCCGCGTTGACGAAGAGGTCGCCGATCGAGCGCTGCTGATGGCCCACGAGCAGGATCGTCCCGAAGACGACGCACGCGATGAGCGAGGAGAGCGCCGAGACGATGACGAAGAGCCGGAAGATGTCCCGCCGCAGGAGGTTGAGGACGGTGGCGACCGCCACGAGACCGACCGTGGTGACCGAGGCGGCGAGATGCGCAGGCGCGTCCAGGCCGAGGACGAAGAAGACCCGCTGGGCATCGAAGTAGGACATCGCGGCCATGTAGAGCAGGTACGAGACGAGATAGGTCCAGGCGACGAAAAGCCCGGTCCGCGCCCCGAAGAGCTGGCGGCTCCAGGCGTGGACGGAGCCCTCCAGGGGCCACCGGGATGCGATCTCGCCGAAGACCCCGGCCACGAGAAGGGTGAGCACGACGACGACCGGGATCGCGATCCATCCGCCGGCCCCGGAGAGCCGCACGATCGTGACGATCGCGGCGAAGACCATGACGGCCCGCAGGCTCGCGAACGAGAGTGCGGCCACCCCGCGGCCGGAGAAGGCGTGGCGCACGCCGGCCGAGCGAGCCGCGGGCTCGGTCTCCAGCTCCGGGGCCGATGCCCCTGACGATGCCTGGTCCACCAGCACACCTCCCGGGCGCGCGGCGTTCGCGCGCAGATGAAGGGCACGGTCCCGCCGCACCTCAGCGTGCAGGGTAGCGGAGCGGCCGCCCGGCGACAGCGCGCTCCGGACCAGGCCGGACCACGGCCACCCCGGCCCGGGGGCCGCAGGACGCGCCTTCGCTATCCTGCGTTCATCCTCGGGCGGCGCCGGCGCGCCGCCCTGTCCCCTTCCAGAGCGAGGTGAGATGACGGCGGACGAGCCGGGCACGCGGGTGCCGGGATCGGGATCGCGCGCGCCCGGTGGGAGCGGCGTCGCCTACTCGCCGCTCGCCCGTCCCACGGCCCGCCGCGGGGCGCGGGTCGTGGAGCGGATCGCCGTCCTCGTCTTCCGGAGCGCCTCGGCCATGGCGGCACGGATCCCCGCCCGCGCCGCGGACCTCCTCGTCCGGGTCGCCTTCCGGATCGGCTACCACGCGTGGCCGCCGAAGCGCCGGATCATCCACCGCAACGCCTCCCGGATCCTCCGCCTCCCGGAGGACGATCCCGCCGTGGGCCGGCTCGCCCGGGACATCTACACCGGCTACGGGCGCTTCACCCTGGAGCTCCTCCGCCTTCCCCATGCGCCGGAGGACGAGCCGCTCCGGCTCCTGCCGGGAGACGGGCCGGCACACACCGCCTTCCTTGCCGCGTGGGACCGGGCGAGCGCCCGGGGGACCGGGGTCATCGCGGTGAGCGGTCATATCGGGAGCATCGATCTCTTCGCCGGTTCGTATGCGCTCCGCGGCTACCCCACCTACGGGCTCGCGGACGACACCGCCTTCCCGGAGCTCTTCGACCTCCTCAACCGCCAGCGGCGGCGCTGGGGCCTGGAGATCATCCCGTGGCGGAACCTGCGCGAGATCTTCCGCGTGATGCGGGCGCCCGCGATCCTCGGCATGGTCGTGGACTGGGGCTACCGCCCGGATGACCTTCCGGTCCGGCTCTTCGGCTCGTGGACGACCCTCCCGGCCGGCCCGGCCACCCTTGCCGCCCGGAGCGGCGCGGTCATCCTCCCGGTCGCCTCGATCCGCCAGGCGGATGGGACCTACCGCTCCGTCGCCGCGGAGGCGATCGAGGTCCCGGACGGGTCGCCGGCCGCGATCCTCGCCGCGACCCAGCGGATCGCGGATGCCCTGGAGGCGCTCGTCCGGCCCGACCCACGCCAGTGGTTCGCCTTCAAGCCGCTCTGGCCGGCCACGGATGCGGAGGGGCGGGCGCTCGAGGCGCGCGCCCGGGAGATCGCCGCGGGATGAGCGAGAGCACCACCGCGCCGTCCCCGGAGCCCGGGTCCGCTCCCCCCACGCGCGGCCAGCGGATCTCCGGCGCGCTCCTCATCGCCGCGCTCGGGATCGTCCGGCGCCTCCCCGAGCAGCTCGTCCTGCGGGCGGCCTGGAACGCGGGCCTCCATCTCCTGCCGCGGCTCCTGCCGGCCCGGCGCGCGGTCGTCCGGGCGAACCTCGGCCGGGTCGTGCGCTGGATGGCCGCCGAGGGCGTGGGAAGCGAGCGGGGGCGGGCCGCGGCCACGGACGCGCGGCTCCATGAGCGGCTCGTCCGGGAGGTCTTCGGCCACTGGGCGCTCACCTATGCCGAGAGCGCCCTGGCGACGCGCTATGACGCGGCGGTCCTCCGGGAACGCGTCCGCCTGCCGGACCCGGAGGCGGTCCGCGAGGGGCTCTCCGCGGTCCCCGACGGCGAGCCCGGCCGGATCTACATCTCGATCCACTTCGGGGCGGTGGAGATCGCCGGGGTCTTCGCGGCCCGGACCGGGGCGATCCCCCTTGCGGCGCCGATGGAGGTCGTGGCGAACCCGGTGATGGAGCGCTATATCCAGGCGGTCCGGGGCGAGTTCGGGGTGGAGGTCCTTCCTCTTCTCGGCGTGAGCGGGATCCTCAAGGAGCGGATCCGGTCCGGCGGCGCGGTGGGGATCGTGGCCGATCGTCCGATCGGCGGCCCGGCCGCCACTCTCTCGCTCTTCGGGGCGCCGGCGCGGATCCCGGCGGGCCCGGCGATCCTCGCCGTGGAGACGCGCGCCCGGGTCGCCTTCATCAGCCTCGCCCGGGATGCGGGGCTGGGACGCTGGATCGGGCGGATGGATGCGGCGCTCCCGGCGGCCGACCTCCCGCGCGCCCGGCAGGTCCAGGCCCTCATCGGCGACCATGTGCGCTGGATGGAGCGGACGATCGCGTCCGCGCCGGAGCAGTGGTGGACGCTGCTCTTCCCGATCTGGGAGGAGGCTGCATGACGACGGACGGGACGGGGGCGGCAGAGACGCCGTCCGCGCACGCCCGGCCGCGGGAGGGGAAGGCGGACCTCCACGTCCACACGCTCGCCTCGGACGGTGTCTCCGGCGTGGAGGAGATCCTCGCCTTCGTGGAGTCGAGCGACCTGGACGTCGTGGCGATCACGGACCACGAGCGGATCGATGCGGGGATCGCGGCGCGCCGGATCGCCCTCGCCCGGGGCCTGCGGACGGAGATCATCGTGGGCGAGGAGATCACGACCCGGAACGGCCACCTCATCGCCCTCTTCCTCGAGCGCAAGGTCGCCCCCTGGCGCTCGATGCGCGAGAGCGTCCTGCGCGTCCATGAGCAGGGCGGGATCGCGATCGTCGCCCACCCGCTCGTCCCCTACCCCCTGTGCGCCTCCGCAGGCACGATCCGGCGCCTCCTGGACGACCCCGACCCCGCCGCCCATCCGGATGCCATCGAGGCCTTCAACCCCACGACCGCGCGGATGCGCTGGAGCCGCCAGGTGCCGGGCTTCGTGGCGGAGGTCGGGCTCGCGGCGGTGGCCGCCTCGGATGCCCACCGCGCGGACCTCATCGGGCGGGCGCGGACCCGCTTCCCGGGCCGGAGCGCGGAGGACCTGCGGGCCGCGATCCTCGCGCGGGAGACCGACTGGGAGGGACGTGGCTACGCCTGGGCCGAGCAGATGGGGATGTTCCGGCGCCAGATGACGAAGAACGTCCGCGCGCTCGGCGAGGAGATCGGCGGGAAGGTGATCCGGCGGGACGGGACCGGGCGCGACCTGGGCTACCCGGGCGGGCGGCTCCGGCCGGTCCGCTTCGATCCGCGGGCGGCGGGGATCGAGGATGAGCCGGCGGCCGGCCCGCGATGAAGATCGGCCTCGTCACCCCCTACATCTACCCCCGCCCGGGCGGGGTGAACGCGCACGTCCAGGAGCTCTACGAGAACCTCGTCCTGCGCGGCCACGATGTCCGGATCATCAGCTCCACGCACGGCCCGCAGCGCTCGAGCGAGGGCGACATCATCCGGCTCGGCTACGGGATGAGCGTCCCCACGAACGGCTCGGTCGGCACGCTCACCGTCTCCCACCGCTACCCCTCGCTCGTGAAGCGGATGCTCGAGCGCGAGCGCTTCGATCTCATCCACTTCCACGAGCCCTTCGTCCCCTTCCTCTCGCTCGAGGTGCTGCGGCATTCGAAGAGCGTGAACATCGCCACCTTCCACGCCTACTCCGGCTGGAGCCCCTCCTACGAGTTCGGCAAGCGGGCGATGGCCCACTACGCCGCGCGCCTCCACGGCCGGATCGCGGTGAGCGCGGCGGCGCGCCACTTCATCAGCCGCTACTTCCCCGCCGAGTACAAGGTGATCCCCAACGGCGTGGACCTGAACGACTACCGGAACCCCTCGCCCTTCGCGCGCTGGCGGGACGGCGTCCCGAACCTCCTCTTCATCGGGCGCTTCGAGAACCGGAAGGGGCTCCTCTACCTCCTGCGCGCCTTCCACGAGGTGCGCCGGGCCGGCGAGCCCGCGCGGCTCCTCGTCGTGGGTGGCGGCCCGCAGGAGCAGGAGGCACGCGACTACATCCGGAAGCACGACCTGCGGGACGTGGAGCTGCTCGGGCGGGTGAGCGACGCGGACAAGGTGCGCGCGCTCGTCACGTCGGACATCTACGTCTCCCCGGCCACCGGCCAGGAATCGTTCGGGATCGTCCTTCTCGAGGCGATGGCCGCGGGACGGGCGGTCGTCTGCTCGGATATCCACGGCTACAAGGGGGTCGTGCGCCGGAACGAGCAGGCGCTCCTCGTCCCCCCCAAGGACGTGGATGCGCTTGCGGGCGCGCTCCTCACCCTCCTGCGGGATCCCGAGCGGCGGGCACGGATGGGCGAATCGGGCCGCCGGCGGGCGATCCAGTTCGGCTGGGAGAACATCACCGCGAAGGTGGACGACTACTACGCCTTCGTCATCCGGCGGCTCGCCCAGAGCGGTGAGCTCCCGCGCGGCTTCTCGGCGCCGGTGCCGCCGATGCCCCCCCGTCCCCCGGCTCAGCCCGGCCTCTGGAACGGCGCCGGAGACGAGGCCGGCTGAGCGCTTTCGTCACCGAGCCGCCACCCGCGCGGACCCGAGCCGGTCTCCCGCGCCGGGCTCCGGCTCCGTAGAATGCGCTCGGTGGGAGAGAACGGGCCGTCGGCGCTGGACCGGCCCCGAGCGAAGGAGTCGCGATCGATGGTCACAACTCGGTGGATGCGCGCGGCGCGTGCCGGTCTCGCGGGCGCGGTCCTGGGCACGGCGATCCTTGCGGGCGGCGGGCCCGCGACCCTCGCACAGGACGCGAACGCCTGCGAACCGGCGGGTGGCGTCCAGCTGCCCGAGGCGGTGGACGGGAAGTTCAACGTCGCGATGGTCCTCATCGGACCGCACGATGACGGTGGCTGGAGCCAGGCCCACTACGAGGGCCTCCTCCACGTCTGCGAGTACCTCCCGGAGACGCACATCGCCTACGTGGAGCTCGTCCCGGAGGGCCCGGACGCCGAGCAGGTCTTCCGCAGCCTTGCGCGCAAGGGCTTCGACTTCATCATCGGGACCTCGTTCGGCTACATGGACCCGATGGCGACGGTCGCCGAGGAGTTCCCGGACTCGACCTTCCTCCACCTCACCGGCTTCAAGAGCAACGGCCGGAACTTCGGCAACTTCTTCGGCGCGATGGAGGACTACAAGTACCTCGCCGGGATGCTCGCCGGCTCGCGCGCCAAGATGGACGGCGAGACGAAGCTCGGCTACATGGCGACCTTCCCGATCCCGGAGGAGCTCCGGCTGGGGAACGCGATGATGCTGGGCATCAAGGAGACCTGCCCCGAGTGCACGATGGACATCCGCTTCATCAACACCTGGCATGACCCGGTGAAGGAGCGGGACGGCGCGGCGTCGCTCTTCGACGCGGGGGCGCACGTCGTCTTCACGGGCGCGGATACCCCCGCGAACGCGATCGTCGCCCAGGAGCGCGGCAAGTGGGCGGTCACCTACGACCACCCGAGCTCGTGCACCCTCGACTCCTGCCTCACGGCCCCCTACTGGATCTGGGGCCCGGAGTACCTCCGGATCGCCCAGCAGGTGAAGGACGGGACCTACACGGCGGGCTACGAGTACTTCGACGCCGATTCGATGGCGATGGGCCTCTACGGCTTCGAGGAGGGCCAGGAGCTCCAGCCCGGCGTGGCAGAGCTGCCGGCCGAGGACATCCAGCTCGTCCGCGACACCCTCGAGAAGATGCGCAACGGGGAGTTCACCCGCTTCGACGTCTTCGCCGGCCCGATCATGGACAACCAGGGGAACGTCGTCCTCGCGGAGGGCGAGCGCCTCGACCAGTCCGACCTCGACCAGTTCCCGCCCGGCGCCCCGGGTGCGGAGTGCGATCCGTGCATGTACTGGTGGGCGGACGGGATCACCGCCGAGCTCCCCTGAGCACGGCGAACCGGCCAGACCCGAGCCCCGGGGACCCCACGGTCCCCGGGGCTCGTCCTTCCCCCGGCGGCGTGCCCCGCGGCGCGCGATGATGGAGCCGATGACCGAGACCGCCACGCCCCTCGCGGTCGAGATGCGGGGGATCGTCAAGCGCTTCCCCGGCCTGGTCGCGAACGACCGGGTCGATCTGGACGTGCGGCGTGGCGAGGTCCATGCCCTTCTCGGCGAGAACGGCGCCGGGAAGAGCACCCTGATGAACATCCTCGCCGGGCTCTACAGCGCGGATGAGGGGACGGTCGCCGTGGATGGCCGGCCCGTCCGCTTCCGCTCCCCGCGCGAGGCGATCGCGGCCGGGATCGGGATGGTCCACCAGCACTTCACCCTCGTCCCCTCGCTCACCGTGACGGAGAACGTCCTCCTCGGCCTGGCGGAGCCGCGGATCCGTCTCGGGCTCGGGGCGCGCCACGCCGCGGTCGCTGCCTTCGCGGAGGAGCGGGGCCTGCGGGTCCCCGCGGACGCCCCCGTCTGGCAGCTCTCCGTGGGCGAGCAGCAGCGCGTCGAGATCCTGAAGATGCTCTGGCGCGGCGCCCGGATCCTGATCATGGACGAGCCGACCGCCGTCCTCGGGCCGGCGGAGACCGAGGAGCTCTTCCGCTCCCTGCGCGCGATGACCGCGGCCGGCGGGTCGGTCGTCCTCATCAGCCACAAGCTCGGCGAGGTCCTCTCCGTGGCGGACCGGATCACCGTCCTCCGGCGCGGCGCCGTCACGGCGGCGGGGATCGACGCCGCCGGGCGGACCCCCGCGGAGCTCGCCCGGCTGATGGTGGGCCGGGAGGTCCTGGAGCGCATCGAGAAGGCGCCCGCCACGCCCGGTCCCGTCGTCCTCGCCGTGCGTGGCCTCGCGGCGCAGAACGACCGCGGCCTCCCCGCGCTGCGGGGGATCGACCTCGAGGTCCGGGCGGGGGAGATCGTGGGCATCGCCGGCGTCGCCGGGAACGGCCAGAGCGAGCTCGCGGAGGCGATCACCGGCCTGCGCGCCGCCACCGGCTCGATCACCCTGGACGGCCGGGAGATCGCGAACCGGCCGGTCCTGGAGATCATCGAGGCGGGGGTCGCGCATATCCCGGAGGACCGGACGGGGACCGGCAGCGCACCCGGTCTCTCGCTCGCGGACAACCTCGTGATGAAGCGCTACCGGAGCGCGCCGGTCGGCGGGCGGATCCGCTTCCGGCGGCGCGCGGCGCGCGGGATCGCGGAGGCGCTGAAGGCGGACTACGCGGTGAGCGCCCCCTCGATCGACACCCCGGCGCGGCTCCTCTCCGGCGGGAACCTCCAGCGGCTCATCCTCGCCCGCGAGCTCACATCGGGGCCGCGGCTGATCGTCGCGGTCCAGCCCACGCGCGGCCTGGACGTGGGCGCGATCGAGACCGTCCACCGGCTCCTCCTGGACCAGCGGCGGGCGGGGGCGGCGATCATCCTCATCAGCGAGGAGCTGGACGAGCTGACCGGGCTCGCCGACCGGATCCTCGTGATGTACGAGGGGCGGATCGCGGGCGATATCGAGCCCGAGCTCTTCGGCGAGATCGAGGAGATCGGGCTCCTGATGACCGGCAGCCGCGGGGCGGCGGAAGGCGCGGCATGAGCGCGCCGGCCACGGATCGCGGGCTCCTCCCCGTCACGCTCCGCGTGGAGCGGCGGCTGGGGACACCGCGCTGGCTCCCCCTCGCGGCCACGCTTGCGGCGATCGGGGCCGCCCTCGTCCTCTCGGGCCTTCTCCTCGCGCTCATCGGCGCCGATCCCTTCGCGGTCTTCGCGCATATCCTCGGCGCGTCCTTCGGCGACCTCTACGTCCTCTCGGACACGCTCGTCAAGGCGACCCCGCTCATCCTCACCGGCCTCGCCTGCTCGCTCGCCTTCCGGATGCGCCTCTGGAACATCGGTGCGGAAGGCCAGCTCCTCATGGGCGCCTGGGGAGCCTCCGCCGTGGTCCTCCTCGGGATCTTCCCCGCCGGGACGCCGGGGATCATCCTCATCCCGGCGATGGTCGTGGGAGGGATGGTCGCGGGCGCGCTGTGGGGCGGGATCGCGGGCGTCCTCCGGGCGCGCCTGAACGTGAACGAGATCATCACCACGCTGATGCTCAACTACGTCGCCCTCTCCTTCCTCCGCTTCTGGGTCTTCGGCCCGTGGAGCGAGGGTGGCTTCCAGCAGACGGTCCAGTTCCCGCGCGATGCCTGGCTGGGGCGCCTGACGGAGCTCTCGTGGCTCATCCCGGACGTGGCGGGGATGACCGTCCACGGCGGCTTCCTCCTTGCGCTCGTGGCGGCGGGGATCGTCTGGTGGGTCCTCTCGCGGACGCGGACCGGCTACGAGATCCGGCTCGCCGGGGACAACCCGCAGGCGGCGCGCTACGCGGGGATCGACCTGAAGCGGAAGATCGTGCTCGTCTTCCTCGCCTCGGGCGCCCTCGCGGGGCTCGCCGGGGCCTCCGAGGTGAGCGGGACGGTCCACCGGCTCCAGGACAGCCTGGCGCTGGGCTACGGCTTCACCGGGATCGTCATCGCGTATCTCGCCAAGTTCCACCCGCTCGGGGTGATCGTGGCGGCGATCGGCTTCGGCGCGCTCATCCTCGCCGGCCGGGAGATCCAGCCCGCGGGGATCCCCGCGATGATCCAGGGGATCGTCCTCGTCTGCGTGATCGTCGCGGACGCCCTCACCCGCTACACGCTGCGGGTGGTCCGCCGATGAGCCTCGAGGTCCTCCTCGCCGCAGGCGTGGCGAGCGGTACCGTCCTCCTCCTCGCCGCGCTCGGCGAGATCCTCACGGAGCGCTCGGGGATCCTCAACCTCGGGGTGGAGGGGATGCTCTTCGTGGGCGCCCTGGCCGGCTTCAAGGTGGGCCTCGAGACCGGGAACCCGTGGCTCGGGCTCGTGGCGGCGGTCCTCGCGGGGACGGCGCTCGCCCTCCTCCATGCCTTCGTCACCGTCCGGCTGGGGGCGGACCAGACGGTCTCCGGGCTCGCCCTCACGCTGCTCGGGACCGGGGTCGCGATGGTCCTCGGCGAAGGGCTCGCGGGCGGCGGGACCGGCGCCCTCCTCCCCACCCTGACGATCCCGCTCCTCTCCGCGATCCCCTTCCTCGGGCCGGTCCTCTTCACGGACCAGTCGATCATGGTCTACGTGGGGCTCCTCCTCGTGCCGCTCTGCTGGTGGTGGGTGGAGCGGACCCGGCCGGGGCTCCATCTCCGCGCGGTCGGCGAGAACCCCACCGCGGCGGACGCGCTCGGCGTCAACGTGATCCGGACGCGCGTCATCTACACCGCCCTCGGCGGCGCGCTCGTGGGTCTCGCGGGAGCCACGATCACGATGGCGATCAGCCCCGGCTGGAACGCGAACCAGACGACCTCGGGCCAGGGCTGGATCGCGGTCGGGCTCGTGATCTTCGCCCGCTGGAGCCCGTGGCGGGCGCTCCTCGGGGCGTGGCTCATCGCGACGATCCGCCGCCTCGCCCTCGACCTCCAGGGCCCGGACGAGATCCTCGGCATCCCGAACGTCTTCCACCTCTACCAGCCGGCGACCTTCTTCCTGGACATGCTCCCCTACCTCCTCGTCATCCTCGTCGTCGTCCTCGGCTCGCGGGAGGCGATCCGGCGGCGGCTCGGGGCACCCGCGGCGCTCGGCGTGCCGTGGCACCGGGGGGAGCGGGGGCTCTAGGGTCCGGTCAGCCCTCGGTGGATCGGGTGAGCGCGGCCGCGGCTTGACAACGGCGATCGGGATGCCGCAGTCTCTGTGCCTCATGTCGAAAGCGCTTTCATCCCGGGCACGACCACCGGCCGAGGACCTTCGCCGCCCCACGATCGATGACGTCGCGCGGCGAGCCGGAGTCTCGATCTCGACGGTGAGCCGGGTCATGAACGGGTCGGCCCCGGTCGTCGATGCAAAGGCGGATCGCGTGCGCCGCGCGATGCGCGAGCTCGAGTACCGGCCGGCGACCGCCGCGCAGGTGCTCGCACGCCGACGCACGAAGACGGTCGGCCTCCTCCTCTCCCGGATCTCCGGTGACTACGTCGCCTCGCTCCTGAGGGGGATCGAGACGGAGGTCTCCGCCGCCGGCATGAACCTGCTCGTGAGCACAGCGGGGGCGGGGCGCTCGTCGGCGCTCGGCGAGCACAACACGGACGGGCTCCTCGTCTTCGCAGACGGGATGAGCGACGACGACCTTCGGTTCGCCTGGGCGAGACGGCATCCCGTCGTCCTGCTGCATCGCACGCCGCCCCGGGATCTCGCGATCCCCAGCGTCACGGTGGAGAACAAGGGGGGTGCCCGCCAGCTGGTCGACCACCTGATCGAGGCGCACGGAGCCCGGTCGATCGCCTACCTCCGCGGCCCTGCGGGGCATGAGGACTCCCGCTGGCGCGAGCTCGGCTATCGCGATTCGCTCGCTGCCCACGGGATCACCGTCGACCCGGACCTGATCGGGGATGGAGGCTTCACGAGCTCCGGGGGCGAACGACAGGCCGCCGCCTGGATCGCCGGTGGGCTCGCGTTCGACGCCGTCTTCGCCGGGGACGACGCTGCAGCGGTCGGCGTCCTGCAGGCGCTCCGGCGTCTGGCGCCGGAGCGGCGAGTCGCGGTCGTCGGCTTCGATGACACACCCCTCGCCCGCCATGTGGCGCCGTCGCTCACGACGGTCCGCGCGCCGACCGAAGCGGTCGGATCGGCCGCGGTCCGAAGGCTCCTGGAGATGGGGAGCGCGGATCCGGAAGCGCCGCTCCTCACGCTGCTGCCGACACACATCGTCCTGCGCCGGTCGTGCGGGTGTCCCGGGGACCGGGAGGAGCAGGGATGATCAAGGTCGCGGTGATCGGCGGCGGATCGACCTACACGCCCGAGCTCATCCAGGGGTTCCTCGCCCGTCGGGGACGGCTCCCGGTCGGAGAGGTCTGGCTCGTGGATCCCGACCCGGACCGCCTCGCGGTGGTGGGGGGGCTGACGGCCCGGATGGTGGCGGCGGCCGGCGGCCCGTTCCGCGTGGTCCTCACCGGCGATCGCCGTGCGGCGATCTCGGGTGCGGACTACGTGGTGACGCAGCTTCGGGTGGGCCGGATGGCGGCTCGCGAGGGAGACGAGCAGCTCGGGCGGCGCCACGGCCTGGTCGGCCAGGAGACGACCGGTGTGGGTGGGTTCGCGAAGGCGCTGCGCACGGTCCCGGTCATCCTCGAGATCGCTGCGGAGATCGCCGCGGAGGCACCGGCGGCACTCCTGGTGAACTTCACGAACCCCGCCGGCCTCGTCACCGAGGCCCTCTTCCGCCACGCGCCACAGGTCCGGGCGGTCGGCGTCTGCAACGGACCGCCCCATCTGCAGATGGAGATCCTCGCTGCTCTCGCGGACGGAGGGCCGGCGATCGACCCGGAGCGCAGCGCCCTCGAGACCCTCGGCCTGAACCACCTCGGGTGGTACCGCGGCTTCCGCCTTGACGGGCGGGACCTGTGGCCGGAGGTGATGGACCGCTGGATCCGGCGGATGCGTGAGACCCCCGATCCTGCGTGGGACCCGGACCTGCTCGCCGCGCTGGGCATGATCCCGAACTCCTATCTCCGCTACTTCTATGACACCGCGCGGGTCGTGGACGAGCAGGCCGGATCGCCGACACGCGCGAGCACGGTGATGGCGATCGAAGCGGAGCTTCTCCGTGATTACGCCGACCCGGACCGCGTGGCGCCGCCGGCCACACTGATGCAGCGGGGGGGCGCCTACTACTCCACGGTCGCCACGCAGCTGATCGACGCCCATCACAACGGACGCGGAACCACGCACATCGTCAACGTCCGTCACGCGGGCGCCGTCCCCGGATGGGACCCGTCATGGGTCCTCGAGCTCCCCGCTCGCGTAGACCGGGACGGGATCCACCCGATCCCGACCGAGCCGCTGCCGGCGGTCGTCGCGGGGCTCCTCCATCACGTGAAGGCCTACGAGCTGCTCGCCGTGGAAGCGGCCGTCCACGGAGACCCTCGGGTGGCCCTCCAGGCGCTCATCGCGCACCCGCTCGGGCCCTCGATGCGCCGAGCCGAGGCCCTGCTCGAGGACCTTCTGCAGACGAACGCCACCTACCTGCCGCGCTTCCGGACGCCGGCGCCATGAGGATCTTCCTGGGTGGCGACCTCGGCGGGACCAAGTCCCATCTCCTGCTCGCGGACGAGGCGGGACGCGTCCTCGGCTTCGCGGCAGGGGGCGGGGCGAACCACGAGGCGGTGGGATACGGCGCGGTCACGGAGGTGGTCCGGTCGCTCTTCCGGGAGGTCCTCGCATCGGCGGGCATCGGCGCCACCCGGGTCACCGCCGCGGGCTTCGGCATCGCCGGTCTCGACTGGGGATCGGAGGAGCCGGCCCAGCTGGCAGCCCTCCGGGCGGCGGGGGTCGATGGCTTCCCGGTCACGGTCGTGAACGACGCGGTGGTCGGCCTCCTCGCGGGGGCGACGGAAGGGTGGGGGATCGGCCTCGTCTCGGGGACCGGGTGCAACTGCTGGGGCCTCGATCGCGATGGTCGACTCGGACGGGTCCTGGGCATGGGTGCGCGGGTCGGGGAGTTCGCGGGGGCCTCCGCGCTCGTGACGCGGGCCGTCTGGGCGATCTCGCGAGCGGCCACGCGACGCGGGCCCGAGACCGCCCTCACGGATGCCTTCCTCACCGCCTTTCGGGCCGCTGATGCGCTCGCCTTTCTCGAGGGCTACTGCGAGGAGCGCTATCCGGTGGATGCCTCCCTCGCCCCGCTGGTCTTCTCCGTCGCCGAAGCCGGCGACCGGGTGGCGACGGAGTGCATCGCGTGGGCAGGGCGCGAGCTGGCCGACCTCGTCACGGGTGTCGCCCGGCAGCTCGACCTGACCGGCTCGTCCTTCGAGCTCGTCCTGATCGGGAGCCTCTTCCGGGGCGGACCCCTCCTCCTCGACCCACTCCTCGCCGCGGTCCGTGCGGAAGCCCCGGGCGCGCGGACAGTCACCCTCTCCGGTCCCCCGGTCATCGGCGGCGTGGTCCTCGCCATGCGCCGCGCGGGGATCGATCGACGCGATATCGACCGGCAGCGGCTTGCCGGGTCGATCCAGACGGACCGGTCGCCGGTGCTCGCCCCGCGACCCCATGAGCTCGAGGAGGTCTACTCATGACGACGCTCGGCGATCCCGTGGGGACGAGCACGCTCCCTGCGATCCTCGGCGGACCGCGCGCGCGGCAGGACGACTACCCCGTCTGGCCCGAGCATGACGAGCGCGACGTTGAGGCAGTGGCGCGCGTCGTCCGCTCCGGGCGCTGGGGTGGCTTCCCGTTCCCCGGACCCGAGACGGCTCGCTTCGCGGAGCGGTTCGCTGCGCTCCAGGGGGGCGGGACCGCCGTCCCGATGGTCAACGGCACGATCACGATGGAGGTCGCGATGCGCGCGGCCGGCATCGGCTGGGGTGACGAGGTGATCGTCCCCGCCTACACCTTCCAGGCAACGGCGGCGGCTCCGATGGCGGCAGGGGCGCTGCCGGTCATCGTGGACATCGACCCCGAGACCTACTGCATCGACCCCGCAGCGGTGGAGGCGGCGATCACGCCCCGCACGCGCGCGATCATCCCCGTCCACCTGGGCGCCCAGATGGCGGACATGGACGCGATCATGCGCATCGCCGAGGCCCACGACCTGATCGTCGTGGAGGACTGCGCGCATGTGCCCGGCGCTGCCTGGCAGGGACGCGGTGCCGGGACGATCGGCCACTTCGGCTCCTTCAGCCTCCAGTCATCGAAGACGCTCACCTCGGGCGAGGGCGGCGTCCTCCTCTGCCGCACCCCCGAGCTCGCCCGCCGTGCGAGCTCGATCATCGACTGCGGGCGACCCAAGGACCCCGCCGGGATCGAGTACACGCAGGGTTCGAACTACCGGATGACGGAGCTGCAGGCCGCCCTCGCCAATGTCGGCCTGGACCGCCTCCCCGGGCAGATCGCCGAGCGCGCGGAGAGCCGCGCCTACGCGGACCGGGTCCTCGGCTCCGTCCCCGGGGTCCGGATCCTGCCCGCCGACCCCCGCATGACGATCCCTGCCTTCTACCGCTACGTCTTCGCCGTGGACCCGGACCGCTTCGGCCTCGATCACCTTCAGGTCACCCGGGCGCTCGCGGCCGAGGGGGTCCCGTCCTGGATCGGGTACGAGGCGATGCATCGGTACACGCTCTTCCAGCCGCAGACGACGCGCCTGCCGGTCCCGACCGCCTTCCCCGAGTACTTCCGGTTCGAGACGATGTCCTTCCCGGAAGCGGAGCGGGCCGCCGAGCGTGAGGCTGTCTGGCTCGATGAGCGGATCTTCCGCGCGGGGACGGACGGGGTGGACGCGGTGGTCGATGCGCTCCGGAAGATCCAGGCGCACGCGCCCGCCATCGCCGGCCACCTGGGAGGAGCCGCCTGAGATGACCGCGGGTGAGCTCGCGGGAGAGGTCGCCGTCGTGACCGGGGCCGCGCAGGGGATCGGGGAGGCGATCGCGCGGCGGCTGGCCGCGGCCGGGGCGCGCGTCGCGCTGGCAGACCTCCAGGCGGAGAAGGCGGAGGGGGTCGCGGCTTCGATCCGCGCGGCAGGCGGCGAGGCGCTCGCCTTCCCCGTGGATATCGCCGATGGAGCCTCCCTCGACCGGCTCCGGTCACAGGTCCGGTCGGCCTTCGGCCCGGTCACGATCCTCGTGGCGAACGCGGCCCGGATCACGATCCGGCCCTTCCTCGAGCTCACGGACGCGGAGTGGGAGGCGACGGTCGCGACGAACGTGACGGGGACCTACCTCACGATCCGCCGTTTCTGCGATGAGATGATCGACGCACATCGCGGCAGCATCATCGTCATCTCGTCGGTGAACGGCCTGCGGGGACAGGTCGGGCTCTCGGCGTACAACGTCACAAAGGCTGCCCTCGTGATGCTCGCCCGGACGGTCGCCCTGGAGCTGGCCGGTCATGGGATCCGCGTGAATGCGATCGCTCCCGGGGACATCGCCACGGCCATCGTCGACCAGGTCGCGGACCAGGACGGAGCCCAGGGGACGATCCCGCTCCGGCGCTATGGCCGTCCCGAGGAGGTCGCCGAGACAGCCCTCTTCCTCGCCTCGGCACGCGCTGCATACACGACCGGCTCCGTCGTGACCGTCGATGGCGGTCTGGACGCACAGCTCTATCCGGGCGACATCTTCGCCTCGGGAGAGGCTCCGGGGGCGAACGGATGACCGACGGGCTCACCGCGTCGCTGGAGGCCAGCATCAGGGAGATCCCGGTGGTGGACTGCCACGAGCACACCTTCCTGCCGGACCGGCGGCCCGCGCGGGTGGATCTCGGGACGCTCGTAGCCGGCTCCGACCTCGCGGACGACCTGATCTCCGCCGGGATGCCCGCCGAGGCCCGTGCCCGTCTCGGGTATGCCGACGCCGCGCCCTTCCTCGGCCACGTGCGGAACACGGGCTTCAGCCGCAGCCTGATGGCGGCCTTCGCGGAGCTCTTCGACTTCCGCGAGGAGACGATCTCGGCGACGGACTGGGAAGCGCTCTCGGAGCTCCTGGCAACGGCGAACACGCGACCCGGCTGGTACGACGACGTCCTCGGGCGCGGCCGGGTGACGACCATCCTCCGGATCCAGGGCGATGAGCCGGACCCGCTCGCAGTGCCACGGCGCTGGTTCCGGCCGATCCTGCGGATCGACCCGTGGATCGTGGAGGCGGGGAGCACGACGGAGCGGGAGCGGATCGCCGAGCGCGCCGGGGGGCGTGGAACGACCCTCGCGGGCTACCTCGAGGCGCTCGACGGGTGGTTCTCGGCAGCGGCCGCGGGCGGAGCGGTCGGGATCAAGTCGATGCTCGCCTATCGTCGGCCGCTGACCCACGGGCGACCCACGGCCGAGGAGGCCGAGCGCCTCTTCCAGGCGAAGCACCGCTCGGCAGCCGAGGAGCGTGCCCTCGAGGACGCGATCGTCCACGCCGTGGCGGAGCGTGCCGGCAGAGCCGGCCTCCCGTGGCAGATCCACGTGGGGATCGGGTCATGGCAGACGAACATCGTCGGCAACGGCGATCCCGTCATGCTCGATCCCCTCGTGTCCGCCCACCGGGGGACCACCTTCGTCCTCCTCCATGGGGGCTACCCCTACCTCGGACAGATCGGCTCCATGGCGAAGAACCACCCGAACGTGGTCATCGAGTGCGGCTGGCTCGCGTATATCGCGCCGGCCGCCTACCGGCGAGCCCTCGCCGAGTGGCTGGACTCGGTCCCTGTCTCCAAGATCCTCGCGGTGGGCGCCGACTGCGCGCACGTGGAGCAGACGCTCGGGGCGCTGCTCCTGACGCGACACGACCTGGCGCGCGTGCTTGCGGAGAAGATCCGCCACGACGGCTGGTCGGAGAAGGAGGCCATATCGTCGGCCCACGCCCTGCTGGGCGGGAACGCCGGCTCGGTCTACCGCCTGGACGGCGCCGGGGGAGGGGGTGGCACGCGGGCCTGACATCCACTTTCCCTATCCGGACCTTCACCGACCGATGAGAACCGTGGGAGGAACCATGCGTCGCCGAACCCTTCGGCTCCTGATCGCCGGGCTGATCCCGGCCACGATCGCGCTCGGCGCGGTCACCGGGCCGGTCGCGGCCCAGGATCCCCAGACGATCCGCATGTGGACGTGGAGCCAGTGGAACGGGGTCACGGGCCTCGAGCCCGACGGCCAGCCGCTCGACTGGTGGCGTGCCGCCGTGGATGCGTGGGCAGCCGAGCACCCCGGCGTCACCGTCGAGATCGAGGATCTCAACGGCCAGGACCTGGACATCAATGCGAAGTACGACACCGCCGTGGCGGCCGGGAATATCGCCGACCTCATCTGGGTGGACGAGTCGTACTTCTCCAAGTACGCGTCTGCGGACGTGCTCGCCCCGATCGACGCCTACCTGACCGAGGAGGACCGCGCGGACTTCCTCGCCAAGAACCTGGAGCTGAGCGCCGCCGACGGCAAGCAGTGGTTCTGGCCCTACATCACCCAGGGGAACCACCTGGCGATCAACGTCGATCTCTTCCGCGCCGCAGGAGCGGAGGACCTGCTTCCCAAGGCGCCGGACTACACCTGGACGTGGGATGAGTTCGTGGCAGCGGCCAAGGCCGTCACGTCGCCCGAAGCGTTCGGTGTCGGGTTCAGCACGGATGGTGCCTACACGATGGCCGAGGCGTGGGGGGACCACCTCTACGCCCAGGGCGACGAAAGCAAGGTCACGATCAACACCCAGAACACGGTCGATGCCTTCGAAGCCCTGATCGGGCTCACGAAGGACGGGACCGCCTTCCCGGGCTCCGGCACCGGTGCGGTGGACCTCGCGACAAACTTCCTCCAGGGCCGGATCGCCATGATCAACTCGTGGGGGATCATCAACGACATCGAGAAGCTCCCGGAGGGGGAGCGGTTCGACGCGATGCTCGTCCCCTTCCCGAGCGGGCCGAACGGCGAGCCGCTCGTCTGGGGTGGCGTCCATGGCCTGGCCGTCACGAAGCAGCCGAGCGCGGAGCGTGAGGCCCTCGTCATGGACCTTGCGCACTACCTCACCAGCTTCGAGGCGCTCAAGGACGTGCGCGCGTGGAGCAAGCCGGCCCGGCACTCGATCATCGCAGCCCAGGAAGCGGACGAGTCCTACCTCTTCCGCGACTTCCTGCCGATGTTCGAGGCGTACACGAACGTCGCGATCCCGCTCATGGGCCAGGGGCCGAACGCGGTCCCGGTCCTGATCAAGTACGAGCCCCTCGTCGAGGCGATGTTCACCGGGGACCTGCCCCCCGCTGAAGCGCTCGCGCTCTTCGAGGCGGACGCGAACATGATCCTCGGAGCGCCCTGATCCACGGCTTCCACCCCCGGGGCGGCCATCCGGCCGTCCCGGGGGGCGACCCATTCCCATCGAGGCATCGATGACGGAGACGAACACAGCGACCGGAGACCGCACCCTGGGCCGACGGATCTGGCGCGCCCGGTGGGCCTATCTCTTCGTGCTCGTCCCCGCGGTCCTCTTCCTCGTCTTCGAGCTTTACCCCTTCATCCGGGCCACGGGCTACAGCGTCTCGTCGTGGACGATCCGCGGCCCGGGTGAGTTCGTGGGCCTGGAGAACTACGCGGCGATCTTCCGGGACCGGATCTTCTGGAAGGCGCTCATGAACACGATCGCGTACGCGGTGATCGTGGTGGGGGGCAGCGTGGGTCTCTCGCTCGTCCTCTCCGCCGCGATGTACCCGCTGGCGACGCGCGCGAAGTCCTTTTTCAAGATGGCCTTCTACCTGCCGGCGGTCGCTTCGATCGTCGTGGTCGCGCTGGTCTGGCGCTGGATGTACCAGCCTGCCTTCGGCCTCTTCAACCACCTCGCGGCGATCATCGGGATCGGTCCGTTCGGCTTCCTCACGGACACCTCGCAGTCGCTCGCCTCGATCATGCTCATGCAGATCTTCTCCAACCCCACGATCGGGATCGGCGCCTCGGTCATCCTCGTGCTCGCGGCGATGAACAGCATCCCGACCCACCTCTACGAGGCGGCGATGCTGGACGGGGCGGGGACCGTCGCGCGCTTCCGGCGCATCACCGTCCCCCTTCTCCGGCCGACCGTCGTCTTCCTCGTGATCATCGGGACGGTGGAGGCATTCCGGGAGTTCACGGCGATCTACCTGATGACCAGCTCCTCGTCGGGCCAGGCGCTGTCGGGGGGCGGGCCCTTCTACTCGACGACGACGCTCGCCTACTACACCTACGTCCAGGCCTTCCTCGCCCGGCAGGTCGGCGTGGCATCGGCGGCAGCGATGGTCCTCCTCGCGATCGTCTTCGTCGTGGCGGTCATCCAGTTCCGCCGGTTCAACACCGAGATCGAGTACTAGGGGAGAACGATGGCGACCTTCGATCGGACGCGGCCATCCGCGCAGGCGGATCTGCCCGGGGGAGGACGCGGGCGGCTTCGCCCCGATTCGTTGCCGCGGATCCTGGCCTACGTGATCGTGGGATCGATGGCGATCGCCTCGCTCATGCCCCTTTACTGGATGTTCACGACATCCCTGAAGGACCAGGCGGCCTACATGGCACAGCCGCCGGAGATGCTCCCCGGCGATCCGACCCTCGCGAACTTCGGGCAGCTCTTCGCGAACCCGAACATGCTCCGGTGGATCTTCAACAGCGCGTTCGTCGCCCTCTCGGTGACCGGCCTCAACCTGGTCTTCGCGACCCTGGCCGGGTATGCCTTCGCGAAGATGTCCTTTCCGGGGCGGCGCTGGATGTTCTGGATCTACCTCGCGACGATGATGGTCCCCTTCCAGGTCACGATCTTCGCCCTCTTCCAGCTGATGGTCACGATCGGCTGGGTGAATACCTACTGGGCGCTGATCATCCCGGCGATGGCCCTTCCCTACAACGTCTTCCTGATGCGCCAGTTCATGCATACGCTGCCCAACGAGATCCTGGACGCCGGGCGGATCGACGGTTGCTCAGAGATCCAGCTGGTTCGCAGGGTCGTCGTACCCATGAGCACGAATGGTCTTGCCGTCGTGGGGATCTTCACCTTCATCACCACCTGGAACAACTTCCTGTGGCCGCTGGTGATCCTGAACACGGAGGAGATGCGGACCCTTCCGATCGCGCTCTCGACCTTCCAGAGCACGAACGAGACGGACTACGGCCTGCTCATGGCCGGGGGTGTCCTGATGGCGATCCCGATGTTCATGATCTTCTTCGCGTTCCAGCGGTACTTCCTCCAGGGAGTCACCTTCGGTGGCCTGAAGGGGTAGGAGGATGACGATGCGCCTCGGCTTCTCGGGAACGGGTTACATCGCGAAGATCCATGCGGACGCGGCGCAGGCGATCGGCGCCCGGGTCGCGTCCGTCGCGAACCACCGCCCGGAGTCCCGGGCGGCGTTCGCCGAACGCTTCGCGGTCGACCGGACCTTCGAGAACGTCCCCGATCTCCTCGCGGCCGGTGGCATCGACGGCCTCGTCGTGTGCACGCCGAACGCGCTCCACGCACCCGATACGCTGGCCGCGCTCGCGGCCGGGATCCCCGTCCTCGTCGAGAAACCGATGGCGCGGACCGCCGTCGAGGCGCAGACGATGCACGATGCGTCCGTCGCGTCCGTCGTGCCCCTCATGGTCGCCCACTGCTGGCGGTTCGACGCCGAGGCCCTCTGGCTGCGCGACGAGGTCCGCGCCGGCCGGCTGGGAAGGATCATCCGGACGAAGGGCTACGGGGTCCATGTCGACTGGGGCCCGAAGGGCTGGTTCACCCAGTCCGCCCTGGCGGGTGGCGGAGCGCTCGCAGACATGGGGATCCACGCGCTGGACACGGTCCGCTTCCTGCTCGGTGACCCGCTGCCGGAGCGCGTCTACGCGGCGGTGGGGACCTACTACCGCGAGATCGACGTGGACGATACCGGGGTGATCGTCGTGACGTGGCAGGGCGGGATCACCTCGGTGATCGAATCGGGCTGGTTCCAGCCCCAGGCTGACGGCCCGGAAGCGGCGACCCAGCTTTACGGGACCGAGGGCTATGGACGCCTCTACCCCACCTCCCGCAAGGCATCGGGAGGGGAGCTCGTCGACCCGGGCTTCGTCTTCCCGCGGAAGCCGCACTGCCTCCCGGAGATGTACCAGGCGCAGATGCGCGCCTTCCTCGAGGTGATCCGCACCGGCCGCGTGGAGGAAGGGCGGTCGGACGTGAGCCTGGTGAACGCGCGGATCGTGGATGCGACCTACACGAGCTCGCAGAGAGGCGAGGTGGTCCACCTCTGATCCGGGCGATCCGGCGGCGGCTCGGGGCACCCGCGGCGCTCGGCGTGCCGTGGCACCGGGGGGAGCGGGGGCTCTAGGGTCCGGTCAGCCCTCGGTGGATCGGGTGAGCGCGGCCGCGATCGCCGCGGCGGCATCCCGCAGGGCGCCCTCCACCTCGGGGGAGAGCGGGTCCCCCATCCCGAAGGAGCGCCCGCCGATCCCCACGAAGCTCCCGGCCGGGACGCGCCCGCCGATGAGCGCCGCGAGGGCGATCGTCTCCTCCAGGGGAAGCTCGTGGGAGGAGCGCGGCCTGGGCCCGGGGCCTGCGGCACGTGCCGTCCCCATCCCCGCCAGCTCCGCGAGCGGCCGGATCCAGAGCGTCCCCGGCGGGATCCCCGCCACCGCGTCCACGATCACCGTCTCCGCCTCGGCAGGGAGGTCGAGGAGGAGCTGGACGTCCAGGCTCCCGGCGGGGATCACGCGGACGCCCGCGAGGAGCGCCGGGTCGAGGAGGTCGGCAGCCCGGAAGGCGGCGTCATCGTCCCCGCGGGCCGGCTCGCCGCACAGGACGAGCGTGCGCTCGGCCACCGCTCAGGCGCGGTCGATCGTGAGATCGAGGAAGTGGGTCGCGCAGCTGATGCAGGGGTCGTAGGAGCGGATCATCTGCTCCAGGCGGTGGGTCGCCTCGGCATGGGGGAGCGCCAGGACCTCGCGCGCGGCGACCACGAGATCGGCCTCGATCGCCGCCTGGTTCTGGCTCGTGGGCGGGACGATCTGCGCCTCCCGGATCCGGCCCCGATCGTCCACCACGTAGCGGTGGAAGAGGAGGCCGCGCGGGGCTTCCGTGGCCCACGCGGCGACCCCGGCGCGCGGCTCCCAGGCGGCGAGCGGGACGGAGGGCGGCACGTAGGCATCGATGAGGTCGAGCGCCTCCGCGTAGGCGTGGATGAGCTCCACCCCGCGGGCCACGATCGAGGCGTAGATGTTCGTCCGGATGAGCTCCGCGAAGCCGCTCTGGTCGAGCGCCTCGCGGGCGAGCGGGTGGAGCGTCCCGCCGGTGAGGGTGACGCGGGCTGCGGGGCCGAGGAGATAGGCGCCCTTCCCGTCCAGGGTCCGGGCATGGAGCGCGTTGCTCCCCTCCACCTGGTGCTCCTCGAAGATCGAGCGCCAGTCCGCCATCGGGATGTCGATCCCGTCCGAGCTCACGATCCGGCCGTGGTTGAAGGGGTACTCGTCCGGGTGGCGGAGGGAGACGAGGCGAGGCTCGCGCGCGAAGGCGGGCATCGGGAGGCTCGCCACGAAGCGGGTCGTCTCCTGCGCGATCGCGAGCCCGTCGGCGAGCGCGGGCCGGAGGGCGAGGAGCTCGGAGCGGCGCGGGGCGCGGCTCCAGCCGCCCACGCGGACGGAGACCGGGTGGATCGGCCGGCCGCCGAGGAGGCGGAGGAGGTCGTTCCCGGCCTTCTTCGCGCGGAGCGCCGCCTCCACCCGCTCCCGGTGGTCCGCGGCCATCGCGATCGCGGAGGGATAGCCGAGGAAGTCCGGCGCGTGGAGGAGCCAGATATGGAGGGCGTGGCTCTCGATCCACTCGCCGCAGTAGAGGAGCCGCCGGAGGGCGCGCACGGAGGGATCGATCGCGACGCCGAAGAGGTCCTCGAAGGCGTGGACCGCGCTCATCTGGTACGCCACGGGGCAGATCCCGCAGATGCGCGCGACGATGTCGATCACCTCGTCCGGCGTCCGATCCACCACGAGCGCCTCGAAGTAGCGCGGCGCCTCGAAGATCCCGAGGCGCGCCTCCACGATCTCGCCGCCGCGGACGACGAGGTGGAGCGAGCCCTCCCCCTCGACGCGGGTCAGCTCACCGACGGCATAGGTGCGGTCCTCGGGGACGGGGGCCGGGGTGGGGGTGGGACGCTCGGTCATCGCGCTCCCTCCTGGGCCGCGCGGCGGGCGGCCTCCGGTGCCATGGGAAGCGAGCGGCGGCTCCCCTCCGGCGCTCCGCCCGTGGCGTCGATCGCGCTGCGGAAGGGCTGCGCCCAGGCCGTGAAGCCGGCGAGGAGCCGGCCCGCCTCCGCGGGGTCGTGGCCGAGATCGGCGGTGAGATGGCGGAGGAGGCCGTCCACGTTCGCGCCCTCGCGCGGCCCGAAGCAGCCGTAGCAGCCGCGCCCGTAGCGGGGGCAGATCGCGCCGCATCCACCCTGGGTCACCTGGCCGAGGCAGGGGACACCCTTCGCGACCGCCACGCAGACCGCGCCGCGCCGCTTGCACTCCTGGCAGACCGATTCATCGCGCAGCTGCGGCCGGCGGCCGGTGGCGAGCGCGGCGAGAAGCTCCAGGAGCTGGTCCGGGTCGATCGGGCAGCCGCGCAGCTCGGCATCCACGGGGACGAGATCGGCGACGGGGAGGGAGCGGTCGAGCGAGGCGACCCATTCCGGCCGGGCGTAGACCGCGTCCCGGAAGGCCGCGTGGTCGCCCCAGTTCCGGAGCGCCTGGATCCCGCCCGCGGTGGCGCAGGCGCCGATCGTCACGAGGTACCGCGTCCGGGCGCGCAGCTCCACGATCCGCTCCGCCTGGTGCGGGTCGGAGATCGAGCCCTCGATGAAGAGGACGTCGAAGGGGCCGGCGGAGCGCGCCGAGGAGGCCTCCGGGAAGTCGAGGATCTCGAAGCGCTCCGTGACGTCCAGGAGGCGCTCCTCGAGGTCGAGGATCGTGAGCTGGCAGCCATCGCAGGAGGCCATCTTCACGACCCCCACGCGGGGCCGGGCGGGCGCGGCGGAGGAAGCCATCAGATCCCCTCCCGTCCGAAGGTGTCGCCGAGCTGGGCGATCGAGAAGACCGGGCCGTCCTTGCAGATGAAGAGGCTCCCCATCTGGCAGTGGCCGCAGAGCCCGATCCCGCACTCCATGTGGCGCTCCAGGGTGACCCACGTGCGGGCCGCCCCGATCCCCCGCGCGGCGAGCGCCGCGACCGTCGCCTGCATCATCCGCTCCGGCCCGCACACGAAGGCGTGCGTCGCGCTGCCGTCCCAGGTCGCCCGGTCGAAGAGGTGGGTGACCACGCCGACCGGCCCGGACCAGTCGCTCCCCGCGCGGTCCACGGTGAGCGCGACCTCGATCCCGGCGTGCGGCCAGATCCCCTCCAGCTCATCGCGGAAGAGGAGGTCCGCCGGGGTCCGCGCGCCGTAGTAGAGGCGCACGCTGCCGAAGCGCTCCCGGTCCGCCACCACCGCGTCCAGGACCGGCCGGAGCGGCGCGAGACCGATCCCGCCGGTGACGATCACGAGGTCGCGGCCGGCGACCCGGTCGAGCGGCCAGGCGGTGCCGAGGGGTCCGCGGAGGCCCACCTCATCCCCCGGCTGGAGGCCGCACAGGACGCGCGTGGCGGGTCCTGCGCCGCGGATCGTGAGGACGAGACCGTCCGCGGTGAAGCGGCTGATCGAGATCGGCAGGGGCGGGAAGCCGGGCAGGTCGACCATCGCGAACTGGCCCGGCCGGCCGGCCGCGAAGGCCGGGTCGAGGCGGTCGATCGCGAGCGTCGTGGTATCCGCGGTCTCGCTCCGGACCGCGCTCACCCGTCCCACCGCGAAGGCGCCGGGCGTGGCCGCCACCGGCGCGATGACCGGCTCCGGCGGGCGGACCGGCGCGATCGCCGCGGCCTCCTCCCGGAGATCGATCCCGACCGGGCACCAGGTGACGCAGCGGCCGCAGCCGACGCATCCGGGCGTCCCGAACTGGTCCTCCCAGGTGGCGAGCTTGTGCGTCAGCCACTGGCGATAGCGGTCGCGCGGGCGGGAGCGGAAGGAGCCGCCCGCCACCTTCGCGAAGGACGGGCTGAAGCAGCTATCCCAGGTCCGGTTCATCACGACGTCCGCGCCCGCCAGGTCGGTCGTCTGGGTGACCGAGGTGCAGAAGCAGGTGGGGCAGACGCTCGTGCAGCTCCCGCAGGTGATGCAGCGCTCGGCCACCTCGGCCCAGCGGGGATGGTCCGGCTGCGCGAGGAGGCGCTCCTTGAGGCCGGGGAGGGCGACCGGGTCGCCGATCCTGGCGCGCGTGGCGGCGACCTCGTGGGTCGCCCGGGCCCGCTCCTCCGGCGTGGCGACGCGCGCGGCGAGGGCGGCGAGGAGCGTCTCGCCCGCAGGCGTGGCCGCCTCCACGAGGAGCCCGTCCTCCGTCTCCACGATCGCGAGGTCGTGGCCGGCGGTGAGCTCGGGTCCGCTCCCCATCGAGGTGCAGAAGCAGGTCGGGGCGCTCACCGTGCAGCCCACCGCCACGATCAGCGTGTCCGCGCGCCGGGCCGCGTAGTCCGTGTCCACGAAGGGGCCGCCCTGGAGGACGCGGTCGTGGATCCGGAGCGCCGCGATCTCGCAGGCACGGATGCCGAGGAAGGCGATCTTCGGCGGCTCGGGGAGGACGGGGTCGAAGGTGACCTTCCCCTCCGACCGGGTGGCGCGGGAGATCGGGACGAGGGACGGGAAGGTCCACGCCTTGGGCGAGGAGGGGCCGAGGTTGTAGCCGAAGAGCCGGTCGTCCTCGCGCCGGACGAGCCGGTAGCGGCCGGGCGCCTGGTCATCCCCCCAGCCGCGCGGGAGCTGGTCCGCGCTGACGATCTCGTCCATCACGATCGCCCCGTCCGCAACGGTGGGGCCGATCACCCGGCGGCCGTCCGCGCGGAGGAGGTCGAGGAGGGGCTGGATCCCGTCCCGCGAGAGGAAGCGCGGTCCGGCCAGGGCCGGAAGGGGAGCGGGGGGTGGGGGCGTCATCACCATGAGCGCACCTGCTCGGCAGCATAGAGATCGAGGAGCTGGAGGCGCGTCGCCGTGAGCCGCCGGGAGACGGCGAGGAGGACGCGCGGGTAGAGCGCCGCGGCGAGGGCAGGGTCCTCGTGGAGGGCCGCGCGGAGCGCGGTGCCGGGGAAGACGATCGCCTCGAGCGGCTCGATCGCGACGGCCGTCGAGGTGGCCCGGTAGGGCGGCACGAGCGCGGACCAGCCGTAGATGTCGCCCGGCTCCACGGTGAGGATCGTCGCCTCGCCGCGCTCGGGGACGAGCGTGCGCAGGGCGACCCGGCCGGTGATCACGACCCCCAGGAGGTCCGTCCCCTCGCCCTCGCGGAGGATGACCGTGCCGGCGGGCGCGGAGACCGGCCGGGCGAGCGCCGCGAGCCGGGCGGAGACCGCGGGCGCGAGCCCGGTGGCGAACCACGTGGAGGCAAGGGTCGCGACGAGGGTGGCCTGATCGTTCATGACCTCAGTCTCGCCTCCGGTGCGGGATGGGGAGAGGGCCGAGCGGCCCGGCGGAGCGTGACGAGCGTCCCACCGGGGCCGGTCCGGCCGGGGTCAGCCTCCGGGGGGGCGGCCGGCGGGCGGGGCCGGGCGGGAGCGGGCTGCGATCACCGTGGCCGCCACCGCGACGAGGATGAGGATGCCCATGACGATCGTGTCCGCGCGGATCGTGGAGCCCTCGACGCGCGGGTCCATGTTCACCGCGAACTGGAAGTCGTAGTTCCAGGTGGGGAGGAGCATCTGGTAGATGTTCGCCATCGCCGAGGGGACGGGGAGGCCGGAGAGGTTCGGGATGAAGGCGACGAGGAAGAGGATCGCGGCGAGGAGGATCCCCACCGCGAGCCGGCGCGGATCCCGGGCACGCAGGACGAGGATGGCCGCGATCCCGAGCGCGATCAGCGCCGGAAGGGCGATGAAGATGTCCGCGACCTCGACCGAGATCGGGTCACCGGAGAGGAGGAGGCGCGCGGCCACGACGCCGAGGAGCGTGGCGCCCCCGGTGCCGAGGAGCGCGACGCTCCCCCAGCGGCCGTTCCGGCCGGGCGCGCCGGTGCTTCCGGAGATCTGGACGATCCAGAGCGCGACGGCGATCCCCGCGAGGAGGACGAAGAGGATCCCGATCGCCTGCTGGCTGAGCGTGATCGTGCGGGTGACGGTCTCCGCGCAGGCGGTCGCTCCCGGGTTCATCTCCGTGACGCCCGCGATCGCGCAGAGCGGCTGGCGGAAGAGCCAGAGGAGCGGGGCGCCCACGAGCGAGAGGGCGGCGGCGATCCGCGCGATGAGCCAGGCGGCGCGCGAGGGGCCGTGCCACAGCTCCGCCACGAGGTAGCCGAGCCCGAGGACGATGAATGGGAGGCTCGCATAGACGTGGTACTGGAAGGTGGCCCGGTCGATCCGCGCCCACGGGATCCACATCGACAGGAAGAGGACGATGACGAGCGTGAGCGCGAGGCTCCGCCGCCGCCACGCCGCCCACGCGGAGAAGATGAGGCCCGCGATCCCCATCCAGAAGACGACGAGGTTCCCGGTGTCGTAGATCGAGCCGGTCCGGCCACCTGCGAAGCCCTCCTGGTAGAACCAGACCGGCTTGAGGTCGAGCGGCCAGGCCCACCACGGCGAGGTGGCCGCGTGGGTCGCCCGCAGGCCGTCGTGGTAGTCGTACATCCCGAGCGTGAGCTGCCAGAGCGTCTGCCCGGTGTTCCCGGCCGGGAAGCCCGGCCAGAGCTGGTTGCCGAGCGCCGCCCAGGGGAGGTAGGCGGCCACGTAGACGGCGAGCGGGATCAGCGTGAGGCAGGCGAGCGCGAGGAGCCAGGGGATCCCCCCGGCGGCCCCGGGGAGGAGCCACGCGTGGGGTGGCGGTGCGGAGGGCTCCGGGCCCACGCGGGAGAGGCCGGGCCGGGCGAGCGGTCCGATCCCCGCCGCGCCCGCGAGGCGCCCCGCGACCAGGACGCCGACCCCGAGGACGATGAGCCCGATCCCCGCGAGGAGCGCGAGCCGCGGGTCGGGCGGGGCAGGGGCGGCCGGGTCCGACGGGGCAAGGAAGAGGAGACCGCCCGCGATGAGCGCGAGGACGCCGAGGACGATCGGCACAAAGGTCGCGAAGCGGAGCTCGTCCAGGGTCATCCGGACCGGGCGCCGGACGATCGCCGCGGCGAGCGCGACGGTGAGCAGGATGATCACGATCGGGAAGAGCCAGTTCCGGCTCGGGTCCGGGACATCCGCCGCCCGGAGCGCCATCGCGCCGAGGACGGCGGAGAGGACGACCATCCCGGCGAGCGCGAGGAGCCGGCCGAGGGCGGAGCGGAAGAGGACGAGGAGGATGATCCCGCCGATCGCGTAGGCCGCGACCCACTTGGACGCGAGCGCAAGCCCGAGCAGGAGCCCGACCCCCATGAGCCCGGCGGCGATCTGCCAGGCGCGGGTCCAGCGACCGGTCCAGAGCCCGGCGAAGAGGGTGAGCGCCGCGACCACGAAGAACGTGATGTAGACGTCGTTCATCGCGATCCGGGCGTTCGCGAAGAGCATCCCCTCCGCGAGGGCGAGGACCGCGACCGCGACCGCGACGGCGCGGCGGCGGAAGAGGATCCGGGCGAGCAGGTAGAGGAGCGCCGCGGTGAGCGCGCCGAGGATGACGCCGGGGAGGCGCCAGGCGAAGGCGTTCCCGCCGACCCCCACGGTGGCGCTCGCCCCGTCCGCGGCGACCGCGATGAGCCCCGTCCGGTCCGCCTCCGGCCGGTCGGGCTGGAGGTCGAGCGTCACCGCGACCGGGGTGAAGGGGAGGCGGGCGTCCGCGAAGAGCGAGCTCCCGTTCGGCTCGATGACCCAGACGGTCGGCTCGCCCGCGGCCGTCCTGCCCACGACGTGGATGAGGGACGCGGTGTCGTTCCAGAGGACCGGGCCACCGCTCCCCGGAAGCCGGACCGGCTCACGCGGGATGGGGCCCGTCCGGTCGAAGCGCCACGCGGTCACCTCGCCCTCGCGGGCGACGTAGAGGAGGGGCTCGCCGGTCCCGTAGGGCATGTAGCCGAGACCGAGGACGGGGCTCTCCGTGCCGAGGGTGCGCAGGATGCGCAGCGAGGAGGGATCCACGATCTCCACGCCCGCGGGGGCCGCGACGGCGACCACGGGGACGGAGGCGAAGCTGACGCCGGTGAGCCGCCCGTCGTCGATCGGCCCCTGGAGGGTCTCGCGCACGAGATCGTCCGGCCAGGCGGCGAGGACGACCGGTCCGTCCGCCGTGCGGAGCCGCTCCTCGATCGCCACGGCATCGATGCCGAGGGCTTCGGCGAGCGGGATCGCCGCGGTCGCGAGGTCGCCGATCAGGGTGGGGTCGGCAACGACCGCCTCGGCGTCCCCCGCGCGGGAGAGGGCGATGGAGCCGGGGAGGGAGAGCGAGGGACCGACCTGCCGGAGGGTGAGGTCGATCGTGTGCAGCGTCCCGTCCGCGTCGAGGAGGACGACCTCGTCCCAGGTCCGCACGAGGTCGATGACCGGGGCGCCGGGCGGGAGGGTCGCGATCTCGTCCGGGAGCGGGGGCCGGTCCGCGTTGCCGAGCCGGAGCGCATCCATCGCGACGGTGTCGATCGAGCGGAGGGTCCGGTCCTCGCCGGCGATCCAGAGCTGATGCTCGTCCGCGTCCAGCACGAGGGCGGTGGCGGCAGGACCGATCGGACCGGTGCGCTCGCCGGTGGCGAGATCGATCGCGGTCACTCCGTCCGGGCCGGCGATCCAGAGCCGGTCGCCCATCCGGCGGCCGGGGTCCCCATCCGGGCTCCAGCGCCGCTCCACGAGGGCGTCCGCCACCGCGCCGTCCGCGACCCGCCCGGTGGCGACCACGCGGTTCCCGCCCGTGAGATCGACGCTCGCGGCCATCAGGTACTTCGCGAGGTGCGGGTGCGTGTACTCGTAGATCCCGTGCGGGTATCCGTAGCGCCAGTGCTGGAGGAACTCGAGCGCGGTCCGCGCGTGGTAGACCTCGTCGAAGTACATCCCGTAGGGGTGCGCGAGGTTGGCACCCCGCAGGACGAGGCCCGCGAGGACGATCGCGAGGAGGGCGGCGGCATCCTTCCGGGTGAGCGTCCCGCCCCGCTCGCGGGCGAGGCCGGCGCTCCGGTCCGCGCGGGCGCGGGGGGCGGAGAGGTAGCGGCCCACGCGGGACGCCGCGGTCCGCCAGGCATCCCAGCCGGCGGGCGCGGGCATGGCGGCCTCCATCCCGGCGGATGGCGTAGGCGCCGCGAGCGGCCCGGAGCCGCCCACGCGGCGGGGGGCAGAGCCGGGTACGGGGGCTTCCATGGGAGCGCCGGGGATGGGGTCGCCCACCGGACGCGCGAGGTCCGGGATGACGCTCCGGCGGACCGCCCCGGCGAGCTCGCCGGCGATCCGCTCGAAGGGGTCCGGTGCGATGCGCCGCCGGAGCTCCCAGCCCGCGAGGACGAGTCCCGTCCCCTGGAGGAGGATCGCGACGAGGATCGGGAGCGGTCGGCCGGGCCCGAAGGCCTCGCCGAGCGGGAGGCCCGCGATGTTCTCCGTGGAGTAGCCGGGGACCATGAGGATCCCGTGGAGGTTGATGAAGGAGCCGGCCGCGACCGCGATCAGGGCGGCCATCCAGCGCGGCGAGGCGACGGCGAGGAGCGGCAGGAAGGCGAAGACCGGGAAGAGGTAGCGCTCGTGGACGCGCGTGGGGAGGAAGAAGAAGGCGAGCGAGAGCCAGACGGCCGCCAGGAGGATCGTCCAGCGGTCCGCGGCGAGGATGCTGCGCAGGAAGCCCCACAGGAAGCCGAGCGCAAGGAGGACCGTCCCGATGAGGATCCCGGGGAGCGGGCCGAGGAGCGGGACGTCGTCCGGGGACCAGGCGTAGGCGAGGGCGAGCGGCGGGCTGCCGCCGGCGCCCAGGAGCGCCCACAGGTTGTAGGCGTTCACCGAGAGATACGGATAGCCACCCGCCGTCTGGGACATCAGGCTGAGGTACTGGATCGGCCCGATCCCGAAGGGGAGGGCGATGGCGAGGAAGACGAGGACGAAGGCGAGCCCGGCGGTGACGAGCCGGAGGGGTCCCTGCTCGGCGGCGAGCCACGGCCGGATGGCCGCCGGCCCCCACGGCCGGTTGCGCGGCGCGGATCCCCGGCGGAGGAGATGGCGCGAGATCAGGACGCCCACGACGATCGGCGCGAGGACGATCCCGAACTGGGGCTTCATCAACGCCGCGACGGCGAGGAGCGCGGCGGATCCCTCGCCATTGCCGCGCACGAGGGCCGCGACGGCGAGGAGCATGACGAGCGCCCCCACCGCGTCCGTCTGCCCCCAGATCGCGGAGTCGTAGATCGTGACCGGGTTGAAGAGCCAGACGGCGGCGGCGATGAGCGCCAGCTGCGGCGCGCGCCGGCCCGGCCAGGTCCAGCCGAGGACGAGCCGGTAGAGGAGGAACCCGACGGCCAGGTCCGCGGCGATCGCAGGGAGCTTGATCAGCTCCCCGGTGGCGTTCCCGCCGTCCCCGCCGAGGAACGAGCCGAGGAGACCGATCGGCCACAGGACGAGGAGATAGCCGGGCGGGTAGTCGGACCAGACGGATCCGTAGAAGCCGCCCGGTCCCCGCTCCGCCATGACGTTCGCCCAGGCGATATAGCTGTTGAGGTCCGTCGCGAAGCCCGATCCGGGGAAGAGGACATACGCGAGCGTGAGACGGAGGGCGAGAGCGCCGAGCAGGAGTAGGATGAGGGCGGGCGTCTGGGAGACCGGGGGCAGAGGACGCCCAGCCGATCCGACCACCGAGCCGGACGAGGTCGGGAACACGCGCTGACCGGCCTCCAGGAGCGAGCGGAGAGTGGACGGGAGTATAGCAACGGGCCCCCTGCCGCCATTCCCCCCGGATGAAGCGGGTGATGGGCGGTCGCCGACGTCACCCCCGGCTCCGCCCCGGCCCTCGTGGGCACCCCCGGTGCGGCCCGGTCCGGCGACCCCGTCACCCGTCCCACCGGAGCCTCTCGTCCCCCCGCTCCCGCGCGCCTCGAACGCCGCCGCGGAGCGCTCGCTCGCGGGCTGGGCCGTGGCGGCGATCGGGGAACCCGCCGCGGAGCCCGGTGAGCCGCCGGCCGGCCGGACCGGCGACCTCCGCTCGCCGGGCGTCCCACCCCCGCCCGGTCCCGGCAGCGACCCCTGGCAGCTCGCGGCTCCGGCGCCGGGGGAGGCCGGCGGCCCGGCCGTCAGCCCGTGGATCACCGATCCCGGGGAGGTGCCGGCTCCGCCCGTGGCGCTCCCGGCGCGGCCGGGGAGGAAGCGGCGCGATCGCTCGACGATCCTCGGGCGCTTCCTCGACCGGGTCGACCCGCTGATCGTGGGTGCCCTCCTCTTCCTCGTCGCTGCGTGGGTCTACCTGGGGAGCAACCCGGGCCGGATCGACTTCTACGACCACTTCACGTGGCAGGCCGAGGCCTGGCTGAGCGGCCACGCGGGGATCCGCTGGCCCGTCTCGGAGGGGCCCTTCGTGAACGACTACTTCCAGGACGTGCTCCCCCTCGACGACGATCCGGGTCACGCCCTCATCCCCTTCCCGCCGCTCCCCGCGATCCTCCTTCTCCCCTTCGTGGCGGCCTTCGGGCTGGCGGCGAGCGCCTCCACCCTCGCGGCGGTCCTCGGCGCGCTGAACGTCGTGCTCTGCTGGCGGATGCTCCTGCGGGTGACGGATCGCCGGGATGCCGCGCTCCTGGGCGCGATCTTCTACGGCTTCGGGACGGTCGCGTGGTACGCGGCGATGCTCGGGAACACGTGGTTCTACGCTCACGTGGCGGCGTCCACCTTCGTCTTCCTCTCGATCACCGCCGCGCTGGACGCGGACCGGCGGGAGCAGACGGGCCAGGCCGCGCGGCGGATCGCGGGGATCCTCGTGCCGCGGGCGGTGTGGGCCGGCTTCCTCGCGGGGATCGGGATGCTCGCCCGGCTCCCCACCGGGTTCGGTGCGATCTTCCTCGTCTTCGTGGGCGGCGGCGGCCACTGGTTCCGGCGCGGGCTCTCGGCGGCGATCGGGGCGCTGATCCCCGTCCTCCTCCTGCTCGGCTACAACCTCACCGTGACCGGGCATCTCTTCCACCCGGCCTACGAGTACCTCTACCGCAACGAGTACCGGCCGGTGGGCGCCTTCTGGAACGATTCGTGGGCGATCGAGGACCCGCGCTACATCCCCCAGAACGCGATCATCATGCTCGCGTGGCCGCCGGAGCGGCCGATCGAGGAGGACCCCGAGTGCGCCGGCCGGGGGAACCTCCAGGGCGCGGACCTCCTCTTCGACCGCCAGTGCCCCCTCCTCCGGCCGAGCCCGATCGGGATGAGCATCCTCCTCACGAGCCCCGCCTACCTCCTCATGCTCCCCGTCCTGTTGCGCGGGAGGCGGAACCGGCTCGTCCTGGGCGCCGGCCTCGCGGTCCTCCTCATCACGATCGTCAACCTCAGCCACTTCAGCCAGGGCTGGGTCCAGTTCGGGTACCGCTTCTCCAACGACTTCGCACCGTATGCCGCGATCCTCGTCACGCTGGGGATCGCGAGCGCGCTCCGGAACCGGACAGGGACCGCGATCGCCGTCCTCCTCGTGGGCGCCTCCGTCCTCGTCAACGCCTGGGGGGTCTGGTGGGGAGTGGCACGGGGATGGTGAGCGCGGCGCGGCCGGTGGAGCGACCCCGGCGGGAGCCCTTCCCGGACACGTGGGCTGCGGCCCCGCTCCTCGCAGCGGCGGCCGCCCTCGGGCTCTACCTCCCCACCCTCATGCCGGGGGTCGGGGTCTGGGACACCGCGGAGTTCCAGGCGCTCGGTCCCACGCTCGGGATCGCCCATCCCACCGGCTACCCGGCCTACACGCTCCTCCTCTGGCTCGCCTCCGTCGTCCTCCAGCCGTTCGGGGAGCCGGCCTTCCGGGCGAACCTCCTCTCGGCGCTCCTCACCGCCGGGGCGGCCGCCTTCGCCGCGATCGCCCTCATCCAGCTCACCCGCCGGACGGCGATCGCGCTTGCGGGCGGGATCGCGCTCGCCGTGGCGCCGGTCGCGTGGGCGAACGCGCTGCGCGCGGACCCCCATCCGTTCCACCTCTTCCTCAGCGCGCTCCTCCTCGTCCTCCTCATCGCCTGGGGCGAGCGGGTCCGCGCCGGCGAGGAGCGGGCGGGCCGCCTTCTCGTGGCCGCGTCGGCGGTCTGGGCCCTCTCCGTGGGGAACCACGCGCTCAGCCTCCTCCTCGCCCCGGGGATCGCGCTCTACGTCCTCCTCGTCGTGCCGCCGCGGGCGTGGCTGACGCGCCGGCACTGGGGGCTCGTCCTGGGCTGCATCGTCACGATCGTCGTCATCGTGGTGGCGACCTACGCCTACCTCCCGATCCGCTCCTCCATGGGACCCCCGCTGGACTACGCCCACCCCGCGGACTGGATCCGCACGGATGCGTGGGGGAACGTGACCGGCGGCTTCCGCTACCTCGTCCTCGGCGAGCAGTTCCAGGGGACCTTCCGCGAGCTCCCGGAGCTGCGCGAGGCGATCGCCACCGTCTGGGCGCAGCTGGAGGCGAACCTCGGGCCGGCGGCCTGGCTCGTCCTCCTCGGCATCCCGGCCGGGCTGATCCGGCGGACCCGCGAGACGATCCTCATGCTCGCCTGGTTCGTCATCACCTGGCGCTTCTCGCTCGGCTATCTGAACGCGGCGATCGAGCGCTACTACCTCGTCCCGATCCTCGTCGCGGTCCTGTGGGCCGGGATGGGGCTCGACCTCGTCTGGAGCGCGCTGGCCCGGGTGGGCCGGCTCGTCGCGGCACCGGGATCGCGGGCCGCGCAGGCCACCGGGCTCGCGGCTTCGATCCTCATCGGCGGGCTCGCGCTCGGCGTCGTCCTCCAGCCGGTCCAGGAGCGAGCGCGGATGCTGGACGCCTCCGGCGATACGTGGGCGCAGGCATGGCTGGACGAGGTCCTCGTGGCGCTCCCGCAGGACGCGGTCATCGTCAGCTGGTGGGGCTGGTCCACGCCGCTCTGGTATGCGATCCACGTGGAAGGCCGGCGGCCGGACCTCCTCGTCATCGACGATCGCAACGTCCTGGATGACGGCTACGGCGGCGCCGGGGTGGCGATCGATACCTGGCTCGGCCGGCGGCCGGTCTACATCATCCGGCTGGACGGGGATCTCCCCGCCTTCCAGGAGCGCTGGGGGCTGGAGCCTCTGCCGGGGATCACGACGGGTAGCCCGGTCTACCGGGTCATCCCGCCCTCCTGAGCGGCGGGCGGACGGGTAGTAGGATGCAGCCGTGCAAGCCGTAGCCGATCCCGGGGAACGCCGGCGCGTCGCCGCCCTCAGCTACTTCTTCCCCGCGCACAACGAGGAGGAGAACCTCGAGGCGCTCGTGGACGAGGCCCTCGCGACGCTCCCCCTGCTCGCGGACGAGTTCGAGATCATCGCCGTGAACGACGGCAGCCGCGACCGGACCGGGGAGATCGCGGACCGGCTCGCCGCCGCGCACCCCGGACGCGTCCGTGCCGTCCACCACGAGGTGAACCGCGGCTATGGCGCCGCGCTCCGGAGCGGCTTCGGGGCGGCGCGCTACCCGCTCATCTGCTTCACGGACGGGGACCGGCAGTTCCGCGTGGCGGACCTCGGCCGCCTCCTCGACCTGCTCGACCCTGCCGGCGGGGCGCCGGACGTGGTGGTGGGCTACCGGATCCAGCGCGCGGACCCCGCGGTCCGGCTCGCCTATGCGCGGGTCTACCGCGCCTGTCTGCGGCTCTTCTTCGGCCTCGGGGTCCGCGATGTGGACTGCGCCTGCAAGCTCTTCCGGCGCGATGCCCTTGCGGGGATCCGCCTCGAATCGGGCGGCGCCTTCCTCTCCGCGGAGCTGCTCATCAAGCTGCGCGCCACGGGCCGCACGATCCGCGAGGTCGGCGTCCCCCATCACCCCCGGGTCGCGGGCCGGCAGTCGGGGGCGAACCCGCGCGTCGTGCTGCGTGCCGTGCGCGACTTCTGGCGGCTCCGGATCCGGCTCTGGCTGCGCCGGGACGCGGCGCTCCGCCGGGGCGTCCCGGTCCTCGGGGACGAGAGCGGCCGCTAGCCGGCCGCCGGTCCCTCGCTCCGCTCCTCGGGGTCGAGGTCGAGCGAGTTCACGAAGGAGCGGAAGACGGAGAGCCGTTGCTCCTCCTCGTTCTCCGCGATGACGCCCGCGCGATCCAGGACGCGCTCGCTCGCGTGGATCGGGCAGTCGGCGCGGATCGCGAGCGCGATCGCGTCGCTCGGACGGGCATCCACCTCGCGCACGCCGCCGGGCCCGTCCAGGACGATGCGCGCGCGGAAGGTCTCCTCGGCGAGCTCCCGGATCTCCACCCTCTCCACGCTCACCCCAAGGGAGCGGAGCGTGCGCAGGAAGAGATCGTGGGTGAGGGGCCGCTCGGGGGCGATCCCCTGGAGCCGCATCGCGATCGCGTTCGCCTCCCAGGGGCCGATCCAGATCGGCAGGTAGCGCTCGCGCTCCAGCTCCCGGAGGATGACCACGTGCTGGCCCGTGGGGCCATGGACGCGCACGCTCTCGACCACGACCTCGATCCCGACCGGCTCCATCGTCTCCTGCCTACGGCTCCGGCGACGCTTCGGCCGCCGGTGTCTTCTTCGGCTTCGGGGTCCGGTCCGGCTTCGGGGTCCGGTCCGGGCGGGGGGTCCGGTCGGGCGCCGGGGTGGTGAGCGGGGAGACCTTGCCATCCGGGTCGTCGATGAGCGGCGCGCGGTAGAGCCCGGTCCCGGTCACCCAGACGACGTCCGGCGTCCCCTTGGCCCGCGCAGCCTCCACGAGATAGAAGCCGCGCACGTCCTCGAGGGGCGGGACCCGGTCGGCCGCGATCCACTGCTCGATGAACTCGCCGCTGCTCTCGTCGTAGGCGACGATCCGCTGCCACTTCGCGTCCCAGAGGTAGAAGCGCCCGTCCGTGTTCGCGAGGTAGCGGAAGTCGTGGCCCGGCCGCAGGTCCGCATCGTCCGGTGGCGTCTCGAGCTCGAAGTCGTCCTGGATCCGGCCCTGGTAGTGGCGGACGAGCCCGCGATCGTCCAGCGTGAAGAGGCTGGACGAGACGTGCATGTCCCGGAAGGTGGAGACGTCCTCGTTCGCCGCGGCCAGGTAGTCGTTCACGTCCGCGAAGCCGGTCCCGTCCCCGGTGGGGATATAGCGCCGGATCTGGTTCCCTTCCGGGTCCGCCACGTAGAGGTTGTAGAAGTTGCTCTCCGCGCTGAGGAGGTAGGTCTCCATCGCCACGGCGCGGCTGGAGAGGACCGGGTCCTCCGGCTTGCGGACCTCCGTGAGCGTCCCGGTCCCCGCGGTGCGCCAGCGCCAGATCGCGCCGAGGTCGTCCAGGATGAGGAGGTCGACCCCGCCCGTGGCGAGGAGATGGGGGGCGGCCACCACGAGCCGCCCGATGCCGTCACCCTGGCGGACGACCGCCCGCTGCTCGCCGGTCCGCGGATCGACCGTCCAGACGGCGCCCGCCGCCCGGTCGATGAAGTAGGGGTTGCGGTCCGGGCCCTCCACGAGCGCGGCGGGCTCCATCCCCTCGGTCTTCATGAGCAGCGTGGCGCGCAGCCGGCGGACGCCATGGAGGCGCTCCAGGCAGAGCCGCACCGACTCGCCGACGGGGGCGATCACCTCTTCCGTGACACCGCCGTCCCGAGCGCGGCCGAGCGCGGCCCAGGCATCCCGGCAGAGGGAGAGCGCCTCCACCCGGTCCGTCCCCACGAGCTCGCTGCCGCGATCGCCCTTCTCCTTCGCCTCCACCCAGGCGCGCTCACCGGTGGTGAGGGTGACGACCGGGTCCTCCTTCCCCTGCGGGAAGATCCAGATCCCGAGACCGAGGACGAGGACGACGGTGAGGAGGCCGATCAGGGCGCTCGCGATCCGGCGCTCGCGCTCCCGCTGGCTGACGGACGGCGCGACGCGGCGGACGCTCACGGAGCGCGCCGGGAGGCGGGAGATCACCCGGTCCGTGAGGACCGCGACGCTCCGCGAGATCCGCGAGCCGGCGCCGCTCACCGCTCCCGCAGCGCCGGTGACGGCATCGGTCACGGTGTCCGTGCCGGGGAGCGCGCCGCCCGGGAGCTCCGCATAGGCATCGCTCCGGCCGGCGGGCGGGACGGGGCGCCGCTCGGGACGGATCGTGGATCCATCCACCGCCTCGATCGCGATCAGGCCGTCCGACCCCTCTCCACCCGCCGCGACGAAGAGATGGTGGAGATGCTCCGCCGCGGACTGCGGGTGGAGGGTGACGACCGCGTTCTTCAGCTCCTCGGTACCCACCGTCCGGGTGACGTTCCGGGAGACGAGGAGGATCGCGTCGCCGATCGCGAGCTCGCCGCGCCAGACGTCGATCCGGACCCCCTCCTCGGCGGGAAGGCCGGGCGATGGGGTCTGATCCGGCATGAGCAGCCGCGCCGCCCGGACGAGGTAGGCGTCCGTCTCGCCGATCGAGGCGACATAGAGCTCGCCCTGGCGGACCACCGCGACCGCGATCCCGATCGCCCCCTCGACCGGCGCCCCGGGGTCGCGCATCCCGCGCAGCCGTCGGTTGACGGAGCGGATCGCCTTCTCCAGGCAGATCGGGATCCCCGCGCTCTCGTCGTAGTAGTAGTCACGGCGGATCGCGGCGGCGACGAGCTGGGTGACCTCTGCGCTCCGGGCCGAGGTCCCGTCGCTCGTGACGAGGAGGTAGAGGTTCCCCTTCGAGCGGATCTTCGACCCGATGACGGGCACCTCGACGAGCTGTGCGTCCGCGGAGCCGGCGATCCGCTCGGCCTCCGCGACCAGGCCGTGCCGCAGCTCCAGTCGCGCTCCCATCCTTCGGAGTCTACACGGGGCGCCCGGCGTCCCCGGGGGGGCGGCCCGGCCGGGGAGCGGAGCGGATGACGATGCGCAGCTCGCGCAGGCGGGAACCACCGGGTGCGGCGGCGAAGGCATCGAGGAGGATCCCCGAGCGGAGGCGGAGCTCCTGGGCGGTGAGCGGATCGGGCGCGCTGACCACGAGGACAGGGGGAGCGACCTCGAGGAGGCGCGAGGTCCCGGTGGCGGGCGGGACCTGCTCGGCCACGACCCGCTCCCAGCTCGCCATCGCGGTCGCGAGCTTCAGCTCCGGCTCCAGGCCGAGCTCGTTCGCGAGCCCGGGGATGAGGTCGCCGATCCGGCGCATCGGCCGGCGCGGCCGGGTCATCCTGCGCGCTCGAGACGGCCATCCACGACGCGCCACGCCGTGGAGGCGGCGACGAGCGCCGGGTCGAGGTCGTCCAGGGTCGTCGTCGTGACGAAGGCCTGGGGGAGGGCGCCGATCCGCCGGACGAGGTGGGCCCGCCGGTCCGGGTCGAGCTCGGAGAAGACGTCGTCGAGGAGGAGGAGCGGCGGGCGGCCGTCCACCTCGCGGAGGACCTCGAGCTCCGCGAGCTTCAGGGCGAGGATCGCCGTCCGCTGCTGGCCGCGGGAGGCGAAGCCCGCGAGGTCGCGTCCGTCCAGGCGGAAGACGAGGTCGTCCCGGTGCGGACCGATGAGCGTGGCGCCGTTCCAGAGCTCCTTCTCGGCGGTCTCCGCGAGCCGGCGGCGCAGGGCGTCCTCCGGCTCCTCCCCGGGTCCGGCCGGCGCGTTCGTGACGAGCTCGAGGGTGAGCCGCCCCTCGCCCGGTGCGATCTCCGCGTGGGCATCCGCGAGCGGTCCGGCGAGCGCTGCGAGCGTCTCCTGGCGCCAGCGGACGATCCGTCCGCCCTCGGTGACCACGACCCGGTCCCAGAAAGGGAGCTCGTCGCGCGACGCCTGCTCCTCCCGGATCCGCCGGAGGAGCGTGTTCCGCTGGGTGATCGCCCGGGCGTAGGTGGCGAGGACGGAGGCGCCCTCCGGCTCCCGTCCGGCCACGAGCGTATCGATCGTCTCCCGGCGCAGGCCCGGCGCGCCGACGACGAGGAGCATCTCCTCCGGTGCGAAGAGGACGGTCCGGAAGGCGGAGGGGAGGGCCGTGGTGCGGCGCGGGACGCCGTTGATCCGGACCCGCTTCCGGGCGCCGGGGTCGCCTCCCGGCTTCGCCAGCACGACCTCGATCACCGGCCCCGGGTCGAGCGTCGCCTCCACGCGCGCGAGACCCGCGCTCCAGCCCACGAGCTCCGCATCCACCGAGGCGCGGTGGGAACGCCCACGGGAGCAGACGACGATCGATTCCACGAGGTTCGTCTTGCCCGCCGCGTTCGCACCCACGATCACCTGGGGGCCGGGCGGGAAGTCCACCTCCAGGGAGGCGTAGCTGCGGTAGCCGGCGAGCGAGAGGTGGCGGACGATCATGCGCGCTCCACCGACCGGGAGCGGCCGGGGATGGCCCCGCTCAGGAGGGCGTCCGCACCGGCATGATCACGTGGACGTAGCGATCGTCGCCGATCATCCGCAGGACGCCCGGCGAGAGCGGCCCGCTCAGCTCCAGGGCGACCTGCTCGGCCACCATGTTCTGGAGCGCCTCCGCGAGGTAGCGCGCGTTGAAGGCGATGGCGACCGCGTCGCCCTCCACCATCGCCTCCACCTCACCCTCGGTGTCCCCGATATCCGCGCTCGCGGCGATCCGGATGGCGGAAGGTCCGCTCGTCCCGATCGCGAGCCGGACGACGTTCGCGGACGACGACGCGATGAGCGCCGAGAGCCGGACCGACTTCAGGAGCTCCTCGCGATCGACGACGACGCGCGTGGCGTGGCTCGCCGGCAGGACCTGCTGGTAGTTCGGGAACTGGCCGTCGATGAGGCGGCTGACGAGCTCCGTGCCGTCCACCGAGAAGATCACCTGGCTGCGCGACGGAGCGAGCCGGATCTCCACGGGATCATCCGTCTCACCGAGGATCCGGGTGAGCTCGGAGTAGGAGCGGGCGGGGACGACGATGCTCGCCTCCTCCGCGGGGGCACCGAGCGGGACGGTCCGCACGGCGATCCGGTAGTTGTCCGCTGCCGCGAGCGTGAGCGAGTCGCCGGAGAAGCGGGTGAGCACGCCGGTGAGGATCGGGCGCGCCTCGTCCGAGGCAGCCGCGAAGGTGACCCCGGCGAGCGCATGGCGCAGCTGCTTCTGGGGGATGCGCACGGAAGGGCGCTCGCCCGCGGTGGGCAGGCTCGGGAAGTCCTCCGGGTCGATCCCCCGGATGCGCGCCTGGGAGCGACCGGAGCGGAGGTGGAGGGTCGTCCCGTCCTCCACCTCGAGGTCGACGCGCTCACCCGCCCGCAAGCCGGCGACGACATCCGTGATCAGGCGGGCCGGGACCGTCAGGGAGCCTTCTCCCTCGATCTTGCCGGGGACCCATGTGGCGATCCCGATCTCGAGGTTCGTGGCGGCGAGCTTCAGCCCGGCGTCCTCCGTCCGGAGAAGGACGTTCGCGAGGACGGGCAGGGTGGGCCGCCCGCCGCTCACGGCGCGGCTGACCACGGAGAGGCCGCGCGCCAGGTTCTCCTGCATCAGCGAAAGCTTCACGTCCGTCCGGCTCCTGCGTCGTGAATGGCGGATGACCGTCATCTCCCGGCGGGATCCGATCCCCCGGTCGTTGCCCGTATCTTCGCACCCCTCCGCCCTGCGCGTCCGGAGCTCTCCACGGTCCGGGAAGAGATGGTTCTTCTTTCATTCTTCATCCCGTCATCGTCATCAGGACGTTGGCGGTGTGGAGATCCGCCCCTCCTCCACGAGGGCGGACGCTCGGGATCCGGCCCGGAAGGGTGTGGACGGCGCGGCGCCACCACGCGGCCGGCCGGGATCCGCCCTGTGGGCGCCGCGTGGACGATCCCGGGGATCTTCCCCATCCCATCCCCGGAGAGGGGCGCCGACCCCGGATCCGGAGCCACTTCTCCACAGCGCATCCAGCCCCGCAGATCCCCCATCCGACCCGCTCGCCGCGGCGAAGATGGGATACTCGACCAATGATGCGTTCCCCAGGACGCCGTGAGGAGACCCGGATGCTTCGCCGAACCGCCCTCCTGATCCTCGCCGCAACGCTCGTGATCCCGGCGGCGGCCACCGCCCAGGTCCCGCGCGCCGCCAACGGCCAGGCGTGCACGATCGTGGGCACCGCAGCGGCAGACACGCTGCGGGGGACGAAGGGCAACGACGTCATCTGCGGCCTGGGCGGGAACGACCGGATGCTCGGCGGGACCGGGAGCGACACGCTGGACGGTGGCGCCGGCGCAGACCGGCTCTCCGGGGAGGGCGGCACGGACCTCCTCCTCGGCGGCCTCGCGGTGGACACCCTGGATGGAGGAGCCGCCGCGGACCGGATCGTGGGCGGGGATGGCAACGACGCGGTGACCGCGGGGACCGGCGACGTCTGTGCCGCGCCCGGTGGGGACAGCATGACCGGGACCTGCACCGCGGATACCGCGGGGCCCGTGATCTCCGCGGTCTCGGTCGCCGCGCAGGTCGCAGCCGGCTCCCTCCTCACCGTCACCTGGCGGCTCGCGGACGCGACCGGCGTCGGCATCCTCGAGGGCGGCCCCGCTTCCTGGCTCCAGATCGGGGGCGCCCCGGGCTGGCTCACCTGGTGCGGGTTCCAGATCCCCGCCACGCGGCTCTCCGGCGATGCGCTGGACGGGACCTACCAGGCCACCTGCGCGATCCCGGCCGGCGTCCCGAACGGCGAGTACGGCCTGTGGATCGGCGCCTACGACCTCGCCGGGACCACGACCCCCGCCGATGAGCGGGCGACCTTCCGGATCGGGGGCGGGACGGACGACACCACCGCCCCCGTCGTCACGGAGGTCCGCCTCGGCGGGCCGGTCCCGGGGCCCGGCGGCACGCTCATCCTCGAGTGGCGGGCGGCGGATCCGTCCGGGATCGACTACGTCCTTCCCTGGGTCTTCGGGCCGAACGGGCTCCTCGTGAGCCAGCCGAGCGGCGCCCAGTGGTTCGGGATGGGGAGCGACCCGGTGCGGCTCACCGGCGACGGCACGGACGGGACCTACCGCCAGTCACTCCCCGCCTCCGCGGAGCTGGTCCCGGGCGTCTACTCCGTCTGGTTCAGCGGCCGTGACGTCCCCGGGAACCGCTTCTACGACGGCGGCCCCGGCGGCACGGGCTACCTGACCTTCACCGTCCCGGGCTGAGGGCGGGGCGCAGGCCCCGGCGCCGCTCAGCCGCGCGCGATCTCCTCGGCGACCACGGACCACGCGGCCGCCGGGTCGGGGAAGCCGGCCCGGTCCACGAGCAGCCGGCGCGCTGACCGGAGGCAGGCGGCGGCGGCGCTCGCGCGCTCGGCGTCCGGGAGCGAGTCGATGTCGCTCACGTGGGCGAAGCCCGCGATCCGGCGGACGAGCTCCGTGGCCATGTAGCCGAGCGCGTCATCCCAGGTCCGCCGCAGCCACGCCGCGAGGAAGGCATCCGGGTAGAAGCGATCCGCCCGCTCCGGCCAGAGGCGCCGGACCTCGCCGGTGAAGGCGTCCCAGCTCTCCGGCAGGATCGCGGCGACGTGCGCCCGGAAGGCCTCCGGCCGGCCGAGCCGTGCCCCGCGGGCCGCCGCGAAGCCCGCGTTCGCCCACAGGTTGCCGAGGTCGAAGCCGACCGGGCCGTAGAAGGCGAACTCCGGGTCGATCGCCACCGCGCGGCCTCCGCCGACCATGACGCTCCCGGTGTGGAGGTCCCCGTGGATGTGGGCCTCGGCGCCGGTGAGGAAGCGGTGCTTGAGGGTCGCCACGGCGAGCCGGACGCGGTCGTCCGCCCGCAGCCCGGCGATCAGCGGCTCCACCCCGGGGACCGCGCGGTTCCGCTCATGCTCGATGTACGGGTCCGTGAGGACGAGGTCCTCGGTGATCCGGCACAGCTCCGGGTTCGTGGCGAGCGCGGCCTGGCGCTTGCGCACCTCCGGCTCCAGGCCGAAGTCCGAGGTCCGCATGGCGATGCGCGCGATGAAGGTGCCGATCTCCCCCGCCGCGCCCGGGTGGATCTCCCCCTCGTTCAGCGCCGTGCGCCAGATCCGCAGGTCCGCGAGGTCCTCCATCGCCAGGACGTACCAGACGGGGTCGAAGCCGTGGTAGTCCGGGTTCGTGGCGCCCGCGAAGGGCCGGTAGGCCTCGTAGGCGTCCGCCTCGTGGCGCGCCCGCTCCACGGTGAGGGGCCAGCCCTTACCGAAGACACGGACCCAGGGGAGCGATTGCTTGAGGACGATCCCCGGCCGGTCCGGGTCGTCCCGCACGATGAAGACGAGGTTCAGGTTGCCGTCCCCGACCTCGCGGACATGGAGGGGAGAGCCCGGCACGCGCGCCCGCAGGTGTGGGCGGGCGTCGAGCCAGGCAGGGACGGTCTCCACGGTGAGCGGCGTGTAGCCGCCGGAGGTCGTCATCGGCATCCTCCGATCGGCCGTCCCGGCGTGCCGGCAGGCGTGCCGGCACCGGGACCGGCGGGTCTCAGCCCTTCTTCTCCTCGTCCAGCCAGACGCGGTCCTGGTTCACCGGATCGTCCACCGGCGACGAGATGAAGAGGACCTGGGGGGCGTCCTCGAAGCGCCCGCCGTGGGGCGTGTTCGCGGGGATCACCCAGACATCGCCCTTCTTCACCGGCCGGGTCACCCCACCCACGGTCACCTCGCCCGTCCCCTCGAGGACGTAGCCGATCTCGTCGTGGGTCTCGTGGACGTGGGTCCGGAAGGGGCCGGGATGGCCCTGGAAGACGAAGACCGAGGACATCGTGCCGTGGCCGATATAGGTCCGCCGGAAGACGTCCTTCTCGGTCAGCTTGTCCGCCTGCACCGCCGCCGCGACATCGACGACATCGATCTTCGTGAGCGGCATCTCCTGCTGGCAGTTCGGGCACAGGTACGGCCCGTCGTGGTGGTGTGCTCCCATTCCTTCCTTACCCTCCTGTGCGGCGCGAGCGCCGCGCTACCGTTGCCTCGAAGAGGTAGTGGTACGTCTCCGTGTGGCGCTTCGCCTCCCAGATGTCCGCACCCCAGACATAGACCCCATGGTCCTCCACGACGACCGCGAAGGTGCGCGCGAAGCGCGGATCGGCGATCGCCGCCGCCATGTTCCCCACCAGCTCGATCTCCCGTGGGGTGTTCCGGATGACGGGGATCGCGTGCTGCTCCGTGTTCGCGAAGCCGCGGATCCCCTTGAGCATCTCGAGCCGCTCCACGGTCACCGCATCTCCGCCCTCCGCGAGGTCGCCGAAGAGGACGGCGGAGAGCGCATGGGTGTGGACGACGCTCGTGGCGCCCCGCTCCCGGGCGATGAGGGTGAAGATCGGCGTGCACTCGCTCGGCCGCAGCCCCGGCCGCTCGGGCGCCACGACCACGGCCTCCGTGTGGTGGTCCACCGTGAAGAGCTCATCCGGCTCCACGAGCTCCTTGTGGACGCCGGTGGGCGCCACGAGAAGGCCGCCCCCGTCCGCCGGCCCGCAGATGCCACCCCCGGTCCCGGAGATCCAGCCACGCGCGTAGAGGACGCGCAGCTGCTCCACGAGGAACCGGCGGGTCTCCTGCTCGGTCATGCGTCCTCCGCTCCGCGCGCGTGGCGGGCGATCCCCGGTCCGTAGGGTGCGACGAGGGTCCCGCGGTCCGTCACGATCCCGGTGATCAGCTCCGCCGGTGTGACATCGAAGGCGGGGTTCCAGGCGCCGGCGCCCGCGGGCGACCAGCGCACGTCACGGTAGCCGAAGACCTCCGCGGGGTCCCGCTCCTCCACGACGATCGCGGCGCCGTCCGGCGTGGCGGGGTCCACCGTGCTCCACGGGGCGGCGACCCAGAAGGGGATCCCATGGTGGCGCGCGAGGACGGCGAGCGCGTAGGTCCCGATCTTGTTCGCGGTATCCCCGTTCGCGGCGATCCGGTCCGCGCCCACGATCACCGCCTCCACGAGACCGGCGGCCATCGCCGCGCCGGCCGCGCCGTCCACGATCACGCGGCTCGGCACCCCGGCCATGACGAGCTCCCAGGCGGTGAGCCGCCCGCCCTGGAGGAGGGGGCGCGCCTCGCACGCGAGGACCTCGTCCAGCTCACCTGCGGCGTGGAGCGCGTAGACGACCGCAAGCGCCGTCCCGTCCCCGCCCGTGGCGAGCCGGCCGGTGTTGCAGTGGGTGAGGATCCGCCGCCGGCCCGCGAGCGCCATCCGTCCGTGGTGCGCGATCGCGGCGCACGAGGCCCGGTCCGCCGCGTGGATCGCGAGGGCCTCCGTGAGCGCGGCCTCCCGGACGGCCGCCGGACCCCGGTCCGCCGCCGCGAGCGCGGCCTCGCGCACCCGCCCCACGTCGTGCGCGAGGTTCACCGCCGTGGGGCGGGCTGCCGCGATCCGGTCCGCGAGGTCGCCCACGAGCGCCCGGAGCGTGTCACCCGAGGACGAGGCCAGGCCGGCGGCATCCAGGGCCGCCACCAGGCCGTAGGCGCCGGCGATCCCGATCGCGGGCGCACCGCGCACCGCGAGCGTGCGGATCGCCTCGATCGTCTCCGCGGCGTCCGTGAGGCGCCGGTGGACGACCTCGCCGGGGAGGAGCCGCTGGTCCACGATCACCGGCGCGCCGCCATCCCAGGTGACGCTCATGACGGGGGCATCCGGGGTCAGGGGGGCAGGTCCGGGTCGGCTCACAGGTGGGGAGGCTATCGGCTTCCCCGGGGCCTGTCGAGCCCGTCCGTCAGTCGGCGTAGATCAGCTCGCGGACGGCTTCCAGCTCCCGCCGGAGCTCCTCGTTCCGCTGGAGCTCCTTCTCGATCTTGTCGCAGGCGTGGAGGACGGTGGAGTGGTCCCGTCCGCCGAGCTCGGCACCGATGCGCAGGAGGGAGACGTCCGTCTCCGCGCGCATCAGGTACATCGCGATCTGGCGGGGGGTGACGATCGCCCGGTCCCGCTTCTGGCCGCGCAGCGCATCCAGCTCCACCGCGTAGTAGTCGGAGACCGCGCGGGCGATCCGCTCCGTGGTGACCGCGCGCTTGCGGGGGTTGTAGAGGACGTTGGAGAGGACCGCCTGGGCGAGATCCGGGGTGATCGGCAGGCCCTGCATCGTGGCGTAGGCGGAGATCCGGTTGAGCGCGCCCTCGAGCTCCCGGATGTTCGAGGCGACCTTGCGGGCGAGGAACTCGATCGCCTCGCCGGAGATCGTCACCCCCAGCTCCTCCGCCTTGGTACGCACGATCGCGATCCGCGTCTCCAGGTCCGGTGTCCCGATATCCGCGATCAGGCCCCACTCGAAGCGGCTCCGGAGGCGCTCCTCCAGCGTGGCGATCTGGCGCGGCGGGCGGTCCGAGGAGAGGACGATCTGCTTCCCGTCATCGTGGATCGCGTTGAAGGTGTGGAAGAACTCCTCCTGCGTCCGCTCCTTGTCCGCGATGAACTGGATGTCGTCGATGAGGAGGACGTCGATCCGCCGGTAGCGCGCCCGGAAGTCCTCGATCCGCCCCTGCTGGATGCTCGCGATGAAGTCGTTCGTGAACTTCTCGCTCGTCACGTAGAGGACCTTGCGGCGCGGGTGGCGGGCGAGGACGGCGTTCCCGATCGCGTGCATCAGGTGGGTCTTGCCGAGGCCCACACCGCCGTAGAGGAAGAGCGGGTTGTAGGCCTGGCCGGGCCGCTCTGCCACCGAGAGGCCGGCCGCGTGGGCGAGCCGGTTGGCGGAGCCCACGATGAAGGAGCGGAAGGAGTAGCGGGGGTTGAGGGTCGTGGGCGCCGGCTCGTTCGCACCGACCCGGCCGGGTTCCAGGCGGACCCGCGGTGACGGCTCCTCCGCGACGGCCGCCGCGGGGCTTTCCGTGGCGCCGGATCCCGGGTCCATGGGGGCGGGCGCCGGGGTCTCGCGGACCTCGAACTCCACGATGACGCTGTAGCCCACGACCCGGGCGAGCGTCTGGCTGATCAGGGAGCGGTAGCGCGCCTCGAGCCAGTCCTTGGCGAAGCCGTTCGGGACCGCGACGGTGAATCGGTTCTCGTCCACCCGGACGAGCCGCGTCTCCCGCAGCCAGGTCTCGTAGTTGGCCTGGGAGAGGGCCACCTGGAGCTCGCCCAGGGTCGCCCGCCAGACCTGCTTCGCATCCATCGGTCGATGTATCGCCCCGTCCTGGCCCGCTCCGGCAGCCCGCGGGCCACCAGGGCCCGGACCACCACGATCCAACCGACCGGGGGCCATGGAGGGGCCGTCAGCGAACGGCCTCCGGTGGGCTCCGGAAGGAGGTCCCGCAGGGTCGTTCCCGGCCCCGGGGCGGCATACGTTACCGCTCGCCGGGGGACCCCGCAACCGCCTCTACCGATACCTCCCGGGGGTATCGTGCGGACCCACGCTCGGCGACGCCTCCCGGGCCTCCGCGGACCACTGGATCCGGCTCTCCGCCGGCACCCGCCGGGGCCCCCGGCAGGACGGTATACGAACGCTCCGCGATGGGCTATCATCCCCGCCTTGCACCCGCCACGGTCCGTGGGCTCGCCGATCCGCGAGCGCTCGGGCTCCGGCATCACAGCGGAAAAGGGACCGGCTGCACGCTCACCCGCGGCCCCGGGCCCGCGAGAGGACCCATGACCAAGCAGACCTACCAGCCCAAGAAGCGCCACCGGATGAAGGAGCATGGCTTCCGCGCGCGGATGAAGACCCGCGGTGGCCGGAACGTCCTGGCGGCGCGGCGCGCGCGCGGACGGAAGAAGCTCACCGTCTGACGGCCCCGCGCGACACCGTGACGGGCGCCCTCGTGATGCTGCGAACGCCGCGTGATTTCGCGGCCTTCGAGGGTGTCCGGGGCAGGTCGCACCCGCTCCTCTCGGTCCGGGCGCGACGGAACACCCTGGGGCACCAGCGCTTCGGGATCTCCACCGGTCGCGCGGTCGGTCCCTCCGTCGTCCGCAACCGCGTCCGCCGCCGGATCCGCGAGATCCTCCGAGCGTGGGCGGGGCCGCTGACGCCGGGCTGGGACCTCCTCATCGTCGCCCGTGCCGGGAGCGCGAGCGCCAGCTTCGCCGACCTGCGCAGCGTCCTCCTCGACCTCCTCGGTCGTCTCACCGCCAGGGAAGGGACCTCCAACCCGTGACCCGGATCGCCGTCGGCCTGATCCACGCCTACCGGTTCCTCTTCGCGTGGCTCCCCTCGCCGTGCCGCTTCGAGCCCTCCTGCTCGCGCTACACGGAGCAGGCGATCGTCCGGTACGGCGTCGTCCGCGGCAGCTGGATGGGGATGCGCCGGATCGCCCGCTGCGGTCCGTGGAACCCCGGCGGCTTCGACCCGGTCCGCTGATGCGCGCTTCCCTCTCCCTCCGCTCCTTCCCGCGCCTGCTTGCGGCGCTTCTCCTCGCGCTCGTCGCGAGCGGCCTCGCAGGCCCGGTCCTCGCCCAGAGCCCCGCGCCCGCCTCACCTGCGCCGGCTGCCTCGCCCGCACGCTCGGCGGAGCCCCTGCTCTCGCCCGCGCCGGCGGTCTCGCCGGGCACCGCGGACGCGGCCGCCGCCTCGCCCCGGCCGCCCTGCCCGAACCCGGTCGCGACCCCCGCGCCCACGCTCGCCCCCGGCCAGAGCCCGGTCCCCACGATCCACCCGAACCTGTGCCCCGCCCAGCCCAGCGGCGCGGACCCGTTCAGCCTCATCGCCTGGATCTTCACGCCGATCTTCCAGGCCCTCTTCATGGGCCTCGCGGTCTTCTACAACCTCTTCCACGACATCGGCCTCGCGATCGTCGCCCTGACGATCCTCATCCGCCTCCTGCTCGTCCCCGTCTTCCGGGCGCAGATCGTCTCGCAGCGGCGGATGCAGATGCTCCAGCCGGAGCTCAAGGCGATCCAGGCCAAGCACAAGGGCGACCGGGCCAAGATCTCGGAAGAGCAGATGAAGCTCTACAAGGAGCGCGGCGTGAACCCGGCCCAGGGCTGTCTGCCGGCGCTCCTCCAGATGGTCCTCCTCGTCCCCATGTACAACGTCTTCTCGCAGGGCCTGAACGCCCCGGACATCTCCTCGATGCTCCAGGTCTTCGGCCAGCCCGTGATCACGGTCACCTGCCAGGACCCCGGGAACCCCTACGTCCCGTGCATCGATCCGACCGTCGGCTGGCTCGCCTGGATCCCCAGCATCACCCCGGAGGGTCTCCAGTTCTACTTCGGCGTGGGCGGCATGCCTGCGAACGTCCCGGAGATCTTCCTCATGGTCCTCCCCGGGGTCTTCGGGCTCTCGCTCCTCGCCCTCGTCGCGGCGATCCTCCAGGTCGTCCAGACCCGGATGATGGCGACCCCCTCGGATGACCCGCAGATGCGCAGCCAGCAGCGGATCTTCCTCATCCTCCCGCTCTTCTCGCTGATCTACGGCTGGTTCCTGCCGGCCGGCCTCTTCATCTACTGGATCGTCACCACGCTCTTCTCCATCGTCCAGCAGTACCTGATCAACGGCTGGGGGGCGCTCTTCCCGCTCTTCGGCTGGAACCCCGCATTCGCCCGGAACCACACACCGCGGTTCCCCGTCAAGCCGATCACCCCGCGTGTCGACCCCCGCACCCCGGGATCCGGAGGCCTCGGAGACAGCTCCACCCCCGCCTCCGCCCGGCGCTCGGCGTCCGACAGCGCGGCAGGCACCATCAAGCCCGCTCGCGGTCGGTCGAGCAGGCGAGGGAGGCGTCGATGACCGAGTACCAGGAGTTCACGGGAAAGACCGTCGAGGAGGCGATCCGCACCGCCACGGAGGCGCTCGGCGTCTCGGGCCTCGCGGACCTCGACTTCGAGATCCTCACGCCCGGGTCCCGCGGCGTGCTGGGGATGGGCGCGGAGCCCGCGCGGATCATCGCTGCGCCGCGCTCTGCGCTCGGCGGAGCTGCGCCACGCGTCCAGGCGGCGAGCAAGGCCCCGCTCCCCGCCCAGCCCCCGCGCGAGGATCGCGGCCCGCGGCCGGAACGCCGGGATGATCGCGGCCCGCGCACGGACGACCGAGGTCCCCGCCGCGACGACCGCGGCCCCCGCCCGGAGCGCCGCGACGATCGCGCCCCGCGCACGGACGACCGCCCCGCGCGGACGGACGACCGTGGCCCCCGCCCGGAGCGCCGCGACGATCGCGCTCCCCGCCGCGATGACCGTGGCCCCCGCCCGGAGCGCCGGGACGACCGCGGCCCCCGCCGCGACGACCGGCGTGGGAGCGGCCTCTCGCAGCACGAGGCGGACGAGGTGAAGAACGCCCGCGCCTCGGTCGTCAGCGAGCGCGAGGAGATCCAGGCGGCGGAGGCTTCCCCGGAGGCGCTCGCGGCCGGCCGGGAGATCGTGGAGCAGCTGATCGGCCTCATGGGCTACCGCGCGAGCGTGACGGTCGCGGAGAGCGGCACCGCGCGGATCGAGGTCCATGCGGAGGACGAGGACGAGAAGGAGGCGCTCGGCGCCCTCATCGGGCGGAAGGGCGAGCGGCTCTCCGCTCTCCAGCACCTCGTCAACCTGATGCTCTCGCGGAAGATGGGCGAGTGGACCCGCGTCCTCGTGGACGTGGAGGACTACCGTGGCCGGCGCGAGCGCCAGCTGACGGAGCTCGCCCGCCGTGCGGCGGACCGGGTCATCGAGACCGGGATGATGCTCCAGCTCGACCCGATGCCCCCGCTCGAGCGCCGCTGGGTCCACCTCGCGCTCAAGGCGATCCCCGGGGTCGCCACGCAGTCGATCGGCGAGGAGCCGGAGCGCCGGATCGTCATCCTGCCCGTCGCCGACTGAGCCGGGGCGGGGGGAGACCCGGAGACCATTCCCCGTTCCGGACCAGGAGGTTCCATGCTCACTCTCGGCTATAAGGCGTCCGCGGAGCAGTTCGGCCCGCGCAGGCTTCTCGACCTCGCCGTCGCCGCGGAGCGCGCAGGCTTCGACAGCGTCTGGACGAGCGACCACTTCCAGCCCTGGAAGCACACGGACGGCCATGCGCCGAACGCGCTCGTCTGGCTCGGGGCTGCCGCCCAGGCGACGGAGCGGGTCATCCTCGGCACGAGCGTCCTCACGCCCGGCTACCGCTATAACCCGGGCGTGATCGCCCAGGCCTTCGCGACGCTCGCCTGCCTCGCCCCCGGCCGGGTGATCCTCGGATCGGGGACCGGTGAGTCCCTGAACGAGGTCGTCGTGGGGATGGACTGGCCGGAGCAGAGCGAGCGCTTCGCCCGCTTCAAGGAGGCGCTCGATCTCATCGCCCGGCTGTGGCGCGAGGAGCGGCTCACCTACGAGGGCCAGTTCTACAAGACCCACAACGCCACGATCTATGACCGCCCCGAGCAGCCCGTCCCGATCTACATCGCGGCGGCCGGCCCGGCCGCGGCCAAGCTCGCCGGCCGGACCGCGGACGGCTTCATCTGCACCTCCGGCAAGCCGAAGGAGCTCTACCTGGACACCCTGATCCCGGGGATCCGGGAGGGCGCCGAGAAGGCGGGCCGGGATGCGTCCGCGATCCCGATGATGATCGAGATGAAGGTCTCCTTCGACACCGACCGCGAGCGGGCGATGGAGGACACGAAGCTGTGGGCGGCGCTCGCGCTGCCGGCCGAGATGAAGATGGGGGTCGAGGACCCCGTGGAGATGGAGAAGCTCGCGAAGCAGGTGGAGGGGAACGCCCACCGCCGCTGGCTCGTCTCGGACGACCCCGAGGAGCACATCGAGCAGATCCGCCCCTACATCGAGTGGGGCTTCACCCACCTCGTCTTCCACTTCCCGGGCAACGACCAGGAGGCGGCGATCGCCCGCTACGGGCAGACGATCCTCCCGCTCCTGCGCAAGCGCTTCGGCTGAGCCCCCTCCGCACCAGGGTCCGATGCCCCCGGCGACGCCGGGGGCATCGTCATCTCCGGCTCCCGGCGGGGCTCACTCCGTGGGCGGCTCCGCGATGAGGCGCCGGCTCTCCAGGTGGTGGCGGATCGCGAGGAGCGCGGCGATCCCCTCGCCCACCGCGCTCCCCACCTGGCGCGTCGCCCCCCGGCGCACGTCGCCCGCGGCGAAGAGGCCGGGCATGGAGGTCGCGAAGCGGTCATCGGTGACGATGAAGCCACGCTCGTCCAGGTCGATGACGCCGCGCAGGAAGGCCGTGTTCGGGTCGAGGCCCACGAAGACGAAGGCGGCCGGGGCGGGGATCCGGAGCTCCTCGCCCGTCTCGCGGACGCGGGCGAGGACGGCGCCCAGGCGGCCATCCTGCGCCTCGAAGTCGACGAGGTCCGTCCCCGTGTGGACGGTGATCCGCGGGTGGCCCATCACCTTGTCCACGATCAGCCGGCTCGCCGAGAGCCCGCTCCGGGCGAGGATCGTCACGTGCTCCCCGATGCCCACGAGGAAGAGCGCCTCCTCCAGCGCGGAGTTCCCGCCGCCGATGACGACGAGGTCGCGCGCGCCGCGGTAGAAGGGGCCGTCGCAGGTGGCGCAGTAGTGGACGCCAAGGCCGATCAGGCCCTCCTCCCCGGGGACCCCCGCGCGCCGGTAGCGCGACCCCGTGGCGAGGAGGGCCGCCTCCGCGATGTAGCGGTCCCCGGTGGAGGTCGTGACCGCGATCCGGCCCAGCTCCGTCGCCACGCCGGCGACCTCCACGGCAGGGAGGAGCTCCACCTCGTAGCGCCGCGCGTGGGCGATCAGCCGGTCGGCGAGCTCGGCGCCGGTGAGGCCCTCCGGGAAGCCGGGGTAGTTGTCGATCCGCTCCGTCGTCCCTGCCTGGCCGCCGAGCCCGCCGCGCTCGATGACGAGCGCGGAGATCCCCTCGCGCGCGGCGTAGATCGCGGCCGCGAGCCCTGCCGGCCCGCCGCCCACGATCGCCAGGTCATAGGCGCTCCGGGTCGCCTTCAGCTGCAGGCCGAGCTTCGCGGCGAGCTCCGTGTTCGACGGCTCCAGGAGGACCGAGCCGTCCGGGAAGACGATCGTGGGGATCGTCCGGCCGCCGCCCTGGAGGCGCTCCACGTAGGCGCGACCCTCGGCGTCCTGGTCGATATCGACCCACGCGTAGTCGATCCGCTGCTCGTTGAGGAAGCCCTTGGACCGGCGGCAATCGGGGCACCACGGGGCCCCATAGACGGTGATCCGGTCCATCCCATCCTCCAGCGATCGCTCCGCCGCGAGCCGCGGCCAACCGATCGTATCGGATTCAAGGCGGGGATCGCCGGGGCGGCCGGCGAAGGCGGAGTCCGGTGGCGGGCGCCGGCTCAGGCCCCGGCGGTCACCCTCCGCGCCACCGCCGCATAGGTAGCGGCACCGAGCGCCATCGACTCCTCGTCGAAGACGATCCGGTTCGAGTGGTTCCGCGGCGCGGTCGCGGGATCCTCGCCCGCGGGGCGGGCCCCGAGGAAGGCCATCGCACCGGGGACCTCGTCGATGACGTAGCTGAAGTCCTCGGCACCCATGAGCGGCGCGCTCATCTCGCGCACCACATCGGGTCCCGCGACCCTCCGCCCGACCTCCCGGACGAGCTCCGTGAAGGCCGCGTCGTTGAAGGTGACGGGGAAGCCGGGGTCGATCTCGATCTCCACGCTCGCGCCGTGCGCCGCGCAGATCCCCTCGGCGACCTGGTGGAGCCGTTGGCGCATCGCAGCGCGCGTCTCGCGGGAGAGGGAGCGGATCGTCCCCTCGAGGACGGCGACCTCCGGGATGATGTTGTTCGTCGTGCCCGCGCTCACCCGGCCGATCGTGAGGACGACCGGGTCGGCGGGCGCGTCCACCCGGCGGGTGACCATCAGCTGGAGCGCGATGATCAGCTCCGCGGCGACCGTGATCGGGTCCAGCGCGTTGTGCGGTGCGGACGCGTGGCCGCCGCGCCCGCGGATCGTGACCACGATCCGGTCCGCGCACGCGAGGAGCGGTCCGCTCCGGATGTTCAGGGTCCCGGCCGGGAAGTCGTTCGAGATGTGGATCGCGAATGCGCCCACCGGCCGCTCCCCGGCCCGCGCGAGCAGCCCTTCCTCGAGCATGAAGCGCGCCCCGTGGAAGCCTTCCTCGCCCGGCTGGAGCATGAGGAGGACCTTCCCCGCGAGCGAGGCGCGCTCGGCGAGAAGGAGCCGCGCCGCCCCGAGGAGCATCGCCACGTGCGTGTCGTGGCCGCACGCATGCATCCGGCCCGCGTGCTCGGAGCTGAAGGGGAGGCCGGTCTCCTCGGTGAGCGGGAGACCGTCCATGTCGGCGCGGAGGAGGACGACCGGACCCGGCCGCCCGCCCTCGATCACCGCGGTCACGCCCGAGGTCGTCCGGTCCAGGGTCGGCTCGAGGCCGATCTCCCGGAGCGCCGCAAGGACGATCTCCCGGGTGAGCGGCGTCTCGAGCCCGACCTCGGGGACCCGGTGGAGGCGCCGGCGGAGGTCCACGATCCAGGGAAGGATGCTGCGGGCGGCAGCGAGGTCGGCGGGCGAGGCGGTGGGCTCCATGCGCCGAGGATAGCGGGGCGCCGGTGTCGGAACGGGCGCTCCGCGCGTGGCGCTCAGCCCGCTCGGCCGAGATCGATGGGGACGCCCGGCAGGAGCTGCGGGTGCCGCTCCCCGAGCCAGCGACGGAAGGTCCGGTAGGCGGCCTCGCTCGCGGCCGTGTACGGCGGCAGGAGCCGGAGCGGCAGGCGCTCCTCGGTGACCCGCTGGAGCATCTTCTCGTACGCCCCATCGATATGGGGTCCGTCGCCGGCGAAGCGTGTGAGCGCTTCCTCGATCGCGAGGTAGGCCGGGTGCATCGCCGCGAGCGTCTCGTGGTCGCCGGCTACCCCGGCCTCGAAGAAGCGCCAGGCGTGGGGGTCGTTCGTGGAGCTCAGCGACTGGAGCAGCCCGGGCTCGCCGATCGCGCACCCGATCGGGTAGCCGACCTCCGTCAGGAAGTGCCGGAGCATCGGCGCCTCCGTGAGGAGCGCGTGGATGCGCAGCGTGTCGCCGGTCCCGTTCTTGGTCCCCACCAGGTTCGGGTGCTCGGCCGCGAGCTCCGCGTAGAGCGGTGCAGCGATCAGTCGTCCCGCACGCAGCAGGTTGTAGTGGAGGAAGCGCGCCTCCGGCAGCCGCCACAGGAGGCCGCGCACGAAGGTCCGCACCTCGTCATCGGTGAGGACGCCCCATGCGGGTAGGGTGAACTGGAAGTCCCGGACCCCGGCCGCCATCGCCCGCTCCGCGCGCGCGATCAGGATGCCCATGGACTGGCCGATCAGGCCGACCATGGGGTGGGCATCCGGCGTATCCGCGCACGCCGCCACGAAGTGACCGACGATCTCGTCGAACTGGGCGTCGGTCACCGCGTAGCCTTCGCCGGCGGTCCCGAAGACGTAGAGGTGACGGATGCCGCCCGCGAGACGCGAGCGCACGATCGACCGGAAGAGATCGGCGTCCAGCCGGTGCTCGGTGGTCCATGGGATGCAGACCGTGGGCAGGATCGTGCGTGGGAAGCGCGCTTCGAGGGACATCAGGGCCTCCGTTCCGATGGATGCGAGCCGTTGGGCATGGTCCGTTGGCCGGCGGGTCAGCGCTGCGCCGCAGCGTGGGCGGCCATCATCGCGCGCAGCGATCCGATCGGGCAGGTGGCCGGATCGGCCTGGAGCGCGCGCGCGACATCCGAGAGCGGACCCAGCTTGGCGAGGACGACTGCGGTCCCCATGCTCTCGATCTTGCGCCTGGCCTGGCGCCGGTCAAGGTGGTCGATGTCTCCCGAGGTGGCGATCCCGACCCGCAGGTGCCCCCGGCCGCGGCTCTCGGCGGCGAGCGTCGCCGCCCAGACGAGCATCTCGGGGTCGTCGACGCCCGGTTTCCGCGCATCGGCGGCACCGACCACGACCCCCTGCTCGGCCGGCAGCTGCTCGATGAGCCGCCACGCGTCCTCGCCGGCGGTCACGTCGATGAGGAAGCTCCGATAGGGGAGCGCCGCGATCCGGTCATGCGTGGAGCGATGCGGCGCCGCGCCGGTGAGCGCGAGCGAGAGGTGGGTCCCCTCCGGAACGGCCGCGACGAGCGCTTCCAGGGCGCCGGCGGCATCGTGCAGGGCGCCGGGGTCGTCGCCGAGCGCGGCGAGACCGGGCTCCTGGACCTGGATCACCGGGCAGGTCGCATCAAGGAGGGCGCGGGTCGTGGCGGCGAGGGCGTCCGCGAGCGCCGGCCGGATCGACGCCGCGCGCGCCGGGTCGCCGTCCGCGAGGGCCAGGCTCGCCGACCAGGGGCCGGGCAGGACCTGCTTGACGACCGCGTCGATCCCGTCGTCCGCCCAGCGCCACGCGGTGGCGATCTCGGCCGGCCCGATCGTCCCCGCGAGGAGACCGCGGGCGAGGGCGAGGCCGTCGCCGCCGGGCCAGCGCACCCATGCATCGTGGACCATCGCGAGCCCGGCGGCCGCCTGCTCGGCGACCAGCTCCGTGACCACGCGGTCGGCCGCGTCGGCATGGGCATCCGGCGATGACAGGTCGGAGGCCCGGCGATGCCGGGCCTCCGCCAGGGGATCCGTGACGCCGGGGAGAGCCCCCAGGGGGTACCCGCCGGCGAGCGTCGCGAACACCGCGATCCGTCAGAAGGATGGCGCGACCCGGGGTCGCCGGAGCGACCCCGGGTCGGGATCCGTGTCAGGCCAGGAGCCACTCCTGGATGACCGCCTGGACCCCATCGATCGCGGCCTGATGGGCCGCGGCCGCGTCGTACTCGCCGGAGATCATCTTCGCTAGGACCTCGTCGAAGACCGGGTTCCAGTCGTACGGAGCGCCCCAGCGGTTCATCCCACCCTGGGACTGGACGGCCCAGATCGGGGTGAGGTCGGCGTCGTACTCCTGGATCGCCGGATCCTCCAGGACCGAGGTCCGCGTGGGCGGGTAGCGGTCCGGAGAGAGGGCGACCTGGAGGCAGACATCGCGCGAGAACTGGGTGAGCAGGTAGCTCTTGCCCGCGTCCTGGTTGAGGCTGAACCTGGAGAGGCCCAGGCCGTCCGAGCCGTTCACCGTGCCGGTCGAGCCGTCCACGATGCCCGGGTTCGCCATCCGGCCGAACTTCTCGATGAAGTCCCCCTCCGGGACCGAATCCTCGCCGGCGATGATGAACGCGATGTTCCCCTGGGTGAAGAGGACGAACGTGTCGTGCTCGTTCTTCGTGTTGTTGTAGTCCGGATCCCAGAACCCTTCCTTGAGACCGCGCTCGATGGTCTGGAAGGTCCGCAGGCCCTCCTCGCCGTCGAACATCAGCTGGGTCCGGTCATCGCTGAACATCGGCTTGCCCAGCGAGTTGTACATCTGCATGAAGTAGAAGGCCGCGAAGATGCCGCCCTCGCCCAGCCACGGCTGGACGCTCGGGATGATCCCCTGCTCCTTGAACTTCGGCGTGAGGTCGATCAGCTCGTCCCACGTCTTCGGCGGCTCGCTCAGCCCGATCTTCTCGAAGAGCTCCCGGTTGTAGGCGCTCAGGAAGCCGGAGTAGTGGATCGGCAGGCCGCGCAGGACACCATCGCTCGCCGTGAAGGTGGAGAGCGCGGAGGGGTAGTAGTCCTCCGTATCCAGCTCGCCCCACTCCGCGACCGGGGTCAGGATGCGGGCCCCGAAGCGAGCCATGAAATTGTCGCTCGTGTAGATCGTGTCCCAGTTCGAATCGGCGGTCGCGATCATCGCCGCGAGGACCGCCGGCTTCTCCGTGAACGGCACGTTCGTGAACGTCGCGTTGCCACCGGTCTGCGCATTCCAGACCGCCAGGCCGATGTGCTCGGCGTTCATGGAGTAGCCGCCGCTGAACCCCTGGAGGTTGACGCCCGCGAACGAGCCATCGCCCTCCAGCGCAGGGGTCGGCTGCGGGGTCGGCGACGCGTCCTGCGCCTTCACCGACCGAGCGCCTGCTGCGGCGGCGAACGCCGCCGCCCCGGCCGCGAGCCCGCCGGCGAGCACCTGCCGCCGAGAGACCTGCGCGTGGGTCAGGGCCTCCGCGCCCTTCTTGAGATCCGCCATTCCCGCTACCTCCTCCAGGACCATCCGCTCCGGCCGGGCGGCCGGACACGGCTCATCTGAAGCACCGTGCAAGACACCCCCGGGGCGCCGCTCGTCAACCCTTCACAAGCCCCTCCGTGAGGCCGGCGATGATCCGCCGATGGAAGAGGAGGACGAGCAGGAGGCAGGGGAGCACCGCGACGATGCCGGCGCTCGCGAGCATATTCGGCGGGGGCGTCTGGTTGAGCGTCTCGCCGAAGCCGAAGTTGTTCGTGCTCACGATGCGGCGGGTGATCGTGATCGTGTCCCGCTGCCCGAGCACGACCGCGAAGAGGAACTCATTCCAGGTGCCGATGAGCAGGAGGATCGCAGTCGCCGCGATCCCCGGCGCCGAGGCAGGCACGACGATGCGGAAGAGGGTCCCCAGGCGTGAGCAGCCGTCGATCCGGGCTGCCTTCTCGAGCGAGATCGAGACGTCCGCGAAGAAGTTCCGCAGGAGCCAGACGACGAGCGGGACCCAGAACGCCACGTTGACCAGGACGAGCGCCAGGACGGTGTCCGTGATGCGCAGGATCTGGAAGATCCGCAGCACCGGGATCGCCATCACGACCGCCGGGACCATCTGGGTGAAGATCAGGATCGCGATGACCCCTCTCTTGCCGGGGAGGTCGTAGCGGGCGAGCGCGTATGCCGCAGGCGCGGAGAGGACGATGACGACGAGGGTCGTGATCAGCGAGACCTCGAGGCTCGTGATGAGCGAGGAGAACCAGACCGGGTCCCCATAGACCGTCCGGTATCCGTCGAGCCACAGGTCGAGCGTCAGCGTGGGCGGCATCGTCGTGAGGTTCCGCTCCGGCTGGACGCTGGAGATCATCACCCATGCGATCGGCGCGAAGAAGAAGAGGAAGAGGGCGATCGTCACGATGGCGAAGCCGACCTTGCCCGCTCGCGGGGGGATCCTCAGCCGCCGCCGTGGACCGCTCTCGTAGCGGGTCCCGGCCACGGCTGCCAGCTGCGCCGCCCGCCCTGCCACCGTCCAGGCACGCTGGTCGGATGCCCCGTCGTCTCCGCCGGACATCCCGGATGCGCGACGCCGTCCCTGGATGAGGACGAGGAGGAGCGAGCACGCGACGATGAGCCCGAAGAGGATCACCGTGAGCGTGGACGCGTAGCCCAGGCTCAGGTTGTTGAACGCCTTGTCGTAGATCGCGTAGATCAGCACGTAGGTCTGACGCCCGGGACCACCGCTCGTGAGGCTGAAGAGCAGGTCGAAGACCTGGAGCCCGATGATGATCTGGAGGACGGCCACCACCAGCACCGTGGGGCGGATCGCCGGCAGGACGACCCACCGGAAGGTCTCCCAGCCGGTGGCTCCGTCCATGCGTGCCGCGCGGTAGTGCGAGGAGGGGATCGTGCGCAGGGCGGCGAGCAGGAGGAGCGCGAGGAGAGGCACCGACCGCCACGCGGTGGCGACGATCGCGATGACCACGGCGTTGCCGGTGTCCTGGAGCCAGTTGACCGGCTCCGCGATCAACCCGAGCCCGATGAGGAGCCCGTTCACGATCCCGAAGTGGGTGTCGAAGATGAAGCGCCAGAAGACGCCCGCCACGACCGAGGCGACCGCCCACGGTGTGAGCACGGCCATGAGGAAGATCCCCGATCCGCGGAAGCGCCGGTTGAGCACGAGCGCCGTGACGAGGGCGAGCGGGATCGTGACGAGCGTGACCGCTGCGGCGAAGAGCAGCGTGCGCGGGATCGTCTGAAGGACGACCTCGTCGATGGGCAGCCGCTCGAGGTAGTTGCGCAGGCCGACGAATGGCGTCAGATCGTCCTTGGCAAGCTCCACGCGGAAGAAGCTCAGACCGAAGACAGAGAGGATCGGGGGGAGAACGAAGGCCGCCACAAGGAGGAGCGCGGGTACGCTCACGAGCAGACCGAACCGCCGGTCGCTCAACCGGTCGAGGCGCGCCGTGATCGTCCCCCCTGCACGACCAAGCACCGTACCGACCATGGACATCCGCCGACCAACCCCCACCGGTACCCCGAGGCGGCCCGTCCGGGCCGGATTCGACGGTAGCAGCGCCCGAGGCCGGGCGTCAATGATCTTTGATCTGACGGAGCCCTCCGCGCCCGCTATCGTTCGACGTGCAGATGGACCGGCCCATCGCTCCGGCCCGACCCCGAGGTGCCACGTGTCGTTCACGGTCGTCCAGGTCGATCCCAGCCCCGACCTCGAGCCGTATGCGTGGGAGCGCGCCCGGCTCGCGGAGGCGGGCGGCACGCTCCGCGTCGCCGGCTGCACGGATGCCGCGCAGGTCGTCCCCGCGCTCGCGGACGCGGACGTCGCGTGGCTCTCGTGGTCGCCGCCCATCGACCGCACCATCCTCCAGGGGCTCGCCCGCTGCCGGCTCGTGATCCGCTGGGGGATCGGCTACGACCAGATCGACGCGCAGGCGGCGACGGAGCTGGGGATCGCGGTCGCCAACTCGCCCACGTACGGCACGGAGGACGTGGCGGAGCTCGCCATCGGGCATCTCTTCGCGGTGATGCGCCGGATGCCCTGGGCCCACGCGGCGATGACCGCGGGCGGCTGGGTCGTCCCCGAGGAGCCGACCGTCCACCGGATCACCGGACGGACGCTGGGGCTCCTGGGCGTCGGCCGGATCGGCTCGGCGGTCGCACGGCGAGCGATCGGGCTCGGGATGCGTGTGATGGGGACGGATATCGCGCGCAGCGACGCGGAGCTGCGGGCGATCGGCGTGGAGCCGGTGGGCCACGCGGAGCTCGCGGCGGCGTCGGATGCGATCAGTGTCCACGTCCCCTACTCCGCCGCGAACCACCACCTTGTGGATGCCGCGTTCATCGCGCGGATGCGCCCCGGCGCCGTCCTCGTCAACACGAGCCGGGGCAAGGTGATCGACCAGGCGGCGCTCGTCGCGGCGCTCCGCGAGGGCCGGCTGGGCGGGGCGGGGATCGATGTCTACGAGGTGGAGCCGCCCGCATCGGACGATCCGATCCGCAGCGCGCCGAATGTCTCGCTCACCTGCCACCACGCCGGATTCACCCAGGAGGCGATCGTGGACCTGCGCGCGGAGATGGTGCGCACCACGATCGACTTCATCACGACCGGCTGGTCGGACGCGATCGTCAACCCGGAGGTGCGGGGACGGCTCCGCCCGCCCGCCCGCTGAGTGGGGGCGCCTAGCGCGCGGGCAGCGTCGGCCCGACCGCCGCGAAGGTCGCCACCAGCCGCCGCGATAGCTCGCCGAGCTCCTCATCCGTGATCGTGAGCGGCGGGTAGAGGCTGATGATGTCGCCGCGGGCCCCGTCCGCCATCCCGGTCCCCGGGTAGACGACGATCCCGTTCCGCAGGCCCGCCTCGCGCAGCTTCACCGCGACCCCGTCAGTGCTCTCGAAGGGTTCCTTCGTCTCCCGGTCGCGCACCAGCTCGATCCCCGCCATGAGGCCGCGGATCCGGATGTCGCCGACCCAGGGGTAGGCCCACAGCGGATCGAGCGCGGCACGGAAGGCAGGCTCCATCGTGGCCGCCCGGCCGATCAGGCCCTCGCGATCCACGATGTCCAGGACCGCCAGCCCGGCCGCCATCGAGACCGGGTTGCCGCCGAACGTGAAGATGTGCTCGAACGACGAGCCCGAGCGCCGGAACGCCTCGCGCAGCGGGTCGCGCACTGCGACCGCGCCGAGTGGCGCATAGCCCCCGGAGATCCCCTTGCCCATCGCGAGCAGGTCCGGCACGACCCCCCAGCGATCGATCGCGAACGGGGTCCCGGTCCGGCCGAAGCCGGTCACCACCTCGTCCACGATGAGCAGGACGCCGTACCGGTCGCAGATCTCCCGGATGAGCGGCCAGTAGTCATCCGGTGGGCTGATCGCCCCGCCGACCGATGCGATGACCGGCTCTGCGATGAACGCGGCGACACGGCCCGGCCCGGCATCGAGGATGGCCCGCTCCAGCTCCGCCGCGTAGCGCTCGCCGCAGCCGCCGTGGTCGCCACCCGCGGTGCATCGGTAGCAGTAGGGCGGGGAGATGTGCGGCACGTCCAGGAGGAGCGGCTCGTACTTCCTGCGCCGCATCCGTGCGCCACCCACGGAGAGCGTGCCGAGCGTGGCGCCGTGGTAGCTGGTCCAGCGCGAGATGAAGACGCTCCGGTCCGGCTCGCCATGTTCCACGTGGACCTGGCGGGCCAGCTTGAGCGCGACCTCCACGGCCTCCGAGCCGCCCGACGTGAAATGGACCCAGCCGAGATCGCCGGGCGCCATGGCGGCGATGCGGGCGGCCAGCCGCTCGGCCGGCTCGGTCGCGAAGATGTTGCTTACCGCGAACGGGAGCCGGCGGGCCTGCGCCGCCATCGCATCCACGACCTCGTCCCGTCCGTAGCCCGCGTTGACGACCGCGATCCCGGCGATCGCGTCCAGGTAGCGGTTCCCCGCCACATCCGTCACCCAGACCCCGTTCGCCGAGGCGAGCACGGGGTAGGTCCGGCGCGGGTCGAGGGTGAAGAGGTGGTCGCGGTGCTCCACAGCGGTCGTCATGCCGCCATCATCACGCGCCGATGCGGACCCCGCTCGCCGCGTCGAAGAGGTGCGCGCGTCCGGGAGCGATCGCCATGCGTACCGGTTGGCCGATCGCCAGCGGCATGTCCGGGCTCACCCGTGCGACCACCGTCGATGGGCCGAGCGACAGCTCCACGAAGGTGTCCGATCCGATCGGCTCAAGGAGCGCGACCGTGGCCGCGATCCCGTCCGTCGCGTCCGCGGACGGGTCGACCCGTACGTCCTCGGCGCGCACGCCCAGTGCCACGAGCGTGGGCGGCGTCCCGGTGAGCCCGAGCGCACCAGGGGCGCCAAGGGGCAGCTCCAGCCCATCCGCCACCAGGGTCGCGGCCTCCGCGCCCAGCCGGAGCGCTCCCTCCACGAGGCTCATCCGCGGCTTGCCCACGAAGGTCGCCACGTAGGTCGTGGCGGGCCGGCGGTAGATCTCCGTGGTCGTTCCGAACTGGACGAGCTTCCCGTCGCGCATGACCGCCACCACGTCGGAGAGGGTCATCGCCTCTTCCTGGTCGTGGGTCACGAAGACGCTCGTCGTGCCCAGGGCGAGGTGGAGGTGCTTCACCTCCGTGCGCATCCGGGCGCGCAGGGCGGCGTCCAGGTTGCTGAACGGCTCGTCGAGCAGGAAGACGAGTGGCTGCTTCACGAGCGCCCGGCCGAGCGCGACGCGTTGCTGCTGCCCGCCCGAGAGCTGGCCCGGCTTGCGCTCCAGGAGGTGCCCGATATCGAGCATCTCCGCGACCGCGCGGACGCGTGTGCGGACCTCGTCCGAGGGCCGGCGCAGGAGGCGCAGGCTGAACGCGATGTTGTCGAACGCGGTCATGTGCGGGTAGAGCGCGTAGTTCTGGAAGACCATCGCCATCCGTCGCTCGTTCGGGGGCATCCGAGTGATCTCGGTCTCGCCCAGCCGCACCACGCCGGTATCCGGGGTGTCCAGCCCGGCCACGATGTTGAGGGTCGTGCTCTTCCCGCAGCCGGACGGCCCAAGGAGCGTGACGAACGCCCCTGCGGGGATGGAGAGCGAGAGCTCGTCGAGGGCCCGCACCCGGCCGTAGTGGCGGGAGACGCCCTCAAGGTGGAGCGATGCGTCCTCGGTCATCGCGCGGCAGCCTCCGTGGTCGTGTCGCCGGCGCCGGTATCGAGCCGGGGCGCCAGCCTGGTCAGGGTCCATGCGAGCGCAGCGCGGATCGTCGTCTCGGCAGCCGGGCCGTCATGGGCGACGGCCGCGGCCAGGAGCCGCTCGCTGTAGCCGATCTCGAAGCCGGGGGTGCCGTCGAGCGCGAGCCGGACATAGCGATCGGCGCGCTCGCGCCACGACCGTACCTGCGCGAGGAGCTGCGGCCGTCCCGCGGCGCGGTAGCACTCGTCCTCGAACGCGGTCTCCGTCGGGAGGAAGCTCTCCAGGTCGCCGCGGGCTGCGCTCGCCCGCATGACGCCGAGCAGGTCGCTCATCCGCTGCAGCCCGCGGTCATCGATGCGCCTCGCGCCAAGGCGCGCGGCGAGACCCTCCAGCCCCGAGCGGATCGCCTGGATCTCCTGGAGCTCGTCAGCTTCCAGCGGTGCGACGACGGCACCCCGTCCCGGCGAGACCCGGACGAGCCCGTCGGCTTCCAGCCGCAGGAGCGCCGCGCGCACGGGCATCGTGCTCACGCCGAGGTGCTCGGCGATCCGGGTGAGGGGGAGCGGGGTGCCGGGCGGCAGGGCATGGAGGATCTCGTCGCGCAGCACCGCATAGACCTGGTCCTCGGCGCTCTGGATCACGAGCGGCATGGTACGCAGCACGGGCGGTGGCTCCGATCGGTCGGGCGGGCCGGCGGCACACCCGGTGTGGCAGTGTACGCCCCGGGGGACATGCCGCGCGAGGGGCCGGATCAAAGATCAGGACCCTATGATGCGGTCCGGGGCACGACCGCCATGCGGATGGCCGGCCCAACGCCTGGGAGCGACAAGGGATGCGCAGGATCTTCGCGGAAGCCGGCCGGGCGGTGATCCGGGACGTCGAGCCACCGGAGCCGCGTCCCGGCGAGGTGCTCGTCCGGACCGCCTTCTCCACCGTGAGCGCGGGGACCGAGCTGCTCATCCTCGGCAAGAGCGCGGAGCCGGACGCCGAGGATGAGGAGTACCCGGGCGCGGCGCCGTGGGTCGACCCGGCCTTCCGCGCCGGGATCCCCTTGCCGCTCCGACCGCGCCGACCGCTGCCCGGCCTCATCTCGCTGGGGTACAGCCTCGCCGGGACGGTGATCGCGGTCGGTGACGGGGTGACGGACCTTGTGCCGGGCGACCGCGTCGCCTGCTCGGGGAGCCAGTGCGCCCACCACGCCGAGGTCGTCGCGGTGCCCCGCAACCTCACCGCGCGTGTCCCGGACGGGGTCCCGCTCGAGGATGCCTCGTTCGTCACGCTCGGTGCCATCGCCGAGGAGGCGATCCGCCGGACCGCGGTCACCTTCGGCGAGACGATCGTGCTCTACGGCCTCGGCCTCCTCGGCCTCCTCGCGGGCCAGATCGCGGCCGCGGCCGGCATCTACACGATCGGGCTGGACCTGGACCCCCGCCGGCTCGCGCTCGCCCGGGAGCTGGGGATCGCGGATGTGCACGACCCCTCCGCCATCGATGTCCTCTCGGTCGTCCGCGACCGGACGCACGGATTCGGCGCCGATGCCGTGATCCTCGGCGTCGTGACTCCATCGAGCGAACCGCTCTCGCTCGCCCTCCGGATGGCGCGCCAGCACGCCCGGGTCGTGGGGCTGGGCGTCTTCGGGATGCACCTGGAGCGCGACCTCCTCGGCGACCATGCCGTGGTCCGGTCGATCGCCTACGGCCCCGGCCGGTATGACCCGGCCTACGAGGAGAACAACGTCGACTACCCGATCGGCATCGTCCGCTGGACGGAGAACCGGAACGCGCAGCACGTCCTGCGGCTGATGGCGGAGCGCAGGCTCGTCACCGCGCCTCTCGCCCGCCGCTTTGCGCTCCAAGATGCACCGGCCGGGTACGAGCTTCTCCGCTCGCCGGAGCGGCCGCCCACGATCCAGATCGTCTACGGCGACTGAGCCCGCCCATGCCGGCCGATCCCGCCCGTCGTCCGCTGCGCGCGGACGACGTGCTCCGGCTCCGCTGGATCGAGGATCCGCGGCCCAGCCCGGACGGCCACCACGTCGCGTTCGTGGAGCGGCGGGTGGACGAGGCCCTCGGCGAGGTGCGCTCGCGCGTGCTCGTCGTACGGGTCGCGGACGGCGCCATCGGCTGCCCCAGCCCGGACGATGCGCTCGATGCCGCACCGCGCTGGAGCCCGGACGGTTCGCGGCTCGTCTTCCTCGCCGTGCGCGGAGCGGCAGTCACGCCCATGAGCTGCGCCCCGGACGGGACCGCGGCTGCCCCGGTCGATTGGTTCCCGGAGGGGGTCGTGGCCGCGCTGCCCCTCCCCGGCGGTGGGTCGCTCTTCACGATCCGGATCGAGGAGGCAGGCGATCCCGCGCTCCCCCTCTGGGAGGTCCCGGCCCCCGGCTGGCGGCGCGACGGCCGGCCGGACGGCGAGCGGACGCTCCGTGGCTCGCTCATCGTGCGGGAGGGCGACGGCTCGACCCGGACGCTCACCGAGCGATCCGGTGACCGCGCTGCCACGCCTTCACCCGATGCCCGGACGGTCGCGGTCGTGTCGGAGGTCCCGGACGGACCCGGCGGGCCGGCGGTCGGCATCCGGCTCATCCCGGCCGGCGGCGGCCCCGCTCGCCTGCTGGTGCCGGACGCCGCGCGCGTGACCGCGCTCGCCTGGTCGCCGGACGGGACGGAGATCGCGTGGCTGGGCCGGCGCGATACGGGCCTGGCGGCGGTCGCGGACCGTCTCCACCGCACGTCACTCGCGACCGGGGAGACTCGGGAGCTGGCCCTCGCCGGTGTCTCGTCGCCCGGTGCCGCGATCCGCTCGGACGACCCGCGCGGGATGGGCGACGCGCGCATGGAGTGGACCGGCGACGGACGGATCTGGCTGCGATGGGTCGCGGACGGTGCCGGCCGGCTCGGGTGGGTCGCCGCGACGACGCGCCGTGACACCACCACGCCCGCCGCGCCGGTCGTCGTGGTGGCCGGCGATCGCGCCCCGCTCGCGTTCGGCCTCACCCCGGATGGCGCCCTCCTCGCACACGTCACCGCCGACCTGGAGACGCCCGGCGCGCTCGCCATCGTCCGCGTCGCCGACGGGACCGAGCTCGCGCGCGTCGATCGCAATGAGTGGCTGGGCGCGATCACGCTCGGCCCCACGATCCGGATCCGTGCGTTCGCGCCGGACGGCGTCGCGAGCGAGGCCCGGCTCACGCTCCCGCCCCCCACACGGGCGATGCCCACCGGGGGGTGGCCGCTCGTCGTATCGGTCCACGGCGGCCCGCACTACGCGGTCGGCGACCGCTTCGCATTCGAGACCCACCGGCTGGCTGCCCGCGGCTACGCGGTCCTCGCCGGCAACCCGCGCGGATCGGGCGGCTACGGTGACGACTTCGCCACCGCGATCGTCGGTGACTGGGGCGGACCGGACCTCGCCGACACGCTCGCCCTCCTGGACGTGGCCGCAGCCCGGCCCGACATCGACGGGAGCCGGGTCGCGATCACCGGGGTCAGCTACGGCGGCTGGATGACGCTCTGGGCGATCGCCCGGAGCGGCCGCTTCCGCGCCGCGATCGCCGAGAACCCGATCGCCGACCTCGTCTCCGCGTTCGGCGCCGGTGAGGACGACGGCTCGTTCTGGGCCGGATCGCTGGGCGGCGCGCCATGGGAGGTACCCGACCGCTACCTGGACCGCTCGCCGATCACCCATGCGGACGCGATCCGCACGCCGCTCCTCCTGCTCCACGCGGAGCTCGACCGGAACTGCCCGCCGAGCCAGAGCTCGGAGCTCTTCACCGCGCTCCGGCGGCTTGGCCGGAGGGTGCGCTACCTGCGGGCCCGCGACGTGGGGCACCTCATGAACTTCACCGGCGGTACCGCCTTCCGGGCCGCCCGCGCCGCGGCGATCGATGACTGGCTCGACCGGTACCTCCTGCCGCCGGCCGGCTGAGCGACCGGCTCAGGCGCCGGTCCGCTCCACGTGGATCGCCTGGCTGCGCAGCCACGGCTCGTCGATCTCGATCCCCAGCCCGGGACCGGTCGGGATGCGAACGTAGCCGTCCGTGAGCGCAAGCGGGTCCCCGGTGGCGAGCCGGGTCCGCCACGGGTTGGGATCCGTCCCCACCTCCAGATACGGGGTCTCCGTGGCCGGTGAGGTCGATGCGTCCGGGATCGTGGCGATCGCATGGAGCGCAGCGGCGATCCCCACCATGCTCCCCGATGTGTGCGGCACGCAACCGATCCCGTGGACGCGGGCAAGCTCGGCGACCCAGATCGTCTCCCCGATGCCGCCCACGATCACCGGCTCCGGCTGGATGATGTCCACTGCACCCCGGCGCAGCAGGTCGAGCGCCGCATGCCGGCTCTGGGTGATCTCGCCCCCCGCGAGCGAGATGTCGAGCGCGAGGGCGACCTTCTCATAGCTCGCGTAGCCGCCGCGCTGCGGCATGGGCTCCTCCAGCCAGCGGAAGCCGAGCGCTCCGAGGCCTCGGCCCACCTCGATCGATTCGGCGATCGTGTACGCCCCGTTGCCATCCGCCATCAGCGCCATCCCCGGATGGTCCGCCGCGATCCGCTCGAGGATCGGCAGCTCGTGGCGGATCGGGTGACGGCCGATGCGGAACTTCGTCGCGGTGAAGCCGGCCGCAGCATGAGCGGCCGTCTCCTCCGGCCAGGTGGCGGCAGGGTCGTGGCCCACGATGTAACCGGTGCTCGCGCCGTACGCGCGGACACGGTCGCGCACGGCACCGCCGTAGAGCGCGTGGATCGGCAAGCCGAGGCGACGCCCGCGCAGGTCGTCGAGCGCGATCGCGTAGGCGGATGCCGCCCACGTGTGCTCCGAGGCGAGGAGGACCTCTGCCTGGAGGCGGCGGGCATCGAGCGGATCGCGGCCGAGGACGACGCGTGCCAGGTCGCGCAGGACGCCGGCGATGCCGGGGATCAGGTAGCTCTCGCCCCACCCGCTCACGCCGTCCGAATCGGTGAGCTTGAGGTAGGCGAAGTCATGGACCGGGATCGGCGCGATCGAGACCGCCCGGAGCGGCTCGACCGCGAAGTGGACGACAAGGACCTCGACCCGCTCGATCGCCATCTGCGGAGCTCCCCTCCCGCGACCGCCTGCGGGTCGCCACGCCGGCTATCGTCGCACGCCGCGGTGGCGGCGGAACGGTCCCCCATGCGGGCCGTCCACCCAGAGCGATCGGCTCACCCCCGGCGGTCGTCTCAGCCGGCCTCGTCCACACCGCCCCGGCCCGAGAGCGCCGGATCGGCCGCCAGGCCATCCGCGATCTCGCCGAGCAGGAGCATCACCTGGCCCTGGATGAGCCGCTCGGCGGCGGCCCCGTCACCGCGCTCCGCGGCCGCCATGAAGACGCGGGCCGGCTCCACTTCCAGGTCGCCCAGCGTGCCCACCACGAGCCGGACGTATCGCAACGCCGCGCGGCGGTAGCCACGGACGGTCGCGACGAGGCGGGGACGCCCGGCTGCGAGATAGCAGGTGTCCTCGAGGGCGTACGTCGCGGTGAGGTACGCGTCCCGGTCGCCTCGGCCGGCCGCCGCCTCCAGGTCGGCAAGATGGAGGCGCATCGCGACGAGCGTCTCCTCCGACGCTGCCTGCGCGCCGAGCCGTGCGGCGAGCCCCTCGATCCCCCAGCGGATCGCCTGGATCTCCTCGATGTCATCCAGCGAGAGCGGCGCGACGATCGCTCCGCGGCGTGGCTGGGTACGGACGAGCCCGTCCGCCGCGAGCCGGCCGAGCGCGGCACGGACCGGCATCGTGCTCACGCCGAGCCGGCTTGCGATCATCTCCAGGCGGAGCAGCGTGCCGGGCTCGAGGCCGCGCTCGATCTCGTCGCGTAGCGCCAGGTAGACGCGTTCCTCCACGGCGCGGCCCACGGCCCGGGGGGTGGCACCGGCCCTCGTCCGGCGCGGCTGGGCGCCCATCGCATCCTCACGGCTCGCCCCGTCTGGCGCGGGGTCCGCCCCGAGCCTAGCCCACGGGTGCTCCGGCCGCGTCCTCGGCCGCTCCGGCGCCGCGCGGGAGGCTACCATCGGATGGCACGGGCCCGGCCGAGCGTAGCGACCGCGTAGCAGCACGACTCGTTCGGTGCGGTGACGCGTGACGGCAGACGTCGATTCCGGGGTAGGGAGATGAAAGACGGCGTGGCGGTGACCCTCGCGGCCGCGCACCGTCCTGTCACAGCGCAGACGCAGGTGTCGCCACGACGGGCGCTCACGGGCCTGCCGCGGACCCGGTGTCCGCCCGGGGCGAGCGCTGCACCCAGCCCACCGGGAAGGAGCGGACGATGACCAGGAACGAGCCGGGGGCAGCCCGATGAGCGAGAGCGCAGCGGACGGGATCGTCATCCACCGCAGGGCGGCGGGGGCCTGGGCGCCGCCGCTCGACCCCGCGCTGGACACCCTCCTCGGCGCCGGCCGGAACGTCGTCCTCGCCACGACCGGGGCGAGCGGGATCCCTCAGCTCAGCCCGGTCTGGTTCCACTGGGACGGCGGCCGGATCGTCATCGTCGTCCGGCGCGATTCGGTGAAGGCGCGGAACGTGGCCCGGGAGCCGCGCGTGGCGCTCTGCCTGGACGACGAGCCGGGCGGCCACTACGCCACGCTCACCGGACGCACCGCGGTGGTGGACGATCCGCCGGGGCCCGAGCGACCGGCGATCCATGCGCTGGTGATGCCGATCCTCGCGAAGCACTTCCCGGGTCCCGCGGAGGCGGAGGCCTACTGGCGTGAGGTCGATGGCGCCGGCGACTTCGTGGCGCTCGTCGTGGAGGTGGAGCGGATCCTCTGGTTCGGCGGCCTGCCGGAGGGCTGAGCGGCGCCCATCGCGGGCCCCTACGATCGCCGGGGCATGGCGCGCGTCCCCCGGGCGCGGAGAGCGGAGGAGGATCGATGTCGGTCGAGATGGGCGGATCCACGGACGGTGCCGCGGTCATCGCGCTCGCGGCGCACCTCGTCCGGACGCGCACGGTGAACCCGCCGGGGGACGAGGCGCCGCTCGCCGCGGAGCTCGCCGGGTCGCTGGCGGCGGCGGGCTTCGCCACGCACATCGTGGATCACGGCGCCGGCCGCGCGAGCTGCCTCGCCATGATCGGCCCCGCGGAGGGACGCCGGCCGCTCATCCTCTCCGGCCACCTGGACACCGTCCCGATCGGTGAGACACCCTGGCAGGACGACCCCTTCTCGGCGACCGTCCGGGACGGGAAGCTGTGGGGCCGCGGCTCCACGGACATGAAGGGCGGGGTCGCGGCGATCGTCATCGCGGCCCGCCGGCTCGCGGGCCTGCCGCTCCGCGGGCCGCTCGTCCTGGCCCTCTCCGCGGACGAGGAGGTCGGCACCGCGGGCGCGCGCGGGCTCATCGCGCACCCTGCCTTCCCCCGGACCGGCGCGCTCATCGTGGGCGAGCCCACCGGGATGCGCCCGGGGATCGCGGAGAAGGGGGCGCTCTGGATCGAGGTCCGCTTCACCGGCAAGGCCGCGCACGGCGCCTACGCGCACGAGGGGGCGAGCGCGACGATGGGCCTCATCGCCGCGATGCCCGGCGTCGCCGAGGTCGTCCGTCCCCTCCCCGCGCACCCGATCCTCGGCCCCACGACCGCGAACATCGCGATGATCGGCGGCGGTTCCGCCCCGAACATGGTCGCGGACCGCGCCTGGGCGAAGGTCGACATCCGGTCTGCCCCCGGGACGAGCCACGCGGAGATCCTGGCGGCGATGCGCACCGCGCTTGCGGCCGCACCCCTCCCGGCGGGCGTCCACGCGGAGATCGCGGTGATGAGCGACCGGCGCTCCTTCGAGACGGCGCCGGATGACCCGCTCGTCCTCGCGCTCCAGCGCGCGCTCGCGGGGGCCGGGGTGCCCGAGACGGACCCGGTCGGGCTTGCCTACTACACGGACGCCGCGGAGCTGCTCGGCGGCGGCGACTACACCGCGCTCATCTGCGGCCCCGGCGTCCCCGGTCTCGCCCACCAGGTGGATGAGCACGTCCCGGTGGACGATCTCGTCCGTGCCGCGGACGCGTACACCGCGCTCGGGCGGGAGCTCCTCCTCTAGGCCTCCGGCACGATCCCCAGCTTCTCGCCGAGCGCCGCATCGGACGGCTCCACGAGGAACGACCCGTCCGGGAAGACGATCGTGGGGATCGAGCGCCCACCATCCTGGAGCCGCTCGATCGTGGCCGCCCCCTCGGGGTCGGCGTCCGTATCCACCCACGTGTAGTCGACCGCGTGGCGGTCGAGGAAGCGCTTCGAGCGCCGGCAATCGGGGCACCAGAGCGCGCCGTAGACGGTGATCCGGTCCATTCCGCCTCGCGTCATCGTCCGGCAACTCGGGGCACCGGATCTCCCCAGAGGGTAGTCGACCCGCCCGTGGTCTGGCCCATCCGTACCATGGCGCGCCGGGGGTGCGCTCAGGCACCATCTCCCCGCGATCGTCCTGCGAACGAGGTCTCGGTGCGCTTCCTCCCCCGGATCACGCCGCTCCTCGCCGGCCTCCTCCTGGTGGCCGGCCTGCCCGGGCTGCCCGCCGCCCCGGCGATCGCCGCGGATCCCCCCGCAGCCATCCGGCTCGCCGCGGGCGCGGAGCACACCTGTGCCGTCGGCGATGGCGTCGTCCGCTGCTGGGGCCTCAACGCGGTCGGGCAGGTGGGCGACGGGACCCGGATCGACCGGAGCATCCCGGTCGCCGCCCGCGTGGGCAAGCTTCCGCTCCGGACGGTGGTCTCCGTCACCGCCGGCCGCGCCCATTCCTGCGCGCTCCTCGCGGACGGCAGCGCCTGGTGCTGGGGGGAGAACCGCTTCGGCCAGCTCGGGGACGGCACGAAGACCGGACGCCTGGCCCCGGTCCGCGTCCTCGGGATCACCGGGGTGAAGGCGATCGTCGCGGGGGGTGACCACACCTGTGCCGTCATCGGTACCGCGCTCACCCTCTCCTGCTGGGGTGGCAACACGGACGGGGAGCTCGGGCTCGGGAACCTGAAGGCCCGGACGCGCCCCGCCGTGGTGAAGGGCATCAGCGGGGTGACCGCCCTCGCGCTCGGCGAGCGGCACACCTGCGCCGCCACCGGGAACAGCGCGGCCCTTTCCTGCTGGGGGGCGAGCGGCTCGGACCGGCTCGGCTTCTCCACCGCCACCACCCGGGTCACCACCCCGACCCCCGTGACCGGGGTCACCGGGGTGACCGCGATCGCCGCCGGACGAGCGCATACCTGCGTCATCACCGGGGGTGGCTCGCTGCGCTGCTTCGGCGAGAACGGTCGCGGACAGCTCGGCCAGGGGACGGTCCCGGCGACCCTCCCCGGTCCCCTCCCGCTCTCCCCCACCGCCCGGATCGCCGCCGGCGCGGACCATACCTGCCGCGTCGCCACGAGCGGCGCCACGGAGTGCTGGGGTGCCGGGACCTCCGGCCAGCTCTCCGGCCTCCTCGCCGATTCCGCGGCGCCGGTCTCCGTCCCGATCCGCTCCGCCGTCGCCCTCGCGGGTGGCACGAGCCATACCTGCGCCATCGGTGTCCTGCCCGCGGACGGGACCGGCGAGGCGCGCCGGAGCGTCCTCTGCTGGGGCGCCAACGGGAAGAGCCAGCTCGGCGACGCCGGAACCACCTCGCGCGCGGAGCCGGGCCGCGCCGTCGGCCTCCGCGCGGCCACCGTCACGACCCGCGTGCGTCCCTCCGAGATCGTGCCCAACGGCAAGGCGAAGGCGGTCGTCATGGCGCGCGCGCTCGATGACCGCGGGTATCCCGTCTCGGGGCTCGCGGTGACGCTCACGAAGCGCGCCCAGGATGACGTCGTCCTCCTCCCCACCACGATCCACACCGGGCCGGATGGTCGCGCGAAGGGAGCGGTCCGCGCCTCCCGGAGCGCCGGAACCAACGAGATCACGGCCGCCCTCTCGCCGAAGATCCGCGCCACGACCACGCTCACCGAGGCCGGCACCGGGAAGCTCACGATCGAGACGAACCCGGGCGGGACCGTGAGCCCCACCGGGGTCTCGTCGCCGCAGGTCGGGACCGCCGTGACGATCCTCCTCACGCCGCAGTCGGGCTTCCTCCCCGGGCTCTCGGTGGACGGGAACCCCGTCGCGGTCGCCCCCGATCCCGCCACCCCCGGCGCCTGGCGCTACCGGCTCGTCGTCAAGGGTGAGCACACGGTCGTCGCCTCCTTCGCGAAGCTCGCGGCGGATGCCCGGCTCCTCGGCCGGACCGACTTCCTCGCGATCTCCACGATCTCCACGCCGGGCTGGACCTCCGCCCAGCAGCTCGCGCTCGTCGCGCCGCCCACGGTCATCCTCACCTTCCCCTCCTCGAACGCCTACGCGAAGGCGCTCGCGGTGGGCGACGTGGTCACCTCCACGGCCGGCGGCTACAAGGCCTTCCCCTTCCGCCACCGGATCACCGGGATCTCCCGGCCCGCCGGGAAGATCGTCGTCACGGCGACCTCCGTCCCGATCACCCGGGTCGTCCGCGAGGTCCGCTTCGAGACGACGCGCACCTTCCGTCCGGACACGCTGGGCGACATGGCCCCGGCTGCGATCGTCAGCCGGCCCTTCGGGGCCCGGATCGACTGGGAGGGATGCGTCCCCTCCGTCAGCGACCCCTCCCAGGACGCCTGCGCCACGGTGACCGGGGACGTGGGGATCACCCCGCGGGTCCAGCTCGTCCTCGACTGGGCGACCCCGTCCGCGAACCCGGTCCTCGATGAGCTGGGCATCGCGCTCCTCCTGGACGAGGAGCGGAGCCTCGAGATCGCCGTGGCGCGTGCGCTCGCGATCGACAGCCGGAGCCGGGTCGCCGGCTGGCGCCTCGCCCCCTTCGCCGCGATGCTCGGCCCGGTCCCGATGCTCGTGGGCGGGCGGATCGACGCCGACCTCGTCTCCGTCCTCGATGCCTCCGCGAGCGCGACGGTGCGGATCCCCGCGCAGACGCTCACGGGGCGCGCCGGGATCCGGACCACCGGGGGCTCCACGAGCGGGGAGGGGAGCCTCACGGTGGACGCGGGGACCCCGCAGCTCACGGTGACGAAGCCGCTCGGCCTCGAGGTCGCGGTCGTCCATGAGCCGGCGCTCGTCCTCGAGGGGCTCTGTGCGCCGCGGCTCGCGATCCGCTCCGGACCGGAGGCGGGGACCACGACGACCGCCGGGACCTCGACCTTCTCGCTCACGGACCGCGCCCGGGCGCGGGCGGGGATCGACTGCCCGCTCCTCGGGGCGACGCTCGCCTGGGGCGAGGTCGCCACGGCGACGGACGGACCCTTCACCACGAGCTTCGCGGGACCGACGCCCACCCCCGCGCCCACGCCGACCCCGGTCCCCACTCCCACTCCGGTCCCCACGCCGACCCCCGTCCCGACGCCCTCCCCGACGCCCCTGCCGAGCGGGGCGCCCTCGCCTGCTCCTACCCCGGTCCCCACCCCGGCGCCGACCCCCGTCCCGACCCTCCCGCCGGGGGACTTCGCGCTCCGCCTCACGACGACCTGCGGGAGCGCCTGCCACGTCGATGGCGCGACGCTCTGGCGGCGCCCGGGGGTCGGGAGCTTCAGCGTCACGGTGGCGGCCACGGCGCCGGACGGGACCGATACCGTCAGCTTCCCGGCGCTCACCGGGCTCGGAAGCACGGCCGCCGCAGGCCCGGTGACGGACGAGACGAGCCCCTGGCTGACGACCTACCTCACCGGCCCGGCCGGGACGGTGACCACGGATGGCAACTTCACGGTGAGCGCGGCCGCCGGCGTGAACCCGCTCGGGAGCGCCGCCTTCGCGATCCGGCCGGACGGGACCGGTCCCATCGCCGGGACCCCGGAGGTCACGGACAGCTCCGCCTGGTTCCAGGCGACCGGCGACACGCTCTACCTCCGCTCCCTCACCCCACCCACGGGCCAGGTCTTCCAGGCCACCTGGAGCGCGACCGATGCGCGGAGCGGGGTGGGGTCGGACGCCCTCGTCTGCCCGGCGATCCCCGGCTTCACGGCGGTCCGGACCGGCACCGGTCCCTGGACCTGCACCTTCACCTCCACCGGGACGGCGATCGTGGATGGCGACCACGGCCCCACGATCCGGGACCGGGTCGGGAACGCGACCGTGGATGACGGGCTCCACATCGTCCTCGTGGACAACGTCGCGCTCGTCCCGCCCGCGACGGCTGCGAGCACCGTCTACCAGGCCGCGCAGCCGCCGGAGCGGGCCTTCGACGAGGACGAGGTGGAGACGAGCTACTGGCGGCCGACCGGGACCGAGAAGGACCAGTGGCTGAGCATCGGCCTCACCGGTCCGCGGACGATCGTGGCGTGGCGGGTCCGTCAGACCGTTGCAGGGACGGCGAGCGCCTGGCGTCTCCAGGTCTTCCGTGGCGGGTCCACGTGGGAGACGGTCGCGACGATCACCGCGGGCGGGCAGGAGGTGGATCGTGCCTTCGCGGTGCCGGTGACCGGGACCTCGTGGCGGATCATCAGCGATGTCGCGATCCCCGTGAGCGCCTGGCAGGTCATCTCGTTCGAGCTCTACGAGGTCGTCCCCTGATGCGCCGCACACGTCGTGAGCTGCCGGCCGGGGCGTCAGGGCTTGACACGCTGCCCTATATTCCTTTTCCCGCACCGGGTGCCGCCGTGAATGGCGCCCGGGACCATGAGGCACCGCCCCCCCGCGTGTCCCGTACCGCCCTCCGGATCCTTCTGCTCGCCGCCGGCTCCGTCGCCGGCGTCGCCATGGCCGCCAGCGCCCAGCCCGGCCCGGGTCCCGTCATGCCCGCCGGCGGCGGGACCGTGACCGTGACCGTCACCTCGACCGCCTCCACGCGCGTGACCGCCACCACGACGACCCCGATCACGATCACCTCGTCCGTGGAGGCGACGGAGAGCGCGACCGCCACGGAGCCCGTGACCGCCACCGAGCAGGCGACGATCACCACGACCACCACGACGACCCTCCCCACCACGACGACCGCATCCCTCACCTCCACCTCGTCCGTGGAGGCGACCGACTCCGTCACGACCACCGCCTCGCTCACGTCCACCAGCTCCGTCGAGGCGACGGACTCCGTGACCACGACCGCATCGCTCACGTCCACCAGCTCCGTCGAGGCGACGGACTCCGTGACCACGACCGCGTCGCTCACCTC
>JAFMJV010000096.1 GCA_017853275.1 Chloroflexota bacterium
GGGACCGCGAGCCGCGCGGGCGCCGTCTCCTCCCCGGCGAGGAGCGGAAGGAGGCTGATCCCGTCCGCCGCCGGCCGGTCCGGGAAAGGCCCCATGAGACAGCCCGCGAGATCGCACAGCGTGGGAGCGAGATCGATGTTCGCGGCGAGCGCATCCACCGTCCGTGGGGTCGCCCCCAGCCGTCCCGGCCACGCGGCGAAGAAGGGGACATCCGCCGCGTAGGCGATGTCCTTGCCGTAGCGACGATGCGCTCCGTAGAGCATCCCGTTGTCGCTCGTGAGCACGAAGAGGACGTCGGTCCGGCCCTGGGCCGCGAGCTCCACCTCCAGGGCACCGATCATCTCGTCCACCCCGAGGAGCGTTTCGCAGTGACGGTCCAGCGGGAAGCCGGCGGGCCATCGGATCCGCTGCCCGCGCCGGTCCGGCTCGAGGACCACCGGCTTATCCGCGAAGTCCGCCTCCACGTGGCCGGGCGGTCTCCACGGGGTGATCCCGCTGCAGCGCGGATCGCCGTTGTGCCGGGGTGCGGGGTAGGGGAAGTAGCGGTCGAGGATCCCGTCCCGGTTCGGGCTCGTGTGCGGGACGAAGGGGGCGACCTGGAGGAAGACCGGCCGGTCGCGCGGCGCCTCGCGGAGGAAGTCGAGCGCGGTGCGAGCGATGAGGTCGGTGAAGTGGTCCTCGTCCTCCGTCCCGTGGGGGAGCGGCTCGCCGTCCAGCCACGCGTCGTAGTCCCACGTGCCGCCGGACGAGATGAGGGACCGGCTCCAGCCGGGAGGACGGTGGTCTTCCAGCAGCTCCGTGAAGTTGAAGTACTTGCCGGCGTAGAGCGTGGTGTACCCGGTGGCCTGGAGCTCCGTCGCGATCGTCACGGACGGGTCGAAGAGCCGGGCGTCGTTCACGAGCACCCCGTGGTGCATCGGGATGAGCCCGGTCAGGAAGCTTGCCCGGCTCGGGCAGCAGAGCGGGAAGGTGACGACGAAGTCGCTGAAGCGGACTCCACCGTCCAGGAAGAGGCGGGAGATGACGGGAAGGCGGCGGAAGACGCGATCATCCATCTCCCCGAGGTCGTCCAGGAGGACGAGGACGATATCCGGCCGGGTCCCCGAGAGGACGGACCGGCCGCTCTCGTTCGCACCCGCGGGCGGGAGATCGGTCGTAGCGGTCGGACGCGGTGACGGCGACTGCGCGATCGCGGACCCGGCAAGCAGGAGGCCGGCGAGCGCGACGACGAGCGAACGGGTCACGCGGGCGATCATCGGGGCATGAAGAGCGCGTCGTGCGCGATCTCGAGCTGCCGGATGAGCGGCGCGACCCAGGGATCATCCGCGTCGTTCTCCAGGAGCCACGGGTCGCGGAGAAGGTCGTAGCGCTCCTTCTCCCCGTTCGCCCACTCCACGTAGAGCTGGCGGCCGCCCGGGAAGCCCGCGGCCGTCCGGACCCCGGACCAGGAGGGGAAGCCGCCCCAGAGCGCGTAGCCGTAGAGCGGGACCGCCAGCCGTGCCGGCGCCGCTTCCTCGCCGGCAAGGAGTCTCAGGAGGCTGATCCCGTCCGCCGCCGGGCGGTCCGGGAAGGGGCCCATGACGCACCCTGCGAGATCGCACAGCGTGGGAGCGAGGTCGATGTTCGCGGCCAGCGCATCCACCGTCCGTGGGGTCGCCCCCAGCCGTCCCGGCCAGGCGGCGAAGAACGGGACATCCGCTGCGTAGGCGAGGAACTTCGGGAAGCGTCCGTGCGCGCCGTATTCCATCCCGTTGTCGCTCGTGAACAGGTAGAGGACATCGGTCCGGCCCTGGGCCGCGAGCTCCACCTCGAGCGCACCGATCATCTCGTCCACCCCGAGGAGCGATTCGCAGAGACGGTCGAGCGGGAAGCCGTCCTTCCAGACGATCTCCCACCGCTGGGCCTCCGCGCGCACGACCTCCGGCTTGTCCGACCGGTCGGCCTCCGCGTAGCTCGGCGGCCGCCAGGGCGGGATCCCCGCACAGCGCGGATCGCCGTTGTGCCGCGGCGCGGGGTACGGGAAGTAGCGGTCCGGGATCCCGTCCCGGTTCTCGCCCCGGTGGGGGACGAAGGGGGTGACCTGGAGGAAGAGCGGGCGATCGCGCGGCGCCCTGCGGAGGAAGTCGAGCGCGGTCCGCGTGACGAGGTCGGTGAAGTGATCCTCGTCCTCCGTCCCGTGGCGGAGGGGCTTGCCGTTCAGCCATGCCTCGTAGTCCCAGGTGCCGCCGGACGAGATGAGGGACCGCGTCCAGCCGGGGGGTCGATGGTCCTCCAGGTCCTGGGTGAGGTTGAGGTACTTCCCCGCGTGGAGCGTCGTGTAGCCGGCCGCCTGGAGCTCCGTCGCGATCGTCACGGACGGATCGAAGAGACGGCCGTCGTTGACGAGCACGCCGTGGCGCAGGGGCGTGAGCCCGGTGAGGAAGCTCGCCCGGCTCGGGCAGCAGAGCGGGAAGGTGACGACGAAGTCGCTGAAGCGCACCCCGCCGTCCAGGAAGAGGCGGGAGATGACGGGCAGGCGGCGGAAGACGCGATCGTCCAGGTCCGGCAGGTCGTCCAGGAGGACGAGGACGATGTCCGGCCGGGTCCCGGAGAGCGCGGAGCGGCCGCTCTCGTTCGCACCCGCGGGCGGCAGGTCGGGCGTAGCGGTCGGGCGCGATGACGGCGACTGCGCGATCGCGGACCCGCCGGGGACGAGAAGGGCGAGCGCGACGGCGATCGAGGAGATGAGGGCGGGGATCCTCGGCATCCACGTCAACGTACCGCAGGACCGCCCAACGGGTACGCTCGCGCCGATGATCACCCAGTTCGCGGCCGCCCCCGGGGTCATCGACCTCGCCTGGGGCCATCCCGACCCCGCGCTCCTCGATCCCGGGATCGTCGCGGTCGCGGCGCGGGATGCGCTCGCCCGCTGGGGTCCCGATGCGCTCGGCTATGGCGCCGCCCACGGACCGGAGCCCACCCTCGCCTGGTTGACCGGGCACCTCGCTGCGCTCGATGGGCGTGCGCCGGAGGCCGGCGAGCTGATCGTGGTCGCCGGTGCCTCGCAGGGGCTGGAGATCGCCTGCTCGCAGCTCGGGGCGCCGGGCGATGCGGTCCTCGTCCCCGTCCCCAGCTATCACCTCGCGATCCGGATCTTCCAGGACCATCCCTTCCGGCTCGTCCCCGTGGCGGCGGATGCGGCGGGCGTCCTCCCGGATGCAGCCGAGGCGGCCGCGCGGCAGGTGATCGCCGAGGGTGGGCGCCCCCGCTTCCTCTATCTCGTCCCGGTCTGTGCGAACCCGACCGGCGTCTCGCTCCCCCTGGACCGCCGCCGCGCGATCGTGGAGGTCGCCGAGCGGACCGGCCTCACGATCCTGGAGGACGACGTCTACCGCGAGCTCACCCTGGACGGCCCGCCCCCGCCGTCGCTCTGGTCGCTCGGGGCGCCGGGGAGCGTCCTCCGGCTCGGCTCCGTCTCCAAGACCCTGGCGCCGGGTGTCCGGCTCGGCTGGCTCACCGGGGACCGTGCCACGATCGGCCGGATCGCCCGGAGCGGGCTCCTCGATTCCGGCGGCGGCCTCCAGCACCTCATGGCGCTCGTCGTCACGGAGCTCGCCACGAGCGGCGTCTACGCGCAGAACCTGGCGCGGATCCGGGCGGGGCTCACGGCCCGGCGCGCGGCGCTCGCGGACGGCCTCCGGGCACACGCTCCGGAAACGTCCTTCCGCATGCCCGAGGGCGGCTACTTCCTCTGGCTCCGGCTTCCGGACGGGGCGGACCCCCGCGCGCTCCTCCCGGCCGCCACGGCCGCCGGCGTCACCTGGATCCCGGGGGAGCGGTTCGCGGCGGGGACGGAGGCGGGCGCCGCCCATGCGCGGCTCGCCTTCAGCCGCAACGCGCCGGACGCGCTCGCCGAGGCCGCGCGGCGGATCGGCACGCTCCTCACCCCGGGCCGATCGGGCGCCTGACCGGGCGCCGCGCACAGAGAAGCGCCCGGACGAACCGTCGACTTCACCGGCCTGCGCCACCCCGGGGATCGCTCCCCGCGGCCTGCGCCGCCGACCGCCGCTCCGGCCGCCCCCGCGATCGCTCGCTGGGACCTCCGTCTCGGCCTGGCCTTCGGCTCCGTCCCCCCGGGGTCACCCCCGCGGTTCCGGCGCCTCCGGTCTTCCGACCGCCCGTCCGGGCAAGACGGAAGGTACGGTCTCCCGCCAGGCCCCACAACCCGTTTCTCCACGACTTTCCGGCGATCT
>JAFMJV010000015.1 GCA_017853275.1 Chloroflexota bacterium
CGTGACCACTATGCCGTCCTCGGCGTCGCCCGGACGGCCACCCAGCGCCAGATCCGGGATGCCTTCCGTGCCCTCGCGCGCGGATCGCACCCGGACACGAACCCCGGGGATGCCGAGGCGGAGAAGCGCTTCAAGCGGATCGGACGCGCCTGGGAGGTCCTCGGCGACCCGGCGAAGCGGCGCGCCTATGACGAGCGCCACGTCCGCGGGCGATTCGCGGGGCCGGGGGCAGGCGGGGCGCAGCGCGTCGTCCTCGAGCCGAAGGGTCCCGCCTATCACCTCGACCTCGGCCACCACTCGGACTTCTACCAGGTGGGCGACCCGCTCACCGTCCCGGAGGCGGCGGCGCTCGTGAAGCGGAACCCCTCCGTCCTCCGCCGGGCGATCCGGACGCGCCGGCTCGCGGCGAGCCGGGGAGAGCGCGGCTATCTCGTGCGGCGCCGGGACGTGGAGCGGCTGGACCGGACGACGCCGCGCCGGCGACCGCTCACGACCCCGGAGCCGGAGATCGACCCGGACGTCCTCGCCGCCGCCGAATCCTGACCGTGGCGCGCGGCCGGCCGGTCAGCGGCCGTTGGCGGCGTCGCGCTCGCGGAGGGCCTCCCAGACCCGCTCGGGGGTGAAGGGCGCCTCGCGCAGCCGGGCACCGGTGGCGCGCCGGACGGCGTTCGCGATCGCGGAGGCGACCGGGTTGAGGGCCCCTTCGCCGCCACCCTTGGCGCCGTAGACACCGACGCCGTCGCCGCGCTCCACGAGGACGGTCCGGAGCTCCGGGAGATCCGTGAAGCGCGGGACGCGGTAGTCGTAGAGGTTCCCGTTCACGAGGTTGCCATCCTCGTAGATCAGCTCCTCGCGCATCGCCATCCCGAGCCCCATGATCGCGGCACCCACGTCCTGGGCCTCCGCGAGCTGCGGGTTCACGGCACAGCCGACATCGCCGATCGTGACCAGCTTCTCCACGTGGATCTCGCCGGTGGACTCGTCCACCCGGACCTCGACGCCGACGCAGCCGACCTCCCAGAAGGGGGGCATCTCCGCGGTCTCACCGGCCTTGCGCAGGTAGCCGCGGCCGATCGCCTCGCCGTAGTCGCCGGCGAACCAGGCACGGACGACCTCGCCCCAGCCGGCGAGCCGGTCCCCGACGCGGATCCCGGCGTGCTCCAGGACCGGCTCCGGGGCGTCCTCGCCGGCCCACGATTCGCGCGCCCACTCGAGGAGCTGCGCCTTCACGTCCCGGGCGGCGTTGCGGATCGCGAGACCCATGAGGGTCGTGGTCCGGCTGGCACCCGTGGAACGGTCGTAGGTGACGGCCGCGGTATCGCTCTGGACGAGCCGGACCTTCTCGAGGGGGACCCCCATCTCGCCCGCGGCGATCTGGGCGAGGGCGGTGGCGGACCCCTGGCCGATCTCCGTGCTCCCGCAGAGGACGGTGACCGAGCCGTCCGGGTGGACGCGCAGGGTCGCCGTGGTGACCGGCTCGGAGCCGGCATCGGAGGCGGAGACGCAGACGGCGCGGCCCACGCCGGGTGCCGGCGGGGTGGACCAGTCGAGCTCCGCGGCGGCCAGGGCGAGATCGTCCGCGAGCTTCGCGTCCAGCCCGCGGACCTTGGGCCACGGGCGCTCACCGCGCTCCACGAGGTTCCGGCGCCGGATCTCGAGCGGGTCGAGGCCGAGCGCCTCGGCCGCCTCGTCCATCTGCGATTCCGCGGCGAAGACGACCTGCGGGGCGCCGAAGCCACGGAAGGAGGAGGCGGGGGCGGTATTCGTGTAGACGACCTGGCAGGTCACCTCGAGCGCGGGGATCCGGTAGGGGCCACCGAGCCGGTTCGCCGCCTTGCGGCCGACGAGCGGAGAGTTCTCCGCGTAGGCGCCGCTATCCAGCCGGACGGTCGCCTGGCGGCCGAGGAGCCGGCCGTCGCGATCGAAGGCCGAGCGGAGCTGGACGGTCGCGCCATCCCCGCGCGTGGTGAGGATCGCGTCGTCCACGTTGAGCGCGAGGCGGACCGGGCGGCCGGCCTTGAGCGCGAGCGCCGCGGTGAGCGGCTCGATCTTCGTGTAGGACTTGCTCCCGTAGCCGCCGCCCACGTAGGGGACGATGACGCGGACCGCGGAGAGCGGCAGGTGGAAGACATGGGCGAGGTCGTCCCGGACCATGTACGGGTGCTGGGCGGAGGACCAGACGGTCAGCTCGCCGTCCTTCCACTCGGCGACGGAGGTGTACGGCTCCATCGCGAAGGCGTAGCACATCGGGTAGTGCCAGGTCCCCTCGAGGACGAGGTGGGCACCGGTGAACGCGTCCTCGATCTCCCCCCACGCCTGGCGGAAGGTGGAGCAGACGTTCGGGTGGTCCCGGGTGATGTCCTCCTCGAAGCCGCGGTGCGCACCCTGGCGGCCGGCCTTCTCGTGGAGGACGGGTGCGCCGGGGGCGAGCGCCTCCTCGACGGTGGTGGCGTACGGGAGCGGGTCGTAGTCGACCTCGATGAGGCGGAGCGCCTCGTCCGCGGTGGCGGCATCCTCGGCCACGACCCCCACGACGACCTCGCCCGCGAAGCGCACCTTCCCCGTCGCGATGAGCGGGTGGTCCGCGACCGCGTGGCCGTACTCCAGCTGGACGCCGGGAAGGTCGGCCGCGGTGACGACCGCGATGACCCCCGGATGGCGGCGGGCCGCTTCCGCATCGATGGAGCGGATCCGGGCGTGCGCGTACGGGCTGCGGAGGAGGCGCGCGTGGGCGAGCCCGGGCAGGGTGAGGTCGGTCGTGAAGCTCGCGGCGCCGGTCACCTTCTCGATGCCGTCCCGGCGCGGGACGGAGATCCCGATCGGCTCCGGGGCGGGGCCGCGCTCGATGACCCGCTTCATCGTCCGGCCTCCGCGGCGCGCAGGACGGCCGCGACGATCGGCGCGTAGCCGGTGCAGCGGCAGAGGTTCCCGTCCAGGCCCTCCTTCACCTCGTCCTCCGTGGGGTGCGGGTTCTCCTCCAGGAGGGCGGTGGCGGCCATCAGCATCCCCGGCGTGCAGAAGCCGCACTGGAAGGCGGCTTCGTCGATGAAGGCCTGCTGGAGCGGGGTGAGGACGCCATCACGGGCGAGCCCCTCCACCGTGCGCACCGCGCCGCCGTCCGCATCGACCGCGAGGAAGGTGCAGGCGCTCACCGTCCGCCCGTCCACGAGGACCGTGCAGGCGCCGCAGACCTGGGCGTCGCAGGAGACCTTCGTGCCGGTCAGGCCGAGCCGGTCACGGAGCACATCCGCGAGCGTCTCGCGCGGCTCGATCCGGAGCGACTGCGCGCGCTCGTTCACCTGGAGCGAGATCTCCACCGTCTCACGCATGCGCGCGCGCCTCCTCGACCGCCTGGGTGACCGCCCGGCCGAGGAGGATCCCCGCCAGGTGGCGCTTGTAGTCCGCCGACCCGTTGTGGTCGGGGATCGCATCGATCTCGCCGAGGACGGCGATCGCCGCCCCGAGCCCCGCGTCCAGCGCGGCGGGCTCGGCCGGCAGACCGGCGAGCGCGGCGCCCGCAGCCGGCAGGACGATCGGCAGGTCCGTGAGCGAGCCGACCGCGACGGTCGCATCCGCGATCGCCCCGTCCACCACCCGGACCCGGACCCCGACCGAGGCCGCCGGCCGCTCGAAGAAGGCGAGCTTCGCGTAGGCCCGCCCCTCCCCTGCCGCCGGAGCCGGGACGCGGATCGCGACGAGCAGCTCGTCCGCCTCGCGGCTCGTCGTCAGGGGCCCCACGATGAGCTCGTCGATCGCCATCTCGCGCGCGCCGGCGGGGCCCGCGAGCTCCACCCGCGCATCACAGGCGAGGAGGAAGGTGGCCGGGTCCGAGTGGGGCTCCGCGAAGGCGAGGTTCCCACCCAGCGTCCCGGTGTTCCGGACGCGGATGTTCGCGACCTCCCGCTCCAGGGCGGCGAGCCCCGGGAGGTGGCGCAGGACATGCGGCGAGCGCTCGATCTCCCGGTGGGTGACGGTGGCACCGATCCGGAGGGCGCCGTCCGCGTCCGCGGAGATCCCGCCCAGCTCGGGGACGGACTTGAGGTCGATCAGGGTGCCGAACTGGGCGAAGCCCATCTTCATCACGGCGAGGAGCTCGGTCCCGCCGGCGTACCAGGCGCAGTCGCCCCCGGCAGCATCGAAGGCCGCGAACGCGTCCGCGAGCGATCGGGGGCGGCGGTGGGCGAAGCGCGGGATCATGCGGGGCCTCCACCTGGGTCGCCGCAGCGGATGCGGCGGGCAGCCGGAACGGTCCGGCGCCTGCCGGGATGGTAGCAAAGCGTGCTAGATTGCGGACAAAGCCGCCGTCTTGTCCACATCTCTCGGTCCCGCTCCGCGCGCTACGCTGGACGGACGCCGGGGACGCCCCGGACCTGCCGGCTACGGTACGCGAAGGGAGCCCCACGGGATGGTCGATCGGGAGCAGGCGCCGGCGGGCGCGGGCAGCGGAGCCCTCTACTACGACACGGAGCGCCAGTTCCTCATCGTCGAGGGCGTGATCGCCCGGGGGATCCCCACCTTCCCGCTCGCGCCGCGGCCCAAGCGCCGCTCGCGCGCCGCCGCCTTCGACAGCCTCGCCGGGAACACGACGCTCGGGATCCACCTCTCGGAGGTCCCGCCCGGCAAGGCGAAGCCCGGCCACCGCCACCTGGACGAGGCGACCTTCTACATCGTCTCGGGGAAGGGCTGGAGCGAGGTCCGCCAGCACGACGACGCCCCGATGGAGCGGGTGGACTGGCAGGCCGGGGACGTGATGACGATCCCCTCGAACGCCTGGCACCAGCACTTCAACGCGAGCGAGGAGGAGCCGATCCTCCACATCGCGTTCAAGAACACGCGCCTCCTGCGCCGCCTCTTCAACAGCCGGGACTTCGTCTACAAGAACGACTTCCGCTTCGACGACCGCTACAACGACGAGCCGGACTACTGGCGGAGCCGCCGGGACGAGGGCCGGGTCTCGACCGCGCCGGTCTTCCCGAACGTCATCGCCGACACCGTCGTGCCGGACCCCGAGGCGGGGACCGGCGTGGGCATCCGGGAGCTGAGCATGGGCGGCCACCTGATGATCGACCACGCGCTCCTCGAGATCGCCCCGGGGGGCGAGATCCGGGCGCACCGCCACCTTGCGGAGGAGGCGATGCTCGTCCTCCAGGGGAGCGGACGGACCCGGCTCTGGTCGGATGACGGCCGCGAGGCGACGGTGGAGTGGAAGGCGGGCGACCTCCTCTCGCCGCCCTTCCAGGTCTGGCGCTCCCATCACAACACGGGGAGCGAGCCGGTCCGCTTCCTGCGCTTCCAGAACAACTTCATCGAGCTCGCCCTCGGCGTGCGCGGCCGGACGATCTCGCTGGACGGCGCCGGCCTCCCGGACCGCTGGCCCGCGGTCATCGAGGCGGACCGCGCGAGCTTCGGCGACGGCGGCGGGGACGAGTGACGGACGAAGCCGCGATCCCGGCGGGGATCCACTACAGCGAGCTCCGCCAGGGGATCGTCTTCGACGGGGTCCTCGTCCGGGACCTCGTGGGCCTCCCGCTCGGACCGCGTCCCGGACGTCCGGGACGCGCCGCGATCCTCGACTTCCTCGCCGGGAACTCCACCCTCGGCGTCCACCTCGTGGAGCTCACGGCACCCGAGGCGGAGGGGCACCGGCACGCGGACGAGACGACCCTCCTCGTCCTCGCCGGGTCCGGGACCCTGGAGGTCCGCCAGGAGGACGACGCGGAGCCCGTCCAGGTCCCGTGGCGCGCGGGGGACCTGCTCGCGATCCCCCTGAACGCCTGGCACCGGGTCGTCCCGGATCCGGCGGCCGGCCCGGCCCGTCTCCTCTTCGTGAAGACCTCCCGGCTCATCCGGAAGCTCTTCCACGACGGCGACTTCAACCACGCGAACCCCTTCCGCTTCCGCCTGCGCTACGCGGACGAGCCGGGCTACTTCGCGATCCGCAAGCCCGGCAACTACGGCAAGGTGCGCGCGCACGTGGTGCGCGACCTGTCCGCCGAGCCGCTCGCCGCCGACCCGGACGCCGGGACGGACGTGGCGATCGTGCGCTACCAGATGGGCGGCCACCGGCTCCTGGACCACGCGCTCGTGGAGGTGGCCCCGGGCGGCTCCGTCCGCCCGCACCGCCCCCTCGCGGAGGAGGTCCTCGTCATCCTCTCCGGCAGCGGACGGACGGAGCTGACGGCGGAGGACGGCCGGACGCTCACGATCGACTGGACGGCGGGCGATCTCGTCGCGCCGCCCTTCGGCTGGACCCGCCGCCACCTGCCCACCGGGAGCGGCCCGGCGCGCTGGCTGCGGATCGGGAACGGCTTCATCGAGCGCGTCCTGGGCGTGAAGGGGAACACCTCGCTGGACGGGGAGCTCCCGGTCCGCGATCCGGGGCCCCTGGAGAGCGACCGGAGCAGCCTCGCCGCGGAGATCGCCCGCGCAGAGGCGTCCATCGCGGATGCCGCGCCCCGGGCGGGCGACGAGAGCTGAGGGGCCGGGGGCGGGGGCGGTGGAGCCGGGAGCGGTCTCAGCCCGCGTCGAAGCGGAGCATCCGCTGGCCGCGCGGATGCCCCCAGTCGCCGATCTCCGTGACGGACCAGCCCGCGGCATCCCCCAGCGCAGCCAGGCGGTCCACCGGGTAGCGGAAGCCGTGACGGGCGTGGGAGCGCCGCGGGTTCCCCGCCGGATCCCCGGCCTTGTAGGTCGCGTAGAGGTGGTGGCCCGGCGCGACGAACGCACGCAGCCGCCCGAGGCAGAGGGTGATGTCCTCCGCGGTGAGGTGGGTGAAGAGCGACTGGGCGATCGAGAGGTCCGGGCGCCGGGAGAAGCGGTGGAATGGGAAGTCCGCGCCGATCACCAGCTCCGGCCGGCGCTCGGCCACACGGACCGGTCCGAGCTCGTCGGCAAGGCCGAGCTCGACGAGCCGGCGCTCCTTCTCGAGTCCGAGGTAGTGGCCCGGCTCCAGGTACGGGATGAGGTGGACGCCCGCCCGGAGCGACCCGCATGCGATGTCGAGGAGGACGTGGTGCGGCCGCAGGCCCTGGCCCACGAGGAAGTCGAGCTGGAGGCGGCCCAGCTCCTCCCAGAGCCCGCCGACATAGGCGCGGTGGCCGTCACGGGCGATCCCCTCGTCGCCCTCCGTGCCATCCCCGGCCGCCGCGGGCGGGGCGACGACGCCGGTGGGGCGCGCCCGCCGGAAGGTGCGCCCGAGCCAGCCTGTCCGGTCCACGATGACCCTCCCGGGGAACGCGGTCACGAGGCATCGCGACCTCACGGCAGTCTATCCGGCCGGCGTGCGGACGGGCCTGCCCCCCTCCCGATCCCGGCGTGAGCGGCACGCCCCTCCCCGCCGAGCGGCGGATCCGGAACCCGCTCGACCCGCGGAACCCCCTCTCCGGGGTCTACATCGCGACGATGCTCTTCGAGCTCGCGGAGGGCGGCCTCCGCTTCCTCCTCCCGATCCACCTCGCGGGGAAGGGGGTCGGGGAAGAGGGGATCGGCTTCGTCGTCGCCGTCTTCGCAGCGACGAGCCTCCTCTCGCGCGGGATCGCCGGCGGGGCCTTCCGCTACGACCGGGCGCGGCGGCTGATCATCCTGGCCGGGGTCGCGAGCACCGGCGCCTTCCTCTTCCTCCCCTTCACGGACACCGCGCTCGGCGCCGCGCTCCTCATGGCGGGCGACGGGTTCGGCTGGGGGATGGCGACGACCGTCCTGCTCGCCGTGGTCATGACGGTCAGCCCGCGCACGATGTCCTCGGCGTCCGCGATGGGCTGGTATGTCGGCTTCCAGGGGATCGCGCTCGCCCTCGCGACCACCGTGGGCGGCGTCCTCGCCCAGCTCCTCGGCGTGGAGGCGGCGATGCTCGTCCTCGCCACCGTGCCCGCCCTTGCGGGCGTCCTCATCGCGCTCCGCCTCCCGCGCGCCGATGACGCGCGGATCCCCGAGGGCGCCACCCGGGAGGAGGCCCGAGCCCGGCAGACCTTCCGCGCCCGCGTCACCGGGGCGCCGGGGGCCGTCGCGCGGACGCTCGTCGGGCTGCCCGCGGTCGTCTGGGGAGCGGCGCTCGTGGCCGCCTACCTGAACGTGATGAACGGGATCCTCCAGAGCTTCTTCCCGCTCCTCGGGCTCTCGCTCGGGATGACGCTCGCCCAGGTCGGCACGCTCTCGAGCGTCCGGGTCGGCGTCTCGTCGCTGGCGCGCTTCGCTGCAGGGCCGCTCTTCTCGCGCGTGGACCCGCGCACCCTCCACATCCCCCTCCTTACCCTCTCGGCGATGACGGTCGTCTCCCTCCCCTGGCTGGCGACCTCCTGGCTTCTCACCCTCCCCGCGCTCGCCCTGAACGGGATCTGCCGCGGTCTCCTCCGGGTCACCTCCGGCGCGGCGGCGATGGACGCGCTCCGCGGCGAGCGGACCGGGGCGGCCGCCGCCGTGATGACCGCCGGGCTGGACGTGGGGAAGATGATCGGCCCGCTCGCCGGTGGCTTCGTCGCGGCCGCGGCCGGGCTTCCCGCCACCTTCGTCGTCGTCCCGCTCGTCTTCCTCGCCCTCGCCCTCACCCTCGAGATCGCCGGCCGCCGGACCCGTCCGGGCGCGCCGGTCGCCGGCTGACCCCCGCCACACAAGGAGCACCCGATGCCCACGATCGACCTCGACGGCCTCCCCATGGGCTACACCCTCCACGGGAGCGGCGATCCGCTCGTCCTCGTGGCCGGGACCGGCTACCCCGGCGCCACCTGGCACCCGGACCTCATCGCGCCCCTCGCCGCGCGCCATACCGTCCTCGTCTTCGACCACCGCGGGACGGGCGAGACGCCGGCCGGGGAGGAGCGTCTCTCCACGCGGCTCTTCGCGGCGGACGCCCTCCGCCTGATGGATGCCCTCGGCCTCCCGGCCGCGCACGTGGCGGGTCATTCCATGGGCGGCCGGGTCGCGCAGTGGATGGCGCTCGACCGCCCGGACCGGGTCCGGACCCTCATCCTCGCCGCCACCGGCCCCGGCCAGTGGGACGACGGGAAGCCGGTCCAGCGCGGGATCCCCCTCCACACCGCGCGGGCGATGATCGAGCTGGGCTACGAGCGCTACATGGCCGAGCACATCCGCGACACCTTCTTCACCCCGGAGTTCGCGGCCGCCCACCCCGAGCGGGTCGCGTGGCTCGTGCGGGCCTTCTGGGAGCACCGCCCGTCGCTGGACGCCTACCTCCGCCACATCGTGGCGCGCCAGGAGCACCAGACGGCGGACCGGCTCGCGGGGCTCACCACACCGAGCCTCGTCCTCATCGGCGACCGTGACCGCCACCAGGGCGGGACGGGCGTCCACTGGGAGCAGTCGCAGGCGCTCCTCGCCACGCTGCCGGACGCCACCCTCGCGGTGGTGCCGGACGCCTCGCACGGCTACTTCTGGCAGATGCCGGAGCTCTCCGCGGGGTTCGTCCTGGAGTGGACCGCGACCCGCTGAGCGCGGGGGCCCGCTCAGGCGGCGGGCCGGGGACCGATGAGGACCGGGTAGCTCGCCCAGCGGGTGAAGCGCTCCGTCCGCGTATCCCGTTCCGGCGTCCGGTCGGGATCGGGGCGGACGCCGCGCCGGGCGATCTCCTGGAGCATGAGGGCGGAGAGCCCGAAGATGTGCTCCTCGTCCGCGGCCGTCTCGGGCGCCGGGGCCGGGAAGCCGCCCGCCACCGAGCGGCCGGGGCACTGGTGGGCGCCCGCGCCGAACGAGAGCCCCCAGCGCGCGACCGAGGGGTCGATCCGGCGATCGGGGTCGAAGGCATCCGGGGCATCGCCGAAGAGGCGGGGGTCGCGGTTCGCGGCCGCGGCATCGAGGACGACCGTCGCGCCGGCCGGGATCCGCGTCCCGGCGACGACGAGATCCGCCTCCGCGTGGCGCTTGATCTTCGGGGTCGTGGGCCGGAGCCGGAGCGTCTCGTGGACGCAGCGCTGGGCGAAGGCCCGGTCGTCTGCGATCCGCGTCCAGATCCCCGGGTCGCGCGCCGCGACCGGGAAGATGAGGTCGACGCCGTTGACGAGCGTCTGGCTCGAGGTGTGCGTCCCGCCCTGCAGGTAGGTCGCGACCTCGCGGACGAGGCGGTCCCCGTCCAGCTCCATCGCCGGATCGTCCCGGTGGAGGAGGAGGACGGTGAGGATGTCGTGGGGGAGCTCGTCCTCGGCGAGCTCGCCCGCCCGGAAGCGGGCGATCGCCGCCTCGCGCGGGACCCGGGAGGGCGTGACGTAGCGCTCCCCGAACTCGAGCATCGTCCGCCGGTAGAGGACCCGGACCGCATCGGGGTCCCGGGCGTCCAGGATCGCGCTCCCCTGGGAGAAGACATCGACGTAGCCCACGAGCTCGTCCAGCTGGTCGCGGGAATCGGGGTCGTGGTCGATCCCCGCCCGGCGCGCGGCGAGGACGACGCTGAGAAGCTCGCCGAGGGCGAAGAGGTCGACCCGGCCGTCCTCCACGATCCGGTCCACCCAGGTGGCGAGGACGCCGGGGAAGAGGTCGCGCTCGTAGAGCCGGAGCCGGTCCGGGCGGAACTGGGAGTTCTCCACCCGCCGGCGCGCGCGGTGGACGGGGCCGTGCTGGACGCTCACGACGCCGTCGCGGATATTCCCCTCCGCCCAGCTCCGGCGGTCGAAGGTCCGCGAGAGGTCGGGGGCGAAGAGCGCCTCCCGGATCTCGTCGTAGCGGGCGAGGACGATCGCGCCTCCGCCGGTGGCTGCGCTCTCCATCAGCGGGTCACCGCGTCATCACGCTCGAGCCGGATCGCCTGGGTCGGGCAACCCATCGCGGCGCGGACGAGCCGCTCGGCGTCCTCGGAGGAGGCGGTGGCCGTCGGGCGGCTGACGCCCGCGGCCTCATCGAGATGGAACGCGCCGGGCGCGACCCGGATGCAGTCCCCGGACCCGATGCACAGCTCCGGGTCGATCGTCACGCGCACGGCCATCCTCGTCCTCCTGCTCGGTCACCGGCGCCGTCCGGAGACGGAGCCGAGGGATGGATGGTAGCGCCCCGCCCCCGGAGTTTGTGTGCAATCGGGCGTGGCTTGCATACACTTGGCAGGTCAACGGTCCGGTGTGGAGAGGAGTCGGGATGATCATCGATGCGGTCCTCGCGGCGGCAGACGGCGCGACACCACCCCGGATCGGCTCCTTCATCGGCGGGCGGCTGGAGGAGGCGGGCGCGGGAGCGACGCTCCCCACCCGGGACCCGGCGACCGGCGCGCTCCTCGCCGAGGTCGCGGAAGCAGGGGCGGACGGGGTCGCCCGGGCGGTCGCCGCCGCCACGGCCGCAGCCCCCGGCTGGCGCCGCACCCCCGCCCGGGACCGCGCGGCCCTGATCGGCGAGCTCGCCCGGCGGATCGCCGCCCAGGCGGAGAAGCTCGCCCTCCTGGACAGCCTGGATACCGGGAACCCCCTCACCGCGATGGCGGCGGACGTGACGAAGGGCGTCCGGCTGATGGGCGACGCGGCGGGGGTCGCGCTCGAGATCGCCGGCCGGACCTATCCCCTCCCCGGCCTCCACTACACGACCCGGGAGCCGTGGGGCGTCGTCGCCCGGATGGTCACCTTCAACCACCCGGTCATGTTCACCTGCGCGCGGCTCGCCACGGCGCTCGTGGCCGGGAACGCGGTGATCGTCAAGCCCTCGGAGCTGGCCCCGCTCGGCCCGCTCGCGATCGGGGAGCTGACCGCCGGGCTCCTTCCGGACGGGCTCGTCTCCGTCGTCGCGGGCGGCCCGGCCACGGGCGAGGCGCTCGTCCGCCACCCCGCGATCGAGCGGATCACCTTCACGGGATCCACCGCCACGGCGCTGCGTATCCAGGCCGCGGCCGCGGCGAGCGGCCGGATGAAGACGCTCACCTTCGAGCTGGGCGGGAAGAACCCGATCGTCGTCTTCCCGGACGTGGACGTGGACGAGGTCGCCGGCGCGATCGTGCGCGGGATGAACTACACCCGCGTCCAGGGCCAGAGCTGCGGCTCCACGAGCCGGCTCGTCATCCACGCCTCGATCGCCGATGCCGTCCTGGAGCGCGTCGCCCGGAAGGCGGCGGCGATCCGGATCGGGATGCCGCGCGACCCGGAGACGGAGATGGGCGCACTGATCACGCCCGCGGCGCGGGACCGCTGCCTCGCGGTCGTGGAGCGGGCCACGGCTGACGGCGCACGGCTCCTCACCGGCGGGCGGATCCCCGCGGACCCGGCGCTCGCCGCGGGCGCCTTCCTCGAGCCGACCGTCCTCGCGGGGGTCGCGCCGGGAAGCGAGGCGGCGGACGAGGAGGTCTTCGGGCCGATCCTCTCGGCGCTCACCTTCACGGAGGAGGCGGAGGCGATCGCGCTCGCGAACGCGGGCCGCTACGGGCTCACCGCGGCGGTCTGGAGCCGGGAGATCGACCGCGCCTTCCGGGTCGTGGATGCGCTCGAGGCGGGCTACGTCTGGGTGAACGACGTGGAGACCCGCTTCCCCGCCGTCCCGTTCGGCGGCTGGCGCGATTCCGGCGTGGGCACGGAGCACGGCCTGGACGAGGTCCTCTCGATGACCCGGACGCGCGCGGTGAACGTCCGGCTCCGCTGAGCGGCGCTCAGGACGCGGCGGGCTCCTCGTCCGGGGGCGCGGGGCGGGCGTCCAGGAGGCGCCAGCCGCGGCGCATCATCGCGTTCCCCACCGGGATGAGGAGCAGGCCCGCGAGGGCGGCGATCGGGACGCCGAAGAGGCCCGCGAGCGTCCCCACGGTGAGCGCCGTGAACGGCCGGTTCCCGAGGTGGGCGACCTGGTGGACGGACATCACCCGGCCGCGCATCCGTTCCTCCACCCCGAGCTGAAGGTCCCCGGTGAGGGCGGGGAAGCAGAGGGAGAAGCCCATCCCCACGAGCGCGGCTGCGACCATCGCGACCGGGAGGACCGGGGCGAGCGCGATCCCCACCAGCCCCACCCCCTGGATGAGCATCGCGACCATCGCGATCCGCCGGGTGAGCCCGCGCTTCCGGATCGGGACGAAGAGGAGGACGCCGATCGCGGAGCCCGCGCTCTGGGCCGCGATGATCAGCCCGGCGAGGCTCTCCTCGAGGCGCAGCTGCTCGGCGGCGATCGCCGGCGCGGTCGTCCGGACCACCTCCATCGCGGCGCTCGTGGCGACGACCCCGATGAGCATCGCCCCGATCCAGGAGTGGGCGCGGATGTAGGCGAAGACCCCCTCCCGTGATGCGCCGGCCGCACCTCCCTTGCCGCGCGGCGTGAGCGCCGCGCCGATCCCGTGCCGGCGCAGGTAGAGCATGGAGAGGATCGGCCCGAGGAAGGTCGCGGCATTGAGGAGGAAGGCGGGTGCGACGCCAAGCGTCGCGATGACGAGCGAGGCGAGGACGGGACCGGCGAGCTGGCCGACGATGAACTGGAGCGTGTTCAGGCTCACCGCATCGGCGAGCTCGTCGCGCGGGATGAGCGCCGGCAGGAGGGCGATGATCGAGGGCTTCGCAAGCGCGTAGATCGTGTTCAGGAGGAACCCGACCACGATGACCGAGATCTCGTTCGCGCCGCCGGTCACCGCGAGGAGCCCGAGCCCGAGGGCGATGAACCCGGAGATGACGTGCGTCGTGATGACGATCCGGCGCCGGTCGTGGCGGTCCGCGAGCGAGCCGCCGTAGACCGAGAAGAGGGTGATCGGGAGGAAGGAGGCGAAGTTCAGGATCCCGACCGCGATGACCGAGCCCGTCAGCTGGTAGACGAAGACCGAGGCCGCGACCGCCTGGAGCCAGGTCCCGATGTTCGAGACGAGCCCGCCGGTCCAGTAGACGAGGAAGGGCTTGTGCCGGAAGGGACCGATCCGGCTCCCGACGCGGCCCCCGGCGCTCACGGATGCACCGGGAGGCGTGGCTGCAGTCCGTCCCGGATCCTCGACAATCCAACCCGCATTGGATACATTCTAGACGTGCTCCCCCCCGCCGATGACGCCCCCCACGGGCGGATCCTCGCGAACGGGCGCGTCCATCCGGTCCCCGGGACGCCGGAGCCCGCACCTGCGATCGCGATCCATCGCGGCCGGGTCGTCGCCACGGGATCCCTGGACGATGCCCGCGCGGCGCTCCCGGATGCCCCCGTCACCGATCTCCGGGGCGCGGCGGTCCTCCCCGCCTTCGTGGACCCGCATACGCACTTCCATCGCGCCGCGATCCTCCGCCACTCCTTCCTCGACTTCGAGACGCTCCAGCCCGGGGGCGTGGACGAGGTGGTGGCGCTCGTCCGGGAGCGTGCTGCGCAGCTCCCGCGGGGCGCGTGGATCCAGGGGGATTCGATCACCGCGGCTTCCCTCGCGGAGCGGCGCCTTCCGACCCGCCACGAGCTGGATGCCGCCACCCGGGACCACCCGGTCCTCCTGCGCGGGATCGGGAAGCACGTCATCGCCGCGAACAGCGCGGCGCTCGCCGCCGCCGGGATCGGCCGCGAGACGCCGGACCCGCCGGGTGGGCGGATCGAGCGCGACGCGGCCGGCGAGCCCACCGGGATCCTCCACGAGCGCGCCAAGCTCCGCCTGGACACCTCTGCCGCCGATACCGTCGTGCCGCCGGTCCCCCGCGAGATCCGCCTCGCGGCGCTCCGGGCAGGGATCGCGGAGCTCCACCGGCTGGGGATCTCCACGATCGGCGAGATGGTCCGGCTCACGGAGGAGGCGGATGACCTTGCCGCCCTCCACGCGGCCGGCGAGCTCGGCGTCCGGGTCGGCATCCACTACCGCGTCCACGAAGGCGAGATCCGGCTCGGCTGGCTGCGCGGGCTCGGGATCCGGCGGGGGCTGGGCGACGACCGCTTCCGGATCCTCGGCGTGAAGGTGAGCATCGACGGCTGGTGCATCTTCCGGAACGCGGCCGTCCATCGCCCCTACCGCGGCGAGCCGGAGAACCGGGGGATCCTGCGCATCGAGCCGGACGAGCTCACCCGGATCGTCGCCGACGCGAACGCCCAGGGTCTCGGGATCGCCGTCCATGCGGTCGGCGCGCGCGCCGTGGACGTGGCGCTCGACGCGTTCGCGGCCGCCGGGGCCCCCACCGCCGGCCCGTGGCGGCTGGAGCACGCCCACCTCGACCTGGACGCGCCGCGGATCGCGCGGATCGCGGCGCTCGGCCTCGTCCTCTCCGCCCAGCCCGCCTTCCTCCCCGCCTACCGGGCGGACTGGGAGATCGGCCTGGAGCCGGAGCGCGTGGAGGCGATCATGCCCCTGGCGAGCGTGCGCGCGGCCGGGATCCCCGTCATCATCGGCAGCGATCAGCCGAGCGGACCGGCCGGTCCCCTCCGGGCGATCGCCGCGGCGGTCACGCGCGAGGCGGGCGGACGGACGATCGGCGCCGGTGAGGCGATCGGCCTCGCGGAGGCATGGGAGGCACACGCGGCGCTCGCGGCCGCCGTCATGGGCGACACCGCGGGCGGGTCGCTCGTGCCGGGGAGGCGGGCGGACCTCGTCGTCCTGGACGAGGACCCCTTCCGGGCGGGGGCACGGATCCCCGAGGCGGTCGCGGCGACGATGCTCGATGGACGCTGGGTCTGGCAGGGAGAGGGGAGGATCGGATGAGCCGGTCGGGGGCGGAGATGGCGGACGGACGATCGCTCGCGGAGCGGCTCGGGCCGTCGATCGAGAGCACGCGGGACCAGGAGGCGACGGCGCTCGACCTCGTCCTCACCTGCGTCCGCTCCGGGATCATGTCCGGCCTCATCGAGCCCGGCGAGCGGCTCCGCCAGGAGGAGCTGGCGGAGATCTTCGCGACCAGCCGGATCCCCGTCCGGGAGGCGCTCCGCGCGCTCGAGTACGAGGGGCTCGTCACCTCCGAGCCGCACCGCGGCTTCACCGTCACGGCGCTGGACGGGGACCTCGTGGACGAGATCTACGAGCTGCGCATCCTCCTCGAGGGCCAGGCGGTCCGCCTCGCCGTCCCCCTCCTCACGGACGAGGACCTGCGCGACATCGAGGCGCTCTACCGCGAGATGCAGGAGAGCGACGATCCCGACCGTGCCCTCGCGGCCCGGGAGCGCTTCTACCTCCGGCTCTACTCCGTCTCCGGCCGGCCGCGGCTCGTGGGGCTCATCGTCCGGCTCCGCCAGGAGGTGGCCCGCGCGCTCCGCTGGCCCACCCTCCAGCACGGCGCCTCCTTCCACCAGCACTTCTTCGAGGCGATCCAGGACGGGGACGCGGAGCGTGCCGTCTCGCAGCTGACCACCCACTACCAGCGGGTCGCCGTCCTCATCCGCCGCTACCTCCGGGAATCCGAGGGGCGGACGCGCGGGACGCCCCAGGAGCGCTGGCTGCCACGCTCGGAGAGCGCAGACCGCTAGAGGGGCGCGCTCCCGCAGGACGCCGGACGGCACGACGACCGGTCTCCGGCCGGGGGGAAGGCCGAGGAACCGGTCGTCGCCGTGAACGGTGCCGGGCGGTCGCCCGGCGGGGGATCAGCGGAGCGCGGGCCGCCACTTGTCGAAGCGCCGCTCGATCCTCCGGATCAGCTCGCCGACGATGATCCCGAACATGCCGAGGAGGATGACGCCGAGCATCACCCGGTCGGTCCGGAGGGTCGTGCCGGAGAAGTTGATGTAGAAGCCGAGCCCCGCGTTCGAGGCGAGGAACTCCGCGACGACCACGCCCACGAGGGCGCGGGTCGCGCCGAGCCGCATCCCGGTGAGGATGAAGGGGACGCTGGACGGGAGGATCACCGAGGTGAACCGGAGACGCCGGCTCGCCTTGAAGCTGAGCGCCGTGTCCAGGTGCTTCTTCTCCGCCGCCCCCACGCCACTGAGGACGGTGAGGGTGATGACGAAGATCGCCTCCAGCCAGACGACGACGATCTTCTGGGTGAAGCCGATGCCGAAGACGAGGATGATCAGCGGGACGAGCGCGATCGTGGGCGTGGCGTTGATCGCGTCCAGCCACGGCTCCACGAGATAGCGGAAGCGGCGGAACAGGCCGAGCGCGAGCCCGAGCAGGATGCCGGTCACTGCCGCGAGGAGGAACCCGACCATGTACTCCTGCGCGCTCACCCACAGGTTCGAGGGGAGGTGGAGGACGTTCGGGACCATGATCGGCCAGGTGTCAACCGACGCGATGTACTCGTAGCCCGAGTTCCAGACCCTGGACGACAGGTTGAGCGGCGCGTTGATGCGCAGGTACTCCGCCGGCGACGTGAAGTCCTGGATCGCCACGGAGACGATCGCGGACGGGCTGCTCAGGGTCACCCGCTTCACGAGACCGAGCGTCGGGAGGAGCTCCCAGAGGGGCAGGACGATGAGGAAGCCGATCAGGCCGTAGAGGACGCGATCCGAGGGGCGTCCCGGGAAGCGCCAGCGCCGGGGCACGGCGCGGCCCACGGCCGGCTGGGCGGCGGCGCTCATGCCGACGGGCTCGCCAGCTTGTCGTCCTGGAGCTGGCCGGAGATCAGCCGCCAGATGTGGTCGGCCATCTCCACGAAGGCCGGGGACCGCTTGATCTCCAGCTCGCGCGGGCGCGGCAGGTCGATCCGGATGTCCTCGAGGATGCGGCCCGGCCGGGCGCTCATCACAAGCACGCGGTCCGAGAGGTAGATCGCCTCGTCGATCTGGTGGGTGATGAAGAGGACCGTCTTGTTCGCCTCGGACCAGATCCGGAGGAGCTCGGCCTGCATCAGCTCCCGCGTCTGGGCATCGAGCGCCGCGAAGGGCTCGTCCATGAGCAGGATCTCGGGGTCCACGGTGAGCGCACGCGCGAGGTTCGCGCGCTGCTGCATGCCGCCCGAGAGCTGGTACGGGTACTTGTTCTCGAAGCCGCGCAGGCCGACCATGTCGATGAGCGGCTGGGCGCGCTTCTGCGCCTCCTTCTTGGGCACCCCCTGGCAGATGAGCCCGTAGGCCACGTTGCTCAGGACCGTGTACCACGGGAAGAGCGACGAGTCCTGGAAGACCATCGCGTGATCGCGGCCGTGATCGGGCTGCGCGATCTCGATCGTCCCCTCGGAGCTCGGCAGGAGCCCGTTGACGATCTTCAGGAAGGTGGACTTGCCGCAGCCCGAGGGACCCACGATGGAGACGAACTCGCCTTCGCGGATATCGATATCGATCCGGTCGATCGCGAGGAGCCGGTCCCCGGACGACTGGTCGATGTAGCTCATGCGGACGCCGCGCGCCGAGAGCGCCAGACCCTGTTCGATCATCGACGGAAGCCCTCCGGGCGCCACTTCTGGAAGCGCCGCTCGACGGCGCGGACGAGCTCCACGCCGATGATTCCGGACAACGTGAAGATGAGGACGCCGAAGAGCATCCGATCCCCCTGGCGGGTCTCCGCCGAGCGGCGGATGATGACGCCGAGGCCCTCCGTGGCGGCGTAGAGCTCGCCGGTCACGACCCCGATGAGCGCCCGCGCCATCCCCAGCCGGAGGCCGGTGACGATGAACGGGACGGTCGCGAGGCCGACCACGGAGGTGAAGAGGAGACGCCTGCTGGCGCGGAAGCTCGTCGCCACGTCCAGGTACTTGCGATCCACCGTCCGCACGCCCTGCACGGTGGGGATGACGATGGCGAAGAAGGCGCCCAGGAAGACGACCGCGATCTTCGACCAGATCCCCAGCCCGAAGGCGATGACGAGGATCGGCAGGAGCGCGACGCGCGGCAGGGCGTTGAAGAAGTTCAGCCACGGGTCGAGCGCGTAGTTCAGCTTGGGGAACCAGCCCGCGGCGAGCCCGAGCGGGATGCCGAGGACGATCGCCACGAGGAAGCCGCTGAGGAACTCCGTGAGGCTGATGAAGAAGTCCGACCAGAAGCCGGGGTCCTGGACCTCACGGGCGCCCGCCGCCGCGATCATCGTGGGGCTCGCGAAGAACTGGACGTTGATCGACCCGGAGCGCGCCAGCGCCTCCCAGAGGATGAGGAAGCCGACGACGCCGATCGCGCCGAGGACGAACCGCTCGCTCTTCAGGAGCGCCTTCCAGCGCGGCTCCCGGGGGAGCCGGTCCGGAAGGCTGCTCGGCGCCGGGGCCGGCGTCGAAGCTCCGCTCACTCGTCGAACGGGGTGTCGGGGTGGCGCTCGATCTGGTGGAGGCCGAGCTGCTTGATCGTGAAGGTGTCCTGGATCGCGAGGTAGCGCGCCGTCTCGGTGTCCGAGTCGTTGAAGTGCTGGTGCCACGCCCAGAGCGGGATCCCGATCATGTCGCCCTCTTCCCAGTCCACCCGCTCCTCGGGCTCGCCGTCGAAGTGCATGATCGTGTGGCCCTTCCCCTTGACGATGTAGAGGACGGCCTCGGTCGTATGGCGGTGCTTCACGGACGCCTTGCCCGCGGGGAGCTCGGAGAGATGCGGCTGGAGGCGGATCGCGCCGGAGAGTCGGTAGAAGCGGGCCTTCGTGCCGCGGTACTCGCGGGCAACGAGCTCGGTCGTCTTGAGGTCCTTGACGATCGTGGCCTCGACCGGCGGGTGCTTCTTGTTCCAGGTCTCCCGCTGGGTCATCTCGGTGATCGCCGTCCCCGAGAGCGGCTGGTCGTGGCTGGTCGCGAGCGACTTCTCCTGGGACACGGTCGGCGGATCTCCTTGTGGTGCGGGTCGGACGGGCTCCGGGCCCCCATCCGGAAGGGTTCGAGTGTGCGGCGAGAATGTAGACAATGTCAAACCGGGCGTGTACATTCCGCCGACACGGGCCGAATCCACGGCCCGCGATGGTTCATACCCCAGGGAGGATGGAATGACGAGGAACGGACGGGCGCGCCTGCTGGCGGCCGCGGTCACCGCCAGCGTCGCGCTCGCTGCGCTCGCACCGGTCGGCGCGCAGGCGCAGGACGCGTCGGCGGCCCCGATGCCGGAGCTTCCGGCCCCGGAGAAGACGACCCTCAACATCGGGCTCAGCGTCACCGAGACGAGCCAGTACGCGGCCAAGCTCGCGGAGCAGGCCGGGATCTGGGAGAAGTACGGCATCACCCCCGTGATCACCGTCTTCGAGGGCGACGGCAAGACGCTCCAGGCGCTCCAGGCCGGCCAGCTGGACATCGGGTTCATCGGCGTCTCGGCGGCGATCAACTCGCAGGTCACGGACGCCCCGGTCGTCATCCTCTCGACGAACGCGACGAAGATCTCGGACAACATCATGGGCGTGCCGGACGTGAAGACGGCGGACGACCTGCGCGGCCGGTGCATCGCGGTCTCCACCTTCGGCGGCACCTCGCACGGCGCGGTCATCCTCGGCCTCCAGGCCCTCGGCCTCACCCCGATGGACGTCGTCATCACCGAGATCGGTGGCCAGAGCGCCCGGATCGCCGCCCTCGAGGGTGGCTCCTGCCAGGCCGCCCCGGTGGACGTCGCCCTCGAGCAGGAGCTCACCGAGAAGGGCTTCAACGTCCTCACGAACCTCAAGGAGTCGGGGCTCAGCTGGGGCCGCTCGGGCCTGGGCGTGACCAAGGAGTGGCTCGCCGCGAACCCGAACACCGCGCTCACGGCGCTCGCCGCCGTGCTCGAGGCGCAGAACATGATGTGGGTGGACCCGGAGACGGCCGCCGGCTTCTACAACGAGTTCACGGAGCTGAACGATCCGGAGCTCGCGGCGAAGCTCGTCGCGGACTTCCAGGACGTCGGCAACCGCACGATGATGTGGACCGAGGACGCGTTCGAGAACCCGAAGGCCGTCCTCTCGACGGTCAACCCGGACATCCTCGGCGTGGACGTCGCCACGGCCTACGACCGGTCCTGGCTCGAGCAGCTCGCGGCGCTCGGCGTCTACGACGCGCTCGGCGTCCCGATGGAGTGACGCGCACCCGCGCGACACGCTAGAGGGCCCGCTCGCCGTCCGGTCTCCCGGCCGGCGAGCGACACCCGATCGGAGAGACGGCCGCCCGCAAGGGCGGCCGTTCCCCTTTCCTGCATACAATCCCCCGGGGTTTGGGTACAATCCCCGGGTCGGTTCCACAGCCCGAGGGAGGGGTCATGCCCATCGAGGAGGTCCGCTTCTACAGCGGCGGGTCCCGGGTCGCCGGGACGCTGAAGCTGCCGGAGCACGGCACGGGCCCGTGGCCCGCCGTCGTGCAGGGGCCCGGCTGGCTCGGCCTCCGCGGGGCGAAGCTCTATCACCCCTACCACGAGGCGATGCTCGCGGCCGGGATCGCGGTCCTCGTCTTCGACTACCGCGGCTTCGGGGATTCCGAGGGCGACGCGAGCTACCTCGACCCGATGAGCCAGGTCGCGGACTGGTCCGCGGCCCTCACCTACCTCGAGACGCGCCCCGAGATCGACCCGCGCCGGATCGGCGCCTTCGGGTCCGGCGGCACGGGCGGCGGGAACGCGATCTACGCGGCCGGCCTGGACGAGCGCTTCCGCGCCGTCATCTCCCAGGTCCCGGTCGCGGACGGACGCGACTGGCTCCACCGGATGCGCCGCGAGCACGAGTGGCTGGAGTTCCTCGCGGAGATCGAGGCGGACCGCCGGGCGCGGGTGACCACCGGCGAGGCGAAGCTCGTCCCGCCGCGCGAGGGGATCATGGTCCCCACGCCGGAGCGGAAGACGACGACCGTGAAGAGCGACGTGGACGATCGGGTCCCCAAGCTCGTCCAGCTCGCGAGCGCGGAGGCGATCTTCCGCTACCGCCCGATCGACGTCATCGACCGGATCGCCCCGCGCGCGGTGATGATCATCGCGGTCGAGAAGGACGCCACGACCCCCGAGGACCACAGCTACGCGATGTACGACCGCGCGGGCGCGCCCAAGCGGCTCGTGATCCAGACGGGGACGACCCACTACGCCGCCTACGCGCAGTACCAGTCGATCGTCAACCCGCGGATCGTGGAGTGGCTCACCCGCTACCTCGTGAACGGCGAGGTGATCGTCCACGAGGACGCGGCGGATACCGGGATCACCTATCTCACCCGGAGCACGGAGGGGGCGGCATGACCGCGCACGACCTGGTCATCACCGGCGGCACGATCGTCACCGACCGCGACCGCCGCCGGGCGGACCTCGGGATCGCCGGGGGACGGATCGTCACGATCGCGGAACCGGGCAGCGGCCTCACCGGCGCACGCACGATCGACGCCACCGGGAAGCACATCCTCCCCGGCGCGATCGACGTCCACTCCCACCACCGGGAGCCGGGCTTCACCCACAAGGAGGACATCGTCACCGCCACATCCGCGTGCGCGGCGGGTGGCGTCACGACCTCCTTCGCGATGCCCAACGTGGAGCCGCCGCCGAACTCGGCGGAGCGGCTCGCGGCGATGATCGAGCTCTACGAGAAGAAGGCGATCATCGACTGGAACATCAACCCCGCCGGGACGGTGCCGGAGAACATCCCGGCCCTCGCGGAGATGGGGGTCGCCGCCTTCAAGGTCTTCATGGTCGTGGATACCGGCCGCTCGTACCCCCACATGCCGGGGATCGGCGTCCACCACCACGGGAAGCTCCTCGAGATCTTCGAGACGATCGCCCCCACCGGCGTCCCGCTCATGGTCCATCCCCACGACCAGGAGATGATGGATCACATCGAGAAGCGCTGGTGGGACCGCGGCGAGCGCGACTTCCGCGCCTACGCCAAGGCGTACGCCGCGTATGACGGGATCATCTGGGATACGGCCGCCGCGCTCCTCCTCCGCCTCCAGAAGGCGACCGGAACGCAGCTCCACCTTCTCCACACCCAGACGCAGGGCGTCGTGGAGCTGATCCGCGCCGCCAAGGCGCGGGGCGCGAACGTGTCGGCGGAGATGAACCCCTGGGCGGTCCTCCTCGGCAACGACTGGGCGAACATCGAGCGGCTCGGCTCGTACGCGCTCTCCTACTGGGTGCCGGAGGAGAACACCGAGCCCCTCTGGGAGGCGCTCCGGGACGGCACGATCGATGTCATCTCCACCGATCACGGCCCGCACACGCGCGAGGAGAAGGAGCCCGGCTGGACGGACGGCTGGAAGGCCCACACGGGGACCCCGTCGGCCCAGTTCTACGTCCCGATGTTCCTCGACGCGGCCCACCAGGGCCGGATCTCGCTCGAGCGGGTCGTGGGCGCCTGCGCCACCGAGCCCGCCCGGATCTTCGGCCTCACCGGCAAGGGCCGGATCGAGGTCGGGCTGGACGCGGACCTCGCGATCGCGGACCTCGCGAAGGAATGGACGATCACGGACGAGGTCGTCCTCTCGAAGATCGGCTGGACCCCGTACGCGGGCCGGACGATCACCGGCGCCGTGGAGACGACCCTCGTCCGCGGCGCCGTCGTCTACGAGAACGGCACCGTCACCGGCGCGCAGGGCTGGGGCCGCCAGGCCCGTCCCACCCGCTGACCCACCCCCTCCCCTCCCCGCTCACCCCTCACGAAAGGACGACACAGATGGCGACACGCTTCGGGCTCCTCCTCCCCCACTTCGGCGTGGAGGCGGACCAGGACCTCCTCATCCAGGGCGTCCAGCTGGCCGACCGGCTGGGCTTCGACTCGATCTGGGTCCGCGACCACCTCGTCTTCCATCCCCACGGGATGGAGGGGACGGACCGCACCTTCATCGAGCCCTTCATCACGCTCACCTACCTCGCGGGCGTGACGGAGCGGATCGGCCTCGGCGCGGCCACGATCATCCCCTTCCGCCACCCGATCAACATGGCCTACAGCGTCGCGTCCATGTCCTGGATGACGCGCCGGAAGTTCGACCTCGGCATCGGCGCCGGCAACTTCCAGCACGAGTTCGACGTGATCAACCAGAGCGACGTCGACCGGCCGGCGATGATGAAGGAGCAGACCCTCATCGCCCGCGAGCTGTGGACCGGGAAGTCGGTCAAGTGGGAGAGCGATCTCTACAAGTTCGACGACGTGGACCTGAAGCCGCAGCCGCTCTTCCCGGTCCCGGTCTGGTGGGGCGGCGCGACCCCCGCCTCGGCGCGCCTCGCCGTCGACTTCTGCGAGGGCTGGCTCCCCGGCCGGATCACCTTCCCCACCTACGAGGTCCGGGTGAAGAAGATCGCCGAGATGTGCGCCGAGCAGGGCAAGCCGCGCGTCATGGCGGGCGCCGTCCCGGTCACGAGCATCGACGACAGCTTCGCCGCTGCGACCGCCCGGATGAACGTCCCCGGCCTCATCAACAACGCGAACAAGCAGAAGTTCTGGCTCAAGCCCGAGGGCGGCGAGTTCACGAAGATCGAGGAGCTCGACGGCTCGATCCTCGCCGGCAGCCCGGACGACATCGTGCGTGGCGTCCAGCGCTACCAGGAGATCGGCTGCGACCTCCTGATCTTCGACTTCCGGATGCGCTTCCCCGACTGGCTCCAGCAGATCCAGACCCTCGCGGACGAGGTCATCCCCAAGGTCGGCGGCTTCCAGCGCTGACCCCAGCCCCGACCAGCCACCGGACCGGAGGCCACGGATGAAGACGACGACCTCGACGCAGGTCACCCACTACGAGGTCCAGAAGAAGCGTCGCGAGACGCTCCTCGAGGAGTGGCGCGGGTACCACAAGACGATCCTCAAGCGGAAGGACGTCGTGATGCACGACGATCCGAACCGCCGCACCCGGCGCGGTGTCTACGCGGGCTGGGACGGGGACCGCCCCACGAAGAACCTGGACGCCACGATCCACGAGCTCCCCGCGGGGCTCGAGACGACGACGATCCATCGCCACAGCTGGGACGCGATCATGTTCATCGAGTCCGGCTCCGGCTGGACCGAGATCGATGGCGTGCGCATCGACTGGAAGCCGTGGGACACGGTCCACCTCCCCTCCTGGGCGTGGCACCGGCACGGGAACACGAACCCGGACAAGCCGGCCGTCTTCCACACCTGGAGCGTCCAGCCGATGCTCGAGCAGTTCGGCGTCGCGCTCCTCGAGGAGGGCGGGGACACCCCCGTCGCCCAGCTCCCGCCGCGACCGAAGCAGGTGACCGCGCTCCCCGGCGAGGACCCCTATGCGCGCCGGACCCAGCGGCTCGCCCGCCAGGCGGCCGGCGAGGAATCGGCCCGGCTGATCACCCGCTTCGAGGACGTCCGCGGCCTCGTGACGAAGCGCGGCGCCCGCAGCCTCTTCATGGTGGACAAGAGCATCGGCTTCCACACCGCGGGTCTCTCCGCGGTGATGCACGAGCTCGCGCCCGGCAAGTACCAGTCGCGCCACCGCCATGGCGGGGAAGCGTGGCTCTACGTGATCTCCGGGACCGGCTACAGCATGATCGACGACGTGCGCCACGACTGGGAGGCGGGCGACCTGATCGTCGTCGACCACTGGGCCTGGCACCAGCACTTCAACGGCAGCGCGGAGAAGACGGCCCGGCTCGTCCGGATCCACAACTTCGACGCCCTCTACGACATGATCCGGATCCTCATGGATCCGCTCAACCTCTTCGAGGAGCCGCCCGTCCTCGACGCGCCCGATCTCTCGGACGTCGTCTGGCCGGATCACCTCGACGGGCGCCCGGAGGGCTAGCCCGTGCCGGTGGTGGCGATCCCCCCGGGGATCGAGGGGATCGTCGGGATCACGGAGCTCCCGGACGCTGCGTGGGTGGACCGCTGGGAGCGGATCATCCTCCCCGCGGAGCAGAAGGAGCGGCTCCTCAACCACCTCCTCTTCTCGCTCCGTCACCGGGGCCGGGTGAGCGCGGTCGGTCTCCCCGTCCACGGGCTCGTCATCCTCGCGGGCCCGCCCGGCACGGGGAAGACGACGCTCGCCCATGGCCTCGCGGACCAGGCGGCCCGGATCCTCGGCGATCCCTCGCTCCTCTTCGTGGATATCGATCCCCACGCCTTCCCGAGCCAGATGCTCGGGGAGAGCCAGCGCTCCGTGGCGCGCCTCTTCGAGCGGACGATCCCGGACCTCGCCCAGCGCGGCCGTCCGATCGTCGTCCTCCTCGACGAGGTGGAGGCGCTCGCGGTGAGCCGGAACGGGGCGTCGCTGGAGACGAACCCGGTGGACGTCCACCGGGCCACGGATGCGGTGCTCGCGGGGATCGACCGCGTCTCGTGGGCGTGGCCGAACGTCACCTTCGTCGCGACGACGAACCGGCGGGCCGGGGTCGACCCCGCCTTCCTTTCGCGCGCGGACCTCGTGGAGGAGATCGGGCCGCCGGACGCTGCGGCGATCCTCGCGATCCTCCGGGATACGCTCGGCGAGGTGGCCCCCGGGGCCGCCGCGGACACGTCCGGCCTGACCGCCCTCGCGGGGGATCTCGCGGCCGCGGACACCGATGCCCGCCAGGTGCGCAAGCTCGTCCTGCGTGCGCTCTGCTCGCGCCGGGAGCTCGTCCTCGAGCCTGCCCGGCTCGGGGTGGCGGACCTCGCGGCGGCCGTCCGGGCCGGGCTCGCGGAGGGATGACCGCCGGAGGCGGCGCGGCCGCTCCGGAGGCTCCGGAGGCGGCCTCCACGGCGGTCCCCCGTGACGCGCTCCTCCTCGCCGTCTCGATCTTCCTCTTCATCGCCGCCACGAACATCCTCACCCCGCTCATCCCGGCGGTCCGGGATGACTTCGGGGTGAGCATCACGATCGCCGGGCTGATCGTGGGCTCGTACGGGCTCGCCCGCCTCGCGGTCGATCTTCCCGCGGGCTTCCTCGCCGAGCGGGTCGGCTACCGGCGGCTCTCCCGGATCTCCGTCGTCCTCCTCGTGGCCGCCTCGCTCGTGGGGCTCGTGGCTCCGTCCGTGGAGGTCCTCATCCTCTCGCGGGTGGGGAGCGGGGTCGCGGTCGGGATCCTCGCCACGGTCATCCTCACCGCGCTGAGCGCCACGGCATCGAGCGCGAACCGGGGGAAGGTGATGAGCCTCTTCCACGTGGCGAACAACACGGGGATCGCGCTCTACCCCATGGTCGGCGGCCTGATCGGGATCTGGATCGGCTGGCGGGCGACCTTCGCGGTCACCGCGGTCCTCGCGATCGTGGCCGCTCTCCTTCTCCTTCCGCTCCTCTCGCGCATCGACTTCCCCACGGCCGGGGGTGGGAAGAAGGGCGGCACGGATGAGACGCGGATCCTCCACGGGCGGGTGCGCCGGATCGCGCTCAGCGTCACCTACTACGGCGTGATGGCGAACATGATCCACCGGCACGGCTTCCGGAACACCGTCCTCCCCCTCTACGCCGCGCTCGTCCTCGGCCTCAACGGCCCGCAGATCGCCACCGCGATCGCGCTCATGTCGATCACCGGGCTCGCGGTCGCCACGCCCGGCGGGATGATGGGCGACCGGATCGGCCGCCGGCGGGTGATCACGGCGGGGCTCGCCACGGTCGCGGTCGGCGACCTCATCTTCATCCTCACCGGCGACCTCGTCAGCTTCCTCATCGCCGCCGCGCTCATCGGCTTCGGCGATTTCTTCACGAGCTCCCAGACGGCGCTCCTCTCGGAGGTCGTCCCGCCTGCCGAGCGGGCGAAGTCCCTGAGCGGCTACCGCTTCAGCGCGGACCTCGGAGCGCTCATCGGGCCGATCCTCCTGGCCGCGGTGATGGACCTGACGAACAGCACCGTCGCGATCCTCGTCGCCGTGGGGATCCTCGCCCTCGGCTCCCTCCTCGCCTGGATCGGCATCCCCGCCGATCGGCGCGCACCGGCTGCCGCCGGTGCCTGAGATCTGCCGCCGGGCCCCGACCCGGCTCCACCCCACGCCCCAGCACCGGCCCGCATGGCCGGACCAACCGGAGGTCCCAGATGCTCCCCGATGATGTCGTCGCCCGGATCGACCCCCAGGAGGTCGTCGACCTCGCCCTCGCGCTGGGCAATGTCGACAGCCCGACGGGGAGCGAGGGTCCCGCCGGCGAGTTCGTCCATGACTGGCTCGCGGAGCACGGCTTCCAGCCGCGGCGCTATGCGCTCGTGGAGGACCGGATCAACGTCTCGGCCACGATCGGCGGGAGCGGCGGCGGCTACAGCCTGATCTTCAACGCGCACCTGGACACGACCCTCCGCCCGGACGCGGTCTGGTCCGCGAAGGACCCGAAGGACCCGCTCTACCACTCCGCCTGGGTGGACGGCGAGGACATCTACGGCGACGGCGTCGTCAACGACAAGGGCCCGATGGCGGCCTTCCTCGTGGCGGCGAAGGCGATCCGCGATGCGGGGTATCCGCTGAAGGGCGACCTCATCGTGAGCGCGGTGGCGGGTGAGATCTCCCGCGAGCCGGTCGAGGAGTGGCAGGGTCCCGCCTACCTCTCCAAGGACCTCGGCGCGCGCTTCATGGTCACCCACGGCGCCGTGGCGGACTTCGCGCTCGTCGCGGAGGGGACCGGCTTCGGGATCGTGGGCGTGGAGCCCGGCAAGGCGCACTTCAAGGTGACCGTCTACACGGACACCCCGCGCTACTACACCCCGTATCTGCCGCGCCCCACCGGCATGGCGGACGCGCCGAACGCGATCGTGCGCGCCGCGGCGGTCATCGAGGCGTTCGAGCGCTGGGCCTACGACTACCAGGTCCGCCACACCTACGAGGGGCCCTTCGGGCGGATCGTGCCCAAGGCGAGCGTCAACGCGATCCGCTCCGGCTACCCCTACGGCCTCACGAGCGCACCGCAGCTGTGCTCCTTCTATGTGGACACGCGGATCCTCCCCGGCGCGAACCCGATGGACCTCCGGGACCAGCTCCGCGGCGTCCTCGCAGAGGTCGGCGTGGAGGGCGACGTGGAGCTCTTCCTCTACCGCCCGGGCTACGAGGTGAAGGGCGCGGAGCGGCTGATCGAGACGGTCCGCCGCTGCCACGACCAGGTCTTCACCGAGCCCCCGGTCATCGTGGCCGACCCCGTCACGAGCATGTGGCGGGACACGAACGCCTTCAACGAGCTGGGGATCCCGGCGATCAGCTACGCGCCGCGCTCGGCGAGCCACGCGGCGAAGAAGTCCTTCAAGGTGAAGGACCTCCAGGCCGCGGCGGTCGTCTACGCCCGGATCGCGATGGACCTGTGCAACCAGGACCGGCGGCCCGGCGCGGCGCTCGGCGCCCACCTCAACGCGGCGATCGCCCAGTCCGTGGCGGACCGGAACGCCGGCTGACGACCCTGCCGGACGATCCTCCGGCGACGCACACGAACGGAGAGGCGGCCCCGCGGCGGGGCCGCCTCTCCGCGTTCCCGGGTCCTAGCGCCGGCTGGTCGTCCGCTTCGCCACGCGGGCCGCCCAGAGGGTGGCCCCCAGGCAGAGCGCGCCGATGATCGCGAAGCCGGAGGCGACCTGGCTCGCATCCCAGCCGGTGATGAGGAGGCCGCGCATCGTCTCCAGGACGTAGGTCGTGGGGTTGAGGGCGGCCGCCACCTGGAGCCAGCCCTGGAGCTGGTCCCGGGGCATGAAGGTGGGCGCGAGGAAGACGAGCGGGAAGAAGATGATCGTGGCCGCCTGGGCCGCCGCCGCGTTCCCGGCCATCAGGCCGGTCGCCACCGCGTAGCCCGCGAAGGCCATCCCCCACATGAGGGAGAGGAGGAGGACGAGGCCGAGCCCGGCCAGCCCCGTGGCGGCATCCACCCCGAGGACGACGCCGAGGACGACGACGAGGCCGGCCTGGGTGAGGACGAGGAGCGCGCCCACGAGGATCGGGGCGAGGACGATGACGATCCGGCTGATCGGCATCGCCTGGAGGCGCCGGAGGTAGCCGCTCTCGAGGTCGTCCACGAGGAGCTGCCCGGCGATCGCCCCGGCGAGCGAGGCGTTCACGATCGAGACGGGGAGGATGAAGGTGAGGAAGTCGGCCCCGATGATCATCTCGAAGCCGACCGAGGCGCCGAAGGCGCCGGTGTAGACCGCGAGGAAGAAGAGGCTGACCATCAGGTTGATGTACGTCGTGGGGGCGACGACGAGCTGACGGAGGAGCCGGCCGAGGAGGATGCCCAGCTGGACGAGGACGGAGGGGGTCGCCGGGAGGATCACCCCGGGGGTCGCCGTGCTCGCGGTCATGCCGCCACCTCCGCAGGACCCTGGTCCTCGATGAGGTGGCCGCCGACGACGTGGTGGAAGACGTCATCCAGGGTGGGGCGGTTGAGGGAGACGCTGCGTGCATCGATCCCGTCCGCGGAGAGCGCGCCAAGGACGCGCGGGACGGAGGCTCCCCCATCCTTCACGTCCAGGGTCACCTTCCCCTTCCCCTCGTGGGTCCCGCCGGCCCGTTCCGCGGCGCGATCGCCATCCGCGGGGTCGACCTCGACGGTGAGGACATCTCCGCCCACGAGCCGCTTCAGCTCGTCCGCCGTCCCCTCCACCCGGAGGCGCCCGGTCGCGACGATGCCGATCCGGTCCGCGAGGGCATCCGCCTCCTCGAGGTATTGCGTCGTGAGGAGGACGGTGACCCCCTCCTCGCGCAGCCGGCGGACGCGCGTCCACATCGCCTGGCGGGAGATCGGGTCGAGCCCGGTCGTGGGCTCGTCCAGGTAGACGACGCTCGGCCGGCCCACGAGGGCGATCGCGAGGTCGAGGCGGCGGCGCATCCCGCCGGAGTAGGTGCGCAGGCGCTTCTGTGCCGCATCCGAGAGCTCGAACTCGGCGAGGAGCTGGGTCGCGCGCGCCTCCGCATCCCGGCTGCCCATCCCGAGGAGCCGGGCATGGCGGGCGATGAGCGAGTGCCCGGTGGCGAGCTTGTCCACCCCGGTCTCCTGGAGCGCGACGCCGATCCGGCGGCGGACCTCGTTCGCCTGGGCGACGACATCGAAGCCGGCGACCCGGACGCTCCCGGCGTTCGGGAGGAGGAGGGTCGCAAGGACCCCGATCGTCGTGGACTTCCCGGACCCGTTCGGTCCGAGGAGCCCGTAGACCTCGCCCGGCCGGACCTGGAAGGAGAGCCCGTCCACGGCCGGTGGCGCGTCCGGGCGATAGCGCTTCACGAGACCGTCCACGACGATCCCCGGCGCGGCTTCCGCGTGCATCCCTGCGTCCCTCGTTGCTGGTTCCTCCTCTCCTTCGCAGCGGAGGCCGGAACGGATCGGCCGCCCGGTCTGCCGTATCCTCGGGTGGATGGATCCGACCCCCGGGCGCCGGCCCGGACCGCACCCCGCCGACCCCGCCCGCCGGGTGCTCGCGGGCGCGGGAGCCGTTCTCCTCGCGCTCGCCGTGGCCGCGTGCGGCGGCGGCGGGCCGGCGCCGTCCGCGGAGCCGGGACCGGAGTCCAGCGCCGCTGCCGATCCCCGCGACCGCCCCACGGATCCCTGCGGCCTCATCGACCTCGTGATGCAGGATCACGTCGACCTGCGCCTCATCCGTCTCCGCCCGGCGAACCGGGACATCCTGGAGCTCACCGTCCAGACGATGCGCATCGACTGGGACGACACGCGGGGTGACCTGCCGGATGAGCTCTCGGAGGAGTCGCGGGCCGTCTCGCGCGCGCTCACCGAGCTGGAGATCGCGATGCTCGGCTACATCACCTCGCCCGACCCGATCGCGGCGGCCGAGCAGGTGCTGGAGGCGGAGATCGTCTTCGACCGGGCGCTTCTCGCGCTCCGCGACCGGAGCACCTGCCCGCCCTTCGTCCCGGAGGTCGTGGTCACCCCCTCCCCGGAGCCGACCCCCACGCCGCCGCCGGTCCCCGACCCGACCCCCTTCCCCTCGCTCCCCGCCCGGCCCGAGCGCTCCGCCGCCCCCTAGTCGAGCGCCGCGAGGAGCTCCGCGTGGTGGGCGCGGAGCCAGGTACGCGCCTCGTCCGTGCGCGGCGCGTGGCCGCGCACGAGGGACCAGAAGCGCGCCGAGTGCCCCCGCACCACGAGGTGTCCGAGCTCGTGGACCACGACCGCGTCCAGGACATAGGGTGGCGCGAGGAGGAGGCGCCAGTTGAAGGAGAGGGCACCGTTCGCCGCGGCGCTCCCCCAGCGGCTCGACTGCGCGCGGATCGAGACGGGACCGGGGCGGACCCCGACCTCGGGCGCCCGCTCGGCCACGCGCCGCTCGATCGTGCGGCGCGCCTCCGCCCGCAGCCAGCGTTCCAGGTGGCGGGGGAGATCCTCCGGGGTGGCCGAGCGGACGACGATCTCGCCCACGATCCCTTCCTCGTCCGATCCGAGCGTGCGGGTCACCCCGCCGCGGCCGGCCACCGGCTCGTGGCGGACCCGGTGGGGGATCCCGTGGACGACGAGGGTCCTGCCGGCGGTGAGCGGCGGCCGGGCACCGATCCGGGCGCGCTCCGCGGCGGTGCGCGCGACCTGGCGCGCGATCCAGTCGCGGTGCTCGCCCACGAGCGCCGCCGCGAGCGCAGCCGGGGCGCGGCTGGGGAGGACGACGACGACCTCGCCGTCGCGCGCCACGGTGAGCCGGGCGCGCCGGGCACGGGTGGAGCGGCGGACGCGGTAGGAGGGCGGGGGCGTCACCGGATCAGGCCATCGGCTCTGCCATCCGGAGCCGTGCGCCGGCGGCGGCCAGCTCGGCGTCGGCATCCGCCGCGAGCCGGAGGGCGGTCGCAAGATCGATGCGCGCGAAGCGGAGCTCATCCCCGGCCTGGACCTGGCCGAGGGCGGGGCGGTCCGCGGATGCGGCGACCGCGATGACCCGGTAGCCGCCCACGGTGGGGTGATCCGCGAGGAGGAGGATCGGCGCGCCACCGGCGGGGACCTGGATCGCGCCCCAGGTCATCCCGAACGAGGCGGGCTCCGGACCGGATGCGGGCGGGAGGGGCGGCCCGGCGAGCCGGAGCCCGGCCCGGTCGCTCCGAGGCGTGACCGTCCACGCCGTGGAGAGGAGGAGGCGGAGCGCGTCGCGCGGAAGGTCCGCGGCATGCGGACCCTCGAGGACGTGGATCGTCCGGGGGCCGGCGTGGCCGGCCACGCCGGAGGCGGGTCCCGGCCCGGGCCAGTGGCGGCCGGCACCATCGAGCCGGTCCGGGTCCGCGGGCCGGAGCAGGTCCCCCGCCGCGACCGGGCGGCCGCCGATCCCGCCGATCCCGCCGACCGGTGCGGTCGACGCCGAGCCGAGGACCCGGGGGAGATCGATCCCGCCCGCGAGCGCGAGGTAGGTCCGTGCCCCATCCCGGGCGGCCCCGAAGACGAGCGTGGAGCCGCCACGCAGGAGATGGCTCGTCCCGGGCCGGATCCGCCGCCCATCCTCGGGGATCACGGCCTCCATCTCCGCGCCGGCCACCGCGACGAGGCAGGGCTCGCGGACGATGAGCTCGGCGCCGAGCAGCTCCATCTCGAGGGCGGGCGCGGCCGGATCGTTCCCCAGCAGGAGGTTCGCGGCGGCGAGAGCGAGGGGGTCGCAGGCGCCCGAGGGCGGGATCCCGTAGGCAGCCGCTCCGGGGCGGCCGGCATCCTGGATCGTGGCATGGAGCCCCGGCACGCGGACCTCGAGCATCAGCCGCCCTCCTCATCGCCGGCGGGGACGAACCGGACGCGGTCGCCGGGGCGGAGGAGCGCGGGCGGATCGCGGCGCAGGTCCCAGGGGCGGACCGTGGTCCGGCCGATGAGATGCCAGCCACCCGCGGTGGCGAAGGGATAGACGCCGGTCTGCCGCCCGGCGATCGCGACGGAACCCTCGGGCACGCGGAGCCGCGGCTCGGGACGACGCGGGAGGGCGAGCCGCTCCGGGAGGGGGCCGAGGTAGGCGAAGCCGGGGACGAAGCCGAGGCAGAAGACGCGGTAGACCGACGCGGCGTGGAGCTCCGCCACCTGTGCCTCGGTGAGACCACAGCGCGCGGCGACCTCGGGGAGGTCCGGGCCGTCCGCGCCGCCGTACCGGACGGGGATCTCGAGGACGAGGCCGGCAGGCTCTGCGGGCGGGTCGGTCGCGAGGATCTCGGTCAGCCACCCCGCGAGCTCCGCCCGGGCCGCGTCCGGATGGAGCCGCGCAGGATCCACCGGGACGAGGAGGCTCGCGAAGCCGGGGACGGGCGCGCCCCAGCCCGCGGCGCCGCCCATGCTCGCGGCGCGGACACGCTCCGCGAGGGCGAGGACGCGCCGGCCGAGCATCGTGTCGACCCCCTCGCCGAGGATCGCAAGGACGGCGCGGTCGCCGTAGGGGACGACGCGCGGACCGGCCGGCGCGGGATCGCCCGTGCTCATCGCTGCCACCCGGGCGCCGTCACCCGGATCCCGGCCTCCTCCAGCGCAGCATGGACGGCGCCGGCGATCGCGGGCGCGCCCGGGGTATCGCCGTGGACGCACAGCGTCTCCGCCCGGATCGGGAGGAGGGACCCGTCCGTGGTCCGGACGACCCCATCGGTGACGATCCGGCGCGCCTGCTCCGCGGCCGCGGTGGGATCGGAGAGGAGGGCGCCGGGAAGCCGGCGATCGCGGAGCCGGCCGTCCGGCTCGTAGCGCCGGTCCGCGAACGCCTCCACGAGGACGGGCATCCGGGAGGCAGCGGCGGCGGCGAGGAGCGCGGATCCCGGGGGCCCCATGACCATGAGGTGCGGATCGATCGTGCGGGCGGCGGAGACGATCGCGGCCGCGGTCCCCGGGTCGTGCGTGGCGCGGTGGTAGAGCGCCCCGTGCGGCTTCACGTGGCGGAGCGCGACCCCGGCCGCACGCGCGATCGCGGCGAGCGCCCCGATCTGGGCGAGGACGGTGGCATGGAGGTCCTCGTCGCTCATCGCCAGCTCCCGGCGCCCGAAGCCCGGGAGGTCGGGATAGCCGGGATGGGCGCCACAGGCCACGCCGAGCCGTGCGGCGAGCGCCACGGTCCGGGCCATCGTGGGCGGATCCCCCGCGTGACCGCCGCAGGCGATGCTCACCGAGGTGAGGTGCGGGAGGAGGGCGGCGTCGTCTCCGAGCGACCAGGCGCCGAAGCCCTCGCCGGCATCGGCGTTGAGGTCGATGGTGGGGGGCTGTGGCGGGCGGGATGACCGGCGGGTGCTCACGGGGCCATCGTACGGTGGCGGGGCGCGCCGTGGACGGGGCCGGGCGGACCGGTCCCTCCGGGACGAAGGTCGCGGGGACGCGCGTCTCCTGCTAGACTTCGCCGTCCGGAGGGGCGATAGCTCAGCTGGGAGAGCATCTGCATGGCATGCAGAAGGTCCGGGGTTCGAGCCCCCGTCGCTCCACCATCCCCCCGGTCGTGAATGGCGCCCGGTCCCGGCGCGCCCTCCGTCCTGCAGGAGTCGCCAGGTGACGAGCCCCGCCCATCCCGAGCGCGAGCGGATCGCGCGCTACGAGCCCACGGAGATCGAGCCGCGCTGGCAGGCGCGCTGGGACGAGCACGGGATGCACCGGACGGACCTGGACGACCCGTCCCGCCCCAAGTACTACCTGCTCACGATGTATCCGTATCCGTCGGGTGACCTGCACATCGGTCACTGGTACGTGAACACGCCCACGGACGCCCGGGCGCGCTTCCTGCGGATGAACGGCTACAACGTCTTCTTCCCGATCGGCTTCGATGCCTTCGGCCTCCCCGCGGAGAACGCCGCGATCAAGAAGGGGATCCACCCCTCGGAGTGGACGCTGAAGAACATCGAGAACATGCGCCGCCAGCTGCGGAGCATGGGCGCGACCTTCGACTGGGATGCGGAGGTCGTCACCTGCACGCCGGAGTACTACCGCTGGAACCAGTGGATCTTCCTGCGGCTCCTGGAGGCGGGGCTCGCCTACCGGAAGATGGCCGCGGTGGACTGGTGCCCGAAGTGCGTCGTCGTCCTGGCCCGAGAGCAGGTCGAGGGGGTGGATCGGGTCTGCTGGCGCTGCTCCACGCCGGTCGTGAAGCGGGACCTGGAGCAGTGGTTCTTCCGCACCACGCACTACGCGGACGAGCTGCTCGATCACTCGGGGCTCGACTGGCCGGAGCCGGTCCGGGTGATGCAGACGAACTGGATCGGACGCTCGGAGGGGGCGGAGGTCGTCTTCCGCACCGCCGCGGAGCCGCACCATGCCGGCGGCGAGGAGCTGCGCGTCTTCACGACCCGGCCGGACACCCTCTACGGGGCGACCTTCATGGTCCTCGCCCCGGAGCATCCGCTCGTCCCGGCGCTCACCGCGCCGGATCGGCGTGCCGAGGTGGAGGCCTACGTGGCCGCCACCCGCCGCGCTTCCGAGATCGACCGCCTCTCCACGGACCGCGAGAAGTCCGGGGTTGCGCTCGGCGCGCACGCGATCAACCCGGTGAACGGGGAGCGGATCCCGATCTGGATCGCGGACTACGTCCTCGCCACCTACGGGACGGGCGCGATCATGGCCGTCCCCGCGCACGACGAGCGCGACTTCGCCTTCGCCGTCCGCTTCGGCCTCCCGATCCGGCGCGTGATCTCCGGTCCGGGGGTCGCGGACGACGCACCGCTCACGGAAGCCTGGATCGCGAAGTCGGCGGAGGACCGCCTCGTCGCCTCCGGCCCCTATACCGGGCTCCCCTCCCCCGAGGGCTTCCGGCGGATCGTGGCGGACCTCGCCGCGCGCGGGGATGGCGCAGCGTCCGTCACCTACCGCCTGCGCGACTGGCTCGTCAGCCGCCAGCGCGCGTGGGGGACCCCGATCCCGGTCGTCTACTGCGAGGCGCAGCCCTCGTGCGGGATCGTGCCGGTCCCGGATGACCAGCTCCCGGTCCGGCTGCCGGACGACTTCCGCTACCGGCCGGAGGGCGGCAACCCCCTGGAGACCACCGAGAGCTTCCTGCGCACCACGTGCCCCGGCTGCGGGGGGGCGGGCCGGCGCGAGACGGACACGATGGACACCTTCGTCGATTCCTCGTGGTACTGGTGGCGCTACCTCACGCCGCACAAGACGGACGGTCCGATCGACACCGCGCTCGAATCGCGCTGGTGCTCCGTGGACCAGTACACCGGCGGCGCCGAGCACGCGGTCATGCACCTGCTCTACAGCCGCTTCTTCTGCAAGGCGCTCGCGGACCTCGGCGTCGTCCGGGAGCGCGAGCCCTTCCGCCGGCTCTTCAACCAGGGGCAGATCCTCGGCGCGGACGGCGAGCGGATGAGCAAGAGCCGCGGGAACGTCCAGGACCCGGATGAGCTCGTCTCGCGCTACGGCGCGGACACCGTCCGGCTCTTCCTCATGTTCATGGGTCCCTGGGACCAGGGCGGACCGTGGAGCCCCACCGGGATCGACGGCGTCCACCGCTTCCTGCGGCGCGTCTGGACGATCCTCCTCGACCCCCACGGCCGCGAGGCCGGGGATGCCGGTGGTCCGGAGTCCGAGGACCCGGCGGCAGCCGGGCTCGCGCTCCGCCGCGCCGCGCATCGCACGCTCGCCGCGGTCAGCCAGGACCACGAGGGCTTCCGCTGGAACACGATCGTGGCCAAGCTGATGGAGCTCACGAACCTCCTCATGCGCCACCGCGGGACGCCGGTCGCGGGCACCCCGGCGTGGGACGAGGCCACCGGGCTCCTCCTCGTCATGCTCGCACCGCTCGCCCCGCACATCGCGGAGGAGCTCTGGTCGCGGCGGCTCGCCGAAGCGGGCACGCCGTGGCGCTCGATCCACACGGAGCCGTGGCCGGCGGCAGACCCCGCCCTCCTCGTGGCGGACGAGATCGACCTGCCCGTCCAGGTGAACGGGAAGCTGCGGGATGTCGTCCGGATCGCGCCGGGCACCCCCGAGGCCGAGGTCGAGGCGGCGGCGCTCGCATCGGCGAAGATCCGCGCGAACCTCGAGGGGATGACGGTCGTCAAGGTGATCCATGTCGGCGGCCGCCTCGTGAACATCGTCGCCCGCCCGGCGGGTTGACGCCGGCGGACCCCTAGGAGGCAGCCCCCGCGTCCGGAGCGGCCGGCTCCGGATCCGTGCCCGCCCCGCGCCGCCGGTCGCGGTGGCGCGCGACCTTCGCGCGGTTCCCGCACGTGCTCATGTCGCACCACTTCCGGCGCCCGGAGCGCGAGGTGTCCAGGAAGACCCACCGGCAGGACGGCTCGGCGCAGACCCGGAGACGCTCCGGGCGGCCCTGGCTCACCTCGCGCGCGAGCGATTCCACGAGCCGGGCGAGCGCGCCCTCGATCGGGTCACCCTCATGGCGGTGGTCGAGGGAGACGCCGTCCGCCGCGGGGACGAGGACGTACGTGTAGGGGGTCCGGAGCGCCCGGTTCACCGCCTCGAGCTCCCGCCGGTCCGGCGCCCGCCCATCGACCGTGGCGTCCATCAGCTCGCGCATCGCACGGCGCATCCGGTGGATCCGCTCGAGGGCCCGCTCCCCGGCCTCCGGGTCCGCCTCCCAGGCCTCCTTGCGCTCGCGGTAGGTCTCGAGGTGGAGGAGGCGGTGATCGTGGAGCCAGCGCAGCGCCTGGCCGACCGTGCGCAGCCGCTCCTGCGTCCGGCCCCGGTCGTGCTCCAGCGTGTTCACGAAGGCGAGCCCGACCGCGGGCGCGACCTGGTGGCCGTGCGGCGCGTCATCCGTGCTCGGCTCGGGATCGGGGTCGGGGCCCGGCTCCCATCGGTTGCGAACCATCGATAACCATTCTTGCAGGTTTGACAGGTTACTGCCGGTCGGATACGATGGGCACAAGATAACCGTTCCAAGTCATTTCACCGGTTATCGTGAGATGGGAGGCACGACGATGTGGCAGATCTACGCGCTCGTCGCCCACGCCCGGATCGAGGAAGCGCGCCGCGAGAGCGCGCGCCATCGGACCGACCGTGGGGGACGGCGGCCCACCCCGGACGCGGACCGCGCGCTCGCGGTCCGGCCGGCCACCAGGGGGGCGCCCCGGCGCTGACCGGGGGGAGCTCTTGACGGGTCCCGAACGGTCGTATACGATACGGAACGTACCGAAACGGGACGCACCCACACACCGAACGAGGCCCGGATCACCGGGCAGGGGATGAGAACGATGAACTGGGAGATCTACATGCTGGCCAGGGAGACCGTGAAGGAGCAGCTCCGCGACGCGGAGAAGCGCTCCACGCACGCGCCGGCACGGACCGAGAGCCGCTTCTCCCTTCGACTGCCCGTGCTGATGCGCCAGACGGCCCGACCCTCCTCCCGGGCCATCTGACCGCTCGCACGGAACCGCCGGTCCCACCGGCACGTGACCCCCGGAGCCGCAGGGCTCCGGGGGTCACGTCGTTCCGGGGCACGGTGTAGCCTCTCGCCATGCCCGATCGAACCGCCCCGCTCCGGCTCGGAGCGAACTGCTGGAACCAGTACACGACCTGGGAGGGATGGCTCGCCGCCGAGCAGCGTGCCGAGGCGCTCGGCTATGACTCGCTCTGGACCTGGGACCACGTCTACCCCATCGTCGGATCGCCGGAGGGTCCGATCCTCGAGGCGATGACCGCGCTCGCCGCGCTCGCCGCCACGACCTCGCGCGCGACGATCGGGATGATGGTCGGCGCCAACACCTTCCGGAACCCGGCGCTCACCGCGAAGATGATCACGACGATCGACCACATCAGCGCCGGACGCGCCGTCCTCGGGATCGGCGCCGCCTGGTTCGAGACCGAGCACCAGGGCTTCGGGATCGACTTCGGCGATGGCTTCCCGGAGCGCCTCCGGCGTCTCGGAGAGGCGGTCCCCGTCATGCGCGCGATGCTGGACGGTGAGCGGGCGACAGCGACCGGCCCCGCCTACGCGGTGGCCGGTGCGCGCAACGATCCGGCCCCGGTGCAGAGGCGCCTCCCGATCCTCATCGGCGGCGGCGGCCGCACCGTCACCCTCAAGCTCGTGGCCCGCTACGCGGATGCGAACAACCTGGGCGGGACGATCGAGAACGTCCGGGACGCGGAGGCCGCCCTTGTCCGGCACTGCGAGGCGATCGGCCGCGACGAGCGGACGATCGAGCGCACGGTGGGGACGGGGACGCTGATCATCCGTGACTCGCGCGCCGAGGCCGAGCAGGTCTTCCGGCGGATCTTCGCGGAGAACGGCGGCGCCACCCCCTGGGAGCGCCAGCCGGTCGGGACGCCGGAGGACGTGGCGGCCCATCTCGCCCCCTACGTCGAGCTCGGCTACCACCACCTGATCGCCGGGTTCCCCGGTCCCCACGATGAAGAATCGATGACCCGCTTCGCGACCGAGGTCCGCCCCGCGCTGGAGCGGATCATCCGCGCCGGCTGACCCCCTGCCCCCACCTGGACAAGGAGCACCCGATGCCCGACCATGCCGCCCCGATCAAGCTCGGCGCGAACGTCTGGAACCAGTACACGAGCTGGGACGCCTTCCTCGCCGCGATGATCCGCGCCGAGGAGCTCGGCTACGACTCCCTCTGGACGTGGGACCACGTCTACCCCATCGTCGGCTCGCCGGAGGGTCCGATCCTCGAGGCCTGGACCGCGATGGCCGCCGTCGCCGCTCGCACGAAGAAGGCGACGATCGGCCACCTCGTGGGAGCGAACACCTTCCGGAACCCCGCCCTCACCGCGAAGATGATCACCACCATCGACCACATCAGCGGCGGCCGGGCCGTCCTCGGGATCGGCGCCGCGTGGTTCGAGATCGAGCACCGCGAGTTCGGCATGGAGTTCGGGAGCGGCTTCCCGGAGCGGCTCCGCTGGCTCGGCGAAGCGCTCCCGATCATGCGCGGGATGCTGGACGGGACGGAGCCCAGCGCGACCGGCCCGCGCTACGCCGCACAGTCGGTCCGCAACGATCCGCCCCCGGTCCAGAAGCACCTCCCGATCCTCATCGGCGGCGGCGGGAAGAAGGTCACCCTGAAGCTCGTCGCGCAGTACGCGGACATGAACAACATCGGGAACCCGGCCGGGTCGGTCGAGGAGGCGGAGAGCGCCCTCCTCGAGCATTGCCGGAACCTCGGCCGCGACGAGCGGACGGTGGAGCGGACCTGCGAGATCCAGCGCGTCGTCATCCGTGACGACCACGACGAGGCCTGGCGCGTCCACGACGCCCTCCTTGCCGCGAACGGCGGCGCGGCCACGGACGAGGTCCGCCCGGGTTCGGCGACCGTGGCCCGTGCACGGGCGGCGGTGGGGACGCCGGACGAGGTCTTCGCGCACCTCGCCCCGATCGTGGAGGCGGGCTATCACCACCTGATCGCCTGTTTCCCGGCGCCGGTGGACGACGAGACGATGCGCCGCCTCGCCACGGAGATCCGTCCGCGCCTCGCGGCGCTCATCCGCGCCTGATCCGGCGGGGCGCTCCTCCGCGCCCCACCACGCCCGCCGGCGGATCCGGCCGGGCCGGTCCATCCACAGCGCACCGCCGGCCGTGAAGCCGGTGTGAAGCGCTGCCGTCCATCCTGACGCCTGCGACCGGCGATCCGCCCAGTGCCCCGGCGGGTCGCCGGTCGATCGAACCCACCCGCCACCTCCCGCCGACCGGAGGTCGCGCATGGGCGCACCCACGCCCGACTGGCAGCTCTTCGACCCGGCCGCGGCCCAGGCCTCCCGGATCTCCCCGGCAGGCCGTGGGGTGACACCCCCCGGCCTGCTCACCCTCGTGGCGGTCGGCGCGCTCGCCGCCCTTGTCACCGGCGGGATCGTCCTCGGTGTCACGGGGGCGCCGGATGGGAGCCTCACCCTCCCGGAGGATGGCGCGGCGCTCGCGGCCCGGGCCCCGGCCCCGTCCATGGTGGACCTCGTCGTGGATGTCTCCGGCGCGGTCCGGGATCCCGGGGTCGTGCGGCTCGATCCGGGTGCCCGGGTGGGGGATGCGATCGCGGCGGCGGGAGGCTTCGCCCCGAACGCGGATCTCGCCGCGACCGCGGAGCAGCTCAACCTGGCCGCCCCCGTGGCGGACGGCGAGAAGGTCGGGGTCCCCGCGCTTGCGGACCGGCCCCCGGCCGCGGACCCGGGCGTGGCCGCGAGCGGGAGCGGCACGGACCTCAACCGGGCCACGGCCGCAGAGCTGGAGGACCTCCCCGGCATCGGCGAGGTGACCGCGGCGCGGATCGTGGCCGCGCGCGAGGAGAGCCCCTTCCGTTCCGTGGACGAGCTACGGGGCCGTGGCCTCGTCTCGGAGAGCGTCTTCGCCCAGGTCCGGGAGCTCGTGCGCGCCGGATCGTGAGGACGATCCCGCGCGCGGGCCTCCTGGCGGCCGGAGCCGTCCTCGGCGCGGTCGGCGTGCCGGCGCTCGGCAGCGGAAGCGTCCTCCTCCTGGGCGCCGCCTCGGCGATCGGAGCCCTCCTCCTCGGTGCGCGGCGCCGGACGGGGATGGCCGCCCTGGCCGCCGGGCTGGCGCTCCTCCTTCTCCGTGCCGGCGCCGGTGACCTGATCGCGCCGCGCCCCCCGGCTGCCGGACCGATCCCCACGGACGAGCGCGCCTGGTCGGCCACGGTGACCGGGATCGGCTCGGCGTCCGGCGGACGGCGCCGGGTCGATCTCCTCCTCGCGGACCCGGCCGCCCCCGGGGGCGCGGGGTGGCGCGCCTGGGGCTGGATCCCGCGGGACAGCCTCGTGGCACCGGGGGACCGGATCGCCTTCCGGGCCGCCGCCGAGGCGGCTCCCCGGGACGGGAGCGAGCTCGCGGCGATCCTCGCCACGCGCGGTGTCGTCGCCACCGTGCGGATCGATGAACCACCGGAGATCGCCGGGGGCGGTCCGCTCGGAGAGCTGGAGCACGCACGGCGCGCCGGTGCGGCGGCGATCGGGCGTGCCCTCCCGGAGCCGGAGGCGGGGCTTGCGGCGGGGATCCTCATCGGCGTCCGCGACGGGCTGGACCGGACGGTCGCCGCCGACTTCGCGACGACGGGTCTCGGCCACCTCGTGGCGATCAGCGGCTGGAACATCGCGCTCGTGGCGGGGATCGCCGGGGCGCTCCTCCTCCGTCTTCCCCTCGGACGCGGCCGGCGGACCCTCATCGCGATCGGCGCCGTCTCGGCCTATGCGCTGGCGTCCGGGGCGAGCGCGAGCGTCCTGCGGGCGGCGGCGATGGGTGGGATCGCGCTCGGAGCGCAGGCCGCCGGCCGCCCGGCCGGAGCCGCCACCGCGCTCGGTCTCGCCACCACGGCGCTCCTCGCCATCGACCCCGCTTCGGTCGCGGATATCGGCCTCCAGCTCTCGATCGGGGCGACGGTCGGGATCCTCGCCTGGGCCGAGCCGATCGGCGGATGGATCGGAGAGCGCGCCGGGGGCCGCACACCGGCCTGGCTCGCCACCACCCTCGGCGTCTCGCTGGCAGCCCAGGCCGCGACCCTTCCCCTCGTCCTCCTCCACTTCGGCCGGGTCTCCCTCGTCGCACCCCTCGCGAACCTGCTGGCCGCGCCCCTCGTCGCGCCGGCGATGGCGGTCTCGGCCGCGGGGCTCGGTGCGGGGGTCGCGGCCGGCGCGGGCGTCCCGGACGCGCTGCTCGCCCCCGTGGCGATCGGAGGCCGGCTCATCCTCGGCGGCCTCGTCGCGATCGCCGGCAGCCTTGCCGGATGGCCGCTCGCCTCGGTCACCCTCCCCTCACCGCTCGACCTCCTCGCCGCCGGCGGGGCCGCGGTGGCCCTGGCCATCGTGGAGCTCCGGCGGCGGATGGGGACCCTGCCCGCGGCGGACCGGCCGGCACCGGTCCGGACGCGTGGGCCGGCGCGGGGGGCGGTGGGCGGAGGGCGGCCCTCCCTCGCCGCCGTCGGCCTCGTGGCGGGAGGAGCCGCGGCTCTTCTGGCCGGGACGGTCGGGATCGCGGGCGGCCTCCGCGACGGCCGGATCTCCATCCATGTCCTGGATGTCGGACAGGGGGATGCCGTCCTCGTGGAAGGCGATCGCGGGACGCGGATCCTCGTCGACGGCGGGCCGGACCCGGACCGTCTCATCACGCTCCTGGACAGCCGGCTCCCCCCGTGGGACCGGCGGATCGACCTCCTCATCCTCTCCCACCCCCACGAGGACCATGCCGCGGGCTTCCCGGCACTCTTCGGGCGCTACCGGATCGGGCAGGTGGCGGAGAACGGGATGACCGGACGCGGACCGGGCGAGGCTGCGCTCCGGAGGGTGCTCGCTCGGGAGGGACGTCCCGTGGCCCGGCTCGCTGCCGGCGACCGGATCGCGGTGGACGGCGGGGAGATCCACGTCCTCTGGCCGCCGCGGGACGCCGTCCCTGCCCGGTCCCCGGAGAGCGGCCGCGAGGTGAACGACAGCTCGCTCGTCCTCGACCTGCGCTTCGGGGAGCGCCGCTTCCTCCTGGCCGCGGACGTGGAGGACGATGTGGACCCGCGCCTCCTCGCGGCAGGGATCGCGGAGGGCGGACGGGCAGACCTCCTCAAGGTCGCCCACCACGGGAGCGCGACCGCGACGACGGACGCCCTCCTCGCAGCGCTCCGGCCCCGCGTCGCCGTGGCGAGCGCGGGTCGCGGGAACCCCTACGGCCACCCCTCGCCGCGCACGCTCGACCGGATCCGGGCGAGCGGGGCACGCGTCTTCCGCACGGACGAGGACGGGAGCGTGAGCATCAGCTCGGACGGGCGGGACCTGCGCGTCGTGGCGAGCGGCCCCACTCCCGTCCGGAGCGCCGCCGGCGGCTGGGACCTGCGCTCCACCCTCCTCGGCCCCTGCCGGATCCCCGGCGGCGCCTCCCTTCCCCCGGTCACGGCCGGTCCGTTCCCGGCCCGGCCCGCACCGTGGACCACCCATCCCGATCGATCCGGCGCCACCCCTCCCCTCCCTTGCTACGATCGGCGGCGTGACGATCCCCTCCCGGACGGACGCCGCCCGGATCCTCCTCGACCTCGAGGCACCCGCCTCGCTCGTCCGGCACATGGCGGCCGTGGCGGAGATCGCGGCCGCCCTCGCGGGGCGTGCCGCCGCCCGCGGCGTCCCCGTGGACCCCCGGCTCGTGGAGGCGGCGGCCCTCCTCCACGACATGGACAAGGCGCTCCCCACAACGGACCCGCTCCGTGCCCTCGGCCACGGCCACGCCGGCGCCGAGTGGCTCGCGCGGCGCGGGCACGGGGAGCTCTCGCCGGCCGTCGATCGCCATCCCGTGATCCGGCTCGTCACGCCGGAGGCGGAGCGCTGGCTGGAGAGTGCCCCGCTGGAGGAGCGGATCGTCGCCTACGCGGACAAGCGCGCGGCGGCCCGCCTCGGTCCGCTCGGTGCCCGGTTCGCCCGCTGGGAGCGGCTCCATCCGGCCCACCGCGCCGACCTGCGACTCGCCCGCATCCGGGCGGAGCGGCTGGAGCGGGACGTCTGCGACGCCGCCGACCTCGCGCCGGAGTCGGTGGCGCGGCTCCCGTGGGTGCGCGCCGCCTTCCGGGAGGCCGAGGCCACCCCGGCGCCGGCGGCCGGCCGGTGATCCCGGCCACGGGGGCGGGGAGCGCACCGATCGCCTTCCTCTCCGGGGAGGATGCCTGGTCGATCGACCGGGCCGTCCGCGAGCTGGCCGTCCGCCTCGGCGCGGACGGTCCCGCCCTGGAGATCTGGCGCGCCCCCGGCGATGAGGACCCCGGCGAAGGGGATGCGGTCGCGGCTCGCCGGACGCGCGTCCTCGAGGAGGTCGAGGGCCGGGTCGCCGGCGCCACCCTCTTCGGGGGTGGGACGCTCGTCGTCCTCCGCCAGCCGGCCTGGATCGCCCGCGAGAGCACCGGCCGGGCACGGCTCATCCGCCTCCTCGGGCTCGTGGCGCCGGGGAACGGGCTCTGCTTCACCGAGCTCGCGGGCACGGACGGGAAGGAGCCTGCGGCCACGGCCGAGCTGCGGACGGCGGTCGCGGAGGCCGGTGGGAGCGTCGTCCGCTTCCCGGCGATCGGGCGCGAGCGGTTCGCCCCGTGGCTCGAGGAGCGCGCGCGGGAGCTGGGGACGACGCTCGGCCCGGGGGCGGCAGCTCTCCTCGCCGAGCGGGTGGGGGCGAACGTCCGGGAGAACGACATCGACCGGCGCCGTCAGACCGAGCTCGCCTACGGGGAGCTGGAGAAGCTCGCCCTCTACCGGCCCGGTGGGACGGCGAGCCGCGAGGATGTGGCGGCGCTCGTCGCAGAGGCGGTCCCGGGCTCCGCGTGGGCATTCCTGGACGCCGTGGGGGACCGCCGCTCCGTGGACGCCTCCCGGCTTGCGGAGCGGCTCCTCGCCGAGGGGACCGCGCTCCCCCTCCTCGTGGCCCAGCTCCACCGGAGGCTTCGCGACCTGATCATCGCCCGTGACCTGATGGATGCCCGCGCACGACCGCCGGAGATCATGAAGGCGCTCGGGGTCGCGCAGCCCTACCGCGCGCAGCGGCTGACGGAGCAGGCGGGGACCTGGACCGCCGCTGAGCTCGAGGCCGCGCTCGGGGCGCTCGTGGCGCTCGACCTGCGGAGCCGCGGGCTCGACCCGGCGGGCGGCCGCGTCCGCGTCTCGGATGCGCGGGATGCGCTCGGGCTCCAGCGCTTCCTCGGCGAGCAGGTCGCCCGGGCGGCGCGACCGGCGCGCTAGGCGGTCAGGCGGTCCGCTCGCGGAGCGCGACGTCGCTCTCGATCGCGAAGGTGCAGCGTCCGTCCGTGACGTCGAGGATCTCCAGGAGCTCCGGCGCGAGGTAGAGCTGCCGGCACTCCGTGCACAGGGATGCGGGCAGGTCGAAGCGGAGCTGCTCGCTTTCGTCCGGCATGCGGAAGACGGTGTCGAAGCGCGACGCGACGAGCATCGCCGAGCAGACCGGACAGCGATCCTGGAGCCAGTACATCCGCGACCCCGTGCCTCTCCCGGGCCGGTCCCTCCGGCCCTCGGGAGCGAGAGGCTACGGGCCGGCACCCCACGGAACGGATGACCCGATGGTCCTGCCGCCCCCCGGCCGACCGAACCGTCCGGTCCCCGCTCGACCGCGGACCCGGAGGAGCTAGAGGACCTTCACGAGGAGGGTCGCGTCCGCCCAGAGGGCATCGAGGGCGTAGTACTCGCGCTCGGGGGCCGCCATGACGTGGAGGATCGCGGCCCCGAAGTCGAGGAGGACCCAGTGCGACGCGGGGGTCCCCTCGCGGCCGATCGGGAGGGTCCCCTCCGGCTTCAACCCCTCCGCGACCCCGTCCGCGATCGCGCCCAGCTGCCGCTCCGACCCACCGCAGCAGAGGACGATGTAGTCCGTCACGGTCGTCAGGGCGCGCACGTCGAGGAGGACGATCTCCGTCGCCTTCTTGTCCTCGGCGAGCTCCACGATCCGGCGCGCCATCGCGAGCGCGCGCGGATCCGGCTCCCCCGGGTCGATCGTCCCGTCCGCCGTGGCAGCGACCCGCTTCCGCGGCCGTGCCTTGCCGGGTTCGCGGTGCGGGAGGCCGGGGCGCCGGGCTTCCGCCGGCCGCTCGGGCGCGGGCGCGGCCGGGGCGTCGGCGCCGGCCTCCGGCGCGGCTTCGGCAGGCTCGGGGAGGCGGTCGGTCACGGATGGCTCCTCGTGGGATCGGGGGTCGGGCAGGGGTCGGGTCGGTCCATCATCGGGCATCCCGGTAGAGGCCGCGCTCCCGGATGTGGTCCGCCACCGCGGGTGGCACGAGCGCCCGGATCGAGCGGCCTGCGGCGACCCGGGCGCGGATCTCCGTGGCGGAGATCGCGAGGAAGGGGCCGTCCAGGACGAGCAGGCGTGCCTCCGCGCCCGGGAAGCGCGCGGCGAAGGCCGCCCGGTCCACGGGGGCCGCCCCCGGCCGGGGGACGACCGCGAGGCGCGCGAGCTCGAGGATCCGCGCGGGCTCCCGCCAGTCCGGGAAGCCCGCGAGCGCCTCGGCGGAGAGGATGAAGACGGGTCGCTCGCGGCCCTCCGCATCCGCCTCGGCGGCGAGCACCTCCAGGGTGAGGACGGCCCAGCTCGGGCCGGGCCGCTCGAGCTCGATGCGCGAGACGGAGAGCCCCGGATCGCCCGCCACGGCGAGCTCGACCATCGCGACCCGGTCCTCCGGCGAGGAGATCGTGCGGCCGGCCTTGTGCGGCGGCTGTGCCGCGGGGATGAGGATCGTCCCGGCGAGGCCGAGCGCCTCGCGCGCCTCCGCGGCGATCGCGAGGTGCCCGTGGTGGATCGGGTCGAAGGTGCCGCCGAGGATCCCCCAGGGCGGCAGGAGACGGCGCTCCGCGGGCGCGCTCACTCCGCCTCCGCGTCGCCCCAGAAGAGCTCGATCGGGCCGATCCGGACGAGATCCCCGTCCCGGACCCCGGCCTCCTCCATCGCCCGTTCCAGCCCGGAGCGGCGGAGCTCCCGCTGGAAGCGGAGCGCCGATTCCTCGCGCTCGAAGTCGGTCTGGAGGACGAGCCGCTCGAAGCGCCGGCCCTCCACCCGCCAGGACCCGTCCGGATCGTGGGAGATCGTGAAGCCGGTATCGACCGGCGCGACACGGTGGACGACGACACCGGCGGGCTCCCCGGGCGAGGCGAGCGTCGCGGCGTCCGGCAGGAGCCGGGCGAGCGCATCGATGAGCGTGGTCATCCCCTCGCCGTCCCGCGCGGAGACCGCCACCACCTCCAGGCCCTCCGCGTCGCGGGCCGCGCGGAACTCCGCGAGCCGGTCCGCGGCACCGGGGAGGTCGAGCTTGTTCGCGACGACGAGGGTCGTCTTCTCGAGGAGACGCGGGTCGCGCGCCGCGAGCTCGTCCCGGATCGTCCCGTAGTCCCGCTCCGGACGCTCCGCCCCGAGATCGACGACATGGACGAGGACGCGCGTCCGCTCCACGTGGCGGAGGAAGGCGAAGCCGAGCCCTGCGCCGGCGCTCGCCCCCTCGATCAGCCCGGGGAGATCCGCGATCGTGGGGCGCCGGTGGTCCGTGGCGTCCAGGGCTTCCAGATCGAGGACCCCGAGGTTCGGCTCGAGCGTCGTGAAGGGGTAGGGCGCGATCCGCGGAGTGGCGGCGGTGAGGGCCGCCAGGAGCGTGCTCTTCCCGGCGTTCGGGAGCCCCACGAGCCCGATATCGGCGATGAGACGGAGCTCGAGGCGCAGGCGCTGCTCGGCGCCCGGCTCGCCCCGCTGGGCATGGCGCGGCGCCTGGTTCACGGCGGTCGCGAAGTGGACGTTGCCGAGCCCGCCCTTGCCGCCGCGGGCCACGAGGAGCTCCTGTCCCGGCACGACGAGGTCCGCGAGGAGCTCCCCTTCGTGGGTGAAGACGACGGTACCGGGCGGGACGGGCAGGCGCAGGTCCGCACCTGCCTTGCCGTGGCGCTTCGAGCTCTGGCCGGGTCCGCCCGGCTCGGCCCGGAAGTGGTGGCGGAACCGGTAGTCCCCGAGCGTGGTCTGGCCGATCTCCACGACGAGATAGACGGAGCCGCCACGGCCACCGTCCCCGCCATCCGGACCCCCGCGCGGGACATGCGATTCGCGGCGCATCGTGGCTGCGCCGTCACCGCCTGCGCCGGCGATGACCGTCAGGGAGACGTGATCGAGGAACATCCGCGCTCCCTGGCCGCGCGTCCGCGGCGGGTCAGGATTCGGCCGCCTGCTTCGTCAGCGAGGCGAGGAAGGTCGCGTTGGAGTCGGACTTGGAGAGCCGGTTGAGGAGAAGCTCGATCCCCTCGTTCGTGCCCACCGCCGAGAGCATCCGGCGCATCGTCCAGACGAGGCGAAGGGTCCCCTCCTCCAGGAGGAGCTCCTCGCGGCGGGTGCCGGAGCGCTGGACATCGATGGCGGGGAAGATCCGCTTCTCGGCGAGCTTCCGGTCCAGGATGAGCTCCGAGTTGCCGGTCCCCTTGAACTCCTCGTAGATGACGTCATCCATGCGCGAGCCGGTATCCACGAGGCAGGTGGCGATGATCGTGAGCGAGCCACCCTCCTCGAGCTTCCGGGCGGCGCCGAAGAAGCGCTTGGGCGGGTAGAGGGCGACCGGGTCGATGCCGCCGGTGAGCGTCCGGCCCGAGGGCGGCAGGGCGAGGTTGTAGGCGCGCGAGAGGCGGGTGATCGAGTCCATGAGGATCACGACATCCCGGCCGTTCTCGACCTGGCGCTTGGCGATCTCGAGCGCCATCTCCGCCACGTGCGCGTGGTTCTCGGTGGGCTCGTCGAAGGTGGAGGAGATGACCTCTCCCTTCACCGAGCGGCGCATGTCCGTCACCTCCTCCGGGCGCTCGCCGATGAGCGCGACCATGAGGAGGATCTCCGGGTAGTTCGTGGAGATGCCGTTCGCGATGTTCTTGAGGAGCATCGTCTTGCCGGCCTTGGGCGGGCTGACGATGAGCGCGCGCTGGCCCTTCCCGATCGGGTTGACGAGGTTGACGAGCCGCTGGCTGAGGTTCTTGGGGTCGCTCTCGAGGTTGATGAGATCGATCGGGTGGATCGGCGTCAGGGCGTCGAAGTGGGGGCGGCGCTTGGCGGTCTCCGGGTCCACCCCGCCGACCGATTCCACGCGCACCAGGCTCCAGTACTTCTCCCCGTCCTTGGGCGCCCGGGTCACCCCGCCGACACGGTCACCGGCCCGCAGGCCGAAGCGCCGGACCTGGGGGGAGCTGACGTAGATGTCCCCGGGGCTGGGCATCAGACCCTTCACGCGGATGAAGCCGAAGCCGTCCTCCACGATGTCCAGGATGCCCGTGATGTACGCCTGCCCGCCGCGCTCCGCCTGCGCCTGCATGATCTGCTCGACGAGGGCGTCCTTGCCCAGGGAACGGGCATCCTCCACGCCCAGCTCGCCGCCGATCCGGACGAGCTCGCGGAGGGGCTTCCCGTTCAGGTCGTTCAGGTTCATCGGCACGGCGATGGGTTCCTCGTGGGCGGGCCCGGGGCTGCCGGGACGGACGGGGAGGAAGGACGAACGCCTTCCGGATGGGGTGAGGCCCGGCGGCTCCGCGCGGCCGATGGCCGCAGCAGAGAGGGTTCCAGGGGGACTCGACGGGATGATACCAAAGGACGCCCGCGGGTCAAGACCCCCGGCCCGGGGCGTGGGTCAGGCGCCGGCCTCGGACCCTTCCGTGGCGGCGTGCGCGGCCTGGGCGGCGCGCGCGTCCGTGAGGGCGACGGCCGCGGCCACGAAGCCGCTGAAGAGCGGGTGCGGCCGGTCCGGCCGGGACTTGAACTCGGGGTGGAACTGGCTGGCCACGAACCACGGGTGATCGCGCAGCTCCACGATCTCCACCAGCCGGCCGTCCGGCGACTGGCCGGAGAGGATCATCCCGCTCCGCTCGAGCGCCTCGCGGTAGCGGTTGCTCACCTCGAAGCGATGGCGGTGGCGCTCGTAGATGATCTCCGCGCCGTAGGCGGCCGCGGCTCGGCTCCCGGGCGTGAGGCGCGCCGGGTAGAGGCCGAGGCGCATCGTGCCGCCCTTCTCCTCCAGGTCGCGCTGGTCCGGCATGTAGTCGATGACGGGTGCGCGGGTGAAGAGGTCGAACTCCGTGGAGTTGGCGTCCGGCTCGCCGGCGACCGAGCGGGCGAACTCGATGACCGCGCACTGGAGGCCGAGGCAGAGCCCGAGGTAGGGGACGCGTCGCTCGCGGGCATAGCGCGCAGCAAGGACCTTCCCCTCGATCCCGCGGTGGCCGAAGCCGCCGGGGACGAGGACGCCGGCGACCCCGGCGAGGGCGTCGTCGATCGTCTCGGGGGTGAGCGTCTCCGAATCGACCCAGCGGATCGCGATCGCGCGCTCCTGGGCCCAGCCGGCGTGACGCATCGCCTCCGTCACGGAGAGGTAGGCGTCCGGGAGCTCGATGTACTTCCCGACGAGGCCGATCTCGAGACGGGGCTTGGGGCGCTTGATCCGCTCCACGAGGCCGCGCCAGGCGGCGAGGTCGGCGGTCTTCGCCGTGTCGCCAAGGCCGAGCTCACGGACGACGAGGTCACCGAGCCGCCACTGCTCGAAGAGGAGAGGGACCTCGTAGATCGTCTCCGCGGTGGTGGCGGGGATGACCGCCTCCGGCGCCACGTCGCAGAAGAGGGCGATCTTCTCGCGCAGGTCATCCGCGACCGGGAGGTCCGAGCGGGCGATGATGATGTCCGGGCTGATGCCGATCCCGCGCAGCTCCTTGACGGAGTGCTGGGTGGGCTTCGTCTTCAGCTCCCCGGTGGCGGCGAGCGCCGGGAGGAGCGTGACGTGGACGTAGAGGACGTTCGTCCGCCCCACGTCCTTGCGCATCTGGCGGATCGCCTCGAGGAAGGGGAGCGATTCGATATCGCCGACCGTCCCGCCCACCTCCACGATGACGACATCCGCACGACCGTCCCGGGCGACCCGGCCGATCCGCTCCTTGATCTCGTTCGTGATGTGCGGGATGACCTGGACGGTCCCGCCGAGATAGTCGCCGCGACGCTCCTTGGCGATCACCGCCTGGTAGATCCGGCCGGTCGTGACGTTGGACGCCTGGGAGAGGTTCTCGTCGATGAAGCGCTCGTAGTGGCCGAGGTCGAGGTCCGTCTCCGCGCCGTCATCCGTGACGAAGACCTCGCCGTGCTGGTACGGCGACATCGTGCCGGGGTCCACGTTGATGTACGGGTCCAGCTTGAGGATGGAGACGGAGAGGCCGCGGGCCTTGAGGAGACGGCCGATCGACGCGGCGGTGATCCCCTTGCCCAGGCTCGACGTGACCCCGCCGGTCACGAAGACGTATTTCGTCACGCTCGATCCGATCCGTCCGGCATGGCCCTGAATCTAGCCGAACCGCGGCGATGTGGCGCGGGCCGCGCGCTGCCGCTCAGGGAGCGGGCGCGGGGACGGGTGGCGGGCTCCCGGGAGCCCCGCAGAGGCCCCCCGGCGTCGAGGATCCGCGCTCTCCGGCGTTCCCCCACCAGCGGTTCGCGGTCCCCCGGCTCCCGCCGCCCACGGTCTCGTCCTCGCAGCTCCGGTCCACGTTCCCGCGCGCATCGTTGCCGGTGATCCGGAGCTCCGCGGTGACCTGCCACGGCGCGGGGCTCGCCGCACCCGCCGCACCGGTCGTCCCCACCGGGGCGTTCGTGATCACGATCCCCGCCCGGTTCCCGGTCGCCGTGTTCGCCCGGAGCGTGGCACCCACGGTGTCGCCCACGGTGATCCCGATCAGGCCCTCCGTCGCGCGGTTCCCCGCGACGACGGCGCCGGCGGCGTCCGCGAGGGCGATCCCGATGAGGTTCCGGAAGAGGAGGTTCCCGGTCACCCGGCTCGCCCCGGGCCGGTGCGCCGGGTCTGCCACGAGGATCGCGGCGACCTGGACGGCCCCCGCGGGACGGCAGCGGAGGACGCACGGGGCGGAGGAGAAGACGCGATTGCGGGCGATCCGGCCGGAGGCCCCCGGGATCGGCGAATCGGGGACCGGGACCCCCTGGTAGATCCCGGCGGCCTCGGCGACGCACAGGCTCCGCCCGGAGGGGTGGAGGACCCCGGACGCGGCGGCGACGAGGCGCGCGAGGCCGCGCGCCGGCAGGAGGAGCGAGCGCACCGCCGGGGCGACCGTGGGACCGGAGGTCGTGCAGGCGTCGGGCGGATGCCGGAAGAAGATCGAGTTCCCCACGATCCGGGCGCGGGTCGGGCCGGAGACGGGGGATCCGGTCCCCGCGCCCCCGGACCACAGCGAGCTGGTCGCCGCGATCCCGAGGAAGGCATGGCCCCGGACCCGGTTGCTCGCGATCAGCGCGCTCGTGGCGGGGTCCACGGGATCGCCGAGCGCGGCGAGCGCGGCGGGGGCTCCCGCCAGGAGCGGGGTGGCATCGCCGACCATGATCCCCACGGACATCGGGCAGGGGCCGTCCAGGCTCCCCGGCCCGACGGACCGGACACGGTTCCCCCGGATCTCCACGGACCGGGAGGCGACCACGAGGATCCCCGCCAGGAGCGGCCGGCAGCCCACCGCGGTCCCCGCGGGACCGGCGAGCGGTGCCTGGTGGCGGACGGTGAGCCACTGGAGGACGATCTGCCGTGAGCCCGCGATCGCGATCCCGGCGAGGTCCGGATCCCCGCCCGGTGTCGCGCGGCCGCCGTGCCGGATGACGGCGCGCCACGGGACGACCCCACGGATCGTGAGATCCCGCTTGCCGGCGACGGCGAAGGGCCGGTAGCGACCGGGGCAGACGAGGATCGTGGTCCCCGGGGCGGCGTCCCGGACCGCCTTCCCGATGTTGCGCGTGGCGCTCCCCCCGGGGCCTGCATCACACGAGGCGGCGGTCGCCCGGCCGTCCCGGTCGACGAGGATCACCGGCCGCGGGGATCCGGCGGAGGCCACTGCCGGCACGGCAAGGGCGACGGCGACGAGCACGGCGGCAAGGGCGCGGAGGCGCGAGCGCCGCGGATCGGGATCCGGCATCCATCCCTCCTTCATCTCCCGCCACCTCCCCGGGGACGGGCCCACCCCCGCCCACCCGGTGGCAGGAACGGGAACGGGCCGGGGATCGCTCCCCGGCCCGTTCCATCCATGCGCTGCTACCGCCGGCTGGCGGATGCGTCCTCCCCGATCAGGGGGCGAACGGGTTCGGCCAGGGGGTCTGGGAGGGGGCCGGGGTGGCTCCGCCGCAGATCCCGTAGGGGAAGGACGACGCGCTCTCCGCCTTGTTGCTCGACCAGATGTTCGCCGTACCGCGGGTCTTGGAGCCCGTGGTCGTATCGATGCAGCTGGCGGCCAGGTTGAGGGTCGCGTAGTTCGACTTGACGGTGATGTTCTGGGTGACGTAGGGGTCCGGCGTGATGCTCGGGCTCGGGGAGGGGGTCGCGCCCGCGGGCTGGACGCCCACCGGAACGAAGCTGGCGATCGGGCCGATCTCGCTGCCGTTCGCGAGGCCGATG
>JAFMJV010000097.1 GCA_017853275.1 Chloroflexota bacterium
GCCGCGCTCTGGGCGGAGCTGAAGGCCGAGGGTCTCCTCCCGGCCCACGCCCCCGTCCCGGCCTGACGGGAGCAGGACGACGATGGTCCGGATCGACAGCCACCACCACCTCTGGGATCCCGCCACGGACGATCTTCCGTGGATGGGCGATGCGATCCGCCCGGTCCTGGGCCGGCGGTTCGACGTGGCTGACCTGCGGGCGGTCCTCGCGCCGCACCGCATCGACGGCGCGGTCGCCGTCCAGGCGCAGCTGAACCTGACGGAGGGCCGGAACCTCCTCGCGCTCGCCGCGGTGCCGGGGTCGCCGATCGTGGGCGTCGTCGCGTGGGTGGACCTCACGAGCCCGTCCGTCGGGGATGACATCGATGCGCTGCGCGCCGGACCCGGTGGCGACCGGCTCGTTGGCATCCGACACATCGTGGAGGACGAGCCCGATCCGGCCTGGCTCCTGCGCACCGATGTGCAGCGGGGGATCGCCGCGCTCCACGCGCGCGGGTTGGCCTACGACCTGCTCTGCCGTCCGCCCCAGTGGGAGGCGACGCTCGCCACGGCCCGCGCCTTCCCGGACGGCCGGTTCGTGCTCGACCATATCGGCAAGCCGCGGATCGCGGCCGGCCGGGACGAGGCGTGGTTCCCGTGGATCGCGGCGATGGGCGCGCTGCCGAACGTGGACGTGAAGCTCTCCGGGATGGTCACGGAGGCGGACCACCGGTCGTGGACGCCCGCCGACCTGCGGCCGTACGTGGACGCGGCGATCGCGGCGTTCGGCCCGTCCCGCGCGATGTTCGGCTCGGACTGGCCGGTCTGCCTGCTCGCCGCGGACTACGTCCGAACGATCGGCATGCTGGAGGAGGCGATCGGCGGGCTCTCGGCGGCCGAGCAGGCCGCGATCATGGGCGGGACCGCGGTCCGCGCCTACGGCCTCCGCGTCGCGTGAGCGACGTGGACCAGACGGGCCGAGCCGGCGCGGCGGCCACCGGCGGCTGGCGGCTCTTCTTCGCGATCGAGGTGCCCGACGATGCCGCGGCGGCGGTCGAGTCCGGCCTCGCCCCGCTCCGGACGCGCCACAAGGCGAAGTGGACGAGCGCCGATGCGTTCCACCTCACGCTCGCCTTCCTGGGCGATGTCGATCCGGCCGCGGTCCCGGCGCTCGTGGCGCTCGCGCACGAGGTGGCGGCGACGATGGCGCCGTTCCCGGTGACGACCGGCCGTGGCGGTGGGGTGCGGCGCCTGCGCGACGGGACGGCCTGGCTCGCGATCGACGACGGGGCGGCCGCGATCCGCGCGCTCGCCGATGCGGTGGCCACCGGGGCCGCCGCGCTCCTGGGGCCGGAGGGTCCGGCGCCGCGGCGTGCGCCCGCGCCGCACCTCACGGTCGCCCGGAAGGCGTCGCAGGCGCTCATCGACGACCTGGCGTCCGAGGCCGGCGGGCCGATCCACGTGGGCTGGACGGCGGAGCGGATCGTCCTCGTGCGGTCGCACCTGGACCCGGACCGCGCGCGCTATTCGATCGTGGACGCGGCGCCGCTGCGGGGAGCGCCGTCCCGAGGCTGACCGGTCAGGTGGTCGGGACGCCGGCGGCGGGGGCCGTCACGACCGTGGTGGGGCCACGTGGTCCGAGAGGAGGACGACGCCGATCCGGCGCTCGAGCGGGGCGAGGCGCGTGGACCATGCGCGGTCGTTCGTGAGGAGATGCCGGACCTGGGTCGCGATCCCGGTCCCGACGATCAGCGCGTCCGGCGGAGCGAGGCGCGCTCCCGCCCGGAGGTGCGCCGCGTCCTGGGCCACCTGGAGGTCGATCGGGACACAGGTCAGGTGCGGCGCCGCGCCGAGGAAGGCGAGGACGGTGTGGTGGCCGGGGGGCGTGGCGCGCAGCGGCCGGATGAGGAGCTCCATCACGGTGACCATCGAGATGACCGCCGGGTTGCGGCCGCTCGCCACGAGCTCGTCGATCACGGTCCGGGCGACGGGATGGGTCGCGTCGCCCGCGTCAAGGTAGGCGGCAAGGACGGTCGTGTCGAGGAGGAGCCGGTCGCCGACCGCGATCGAGGCTTCCAGCGTCGCGGATGCCACGGGTGGTCAGCCGCCCCAGGCGTCGCGCTCGGCGCGCACGAAGTCGAGCGTCTCCTCGGTGGACCCGAAGACGCCGGTCAGCGACCCGGCGAAGGTGCGGGGCCGGACGCGGGCATGGAGAAGCCCGGGGATGGCGGGGTCCACCTCGAAGAGGAGGACGTCATCCGGTCCGACCTCCAGCGCACGGGCGATCGCCTCCGGGAGGGTCAGCTGGTTCTTGTGGCGGAGCCGGGCCTCGGCCGCGACGGGGCGGGAGGTGAGGGTCATCCTGGCGGTCCTCGGCGGTATGACTAGTTGTTTGTTAGTACGACCGTAGTCTATCTAGTCGTACTCCCGTGGCCGGACACCGGCTGGCCCGGCGGCCCGGGGCCGCTCGGTCCTCGCACGATGGGTCGACGGTGCACGGGTGATCGGTCGATGGTGCACGGGTGATCGGTCGATGGTGCGCGGGGCCACTGCACCCGCGCTTCACGCTCCGACGGCATCGTGTGGCGATCGCGGGGTCAGGCGCCGGCGGGAGCGCGCCGTGCCGGGGCCGAGCGGTCAGGCGGTCGGGACGCCGGCGGTGACGGCGGCGGCCCGGAGCCGGGCGTCGCGGGTGGCGAGCGTGGCGCCCGTCCGAAGCGCCAGCTCCAGGTAGGCGGCGTCGTACGCCGTCAGGCCCGTGCCGCGGGCGATCGCGAGGAGCGGGAGCGGGAGGTCCGTGACCGGCCGCGGATCGACCGTGATCGGCAGCGCGCCGAGCAGCTCGAGGAAGGTCGAGGCACGGGCCGTGTCGATCCGCCCGCGCCGCTCGGCACCGGCGAGCAGGTTCGCGACCTCGAAGACCCACAGGCCGGGGACGGTGGCACCGTCCGTTGCGACCCGGTCGAGGAGGGCGTCCGCCGCCGGGTCGCTCTCGTCCTGAAAGCACCAGGCCGCGATCGCCGAAGCGTCGAGGACGATGCCGCTCATCGCCGACCCTCGTCGATCAGCTCGCGGACGGTCACGTCGCCGAGGGTCACGCCCTTCCGAAGCTCGCGGATCCGCTGGGCCGCGGCGTGCGCCCGGATCGCGGGCTCGGGCGCAGCGGGCGACAGGACCGCGATCGCCACGCCGTGACGCGTGATCGTGATCCGCTCGCCCCGTTCGACCTCGTCGAGGAGCGCCGAGAGATGGGTCTTCGCCTCGAAGGCGCCGATCGTCCTCATATCAACCAGTCGCAGACTAGTCGGACGCCGCGCGACCGTCAACGCGGGAACGGGGACGCGGACCAGGCGCGTCGGGTCCGCGTCCCCGCGACCCGGTGATCGATCCATCAGATGCGCATCACCCCGAGCCCGTCTACGACCAGGGGTCCACGAGCCGGATGCCCGGGAACCGGGCGAAGTCGCGCCGGTCGCGCGTGACGACGGTGAGCCCGTGGACGATCGCGGTCGCGCCGATGAGCGCGTCGCGGAACGGGGCCGGGTCAGGGACGTGGAAGGCGGCGGCGAGCCGCGCGATCGGCGCATCGATCGGGAGGATCCGGCCGGCGAACGCACGCGGGACGCTCTCGTCCAGCCAGCGTCGCAGGAGGGCACCGCGCGCCGGATCGGCGCGCTCGGCGAGCCGGACCGCGTGCTCGACCTCATGGAGCGAGATCACGGAGAGGTAGAGCTCGTCTCCCGGGACCGCGTTGACCCAGCGCACGACGTTCGGGTCGGCACGGCCGGCGGTCACCTTGCGCAGCTCGGAGACGACGTTCGTGTCGAGCAGGTGCATCAGTCGAAGGTCGCCGCTCGCGGTGCGTCCGCGGCACGCGGCAGCTCCAGATCCACCTCACCGACGCCCACCGGCTCGCCGAGGATCGCGAGGAACGGGATCGCACCGGTGAGCCGGTCGAACTCGGCGGCGCTGAGAAGGACATGGGTCGGCCGGCCGCGGTCCGTGATCACGACCGGGCCATCCGCGGCGGCGCGCTTCGCCGCGCTCACGTCCTGGTTCAGCGCGCGGCTCGTCATGGTCCGTCGCATCGTCCGTCGCTCCTTGTAGGTACGTTGCTACATCGTACCCGGGAGCGGTCGCTCGGGAGGTCGCGCGGGATCGGCTGGTCCATGCCGCCCACGATGACCACCGATCCTG
>JAFMJV010000044.1 GCA_017853275.1 Chloroflexota bacterium
GGCTCCTCGATCATGCCCGGCAAGGTGAACCCCACCCAGTCCGAGGCGATGACGATGGTCGCCGCGCAGGTGCTCGGCAATAACGCCGCGATCTCCTTCGCGGGGAGCCAGGGGAACTTCGAGCTGAACGTCTTCAAGCCGGTGATGATCGCGAACCTCCTGCGCTCCACCCGCCTGCTCGCCGATTCCTGCCGCTCCTTCCGCGAGTTCGCGGTGGACGGGCTCCAGGCGGACCGCGCGCGGATCGGGGAGCTCGTGGGGTCCTCGCTCATGCTCGTCACCGCGCTCAGCCCGAAGATCGGCTACGACCGGGCGGCGGAGGTGGCGAAGAAGGCGCACCACGAGGGGACGACGCTCCGCGAGGCGGCCCTGGCGCTCGGCTACGTCAGCGCGGAGGAGTACGACGACCTGGTCCGCCCCGAGCTGATGGTCTGAGGCGCGGCGGCCCACCCCGCCGCGACCGGACGGCAGAAACGAGGAAGCCCCGCCGAAGCGGGGCTTCCTGCACTGTCCCGGCCAAGTCGGTGGAGACCACCGACCCTGCTGCCACGTACCAAGGGCATCTATCGCGCCGGCTGCACCGGCTACCCTGACCCAACCTACCCATGACCTTGATCCTGGGGCAGTATGCCGACGAGCGGCACGAGCGCAAAGATAGCAGCCGGGCCGCGGGAACTCAACCGGTTCGATCCCGTTGACCGGTTAACTTTCCGCAACTTTCGGTCACGGAACGGACTCAGGCCGCCGCGCGGATCGCCGCTGCGAGGTCGATCGCCCCGGTGAAGAGCGCCTCTCCGAGGATCACCCCGGAGACGCCCGCATCCCGGAGCGCCGCCAGCGTCCCCACCTCCGTCACGCCTCCCGCGACCACGAGGTCCGCATCCACGCCTGCCACGAGGCCCGCGAGGAGGGCCGGATCCGGCGTCCGTCCACCGTGGGAGAGGATGAAGCGGCGGACCCCCGCATCCGCGAGCCCGCCCACGACGTCCGCGAGCGAGGGCGCGCGGCCCCCCGGCCACGGGTACTCCGCGATCCGCTCCGGCCGTGCATCGAGACCGACCGCCAGCCAGTCCCCCGCGATCCGCAGGCAGGCGGCGAGCCGCCCGGGGTCCTCGGCCGCGAGCCACATCGGGAGGACGACCCGCGTGGCCCCCGCCGCGAAGGCGAGCTCCACCTGCTCCGGACCGTCCACCCCGCCGGCGAGCTGGAGCGGCACCGCGACCGCGCGCGAGACCGCGGAGATCGCGGTCAGGTTCACCGGACGCCCCTGTCCGGGCCCGTCCAGGTCCACGAGGTGGATCGCGGGGGCGCCCGCCGCCACGAAGGCGGTCGCGATCCGCTCCGGCCGGTCCGTGGGCGTCCCGGTCCCGGTGGAGGCGCCGGGCCACCAGATGACCCGCGAGCGGTCGTTCCGGATGTCGATGCTGGGGATGACCTGCATCAGGCCGCGGGGCCGCCGGGAAGGGTGGGTCCACCCCCCTCGCCCGCGAGGAGCCGGCGATGGAAGGAGACCGGGATGCTCCCCGACCAGAGGAGGGCGTCGTGGAAGGCGCGCAGCGAGAAAGCCGCACCGAGCCGGCGCTGCTCATCCGCACGGAGCCGGAGGATCAGCTCCCGCCCGAGCAGGTAGGAGAGCTGGTAGGTGGGCGTGGAGGTGTAGCGGTGGACCTCCGCGGCGGCGTTCGGGCGCTCGAAGCCGGTCTCGGCGATGAGCATCTCGATCGCGTCCGGGACGGAGATCTCGCCGCGATGGAGCCGGATGTCCAGGATGATCCGGCAGGCACGCCAGATGGCATCCGTGGCGAGGGCGACCCGATGCGCGGGCGAGGCGTCGAAGCCGTGCTCGCGCATCATCAGCTCGCTGTACATCCCCCAGCCCTCCACGAGCTCCGGGGCCTCCGACATGATCCGCGCCAGCGTGGGTCGCTCGAGCGCGGCGCTCAGCTGGAGGTGGTGGCCGGGGTAGGCCTCGTGGATGCTCGTGTTGCTGATCGAGGCGCGGTTGTGCTCGCGCATCGCCGCGGGATCCCCGTCCACGGACGGGGTGACCACGTAGGTCCCCTGGCGGACGGTGTCGAAGGCGGCCGGCTGGAAGTAGGCCGCGAAGGGCATCGACGAGCGCAGGTAGGCAGGCGTGGGAACGACCTCCAGGCGCTCCCCGGCCGGCAGCGAGCAGAGGTCGCGCTCGAGGAGGAAGGCGCGCGCCCGGTCCATCGCGTCCCGGTAGCCGTCCAGCGCCGCCTCGAAGTCCGCGGGGTGGTCCGACTTCACCCGGTCCACGGCCTCCGCCTCGGACGGTGAGCCCGGCATCTCCCGTGCGGCCGCCGCGCGCGCGGCGTGCTCCGCGGCGAGCCGCTCCTCGCCGATCGCGAGGATCGCGTCCCCGTCCAGCCCGTCCAGCGCCCGGAGCCCGATGAGCGTCTCCAGGTCCGCCGACCCGAGCGCGAAGTCGTCCACGCCGTCCGGCAGGCGGGAGCGAAGCCAGCCCTCGTGCTCGCCGAAGGCCGCCAGGGTCCCCTCGATCGCGCGCTCCAGGCGGCGCGTCCGCGGATCGTCCGGCCGCCACGTCTCGAGCGCCGCCGCCCGCACCGCGTCGAAGAGCTCCGGTGCCGCCCCGAGCCCGTCGATCTCCAGCTGGAGCCAGAGCCGGACCGGCCGCGGCCCCACCCGGTCCCGGACGGAGCGGATCGCGGCGGGGCTGGCCGCCAGCCGCGCGGTGATCGTCTCCAGGCGCTCCGAGAGCGGCGCGAAGGGCCGGGCGAGGAGGAGGAAGACGGGGTCCGCGATCTCGTCCAGGGCGCCGGCCCGGCGCTCCCAGGTGCGGTGGACCTCCGTGTCGAAGAGCGTCTGGCGGATCCCGAGGAGCGCGATCTCCCGCTCGAAGGCGATCTCCGGCGAGAGCGTGGCCGGGTCGATCGCCTCGAGCGCCGCGAGCGTCCGGCGATCCTCCTCCACACCCGCGAGGAGCGCCTCCCGTGAGAGGTCCGCGGCGCGGTGGTCGTGCTCGTGGATGCCGAGGCTGGTGGCCGCGCCCGGGTTCCGCGCCAGGTCTCCCGTGACGTACGACGCGTAGGTCTCCGCGAACCGGCGGTCCGCCTCCGTGCGGACGACGGGGGCGGCGAGGGCGACGAGGTCCGGCCGCGTCACCGGGCGGCGACGGCCGGGGCCGGTGCGGCTCCCACCGCGGCAAGCGCGTTGCGGATGACGGCGATCGCGCGGTCCACGTGCTCCGCCTCGATCCCGTAGTGGGTGACGGCGCGGACGAGGCCGTTGGGGTAGGCGATGAGGAGGAGCCCCTCCGCCTCACAGGCGGCGATGAACCGGCTGCGCAGGTCGCGGTCCGGGCGGTCCATCCGCCCCTGGCCCGGATGCATGACCCCGAAGAGGATGAAGTTCGTGGTCACGCGGGCGGGGTCCAGGTGCCCGATCCCGGGCATCGCCGCGAGCGCCTCGGCCATCCGCCGCGCGTTCGCGTGGTCATCCGCGAGCCGCTCGATCATCCCGGCCGGCCCGTCCTGGAGCGCGACGAGGCCGGCGGCCGCGATGACGCCGACCTGGCGCATCCCGCCACCGACCATCTTCCGCGCGCGGCGCGCCCGGAAGATGAAGTCCCGCGAGCCCACGACGACCGAGCCGATCGGGCAGGCGAGCCCCTTGGAGAGGCAGAAGGTGGCGCTGTCCACGTTGCGCAGGAGGGTCGCGGCCGTCGTCTCGAGCGCCACGACGGCGTTGAAGAAGCGCGCCCCGTCCACGTGGACCGGGACCCCGTGCGCATGGGCGACCCCCGCGACCGCGTCCGTGTAGGCGACGGAGAGCGGCTGGCCGCCGCTGATCGCGTGCGTGTTCTCGAGAACGACGAGCCCCGTGGGTGCCATGTGGACGTCCGAATCGTCGTAGATGGAATCCTCGATCCCCTGGAGGTCCATCCGCCCGTCCGCGTCCGCGGGGAGGAGCCGGAGCGACGCGCCCGAGATCACCGCGTGGCCCGCGGCCTCGTCCAGGGAGAGGTGGCTCTCCGCCGCCGCGATGATCTCGCCGCCGCGCGGTACGTGGGCCATGTGCGCGACGAGGTTCCCCATCGTCCCGCTCGCCACGAAGAGCGCGGCCTCCTTGCCGGTCAGCTCCGCGCTCCGCGCCTCCAGCGCGAGCACGGTGGGATCGTCCCCGAAGACGTCATCCCCGACCTCCGCGCTCGCCATGGCGCGGCGCATCTCGGGGGAGGGCTTCGTGACGGTGTCGGAGCGAAGGTCGACGATCTCGGGCATGCGCGGAGGATAGCGTCGCACGCTCGCCACGCGCTTCCGCCCGATGTGGACACGCGGGTGGGTGGTGCGCGGACGCACCACCCCGCCCCGGACGGGACCGCGGCCGCCGTCCCCGGATCGTCCGCCTCCCGCCGGGCACCCGGCCCCGGCCGCTCGGCTACGATGGCCTCCCGACGACCGGAGGAGCCCCCGCCGCAGGATGGAGAGACGACGCCCGACCGCCGGGCACCCCCACCCGGCCACCGGGACCGGCCCGAAGGTGCGCGGATGACGGTCCGCGGCCGCGCCTCGGCGATGGCGCTCGCGCGCGCGGGCATCCTCCTCTCCGCCTTCTTCCTCGTCTCGCGCGTCCTCGGCTACGTCCGGGTCGTCGTCCTCGCGGAGACCTACGGGATCGGCGCCGAGCTGGATACCTTCTACGCCGCCTTCCGGCTCCCGGACCTCGTCTACCAGCTCGTGGCGGCGGGCGCGCTCACCTCCGGCCTCGTCCCGATCCTCGCGGGGCTCGTGGCCAGGGGGGAGGACGAGCGAGCGCGCCGGATCACCGGGTCGCTCGGGGTCCTCGTCACGCTCGCCGTGGGCGCGGTCGCCGCGATCGCCTGGCTCCTCGCCCCCTGGATCGTCCCCGCGATGACGCCCGGCTTCACGGATGCCCAGCTCGCGGAGACGACCGATCTCACCCGCCTCATGCTCCTCGGCCCCGTCCTCCTCAGCGCGGGATCCGTGGCCACGAGCTGGCTGAACGCCCGGGACCGCTTCACGGCCGGCGCCGTCAGCCCGGCGGCGTACAACCTGGGGATCATCGCCGGCGTCTGGCTCCTCGCCCCCGCGCTCGGGATCCGGGCCGCTGCGCTCGGCGTCCTCGCGGGATCCGCGCTCTACCTCGTGGCCGCGTGGGTGGGGGTGGCCCGGCGCGGGCTCCTCCCGCCCCTCCGCGTGGAGCGCGACCCGGAGCTCGGCCGCGCCTTCCGCCTCATGCTCCCCCGGATGGTCGGGCTCGCGGGCTCGCAGCTCGCGCTCACCGTCCTCGTGGCGGTCGCCTCGGGGCTCCCGGAGGGATCCGTCAGCGTCCTTGCCACCGCGCAGATCCTCCTCCAGCTCCCGCTCGGCCTGATCGGGATCCCGCTCGGGATCGTCCTCCTCCCCTCGCTCACCCGGGAGATCGCGCTCGGCAACCTGGGCGAGTACCGGCGCCTCGCGCGCGAGGGCCTGCGCGCGCTCCTGCTCGTCATGGTCGGCGTGGCCGCGGTGGGGATCGCGCTCGCCGTCCCGGTCGTCACCCTCCTCTTCCCCGGCAGCGCAGACGACGGGACGGTGCGGGATATCGCCGAGACGCTCCGCATCTTCCTCATCGGCCTTCCCGCGCACGGCGCGATCGCCGTCCTCGGCCGCGCCTGCTACGCGCGCTCGGACACCCGCTCGCCGGTCATCTTCGCGCTCGTCGCGGTCGTCATCGATATCGCGCTCGCCCTCCTCCTCGCGCCGCAGCTGGGCGTGCCGGGGATCGCCGCGGCCGTGGCGATCGGCGCCTGGGTGGAGGCGGCGGGGATCGCGCTCGTCCTCCGGCGCGCCGCGGGCCTGGACGTGGCGGGGATCCTCGCGCCCTTCCCCGCGATCCTTCTCTCCGCGGGCGCGGCGGGTGCGGTCGCCGCGCTCATCGCGCTCCTCATGGACGGGATGGCGCGCGGCTGGGTGGGGAACCTCGTCCTGCTCGCGGTGGCGGGCCTCGCCGGGATCGCCGTCCACTTCGCCGCCGCCGCGCTCCTCCGCGTCCGCGAGGTCGGGCTCGTGGTGGGGATCGTCCGTGCTCGCGCCGGCCGTAGGCTCCCCGCCCGGCTCGGGGGGAGCCGCCCGTGAGCGCGCCGGTCCGTGTCGTGGCGGCGGACCGTGAGCCGCCCCCGGGCTGGGATGAGCGCGTCGTCCGGGCCCCGGGCGGGCACCTCCTCCAGGGGCGCGCCTGGGCGGCACACCGGGCGAGCCGCGGCTGGGAGCCGCGCTTCCTCCGCTTCTCGGATGAGCGCGAGGCGCTCGTCCTCCTGCGGCGCCGCCCGCCGCTCCCCGGCGTCCTCCTCTATGCGCCGCGCGGCCCGGCTCCCCTCGGCGACCCCGCCGATCGCGTGGCTGCGCGGGCAGCCGCGCTCCGCGACTGGGCGCGCACGATCGGGGCGCTCAACCTCCTCGTGGACCCGGTCCTGCCCGCCGACCCCGGCTATGCGGCCGCGATGGCGGCAGCGGGCTTCCGGCCCACGGCGGAGGTCCAGCCCTCGCGCCACCGGATGGTCCGGGAGATCCCGGCCGGGGCCACGGACGAGGAGCTGCTCGCGGGACTCTCGAAGTCGGCCCGCCAGCGGGTCCGGGAGGCAGAGCGTGCCGGGGTCCGGATCGAGGAGGACACGGACGGGACCCACCTCCCGGCCTTCACCCGGCTCGTCATCGCCGCCGCCGGCCGGAAGGGCTTCCCGTGGAGCGCGGAGGCGAGCCTGGACGCCTGGTGGCGGCGCGTCCTCGCGTCGGGGGACGGGATCTTCCTCGTGGCGCTCGCCGGGGACCGGCTCCTCGGTGGGCTGATCGCCTACCGCCAGGGGGGCACGCTCGCGACCGCCTTCTCCGCCGATGACGCCGCGCTCCGTGCGGAACGGCCCGGGACGATGCACGCCCTCCGCTTCGCCGCGATCCGCCGCGCGCGCGACCTGGGCGCCACGGAGATCGACCTCGGGGGCGCGGATGTCGCGCCCGACCACGCGCTCCCCGCGCCGGGGACGCCGGCCCGCGGGCTCTACGACCACAAGGTCTCGCTCGGCGCCCACTGGGAGGAGTGCGTCCCCGCCCACCTCGCCGTCCTGCGGCCCGGCTGGCTCGCGCTGGGCGAAGCGCCGGCCCGTCTCCGGCGTGTCGTCCGCCGCTCCGGCCGCCGCACCTGACGCGCATCCCCTGCAGACAGGCCGGGATGGGCCTGCTATCCTTCGCCTTCGCCGCAGCGGACCCGTGGTGTAGCGGCCCAACATGCCAGCCTGTCACGCTGGAGATCGCCGGTTCGAATCCGGTCGGGTCCGCCACTTCGACGAACAAGCGCAGCCCCCGGGGGATCCCCGGGGGCTCGTGATTCCCGCCCCGCCCGGGGCGCCTGGGAGGAGAGCGATGGGCATCCGGTCGATCGGTGGGACCCTCCGCGACTGGGCGCGTGGCGCCGCGGAGATGGCGGGCGACCTGCTCGCGATGTTCCGCTACCGCGACGAGAGCCACGAGAAGGTCGTGGCGGAGCGCCGCCGCGCCGCGGAGAGGATGGAGGTGGGGGCGGCCCTCTGGGGCCCGATCCCCCGCGACATCGGATCCCCGCAGGACCCGGACCTCCACCCCTGGTCCGCGGACGGACGCCCGCTCGTCACCCCGGTGGAGGAGCATCCGCCCCTGGAGCCCGGAGGCCGCTGACCGCACGGGCGAGGCGCCGGCACTCCGGATCGCCCCCTCGCGCCCGGTCGCCTTCCCGCGGATGACGTGGCACACTCCGCGGAGATGACGCGCGCGCCCGACCCGATGGGCTCACCGTCCGGGGTGCCCGACCCGGCCGCCGATGCCCCGCGCCCTCCGCTGACCGCACCCCGGTCCGGCGCGCGTCCGCCTGCGCCCCAGGGGCGGAGCCCGCTCTTCTCCAAGGTCCTCGTCATCATCCTCGTCCTTCTCTTCCTCCTCGGGTCGGTCGCCTTCATCGTCTCGGTCTCCAACGCGCGACCGGAGCCCACCCGGGCGCCGGACCCCTCACCGCAGGCGATGGCCGCGGAGGTCGCGGTCCTCGACCCCACGGCCCTTCCCAGCCTCCTTCCCGATGCGCCCGTCCCGCTCCCGTCCCCCACCCCCCACGGGGATGCCGCCGGGGTCGCGCCGCCCGCGCCCACCACCGCGCCGGAGGATCCGGCGATCGCCGTGGACGCCTCGCTCGCGCCGGCGGAGCCGGAGGCGATCGTGGAGCTCCGGATGCCCTTCGTCCCCGTCGTCGACTTCTGGTCCGCGCAGTCCGAGATCTCCCGCGATGACCTCGTCGCCGCGCTCCGCGGCGAGAGCGGCGACTTCCGCAAGGTCGTCATCCCCACCGGCGACCGCGAGGCGATCGCGGGCGCCCTGGGGATCGAGATCGCCGCGTCCGTGGAGGAGCTGACGCCCGAGGAGATCGAGAAGACGGTCGGCCGCAAGGAGGTGCTCGGCATCCTCCGTGCCTCGGACGTCACCTTCCGCGTGCGCACGCTCGGGATCGGCAAGGCGGACCTCTTCGGCAACGAGCGGATGGGGAAGCTGGACGCATGGCCGATCGTGGCCACCGTGACCGGGCCCGCCTCCTCCGCGTGGGACCAGAAGGCGACCTGGACGCTCGTCGCGGGTGGGGACAGCTTCACGGACCGCGGGATCCATGACCGCGTCGTCCTCCGCGGCCGCGGCCTGGATTACCCCTTCGACGGCGGGTATGCGCGCGTCACCGGCCACTACTGCTGCGGGCCGTATGTGACGCCCGGCCGGCCCGTCCCGCGCTACGAGTTCCTCGGCGGGAAGGGCGTGGTCCGCGCGATGGTCAAGGACGCGGACCTCGCGATCGTCAACCACGAGGCGCCGGTCCCGGACGATTGGGACTTCCACCTCCACGGCTTCATCTTCTCCGGCAAGCCGGAGCTCACCCAGATCTTCACCCGGGCGGGGATCGACTGGGTGAGCCTCGCGAACAACCACATCAAGGACTACGGCTCCCAGGGCGTGATCGATACGCGCAAGAACCTCGCGAAGTACGGCCTGAAGTTCGGCGGTGCCGGGAAGAACGTCCGCGAGGCGCGCCAGGTCGATCCGCTCGAGGTGAACGGGGTCCGGATCGCGATCATCCCCTGCAACGACGTCGCCTCCTACTCCTTCGCCACGAAGACGGATGGCGGCGCCTTCCCGTGCAAGAAGAAGACGGTCGCCAAGGACATCGCGAAGTGGCGCGAGCGGGTGGACCTCGTGATCGTCTTCCCCCACTGGGGGATCGAGTACGACCGGGACCCCACGGTCTACCAGCGCGAGATGGCGGACGCCTGGACCGAGGCCGGCGCGGACCTCATCCTCGGCGCCCACAGCCATGTCGCGGGCGGCATCGAGGAGATCGACGGCACGCCGGTCTTCTACTCGCTCGGGAACTTCATCTTCGACCAGAACTGGGCGACCTACACGATGGAGAGCTTCCTCCTCGAGATCACCCTCCACGGGTCGGAGATCGTCCAGCTCCGGATGCACCCGTACCTCATCCACGAGCAGTCGCAGCCGCACTTCCTGGACCCCGCGAAGGACGACGGCCTCGCGATCATGAAGGCGGTCCGGCGGGCCTCGATCCTCGACTGGTAGACGCGGCCCGGCCGGGCACGCTCAGTCCTCCGGCGGGAGCCCCGCGAAGAGATCGCTCTCCGGGATGCGCACCGGCGCCACGCGCGATTCGCCCAGGGTGTAGTCCTCGGTGGGCTGCCAGTGGCGCCACTCGTCCGGCGTGAGGGCGAGGAACCAGGTCTGCTCCGCGATCTGCGTCACGTGCTCCCGGAGCGCCGCGAGCTTCGCCTCGATGAAGGGCGCGACCTCCACCTGCGTCGTCTTGGGACCGGTCGCTGCGGCCATCTGCGCGAGGAGCCCCTCGCGGGCGAGCCGCTCCTCCTCCGGCTCGTCATCCGGCGGCGTCAGCCAGGTCCGGACGCCCCGCTCACGCATGACCTCCGCGATCTCCTCGCGGCGCGAGATGTCCATCACCGTCTCGTAGCGCTTCAGCGGCTGCCACGGCCGGAGCCCACCGGCGATCTGCTCCGGGTACCAGGCGGGGTCGCCCGCACGCTCGAAGGCGAGGACGGCGATCTGCGCGGCGCGGATATGGTCCGGGTGGCCGTAGCCACCGAAGGCGTTGTAGCTCGCGATCACCTGCGGCCGGAGCTCACGGACGATGCGCACGAGCCGGCCCGCGGCCTCGTCCAGGTCCGCCGTCCAGAAGGAGCCCGCGAGCTCGTTCTGGGGCGTCCCCATCATCCCGGAATCGGTGTAGCCGAGCATCCGGCTCCCCACCGGGCCGAGCCGGACGAGCGCCCGTGCGAGCTCCCCCGCCCGGATCTCCGCGAGGCGGGCGTGGTTCTCCGGGGTCGCCATCTCGGGGACCACGATCTCGCCGTGCTCGCCTCCCGTGCAGGTGACGACCGTCACCCGGTGGCCCGCGCGGCTGTAGCGGGCGAGCGTCCCGCCCATGGAGATCGTCTCGTCGTCCGGGTGGGCGTGGACCGCGAGGAGGGAGTGGGTCGGCATCGGTGGGTCTCCGGTCAGGCGAGGCCGGCCGCGCGCGCCGTCGGCCAGCGGGAGAGGTCAAGGTCCGGCAGGAGCGTGCGCAGCTCCGCAAGGTCGATCGCGTACGCCTCCTCCAGCGCCGTCCGGAGCGCCGCGGACGGCTCCACCTTCCGGCCGGTGGTCGGGTTCACCTCGCGCGCGAACGCCTCCGGCGGGAGGTCATGTGCGGGGAGGCCGAGGAAGGCGTAGGTCCGTGCGATCTCCGCGGCCGGGTCCGCCCGGCACGCCTCGTAGGTGAGGACGAGGAGGCGCTCGCGCGGGATCGCATCCAGGACGCGCCGCAGCTGCTGCGCGTAGAGGCCGCGCTGGAAGGCTCCCGCGGCGTCGCGATGGGAGAGGGCTGCGGCCGTGGCATCGTCCGTGTGGGTGAGCCCGCTCCGGAAGCGATCCAGCGGGTCGCGGAGGAGGAGGAGGATGCGCGCCTCCGGTGCGGCCCGCGCGATGAGCCCGGGGGTCCAGAAGTCGATGACGTAGCCCGGCGTCCACTCGCCCGCCACCCCGCCCGCGGGGCGCGGGAAGTAGCGCGCGTAGCGCTCGGCATCCGCCGCGCTCCAGCCACGCTCCCAGGCGGTGTCGAAGAAGTGGAGCTCCTTCGGCTGGCCGGGGCGGCGGTGGACCGCGGGATGGGCATCGATGAGCGCATGCCACCACGAGGTCCCCGCCTTCTGCGCCCCGATCCCGATGAAGTCCGGCGGGGCGGTCCGCCAGCCGGCCGGGCAGTCCGGCGGGGGCGGCGGTCCGGCCGGCGCCGGGCCGCGGTGCCGATGCCAGGCGCGCGCCGCCCGCACGACCTCGCGCCGCAGCCGCGCCTCCACGCCGCTCACCGCGGGAGCTCCCAGAGGGAGAGGTCGAGGGCATCCCCGAGCAGGTCCGCGAGCCGGCGGCTCTCCGGCGCGTAGCGCGCCACGAGGAGGGCGTGCTGCTCCGGCGTGAGGTCCACCTTGGGGCCGCGGGAGCCGTTCACCACCGCGCGGACCTCGATCGTGGCGGCGGGTGCGGGGTCCAGGCCGAGGAAGCGGTAGGTCCGGGCGAGCTCTCCCGCCGGGTCGCGGACGCAGCGCTCGTACTGGAGGACGAGGACCTGCTCGCGCGGGAAGGCGCGCCAGAGCCGGAGGAGCTGGTCCGCGTAGATCCCGCGCTGGAAGCCCGCGTTCGCCGCCGCGCGCGCGCTCGCACCCACGGTGAGCCGCTGCTCGGCGAGCGTCCGCCCGCTCCGGAAGCGCTCCACCGGGTCGCGGAGGAGGACGAGGATCCGGGCGTCCGGGGCGGCACGCCGGAGGAGCGGCGGCGTCCAGGGATCGAGCATGTAGCCCGGCGTCCACTCGCCTGCCTGCATCCCGGCGGGACGCGCGAAGAAGGCGTGGTAGGCGGCGAGCTCCGCGTCCGTGCACTCCCCCTGCCAGAAGCGGTCGAACCAGTGGATCTCCTTGGGCACGCCCTCCGCGCGCGCCACCTGCGGGTGCGCATGGACGAGGGCATCCCACCACGTGGTCCCGGAGCGCGCGGTCCCCACCCCCACGAAGTCCGGCGGCGCGATCGTCCAGCCCGGCGGCGGCGGGGGCGCCACGGGGAGCGCCTCCGGCGGGGTCCGCCGGCCACCGCCCCGGAGCGAGCGGGCCAGCGCACCGGCCGCCGCGATCCGGCCCTGGCGCGGGGCGCCGGCGCGCGCGGGGCCGCTCACCGGCGGACGAGGGAGGAGCTGGTGGGTCGCACCTGCCGATGATAGGGCGCCGCGTCCCGGCGACCCGGGCGGAACGCCGCCGCCGCCCGCGGTCGCGTATCGTCCGCGCATGGACGAGCGGCTGAGCGACCTGATCGCGCTCCTCGACACGGTGGAGGCCGAGCAGGCGCGCCGGATGCGGGTCGCGTGGGAGATGGAGGACGCGGGGCGCCGGCGCGACGCCTGGGCCCGCGCCCGGGATGGGCTCGCCGCCGCCGGCCGCGAGGGCGAGATCGTGCGCATCCGCGAGGTCGCGAACCGCTGGGCGGGGGACCGCGCCTTCGACATCAACGACCTCTACGGCGGCGGGTCGCGGGAGGGGACGCGCGGCGATGCCCGGCGGCTCGCGCTGCCGGCGGTCATGGACCATCTCCTCGCGACCGTGGCCGCGGACCTCCTGGACGTGGACGACCGCTACCTCCTCTCCAAGCCCTTCCGGACCGGCCTCACCGGGGAGATGCGCCGCTCGCCGGCCGGGCGCACGACCCGTGGCCGGAGCGCGCCGGGCCGCCGCCCCGCGCCCTGAGCCGCCGCTGACGGACCGATGACCGCACCGCGCCCCGGGCCGCTCGCGGGGATCCGCGTCTGCGACCTCTCCCTCGTCCTCGCCGGGCCCACCTGCGCGATGCTCCTCGGGGACCTCGGCGCGGACGTCATCAAGGTGGAGCCGCCGGAAGGGGACCCCACCCGCCGCTACGGGCCGCCCGTGGCGGATGCACCCGCGGATGCGCCCGAGCTCGACCGCTCGAGCTACTTCCTCGCCGCGAACCGGAACAAGCGCGGGATCGTCCTCGATCTCGCGGGAGCGCCCGGGCGCGCCGCGCTCGGCCGGCTCATCGCGCGCAGCGACGTCCTCGTGGAGAGCTACCGGCCGGGGGGTCTCGCGCGGCTCGGCTTCCCGGATGCGGAGCTCGCCCGGCTCAACCCGCGGCTCGTCCACCTCGCGATCACCGGCTACGGCCCGGATGAGGACCGGCCGGGCTTCGACCTCGTCATCCAGGCGAGCTCCGGGCTGATGTCGATCACCGGGCAGCCGGACGCGGAGGGCGGGCGGCCCACGAAGGTGGGGGTCGCGATCACCGATCTGGCCGCCGGGATGCTCGGCGCCGTCCACGTCCTCGCCGCGCTCCGCGCCCGGGACGAGCCCGGTGGACCGGAGGCCGGACGCGGCCGGCGGATCGACCTCCCGCTCCTGGACGCCACCCTCTCGTGGCTCGCGAACCAGGCCACCGCGACCCTGGACGCGGGGACCACCCCCGGCCGGCTCGGTAACGCGCACCCCGGGATCACCCCGTACGAAGCGTTCCCCACGGCCGCCGGGGAGATCGTCCTCGCCGTGGGCTCCGAGCGCCAGTGGAGCCGCTTCTGCGACGCGATCGGGATCCCCGCCCTCGCCGCCGACCCGCGCTTCCGGACGAACGTGGAGCGGGTCGCGAACCGGGCTGCGCTCCGGCCGATCGTGGAGGGCGTCCTCGCGGGCCGGACGGCCGCGGAGTGGGCGGAGCGCCTGGAGGCCGCCGAGGTCCCCGTGGCGCGCGTCCGCGATCTCGCGGAGGCCTTTGCCGACCCCGGGATCCTTGCCCGCGGGATGGTGGTCACCGTGGAGCACCGGACGCTCGGCCCGGTCCGCCTGCCGGGGATCCCCGCCCGGCACTCCCGGGACCCCGGGACGATCCGCCGCCCACCCCCCGCGCTCGGGGAGCACACCGCGGAGGTCCTCGCGGAGCTGGAGGTCTAGGGCTCCACGAGGAGGGCGCGCCGCCGGAGATCGGCGAGGTAGCTCATGGCGACGGGGCTGCTCGGCCACGTGACCGTCCCGGCCTCGTATCCGGCCCCGGGCTCCCGGACGGCGCCGGGATCGTCCCCCGCGAAGGTGGGATCGAGCCGTGCCCCCGCCGCCCACGCGAGCGCCTGGTCCAGGGTGGCGAGGGTCGCGTCGCAGGCGATCGCGGTCGCGAGGTAGGCGGCGTCGTAGGCCGTGAGCCCGTATCGCTCGGCGAGGTCGTTCGTCGTCAGCAGCATCGGTCGGTCGAGGATGATCGACGTGACCCCCAGGCTGTCGATGACGCGGAGCGCGCCGAGGATCTCCGCCGCGTCCCAGCGGTGCCGGCGGTGCAGGGGGTTCATGACCTCCAGCCACAGGTGGGATGGTGCGATGAGCGGGACCCCGTCATGTTCCACCCTCGCCAGCCACGCGCGGATCTGCGCAGCCTCCGGCTCCTTGAGCACGACCGCCAGGATGATCGAGGAATCGATGACGATCGGGTCATCCATCCTGGGGCCCCCGCTCCGGCTCCGGCCCGAGCCTCCGTGCCGCCGCCCGGAGGATCTGATCCGTCCGCTCCTCGCGGTCCTCCCGGATCATCGTGACCACATCCGTGGTGTCCACGATGCCGGTCCGTGCCCGCACCGCCGCCGCGATCTCCTCGAGCCGGTCCAGGGCGGCGTTCACGCGTGCGACCCGCTCCTCCGGCGTCTCCCCGAGCCGTGCCGCGTCCTCCACGGAGACGAGGACGGCGATCGGCTTGTGGTCCCGCTCGATGACGATCCGCTCGCCGGCGGCCGCGGCATCGAGGAGCTCCCCGAGCTTCTGGCGGACCTGGAGGGCGCTCACGACTCTCATGGTCGGCCATGATAGCCGCCTCTGATGGTCACCGGCTTCACCGCCTGTGGATAACGGCGCCTCAGATCGACCCGTCCGCGAGCCCCCGGCGGACCACCTCCGCCCGCTCCAGGATCGCCGCGCGGTCCGCCTCCGGCCGCTTCTCCCACGCGCGGACGACCGGATCGAAGCGCCCCACCCCGCGGAGCGCCCGCCCGTGCCGCTCCACGAAGCCCCAGTAGAGGGTGGAGAGCGGGCAGGCATCCGGGCCGGCGGTCCGCTCCGGGTCGTAGGGGCAGCTCCCGCAGTGGTCGCTCATCCGATCCACGTAGCGGCCACCCGCGATATACGGCTTCGTGACGAACGCATCGCCGTCCGCGAACTGGCTCATCCCCACCACGTTCGGGACCATCACCCAGTCATAGGCATCCACGTAGCGCTCGTGGAACCATTCGGTGAGCCGCGCCGGATCCGTCCCTGCCAGGAGCCCGAGGTTGCCGAGGACCATGAGGCGCTGGATATGGTGGGTCCAGCCGGTCGCATCGAGCGTCCCGAGCGCATGGCTCACGCAGCGCATCCGGGTGGGTGCGCCACCGAACGATGCCGGGAGCGGCCCGTCATGCCCGAGCAGGTTCCGCTCCCGCAGCTCCGGCATCCGCGTCCGGTAGACGTGACGGAGGTACTCCCGCCAGCCGAGGAGCTGGCGGATGAACCCTTCGATGCTGTTGAGCGGCACCTCGTGCGCCGGATCGGCCGCCCAGGCGAGCGCCGCCTCGCAGATCTCCTGCGCGGTGAGGAGCCCCAGGTTGAGCGGGACCGCCAGCTGGGAGTGGGCGAGCGTCTGGCTCGATTCGGTGATCGCGTCCTCCCAGCGGCCGAAGTCGCGCAGCCGATGGCGGCAGAAGTCGTCCAGCAGCCGGAGGGCGTCCGCACGGTTGACCGGCCACCAGAAGGGCTCGATCGCGCCGCGCGCGTCGGGGTGCTCCGCGCGCACCGCATCGATCTCCGCACGGGTGACCGCGTCCGGTTCCAGCGGCGGGATCGCGGGCCAGGGATGCCAGGCGGGGGGCGGCGGCTCGCGGTTCTCGTGGTCCAGGTTCCACGTGCCGCCGGACGGCTTCCCGTCCTCCGTCATCAGCCAGCCGGTCCGCGCGCGCTGCATCCGGTACCAGGTCTCCATCCGCAGACGTTTCGTCTCGCGTCCCCGGGTGAAGGCGGCCCAGTCCGCATCCCCGGTGAGCCAGAGCGCATTCGGGACGATGCGCAACCGGTCCCCGGCCACCTCCTGGAAGGCGTCCGCCACCCCGTGATCGGCGGGCTCCATCAGCTCCACCACCGCATCCGGGTGCGCGGCGAGATGCGCGCCGAGCGCCGCCGCGGGGCTCCCGTCCGTCTCCACCCAGGCGACCCGGAACCCCGCCGCCCGGAGCTCATCCGCGAAATGGCGCATCGCGCTCCGGACCAGGACGAGCTTCTGCGGGTGGTAGGCACGGCGCCGCTCCCACGCGCGTGAGCGGATCATCAGGACGGTCGTCCGGGACGGCTCCGCGGATGCCAGCGGACCCACGGTCCGGTTCAGCTGGTCACCGAGGACGAGGATGTGACGATGCGCGGGCTCCACGCCGATCGGTTCGTGCGGGCATGGCCCAGGGATGCCCCTCCACCCCAGGGGCGCTTCCCGGCTTGACACCCGGGAGCCCCCTGTGGTTCTCTCCGCGGCGACCCCGAGACGGCCGTTCTCTCGGTCGGCCAGGGACCCGGGGAGCGCACCACGCGCTCACGCTCGGTCCACATCTCGACCAGGAGGGGATCCCACCGATGTCCGTCTCGCGCGCGTCGCGCATCTCGCTCGCCGTCCTCCTCGCCACCGCGCTCGTGGCGCCGGCCGTCTCGGCCGCCCCGTCCACCATCGCGGATCCCACGGCCGATACGGCCCGCCCCCTCGCGGAGCTGATCGCCGCGGACGGCACCCTCCGCACGGACACCGGCTTCCACGGCGCGATCGACCTCGCGGGTTGGTCGCTCGCGGGTGGGATCACCGCCGGCTCCGCTCCCCGCTTCACCCGCACCCCCCAGGGGAGCGCTGCCGGCGTCAAGGGCATCCGCCCCGCCGCGGCGGGTGACTGGTCCGCCCTCGGCTCGAACGGCCCGGGGAATGCCGCGCTCAACAGCCCCGTCAACGCGATCGCGATCTCCGGCACGGACATCTATGTGGGCGGGGGCTTCACGAATGCCGCGGGCATCCCCGAGGCGGACTACATCGCGAAGTGGAACGGCACCGCCTGGTCCGCCCTCGGCTCGAACGGCGCGGGTGTCGGGGCGCTCACCGATCAGGTCCTCGCCATGGCGATCTCCGGAGCGGACGTCTACGTCGGTGGCAGCTTCGTGAACGCCGCCGGCATCGCCGAGGCGGACTACCTCGCGAAGTGGAACGGATCCGCCTGGTCAGCCCTTGCAGACAACGGCCCCGGGTCGGGCGCGCTCAACGCCCTTGTCCTCGGCATCGGGATCACGGGCACGGACATCTACGTGGGCGGGAGCTTCACCGATGCCGCCGGGATCACCGATGCGGACTACATCGCGAAATGGAACGGCACCACGTGGTCTGCCCTCGGCACGGCGTGGGGGTCGATGCCTGGTGGCACCCAGGTCTATGCGATCGGGTTCGTCGGCTCGGACGTCTACGTCGGCGGCTACTTCACCGACCTCGGGTCGATCCCCGAGGCGGACTGGATCGCGAAGTGGAACGGCTCCGCCTGGTCCGCCCTCGGCTCCAACGGCTCCGGCGATGGCGCGCTGAACCAGTACGTCA
>JAFMJV010000016.1 GCA_017853275.1 Chloroflexota bacterium
CCGTCAGCGCCGACCAGACCCCCGAGCTCACCCTCGACAAGTCCGCGGACGTCACCACGTATGACGCCGCGGGTGACGTCATCAGCTACACGTTCAGCGTGGAGAACACCGGGAACATCACGCTCGCCGGCCCGGTGACGATCGACGACGACCTGACGGACGACGAGAGCTGCCCGGCGCTGACCACGGTGGGGGACAACGACAGCGATCTCGACCCCGGCGAGACGGTCGAATGCACCGCGACCTACACGATCGATGTCGCCGATCTCGGCGAGCCTTCGGTCGAGAACGTCGCGACCGCGGAGGCGGATGGCACGACGAGCAACGAAGACAGCGCGACGGTCGAGAACGACCGGATCGAGGGGCTCCGGCTGGTCAAGGCATCCACGATCCGCGAGTTCGCCCAGACCGTCGGCTTCCTCATCCCCTTCACCTTCACGGTGACGAACACCGGGAACGTCCCGCTGGACGGACCGGTCGTCGTGGACGACGACCTGACGGATGACGAGAGCTGCCCGGCACTCGCCACGGTCGGTGACCAGGACGGCAAGCTCGACCCCGGGGAGACGATCGTCTGCACTGCCACCTACGCGGTGACGGCGGACGACATCGCCGCCAAGCGCGTCGTGAACAGCGCGACCGCCGAGGTCGAGGGCGTCACCTCGAACGACGACACGGTGACCGTGGCGATGGCGCCCACGATCGCCGTCCTCCTCGATGCCACCGGGTCGATCCAGGGCGCGCCGGCCCGCCGGACCGTCCGGCTCTACAACGCCTTCCTCTCCAAGTGGCAGGCGAAGACCCAGCTCGCCCCCTACTCGCTCAGCCTCTTCAACTCCTACAGCTACCGGGAGCTCTACACGGACCGGCCGATCGCGAGCGTCCCCCGGATGACCCTGAAGACGCTCAACCCGCGCGGGCTCACCCCGCTCTACGACGCGGCCGTCCGGGCGATCAAGGCGGTCGACGCGCGGAACCCGATCGGCCAGGTGATCTTCGTCATCAGCACGGACGGGGCGGACAACGCGAGCAAGACCCAGACGAAGGCCTCCCTCGTCCGGCTCATCCGGCGGATGGAGGCGAAGGGTTGGCGCTTCGTCTACGAGGGCGTGAAGATCGCGGCCCTCGAGCGGGCGGTGGAGCGGGCACGCGCCGCCGACCGCGCAGACCGCGGCCGCCCGGGGTGATCGACACCGCCTCGGCGGACTGGCTCCTCGCGACCGATCCCGCGCTCCGCTGGCAGGTGGAGCGCGACCTCCTCGATCTCCCGGAGCCCGTTTGGGCGGCGACCCGCGCGCGGGTCGCCACGGAGGGGATCGGCGCCCGGATCCTTGCGGCCCAGGACCCTGATGGCCGATGGGCCGGCGGGGCGTACTTCCCGGCCGACTTCGACCCGGAGGGCCCGGAAGGAGCCCCGGGTGCGGGCCAGCCGTGGACCGCGACGACCTGGTCCCTGACCGCGCTCCGCGAGTGGGGGGTGGATGCCGCCCTTCTCGGGGATACCGCTGCCCGCCTCGCCGCCGTCTGTCGCTGGGAATTCGACGACCTGCCCTACTGGGAGGGTGAGGTCGATGCCTGCATCAACGCGATGACGCTCGCGAACGGTGCCTGGCTCGGGGCGGACCTCCGCACGCTCGCGGCGTGGTTCCCCGCGCACCGGCTCGCGGACGGTGGCTGGAACTGCGAGTGGGTGAACGGATCCCTCCGCTCGTCCTTCCATTCCACGCTCAATGTCGTCATCGGCCTCCTCGACCACGAGGAGCGGACCGGGGGGAGCGATGCCCTCCGCGCCGCGCGGCACGCCGGGGAGGCCTACCTCCTCGAGCGGCGGCTCCTCTACCGCGCGGGAGACGGTTCCGTCGTGGGCCCCTGGGTGACGCAGCTCACCGAGCCCGGACGCTGGCGATATTCCGTCCTGCGGGCCGTCGAGCACTTCCGGGCAGCTGCGCTCCGGGACGGGACGCCGCCCGACCCGCAGCTGGCGGACGGGATCGCCGCGATCCGCGCTCTCCGGGGACCGGACGGTCGCTGGCGCCAGGGGCGCCCACTGGCCGGGCGCGCGTGGGTGACGGTCGATGTCCCGGAAGGCGACCCGTCTCCGTGGCTCACCTTCCGCGCGTTGCGCGTCCTCCGCTGGTGGGAGAGCCGCTAGAAGGGTCCCGACTCCTCCACCCACCAGGCCTGGAGCGCCCCGAAGTCGCCGTCCTCGCGGACGCCGTACCCGAGGATCCGGAGCGGTTCCGTCGTCCACGCCACGATCACCCCGCCGGCGCTCCCCGGGTTGACATAGCAGGCCATCCGGCCGGCCGGCTTGCCACCAAGGGTGTACGCCCCACGGGCCGGGCCCGTCCCGCAGCGGCCCTTCTTCAGGCCGTCCGGCACGGAGGCCTCGAAGGCGGCGGTCATCGCCGCGACATCGCGATAGAGGTAGTACTCCGCGATCCCGAGGCTCCCGGCGGGCCGGCAGAGGGCGCCCGCGAGGACATCCTCGGTCGCGTCGGTGGCGATCCGCTCGCAGGATGCCGCGAAGTCGCTCGGGAGGTGCGCCCAGAGCTCGATCTCCGCGGCGTTCGGGGAGGGGGCCGGGGTCGGGGTCGGAACCGGGGTCGGCGGTGCCGGCGTCCCCACGGCCGTCGGATCGGGCGCCGGTCCGGGCGGTCGGGCCACGATGAGGTCGCCACCGAGGATCCGCGCGTCGTCGAAGCGCGCACCGCCCTCGGGGATCCCGCGTGCCGCGTAGATCCCGAGCCGGTCGAAGGGGCCGATCCCCGCGAGAAGGAGCTCTGCCACGGTCGCCCCGTCGATCGCAAGGCGGATCCGATCGCCACCGCCCTGGGCCTGGCCACAGGCGAGGCCCAGCTCGGCGCTGCCGTCCGCGGGCGGACGCGCCAGCGGTCCGCGCGCGATGACCATCATGCCGCTCCCGGTCACGCGTCCCACGAACCAGGTCCCGTCCGTGGCGAAGCCGCCACCAAGGAAGCTCCCGTTCGCCGCGGCGGCGGAGGTTCCGCACAGGAGGCCCGCCGCGGCCTGCTCGCCGTCCAGCCGGACGGTCATCGATCCGCGGAGGATCGAGCGCATCCCATCGAGGTTCACCCAACCCCACGCCGCCTGGGAGGGACGGAGGAGCTCGATCCGGAGCGCGCCATCCACGCGTCCCATCCGGTACGCCTCGTTCGCGAGGTCCGGCCACGGACCCTCGGCCTCCATGTCATCGCTGAGGAGGATCCGCGGGGCCGGGAAGTCGGTCTCCGCCGGGGGGAAGGGGGGCGGAGCGGGTGACGGGGAGGCGCCCGCCGCGCCGCCGGCCGGGAGGCCGAGCGCCATGAGGAGCGCGACGAGGAGGGCGGGGGAGCGGAGAGGATCCGGACGATCGGTCATGGGGCGCATCGGGAGGTCCTCGCGCACGGGCGCGGGCCGGGCGGCCTGCTGCCGACATCCGACCACGAGAAGGGCCTTGTCGGACACGGCCGGAGGTCCCGGGCCGGGCCGTCCGTCCGTCCTCCCGCCCGGTCAGGGCTCGGCAGCCACCTCGGGGTCCGGCTCGATCCGCGCCGCCCCGATCGCGACGAGGATCCCGCCCACCGCGGCAAGGTAGTAGTTCGGGAAGGCCTGCTTGGAGAGCGCGAAGAAGACGAGGAGGACGAGCGCGCTCCCCAGCGCAAACCCGGACGGCGTCCAGGGCGCCCGGATCAGGGCGAGGAGGAGCGCCCCGGCCGCGGCTCCGGCCGCGAGGAGGAACGGGGCCGGCGTGCCGAGAAGGACGGTGACCGCAGGTCCGAGCCCGAGCGAATCGGGCCGGTAGGGCTGGATCCACTGGAGCTCCACGACCGCCCGGAGGAAGGGCGCAACCTCCCAGAGGAGGAAGGGGAGGGTGACGAGCGCCGCCGTCCCGACGGTCAGGAACCCGAGGCGGCCGAGGTCCCGGCCACCGCTTCCCGGGCGGAGGAGGAGGAGCATGAGCGGCACGATCGCAAGGACGTACTGCTTCGATGCGATGAGGAGCCCGAGCGCGACCCCGGTCCAGCGCGGGGCGCGGCAGGCGGCGGCCACGCTCGCCGCGAGGAGCGCGAGGGTGACCGGCTCGGTCCAGGCATAGGTGATGAGGAAGGGAAGGGGCGGAAGAAGGAGGAGGAGCCCCGCGGCGCCCCGCGCGAGCGGCCCGGGCCGCGCGATCGCGATGCACGCGGCCGCCACGAGGATCGCGCCCACGAGCGCGATCCGTGACTCCCCGCCGAGCACCTGGCCCGGGAGGATCGCGAGGAGCGTGGCAGGCGGGTAGGGGTAGCCGAAGGCGAGCCGGTCTCCGTTCACGACCCCGGGGCCGTAGTAGCGCTCGCTCGCGGCCGCGTCGTAGATGTTCGGAAAGTCCATCGCGTAGGGGTTCCCCCCACCGGCGAGCTGGAGCGCCGCATCCCGGTGGAAGACCCAGACATCGATCGGCGGCTGCGGGAACGAGGCGACGACGAGGAGGAGGGCGGCGCCCGCGAGCCCGAGAAGGACGGGGAGGTGGAGCCGGCCGAGCGGCGGCCGGGCGCGGAGGCCGGTGAGCGCGACGAGCGCGGCCCCCTCCATGAGGAGCTGGAAGGGGATCCCGGGACGGCCGGGGACGGAACCCGGGATGAGGACGAAGACGAGCGCGCCGGCCACGATCCCGGCGGCGAGGCCGCCACGGAGGAGGAGCTCCCAGCGACGGCGCCCCGCGCTGCCGAGGGTGATCCGCGGCACGAGGAAGGCGGCCGGCAGGAGGATGAGCGCTGCCACGAGCGGGAGGAGGAACGCGTTCCCGGCCACGGACCGGTGGACGTCCATCGCGATCGCGAGCGCCGCACCACCCGCGAGCGCGACGAGGAGCGGGAGCGGGTGGTCCGGGCGCCCCGCACCGAGCCGGAGCGTGAGCCGGGAGATCACGGTGCCGGGGCGGCCCCGGGCGCAGATCCCTCCGCCACCACGATCCACTGGAAGGCGAAGAGGCGCGGCAGGAGACGGAGCGCCACCCCCTGGAGCGCCATCGCGAGGGCGAGAAGCGGGCGTAGCCTGCCCTCCGGCCAGATCTGCTCGAGCGGGACCGGCGTCGTGGTCCGGCTCACGACCCGGAGCCCGGCCTCCGCGAGGAGGGCGTCGAAGGTGTCGCGCGTCCAGAAGTGGAGGTGCGTCCGATCGAAGATCCCCCGCTCCATCCGCGGCCAGCGGCCGGCGAGGAGGAGGAGGCGCGCGGAGAGGTGGGCGACGTTGGGGATCGAGATGACGAACCGGGCGTCGGCGGTGGCCGCCGACCGGAGCGCCCGGAGGGTCGCGACCGGGTCCGGCAGGTGCTCCAGGACATCCGCGCAGACGACGAGCGGATAGCTGCCCGGCGGGATCGGCGCATCCTCCACCCGTGCCGCCCAGACCGTGCGGTAGAAGGGGCGCGCCTCCTCCGCCCACGCCGGATCCGGCTCGATCCCGTCCACGACCGGCCGTGGTCCATCGCGGCCCTCCGCGAGGAGCGCACCGAGCGTCCCGTGGGCGCAGCCGACGTCCAGGACCGGTCCGCGTCCGTCCGCGCGGACGATGCGCACGATCCGCTGGTGGCTGCTCGAGGGGTGAAGGTGGAGGTCGTAGCGCACGTCAGCGCCGGCGCATCCGCCACGCGTGGGTGGTCGTCGTCCGGACGCAGTTCCAGGCGTAGGGGATCCCCTCCACGTAGCAGATCTCGTCCCCGTAGTAGGTGGGGATCGGGACCTCCACGATCCGTTTCCCGAGCCGGCGCAGCTCGAGGATGATCTGGGTGTCGAAGTGCCACGAGTCGGTGAGCGCGTCCAGGTCCACCTCACGGAGCGCGGCCACGGAGTAGGCCCGGTAGCCGGAGTGGAACTCGGAGAGCCGGGTCCCCGCCACGAGGTTCTGGTAGGTGGTGAGGATCCGGTTGCCGATGTACTTGTAGAGCGGCATCCCGCCCCGCCGTGCCGCCCCGGGGACGAGCATCCGCGAGCCCATGACGAGCTCTGCCTCCCCGCGCTCCAGCGGGCCGATGAGGTCCTGCATCACCTCCGGCGCGTACTGGCCGTCGCCGTGGAGGAGGACGACGATATCCAGCGCGTGCTCCATCGCGATCCGGTAGCCGAGCTTCTGGTTCCCGCCGTACATCAGGTTCACGGGGTTCTTGCGCACCACGAGCTTCCCGTCGAGCTCCGGGCGGCGGTACTCCTGCCCCACGTCGTGCGTGCGGTCCGCGCTCGCATCGTCCAGGACGATCACCTCGGTCGTCTTGGCCGCGATCTCCGCGGGGATCCGGTCGAGCACGGAGGCGAGGGTCGATTCCGCGTTGTAGGCGACGACGAGGATCCCGATCCGCGGGCTCATCGTGCGCTCTCCCCGGCGAGGGACGCGTGGCCGAGCCGGCGCCGGAGCGGCGGTCCCGCAAGGGCGAGCGTGCCGCCGGCGACCGTCACCCCGAGGATCATCGCGTGGACGAGGATCCCGACCCCGAGGGCGGTCGCCGGGTCGATGCCGAAGAGCCCGAGGACCGCCACCGCGGCGAGCTCGAACGAGCCCACGTAGCCGGGTCCGCTCGGGATCGCGGTCACGAGGCTCACCGCCGTGGTGGCCAGGACCGCCTCCGGCAGGTCGAGCGAGACCCCGAGGGCGGCGCTCCCCGCGAGCCAGGTCCCGACCCCGATCGCCCACGCGAGGGCGCTGAGGAGGAGCCCACCCGTGAGCGCCCGCCGGTCTGCCGCGACGACGAGCCCCTCCTGCAGCCGCGCCGCCAGGCCCGCGAGCCCGGGCCGGCGCGCTGCCACCCGGGCAACGACCGCGGGGAGGGGGACCGTGCGCAGGATGACGGCACCCGTGATCAGGCCGGCCAGGGCGAGCGCGAGGATGAGGCCCGCGATCGCGGCTTCCTCCGCGGCCCCATGGACACCGAGGGCGAGGACGGCGCTCGTGCCGAGCAACGCGAGGACCGCCATGTCCAGGACGCGCTCCACGATCACCGTGCCGAGCACGGTGGAGCGGCTCAGGTCCTGCTCGCGGCCAAGGAGGACGCTCCGGACGATCTCCCCGAGCCGGGCAGGAAGGACGGCGTTGGCCAGGAAGCCCACGGAGGTGCAGCGGAGGACGGGGCCGTACGGCAGGAGCCGGACCGGCCGGAGGAGGACCTGCCAGCGCCGGGCGCGGACGCAGACATCCACGGCCACGAGGAGGACCCCGAGGCCGACGAGCGGGAGCCGGGCTCCGGCGAGCACCTCGGCCGTCTGCGCGGGATCGACGCCGCGGACCGCGATCGCGAGGCAGACGATCGAGACGACGATCCCGATCGCGGCGCGCAGGGCGCGACGGTCCGGGCGCGACGGGAGGGGCGCAGCGCCGGTCACGGGGCGCGCGTCGGGGACGGACATGCGGGGAGTTTCGCACGCAGGGTGCGCCTGTGCACCGGTACGGAGGTCATCCCTCGGTCGGAGAGCGTGGCCGCGCGGATCCTGATGCTAGGATGCGGCGTCGGGTCGCGACCCGGCGCCGGCGTGCGCCGGTCGAGAGGAAGTGGAGGTTCACGGGATGGAGCTGATGCGGTCGCCGCGCGCGTGGCGCAGGCGGATGGGGAGCGCGCTCCTCGGAGCGGGGGCTCTCGTCCTTGCCCTGGCAGTGGGGGCAGCGGCGGACTCGCCGGACCCCGTGACGATCGACGTGGAGCAGGACGGGGCGACCGTCACGCTCTCCGGCACCTGGGAATGGCTCTCCAAGGACGACCCGTGCGGCCCCGGCACGCGCGACAACCGCGCCGCCGGCTGGGCCGTGGACTGGGATGAGGGCTTCACCGGCAACATCGTCCCGTCCAAGGGGAACTCCGTCCTCAAGTACCACATGGGCTCCGCCACGGACAACCGCGTCTCCGTCTCGGAGGAGAACGACGGCCTCGGCGACTGCGGCTGGTCGCTCGGCGATTCCGGCGTGGAGGGGACCTGGGGTCCGATCAGCTACACGTACACGGAGCCGGGGACGTACGACATCTGCGTCCTCATGTACGACGTCCGCTACACGATGAAGAACGGTGTCCCGGTCCTGCGGGACACCAAGCAGCTCACCGCGGGCGGCTCGAGCCGGAACACGGACAACTCCGCGGAGACGAACTACTACAGCGCCGGCAACCAGTGCGCCGAGGCGACGATCGAGATCGGTGAGCCGGAGCTCTCCCTCGAGAAGACCGCCCTCACGGAGAGCTATGCCGCGCCGGACGATGTCATCGACTACGAGTTCACCGTCGAGAACATCGGCGCGATGCCCGTGGCCGGCCCGGTCACGATCGACGACGACCTGACGACGGACGAGGAATGCCCGGCGGTGGACACCGTGGGCGATGAGGACACCGATCTCGACCCCGGCGAATCGATCGTCTGCACCGCGACCTATACGGTCACCCAGGACGACATCGACCACGGCCAGGTCGACAACACCGCGATCGCCTCGGCGGACGGCTACGACTCCAACGAGTCGAGCGCCACCGTCTACGCCGATCAGACCTTCGAGCTCACGCTCACGAAGACCTCGCTCCAGGACACCTTCCTCGAGGCCGGGGACGTCATCGACTACGAGTTCGAGGTCGAGAACACCGGGAACGTCACCCTCGCGGGCCCTGTCACGATCGACGATGACCTGACCGACGACGAGACCTGCCCCGATCTCGTCGATATCGGCGACGAGGACAGCGACCTCGACCCGGGCGAGATCGTCACCTGCACCGCCACCTACACGATCACCGAGGACGACGTCCTCGCCGAGGAGGTGACGAACACCGCCTTCGCGAGCGCGGACGGGACCGATTCGAACGACGACTCGGTGACCGTCTACTCGGACCGCGAGATCCTCATCACGCTCGAGAAGAGCGCGATCCAGGAGGACTACGACGCGCCCGATGACGTCATCGACTACGAGTTCCTCGTCACGAACGAAGGGAACGTCCGCCTTCCCGGCCCGGTCACGATCGATGACGACCTGACCGATGACGAGTCCTGTCCTGCCCTCACCGGGGTCGGGAACAACGACACGTACCTCGACGTGGACGAGTCGGTCACCTGCACCGCCTCCTACACCGTCACCCAGGACGACATCGACGTCGGCGAGGTGACGAACACCGCCATCGCCACGGTGGACGGGAACGACTCGGACGAGTCCAGCGTGACCGTCACCGCGGACCAGCTCTTCGAGCTCACCCTCGTGAAGACGGTCAAGGAGGATGCCTTCCGCGAGGCGGGCGACATCCTGAACTACGAGTTCGAGGTCGAGAACACCGGCAACGTGACGCTCGCCGGCCCGGTGGAGATCGACGACGACATCACGGACGACGAGTCCTGCCCGGAGCTCACCGGCATCGGCGACAACGACACCGACTTCGACCCCGGCGAGACGGTCACCTGCACCGCCTCCTACACCGTGACCACGGATGACGTGGATGCCGGGTCGGTGACGAACACCGCCTTCGCGAGCGCGGACGGCGTGGACTCCAACGAGGACAGCGTGACCGTCGACTCCGATCGCGAGACGAGCCTCAAGCTCGTGAAGCGCGCGCTCCAGAGCGAGTGGGCACAGCGGGCGGGCGAGATCATCGAGTACGAGTTCGACGTCACGAACACGGGGAACATCCGGCTCGAGGGCCCCGTCGAGATCGACGATGACCGCACGGACGACGAGATGTGCCCCGACCTCACGGAGATCGGGAACAACGATGAGTTCCTCGACCTTGACGAGACGCTCACCTGCACCGCGACCTATGAGACGACCGAGGACGACGTGATCGCCGGGGCGGTCTTCAATACCGCCTTCGCCTTCATCGGTGACCTCGAATCGAACGAGGACTCGGTCCGCGTGAAGATGGCGCCCACGGTCCTCGCGATCCTGGATGCCAGCGGATCGATCCAGTCGCGCACGGTCCAGACGATCCGGAACTACAACGAGTTCCTCGCCAAGTGGCAGTCCCGGACCCAGCTGGCCCCGTACACCTTCGTCCTCTTCAGCACGGTCCGCTACAACGAGCGCTATGCCGGCCGGCCGATCGGGACGGTCCCGCGCCTCACCCAGTCCACCTTCAGCCCGGTCGGGCGCTCCCCGATCTACGACTCGGTGGCCCGGGCGATCAAGGACCTCGAGGCGTCCCAGCCCAAGGGGCAGGTCCACGTGATCATCGCCACGGATGGCGCGGACAACGCGAGCGTCGACTGGACGAAGCGCCAGCTCGCCCGGCTCATCGCACGGATGGAGAGCGAGAACGACTGGAGCTTCACCTATGAGGGGGCCAGGCTGGCGGCCCTCGAGCGGGCGGTGGCTGCCGCCCGCCGCTGATCCCGGGCGGCCGGCGTGCCGCCCGCCTCTCGCAGACAGGAACGAGCCCCCGGGAGCGAACGCTCCCGGGGGCTCGTCTTCTCTCGGGCTCCGCGATCCCCGGGCTACTCGATGAGGCCGAAGGAGTAGAACTGGGTGAACTGGTTCGGGTCGAAGACGAAGTTGAAGCCCGCGTTGCCCTGGACGGAGACCTTGTCCGCGATGACCTGCATCGTCATCTGCGCGGGACCTGCAGCGTCCGAGTTGCCGCCGAAGTCGAGGAGGCCGAGCGGGGAGTAGACGGTCCCCACGACCTGGAGCGCGCCGCCGCCGCGCATCCAGACCTCCGCCTGGGGGCTCACCGTGCCGTCCTGCCAGATGACGATGTTCCGGTAGGGCTCCTCGGCGGCGGTCGTGGGCTGGAACTGCTTCATCAGGAAGTTCGCGCCACCCTGCATCGCGATATTCCCCATGTTCACCGTGGGGCTCGTCGTCTTCGCAGTGTTGTAGATGAGGACGCCGCAGGTGGAGGCACAGGCGGCCTTCCAGCGGTTCGTCACCACGGTCGTCGACTCGCCGGAGAAGGCCTTCTGGCAGGTGGTCTGGGTGAGCGCCACCGCGGGCGCCTGGTCCACCGTGCACAGGGTCGCCGTTCCCACGTCGATCCCGCCACCTTCGATCCGGTAGATCCCCGGGCGCATGAAGACGTAGGCCTGGCCCTGGAGGGCGATCCCGCCCTGGTAGATCCCCGGCAGGAGGATCCCGCCATCGTTCGTGAGGCAGTTCGTGGTGGAGCCCGCGAGCTTGCAGGTCACCTTGCTCGTGCTCCGGACCGTGAGCGCGGTGGGTGAGGTGGATGTGATCGGGGGGAGGGCGGCGAGCGGATCCGCCACGACGGGCTGCCCCGTCTTCACGGGCGGGTTGAGGACGTTCCCCAGGTACGAGCCGTTCGTCCGGATCACCGAGCCGTTGAGGAGGGTGACCGTGGGATTGCCGCCGTTGTAGAGCGCCACGTTGCTCGAGTTCGTCCCGTTGCAGGGCGAGTTCACCTGGAAGGAGCCGCCGAGGATGATCGTGGGGCCACCGCCGAACGACCCACCCTGGCAGGCGGTCTTCTCGAGCGCGATGATCGAGTATTTGCCGATCTCCGAGCGCGCGTAGCGGGCGGTCGCCTGGGCGGTCACGGTGAACCCGGAGGGCGTGGCGCCGAAGACCCCGAGCGCACCGAGGAAGAAGGCGGGCGCCTTCGCGCTCACCGCGATGCGCACCTTCTCGTTCGGGTCGGGCTCGGTCATCGGGCAGGTGACCGTCACGGTCAGCTGGGAGACGCCGGCGAGGTTCGACCCCGTCGAGCCCGTGGCTGCCGTGGAGACCGTGCCCCGCGGGCTCGTGGCGCTCGTCCCGTTCGTGGAGCAGCCGAGCGGCGTCCCGCTCTGGAGCTGGCTCGCGGCGGCGATCGCGGCCGCGTCCGCGGCACCCTGGAGCCGGCGCTGGAGAACGACCGCCTGGGCCGCATCCAGGAGGAGCGCCGCCATCGAGAGGATGACGACCATCCCCACGACGAGGACGACGATGACCTGGCCGCGCTCGTCGCGGGGCCGGCGCCGGAGGCGATGGAAGAGGGTGCGCATCGGATCCCTCAGTAGTTGATCACGAGGGTGGAGGTGCCGGAGACCTGGAAGCTGCGGTCCCCGAGGAGGGCGGTGACGACGAGACCGAGGTTCGCCCGCACGGTCACCTTCACGATCGCCCCGGGGGCGTTCGTCGTCGTGTCCGTGCTCCCCGAGCAGACCGGGTCCTCCTCGCGGAAGTAGCAGACGTCCACGGAGATCGTCCCGGCGGCGGTGGAGGCGCGGGCGCGGGCGGCGAGGATGATCGCCTGCTTGCTCGGGGAGGGGTAGGGGCAGGAGGCACTCGCCTGGGGGATCGCCACCGTCTCGTTCGCCGGGCCGACCGGACAGGCCTGGCCGGGGGATCCCCCGCGGACCGCCGCGAAGCGCGCCGCGACCGCGGCCGCGTTGCTCACCGCGTCTGATGCCCAGACGACCCGGCCCATGTCGAAGAGGGCGACGAGGAGGAGGAGGCTGACCGGCAGGATGAGGGCGAACTCCACGAGCGCCCGGCCGCCCTCGTGCCGCTCCGTGCTCATGGCGCGAGCACCCGGATGAACGAGTAGGCGGAGCTCGCCCGGAGCGTGAAGGCGCCGTCCTCCGTGGAGAGGAACGGGTAGGGAACGAGCGTGGAGAAGGGGAGCGTGGCGCTGACCGTCACCGTGCTCGGGGTCGTGCTCGTGGCGCTTGCCGGCGTCTGGAAGGAGGGAACGGTGACGGTCACCGTCGTGCAGGCGGCCGGAAGGTCCATCGCGAGGCAGATCCAGCCCTTTGCGTTCGTGAGCGCGGTGGCGGCATTCGCGATGTGGATATCCCTCGCGATCCGCTCCGCGGCGTTGCGCACCGCCCCCTCGAGCTTGATCTGCCGCTCGTAGGCGCGCGAGAGGTCGAGCGCGCCCACGACGATCGTGAGGACGATCGGGAGGAGGATCGCGAGCTCCACGATCGACTGCCCGCCATCCGCCGGGCGCGCAGAGGAGCGCCTCACGAAGAGGCGCCGCGCGCGGATCCGGAACGATGGCTCCCGCATCACCGGCACTCTACCGGGACGAGCGGGTCCCCCGGTAGGGGACGGATGGGGCAGTACCGTCGGATGGATCCACCGTTCGCCGGAGCCGCCGCTCGCCGAGGATCCCGAGGAGCGGGAGGACGACGAGCCAGTAGCCGAAGCTCGCCCAGTGGTCGAGGAAAAGGACGATCGCGAAGATCGCGCAGCCCGCGACGACCATCGTCTCCCAGGTGCGGACACGGAGCGCGAGGACGGCGGCAGGGAGCGCGACGATCCGGAGCACGGGGACGTTCAGCGCGTTCTCCGAGACCGGGTGGATCGCGCGGGCCATCTCCACGGAGGCGAGGAAGCGTGCCGGGCCCCAGGAGAGGATCGGGAGCCAGAGGAGGATCGTGGCGGTGAGGAGCGGGACGGCCAGCGCCACCCCGCCGAAGCCGAGGAGGGGAGGGGCCCACGCGAGGAGATAGGGCTTGATCGCCGCCCCCACGCCCACGAGGAGCGCGCCCGAGCGCCGGCCCCGCTCCACGAGGAGGAGGCCCGCAAGGAGGAGGAATGCAGGGAGCTGGTCGTTGATCCCGCAGGTCCCGAGCTCGACCCAGCCGACCCAGCCCCCGAGGAGCGCGACGGAGAGGACCGCGCGCTCGCGCGCGAGGAGAAGAAGGATCCCCGCCATCGCCGCCACCTCGAGCGGGACCCCGATGAGCGCGGCGGGGACGGCGAGCGGACCGTAGGGGAACGGGGCACCCGGGGGGACCGAGGCCGCGTACCCGATCCCCCAGGGAGAGCCCCCGGCGAGGATCGGGCCGAGGGCCGCCCGGCTGACCGCGAGCTGGTCGCAGGTCTCCGGGATCCCGAGCGCCGCGATCCGCAGCCACGCACCCCCGAGGGCGAGGACGACCCCGAGCGCGACCGGCCGGCGGCGGAGGAGGAGCGCCACCGGGACCGCGGCGAGGGCGAGCCATGCGACGGGCCGCTCGGCGGAGCGGGCGGCATCGAGCGCGAGGAGCGCGTAGAGGAGGATCGCGAGCTCGGGCGCGGCGACCCACCCGCGGACGCGCGAGCCCTGGCCGGTGAGCGGGGATCGGGTCCTCATCACCCCGATGGTCGCAGATGGGGAGTACTTTCGGCACCCTGCCGGTCCCCCGTCCGGGTCGGGTAACCTTCCAAGGGTCCGCGGGTCTGCCGTGACGCGGGCCACAGATCGAGGAGATGGAACCGTGCCCGCCACCAGGACGCGCCCCGCCGCCCGGACCCGCCGCCTTCCCCGCGGCCGATCGCTCCTCCCTGCGATCGTCGTCGTCATCGTCATCGCCGGGCTCCTTCTCTCGATGATCCCGGCTCCCGCGGCCCAGGCCGCGGACCGGAAGGACGCCGGCGCCCGCTCCTTCGCGCCCGGACGCGTCATCGTCGGCTTCCGTCCGAGCGCCGGCCAGCTCGCCCGCACGCAGGCGATCTCCGCTGTGGGCGCCACTTCGAGCCGCTCGCTCACCGGGCCCGAGGGCGATGTCGTCCTCGTGCGACTCCCCGCGACCGTCGGCGTGCGCGCCGCGATCCGCCGCCTCGAGGCGCTCCCCGGCGTGCGCTACGCGGAGCCGGACTGGCACGTGGAGGCCGCGGCGACCCCCAACGACCCCTATGTCACGAACGGCCAGCTGTGGGGGATGTACGGCGGCGGGACGACCCCCGCGAACCAGTACGGCAGCGGCGCCCTCTCCTCGTGGGATGCGGGTTCCACCGGATCCCGGAGCGTCGTCGTGGGCATCATCGACGAGGGCGTGGATATCACCCATCCGGACCTTGCCGCGAACATCTGGACGAACCCCTACGACCCGGTCGACGGCCAGGACAACGACGGCAACGGCTACATCGACGACACGAACGGCTGGGACTTCTTCTACAACGACCGCACCGTCAAGGACGCCGGCGAGGACAGCCACGGCACGCACGTCGCGGGCACGATCGGCGGCGTCGGGAACAACGGGATCGGCGTCGCGGGCGTGAACTGGGAGGTCACGATGATCTCCACGAAGTTCCTCGGCCCCGGCGGCGGCTCCACCTCTGGCGCCGTCTCGGCGCTCGCCTACCTCACGGACCTGAAGACGCGCCACGGGATCAACATCGTGGCCACGAACAACAGCTGGGGTGGCGGCGGCTTCAGCCAGGCGCTCCTGGACGCGATCGAGGCGGCGGGCGACGCCGGGATCCTCTTCATCGCCGCGGCCGGGAACAGCACCTCGAACAACGACAGCGTCCAGAACTACCCGTCGAACTACCAGTGCACCCAGACCGCCGCCGGCGCGGCGCGCGGCTGGGACTGCGTCATCGCGGTCGCCTCGATCACCTCCACCGGCGGGATCTCCAGCTTCTCCAGCTACGGCGCGACGACCGTCGACCTGGGCGCCCCCGGCAGCGACATCTGGTCGTCGCTCCCGGGGAACACCTACGGCAGCTACAGCGGCACGAGCATGGCGACCCCGCACGTCACCGGTGCCGCCGCCCTCTGTGCCTCGGTGGCGCCGGGGATCACCCCATCCCAGCTGCGCGGCGCGGTCACCTCCGGAACCGTCGCCCTGAACAGCCTCGCCGGCAAGACGGTGAGCGGCGGCCGGCTGGACGTCCCCTCGGTCCTCACCGCCTGCTCGCCGCCCACCGCCCCGGTGACCGGCTCCCCCTCCGGCCTCACCGCGACCGGGATCTCCTCCACGCGGATCGACCTCGCCTGGACCGACGGCGCGAGCAACGAATCCTCCTACGAGGTGGAGCGCGCCCCGGATACCGGAACCTGCGGGACCTGGTCGCGCGTCGCGGTCCTCGGCCCGAACAGCACCGCGTGGCGGATGACCGTCGCGTCCGGCCAGGGCGGCGACTTCTGCTTCCGCGTCCGGGCCACGAACGGATACCAGGGCGGGACGGTCTCCTCGTGGTCGAACGTGGCGAAGGCCGGGACCCTCCCGCCGCCCGCCCCGTATACCTGCCAGAGCACCACCTACGACTGGCTCGATGCCACCGCCGGCACACAGCACGCGCTCACGGACGACTCCGGTGTGGGGGTCAGCCTTCCCTTCACCTTCCGCCTCTACGGCGAGCCCACCCAGAGCGTGACCGTCTCGTCGAACGGCTTCCTGACCGTCGGCGGCGGCGCGGCCACCTATGTGAACACCGCGATCCCGGACCCCTCGGACCCGAGCGGGATGGCCGCGGCATGGTGGGACGACCTCAATCCCGGTACCGGCGGCCAGGTCTGGACCCGCACGATCGGGAGCTCGGGCTCCCGGCGCTTCGTGGCGACCTGGCTCAACGTCCCGATCTTCGGACAGTCCGCCACGGACGGGGTCACCTTCCAGATCGTCCTCGAGGAGACCACGAACGCGATCGTGCTCGCCTGGCAGGACGTCTCGATCGCGAACGCCGCCTACGACGGCGGCGCCTCCGCCACGATCGGCGTCGAGAGCCCGGACGGGACTGCAGGGACGCAGATCTCGCTGAACAGCGCGACCCGGACGGCCGGCACGGCGGTCCGCTGCGCGGACACGTCCGCCACCCTGCCCAGCGTGACCACGAACCGCCTCGCCGCGGGGACGATCGGCGCGTCCTACCAGGTCGATCTCGCCGCGAGCGGCGGGCAGTCCCCGTACACCTGGGCGCTCGTCCAGGGGACGCTCCCGGACGGCCTCTCCCTCGCGAACGGTGGCCGGATCTCCGGAACCCCCACGACGGCCGGGAGCGCGAGCCTCCGGTTCCGCGTGACGGACGCCAACAACGCGACCGCCACGAAGGACCTGACCCTCGACGTGGCGACCGCCGTCAGCGTGACGACCACCTCGCTCCCGAACGCTCCGGCCGGCGCCGCGTACTCGCAGGCGCTCGCCGCTACCGGCGGCACGGGGACCTACACGTGGGACATCTCTGCCGGCAGCCTCCCCACCGGTCTCACCCTGGACGCCGCGACCGGGACGATCTCCGGCACCCCGAGCGGGAGCGGGATCGCCTCGTTCACCGTCCGGGCCACGGATGACTCGAACCCCGGCCGCGCGGGGACCGCGGACCTCACGATCGAGGTGCTTGCCGCGCCCACGATCACGACCGCCGGCCTCCCCGAGGGAGTCACCGGGACCGCCTACAGCGCGACGCTCGTCGCGAGCGGCGGCACCGGCCCTTACACCTTTGCGGTGAAGACCGGGACCCTCCCGGACGGCATCACGCTGACGGCAGCCACCGGCGCGCTCGGCGGCACGCCGACCACCGCCGGGGACGTGCAGATCACCTGGTCGGCCACGGACGCGAACGGCGCCGTCGGCACGGCCACCCTGACCCTCCCGATCGTCGCCCCGCTCTCGGTCACCACCGCCACGCTGCCGCGCGGCGTCGTGGGCCGCGACTACTCCGAGCAGCTCGCAAGCTCCGGCGGCCGCGCGCCGATCACCTGGACGGTCGTCTCCGGCCTTCCGGCCGGGCTCAGCCTCTCCGGCGCGGGCGTCCTCTCCGGCCAGCCCACGAGCGCCGGGACCGGGGACCTCGTCGTCCGTGCCACGGATGCCGCCTCCCGGACGAGCGACGCCACGATCTCCTTCAGCGTCGTCACGGCGCCCGCCATCGACACTGCGACCCTCCCGGACGCGACGAAGGGGAACGCCTACAGCGCGACCCTGACCGCCTCCTCGGGGACCGGCCCCTACACGTGGACGCTCGTGGATGGGCAGGGGGCCCTTCCCTCCGGCCTCAGCCTTTCGTCCGCAGGAGAGATCTCCGGGACCACGGCCGGGACCGGTGGGGTGAAGACCTTCACCGTCCGGGTCGAGGACGCGAACAGCGTGAAGACCACGAAGCAGCTCTCGATCCTCGTCATCGTCCCGTTCTCCGCGAACGCCGGGACGGTGCCCGAGGGAACGATCCGGGTCTCGTACACCTACACCCCCTCGGTCGTGGGCGGGACGAGCCCGTACACCTGGTCGGTGGCGAGCGGATCGCTCCCTGCCGGCCTCACGCTCACCGCGTCGAGCGGCCGGATCTCCGGCACGCCCACCGTGGCGGGGCTCTTCCCGGTCACCCTCAGGGTCCGGGAGGCAGGGAATGCCACCGCTGACCTCCCGCTCAGCCTCCGGATCCGCCCCGGGGCCTTCACCCTGCGGAGCCCGTCGAACGGCGCCCGCACGACCTCCACCTCGATCCTCCTTGACTGGAACGACAGCCGTGCCGCCACCGGCTACCGCTGGTGCATGGACACGACCTCCGGCACCACCTGTGACACGAGCTGGCAGCTCATCGTGGGCTCCGGCTCCACGGCGCCGGTCAGCCAGGTCACGGTCTCGGGGCTGGTCTCCGGCCAGACCTACTACTGGACCGTCGTGGCGATCTCCGGCGATCCCCTCGCGGCCGATCCGATCCTCCAGGCCACCTCCACCGGATGGCGCTCCTTCAGCCGGCGCTGACCGGACCCCCGTCCGCACGACGACCCCCGGAGCGATCCGGGGGTCGTTCCATTCCGGCCAGGGGAGGGGGACCGGAGGTCAAACGAACATCCGTTCGGTCTCCGGCCGGCACCCCGCCGCGCGCCGTGTGCGATACTCCGGGCCGTCACCGCCGATGAGCCCGGAGGAGCACGTGTCCGCGACCGGCCTGTCCGCCGATCCCGCCGAGTACCAGCGTCGTCTCGAGGAGCAGTCCGACGAGCAGATCGACGCCTGGGCGATCGAGCTGCTGCGTGACATCTCCATCCGCCAGGGTGTGCGCAGCGTGATCCGCCACTTCCAGCACGCCACCCACCTGGACGATGCCGCGCTCACCCGCGTCTACACGGCCGGCGGCGGTGCGCCCGCCACGATCGGCCGTTCGGCGGAAGGGGAGCTCATGCTCCCGGCGATCTCGCTCCGCTATCTCGTCCCCGGGCTCCGGCGGAGCGCCGTGGATGCCCGGGCGCGGCTCATCGCCTACCTCGTGGGCGCGTTCGAAGAGCTCGTCTACATCTAGATCGGGACCGGGCCGCCACCCGTTCCCTGCTCGCCGCGCCCCGCCCCCGGGCGCCCCGCTAGACGCGGTCCTTCGGGTCTCCTGCGCGGACGACCGCGATCGCGTTCTCCAGCCGGACCTTCGCGATCGTCAGGTACTTCGCCAGGTTCTGGCGGTCGACCTCGCTGGCTCCCCGCAGCGCGTCCTCGGCGCGCAGGACACCGCTCAGCTCCTCGAGCGCCTCGCTGAGCCGTGACTTGGCCTGGCTGAGGGGATCGCCGGCGGGACGCTCCCCGGGCATGGGGACGGCCGGGACGGGGGCCGCCTCCGGGGCGGCTGCCGCGGGGGCGCTCTCCGACGGCTCCGCGGGTGTCCGCTCCGGGCGTCCCTCGATCCGCTCGCGCAGCTTCACCAGGCTGAGCTCCCCGCTGGCGACCTGGCGTGCGAGGCGCTTCCGCTTCGCGGGGTCCGCCACCTTCATCAGCTCATACGCGTGGGAGAGCGTGTCTTTGCGTACGGACACGAGCTCGCGGATCTCGGCGGGCGCCCCGGCGAGCCGGATCCGGTTCTCGATGTAGCCCTTGTCCTTGCCCAGCTTCTGGGCGAGCTTCCTCAGGCTGTAGCCATGCTCGGTCGTCATCCGCTCGAACATGATCGCCTCGTCGAGCGGGGAGAGGTCCTCGCGCTGGAGGTTCTCGATGATCGCGATCTCGAGCGCGGTCTCGTCGTCGATCTCCTCGATGAGCGCGGGGATCTCGGCAAGCCCGGCGAGCTTCGATGCGCGCCAGCGCCGCTCGCCCGCGATCAGCTGGTAGCGGCCGTCGGGGAGGGGACGGACGAGGACCGGCTGGAGGACACCGTGCTCCCGGATCGAGGCCGAGAGCTCCGCGATCGACGCTTCATCGAAGGTGAGTCGGGGCTGGTCCGGGTTCGGCTCGATCCGCTCCACGGGGACCGCGCGCACGCCCGCGGGACCCTTCTTCCCGGTCTCCTCTCCGAGCAGGCTCATGATCCCGGCCGAGAGCTGTTCCGGCTCGCCCGCGAGCCGCATGGCCGCCTGCCGGCGGAAGTCAGGCCTGGCCACGCTCGATCACCTCCCGTGCCAGCGCGCGATAGGCGCGCGCCCCCTCCGATGTGGATGCATGCGCGGTGATCGGCCGGCCGGTGAGCGGCGCCTCGCCGAGCTTCACCGTCTGGCGGATCTGCGTCTCGAAGACGTGGTGGTCGCCGAGCTCCCGGATCTCCGCGAGCATGTCGCGCCCCAGGAGCGTCCGCGGGTCGTAGAAGGTGACGAGGAGCCCGAGGATCCGGAGATCCCGGTTCAGGCTCTTCCGGATCTGCCCGATCACCCGGTTCAGGCCGGAGAAGCCCTTGAGCGAGAAGAACTGGGCCTGGACCGGGATGAGCACCTCGTCCGCCGCCACAAGGGCGTTGATCGTGAGGAGGCCGAGCGTGGGCGGGCAGTCGATGAGAACGAAGTCGTAGCGGTCATCCACCCACGGCCGGAGGAGATCGCGCAGGATCTGCTCCCGGCCGATCGCGCTGATGATCTGGCTCTCGGTGGCGGAGAGGTCGAGGTCGGCCGGGGCGAGGTCGATCCCCGGCGTCTCGGTGGGGAGGACGACGGAGGCGAAGGCCTGGTCCGTTCCCTCGAGGACGGAGGCGATCGACCGGCCGACGGCCGACGCGTCCACGCCGAGGCCCGCGGTCAGGTTCGCCTGGGGATCCATATCCACGCACAGGACGGAGAAGCCGAGCTCGGCGAGGGCTCCGGCGAGGCTGATCGCGGTGGTCGTCTTGCCGACCCCGCCCTTCTGGTTGGAGATCGCGATGATCCGTGCCACGCCGGCACCTCCGGTCATGCGCCCCGGTCCGCCGGGGGAGGGCGAGGCCATCCGGCCCGCCTGCGCGGTCAGTCTATCGGAGCCGGGGCGCGGTCCCACCATCCCGGCTCGCCTCCCCCCGTGGATGCGCCCCCGTGCTCACGGGCGGGGCCCCGGCGGGGTAGCATCGCAACCACCGACGATCCCTTCCGGAGGAGTCCCCCGTGCCCACGAACCGCGAGCAGATCGACCGCCTCCTTGCCTTGCGGGAGCAGGCGCGGCTCGGCGGTGGCGCTGCCCGGATCGAGCAGCAGCACGCCAAGGGGAAGCTCACCGCCCGCGAGCGGCTCGACCTCCTCCTCGACCCCGGCTCGTTCGTGGAGCTCGACGCCTTCGTCACCCACCGGGCGACCGACTTCGGCCTCGATCGCCAGCGGATCCTGGGGGACGGGGTCGTCACGGGCCACGGCAGCATCGACGGCCGTCTCGTCTTCGTCTTCAGCCAGGACTTCACCGTCTTCGGCGGCTCCCTCTCGGAAGCCCACGCGGAGAAGATCTGCAAGGTGATGGACCTCGCGATGCGGGTGGGGGCACCGGTGATCGGCCTCAACGATTCGGGCGGGGCCCGGATCCAGGAGGGGGTCGTCTCGCTCGGCGGCTACGCCGACATCTTCCTGCGCAACACCCTCGCGTCGGGCGTCATCCCCCAGATCTCATTGATCATGGGCCCCTGCGCGGGCGGCGCGGTCTACTCGCCCGCGATCACGGACGTGACGATCATGGTCGAGGGGACGAGCTACATGTTCGTCACCGGCCCGGACGTCGTGCGCGCGGTCACCCACGAGGATGTGGACCGCGAGCAGCTCGGTGGCGCGAGCATCCACACCCAGGTGAGCGGGGTCGCCCATCTCGCGGCCCCGGACGAGGCGAGCGCTCTCGCCACCGCGCGCCGGATCCTCGCGCACCTCCCGCAGAACAACCTCTCGGAGCCGCCGCGCGTCGCCGGCCGGGACCCGGCGGACCGGCGCGACCCGGAGCTGGACACCCTCATCCCGGACGAGCCGAACAAGCCCTACGACATGCACGACGTCATCCGCCGGATCGTGGACGACGGCGACTTCCTCGAGCTCCAGCCGGCCTGGGCGGCGAACATCATCATCGGCTTCGCGCGGCTTGACGGACGGAGCGTCGGCGTCGTCGCGCAGCAGCCTTCCGTCCTCGCCGGCGCGCTCGACATCGACGCCTCGGACAAGGCGGCGCGGTTCGTCCGGATGTGCGACTCGTTCAACGTCCCGCTTCTCACGATCGAGGATGTCCCCGGCTTCCTCCCCGGCGTCGCCCAGGAGCACGGCGGGATCATCCGGCACGGCGCCAAGCTCCTCTACGCCTACTGCGAGGCGACCGTCCCCAAGGTGACCGTGATCACCCGCAAGGCCTACGGTGGCGCCTACGACGTCATGAGCTCCAAGCACGTGCGCGGCGACATCAACCTCGCCTGGCCCACCGCGCGGATCGCGGTGATGGGCGTGGAGGGCGCGGTGAACATCATCTTCCGGGACCAGCTGGAGAAGGCCGAGGACCGCGCGGCGGAGCTCGCCCGCCTGACCGCCGACTACGAAAGCACCTTCGCGAACCCCTACGTCGCGGCCGGCCGCGGCTACGTGGATGACGTGATCGTCCCCTCCGAGACGCGCCCCCGGATCATCGCCGCCTTCGCGATGCTGGAAGGGAAGCGGGACCGGAACCCCGCCCGCAAGCACGGGAACATCCCGCTGTGAGGGGAGGGGAGCCGGGGTCCACGCGCTTCCCGGCCCGCGTGGTGTCCGTGCGCAAAGACACCCGGGACCACGCGCGATGAGCGGATCGGATCGGCGCACGGGCCGGCCCTTCGAGCGCGTCCTCATCGCGAACCGCGGGGAGATCGCGATCCGCGTCATCCGCGCCTGCCGCGAGCTGGGGATCGAGACGGTGGCGGTCTACAGCGACCCGGATGCCGCCAGCCGGCATGTCCGGCTCGCCGACCATGCCGTCCGGATCGGACCGGCTCCGGCGACGGAGAGCTACCTGCGCGCGGACCGGATCGTGGAGGCGGCACTCGCCACCGGGGCCCAGGCGGTCCACCCCGGGTATGGCTTCCTCTCCGAGCAGGCGGCCTTCGCCACGGCCGTGGAAGCCGCCGGCATCGCCTTCATCGGACCCTCGCCGCTCACCCTCGGCTCGCTCGGGGACAAGCTCTCGGCCCGGCGCTCCGCGAACGCGCAGGGCGTGCCGATCGTCCCCGGCACCTTCGAGCCGCTCCCCACGGACGACGCGGGCCGGATGGACGAGATCGTCCGCGAGGCGGAGCGGATCGGCTATCCGCTCCTCGTCAAGGCATCGGCGGGTGGCGGGGGTCGCGGGATGCGCCGCGTGGATGACCCGGCGGACCTCCCGGTCGCCGTCGCCACCGCTGCCCGCGAGGCCGTCCAGGCGTTCGGTGACGGGTCGGTCTACCTGGAGCATTACGTCGAGGGTGGCCGGCATATCGAGGTCCAGCTCCTCGGCGAGGAGGGCGGCCGGATCGTCGCGCTCGGGGAGCGCGACTGCTCCACGCAGCGCCGGCACCAGAAGCTCGTGGAGGAGGCGCCGGCCCCCGGGCTCACCCGGGACCAGCGGCGGCGCGTCCACGAGCTCGCCGTCCAGGTGGCCCGGACGGTGGGCCTTCGGAACGCGGCCACGGCCGAGTTCCTCTTCAGCCGCAGCGGCGAGTTCTACTTCCTCGAGGTGAACGCCCGGCTCCAGGTGGAGCACGGGGTGACGGAGCTCGTCGCCGATCTCGACCTCGTCCACGAGCAGCTCTGGCTCGCCGCCGGCCACCCGCTCTCCGACCGCGCGCTCGCCGCTGCGGCCGCGGCGGCGGACCCCGTCCGGCATGCCTTCGAGCTGCGCATCAGCGCGGAGGACCCCTCGCGTTCCTTCGCTCCGATGCCCGGTCTCCTCACCCGCTGGCGGGAGCCCTCCGGCCCCGGGGTGCGGATGGACTCCGGTGTGGAGGAGGGCTGGCGGGTGAGCGGTGACTACGACCCGCTCCTGGCGAAGCTCCTCGTCGTGGCCGCGGACCGGCCGGCGGCGATCGCCCGCGCCCTGCGCGCCCTGGACGAGCTCGAGACCGGTGGCGTCCAGACGACGATCCCCTTCCATCGCTGGCTCCTCACGCTCCCCGCCTTCATCGATGCGGACCTGCGGACGGACCTGATCGACCGCGCATGGGATCCGGCGCCGCTGCGCGAGGCGGCCGCCCGCCGTGCGGCGGAGATCGTGGCGCGTGCGGCGGGCCCGGATGCCGCGCCGGCCCAGCTGCCGGCGGCCCCGCCCGCGACCCGGCCGGGCGGGGAGGGGAGCGCGGGCTGGGTCCGGCCCGGATCCCCGGACTGGGCCCACGCGGGCCGCCGCGAGGCGACGGAGCGCTGGCCGTGAGCGCGCGCGAGCCGCTCCGCCTCACCGTCTCCGGACCGGAGGATCTCGTCGTGGAGCTCGACCCGGCGGCGCTCGCCGGTGCGGCCCACCGCGAGCCGGAGGTCCGCGCGGCCCATCCCACCCCCCGCGAGCGCGCCGAGGGCCGCCGCCGCTACGAGGTGACGGTGGACGGCTGGGTCCTCGTCGTGGATGCCGAGCCCGCCGCCCGGGCCGCCCTCCGTGAGCGGGCGTCGCGCGGCGCGGCCGCCTCCGGCCCCACCGGCCGCGCGGTCCTGAAGGCGCAGATCCCCGGCCGCGTCGTCCGGCTCTGGGTGGAGGCCGGCGAGGTCGTGGAGGCCGGGCAGCGGCTCCTCGCGATCGAGGCGATGAAGATGGAGAACGAGATCCGGGCGCCGCGCGCGGGGACGATCGGGACGATCTCCGCCGTGATCGGGCGGCCGGTGGAGCTCGGGGACGAGCTCCTCGTCATCGAGTGACGGAGAGCAGGACCGGAGGTGGCCGCATGACCCGCAGCACGGACCCCGGGCGCGATCGGTGGCGCGCCACGACGCGGGCGGAGGCGCTCGCCGAGGGCGCGGAGCGGCGCGAGCGCTTCGTCACGACCTCCGGCATCGAGGTGGCGGACCTCTACACCCCCGCCGACCTCGCCGGCCTGGACGAGGAGCGGGATCTCGGCCGTCCGGGCGAGGCGCCCTTCACGCGGGGCGTCCATCCGGCGATGTACCGGAGCCGGCTCTGGACGATGCGCCAGTACGCGGGCTTCTCCAGCGCGGCCGAGACGAACGAGCGCTTCCGCTACCTCCTCACCCAGGGCCAGACCGGGCTCTCCGTCGCCTTCGACCTGCCGACCCAGATGGGCTACGACCCGGATGCCCCGTTCGCGGCCGGGGAGGTCGGTCGGGTCGGAGTGCCGATCCCCTCGGTCGAGGAGATGGAGCGGCTCTTCGCCGGGATCCCGCTCGGCGAGGTGAGCACCTCGATGACGATCAACGCGACCGCGGCGATCCTGCTCGCCTTCTACGTCGCGGTCGCCGACCGCCAGGGGGTGCCGCGCGACCGGCTCTCCGGGACGGTCCAGAACGACATCCTCAAGGAGTACATCGCGCGCGGGACGTGGATCTACCCGGCCGGCCCGTCGATGCGCCTCGTCACGGACATCTTCGAGTTCTGCGCCCGGGAGCTCCCCCGCTGGAACACGATCTCGATCAGCGGCTACCACATGCGGGAGGCCGGGGCGACCGCCGCCCAGGAGCTCGCCTTCACCCTCGCGGACGCGATCGCCTACGTGGAGGCGGCGCGCGCCCGCGGCCTGGACGTCGATCGCTTCGCCGGGCGGCTCTCCTTCTTCTTCGCTTCCTGGAGCGAGCTCTTCGAGGAGGTCGCGAAGTTCCGTGCCGCGCGGCGGATGTGGGCCCGGATCATGCGCGACCGCTTCGGGGCCACGAACCCCCGCTCGATGATGTGCCGCTTCCACGTCCAGACCGCCGGCTCCAGCCTCACTGCCCAGTCCGTGGACAACAACGTCGTCCGGACCACGCTCCAGGCGCTCGCGGCGGTCCTCGGCGGCACGCAGAGCCTGCACACGAACGCCCGGGACGAGGCGCTCGCCCTCCCCACCGCGGAATCGGCCCGGCTCGCCCTCCGCACCCAGCAGATCATCGCCTTCGAGGCGGGGGTGACGGAGACCCCGGACCCGCTCGCCGGGAGCTACCTCGTGGAATCGCTGACGGACGAGCTGGAGGCCGCCGCCGGCGCCTACCTCGAGCGGATCGATGCCATGGGCGGCGCGATCGCCGCGATCGAGGCCGGGTACCAGGCGCGGGAGATCCAGGAATCGGCGTGGCGCGTCCAGCAGGCGATCGAATCGGGTGAGCAGGTCGTCGTGGGCGTGAACCGCTTCCAGGACGGGGAGAGCGTGACGCCCCCGCTCCAGCGGATCGATCCGGCGGCGGAGCGTGAGCAGGCGGCACGGGTCGCGCGGCTGCGCGCCGAGCGCGACCCGGAGGCCTGGGCCACCGCCATGGCCCGCCTCGACGCGGCCGCCCGTGGCTCCGACAACCTCGTCCCGCCGATGATCGAGGCGGCCAAGGCCCACGCGACGCTCGGGGAGATCAGCGACCTCCTGCGCGCCGCGTGGGGTGAGCACCACGAGCTCGTCACGATCTAGGGCGCCCGGCGCCCGGAGGAGGGGAGATGTCGTTCGTCCCGAGCACCCTGCCCGCGGAGCTGCGCGCTCTCGGACGGATCCACCACGTGGCGGTGATCGTCCGTGACATCGAGGAGGCGCTCGGGGTCTGGCGCGACCTCCTCGGCCTCCCGGTGGAGCTCGTCCTCCCGATCGCCTCGGATGGCGTGACGATCGCCTTCCTGCCGGTCGGTGAATCGAAGATCGAGCTCGTGGCGCCCACGGACGAGTCGACCGGCGTCGCGCGCTTCCTGGCCACGAAGGGTGAGGGCTTCCACCACGTCTGCCTCGAGGTCCCGGACCTCGCCGCCACCCTGGACGACCTCGCCGCCCGCGGGGCGGAGCTGATCGACCGCGCTCCGCGGCGGGGTGCGGAGGGGCCGGTCGCCTTCCTCCATCCGCGCACCGGGCGCGGCGTCATGGTGGAGCTGATCGAAGCGCCGGGCGGCCCGGCCTGGGCCGCGCTCGGCTACCCGGCGCAGGAGGGCTGAGCGCGCCCTCCACGGATCAGGAGGGCCGGACCCCCGCCTCGCGCAGGAGCGCCGGGATCTGGGTCGGCGAATCGGCCACGCGGATCCCCGCAGCCTCCAGCGCCGCGATCTTGCTCTGCGCGGTGCCGCCGGAGCCGCTGATGATCGCGCCGGCGTGGCCCATCCGGCGCCCGGGGGGTGCCGTCCGCCCCGCGATGAAGGCGACCATCGGGGTCTTCGGGAGGTGCTCCTGCTTCCAGGCGGCCGCCCGCTCCTCCGCATCGCCGCCGATCTCGCCCATGAGGACGATCGCCTCCGTCTCCGGGTCGTCCCGGAAGAGGGAGAGGATGTCGATGAAGGAGCTGCCCGCGATCGGGTCCCCGCCGATCCCGACGCACGTGGACTGGCCGATCCCCGCGTCCGTCATCGCCTGGACGACCTCGTAGGTGAGGGTCCCGGAGCGGCTGACGAGGCCGACCCGGCCGGGGAGGTGGATCGAGCCGGGGATGATCCCCACCTTCGCCTTGCCGGGCGAGGTGGCGCCGGGGCAGTTCGGGCCCACGAGCCGGGCGCCCAGGCGGTCCACCTCGGCGACGACCTTCATCATCTCCAGCGCGGGGATGTGCTCGGTGATGCAGAAGACGGTCCGGATCCCGGCGCCGACCGCCTCGAGGATCGCGTCCGGCGCGCCGGCCGGCGGAACGTAGATGACGCTCGTGTTCGCGCCGGTCTCGCGGACCGCGTCCGCGCACGTGTCGAAGACGGGGACGCTCCCGTCCAGGGCGCTCTGGCCGCCCTTGCCGGGCGTCACGCCGGCGACGACGTTCGTGCCGTACGCCTGCATCTGCCCTGCATGGAAGGCGCCCTCGCGCCCGGTGATCCCCTGGACGACGAGCCGGGTGGAACGATCGACGAGGATGCTCATCGTCTAGGCCTCCGCGCTGCGCGCGATCGCGACCGCCATCTCGACGGCCTCATCCAGGGACTGGGCGGTCCGGATCCCCCCGCCGGCATCGGCGAGGATCCCGGCGGCGAGATCGGCGTTCGTGCCCACGATGCGCACGACCATCGGGACATCCCGGGTCTGCTGCGAGCGTGCCTCCACGAGGCCGCGGGCGACCTCGTCCCCGCGGGCGATGCCGCCGAAGATGTTCACGAGGATCGCCTTCACGGACGGCTCCGCGAGGATCAGGCGCATCGCGTTCGCGACCTTCTCCGATCGCGCTCCTCCGCCGATGTCGAGGAAGTTCGCGGGCGAGCCACCGGCCCGCTTCACGAGGTCCATCGTCGTCATCGCGAGGCCGGCGCCGTTCACCATGCAGCCGATCGAGCCTTCGAGGCGGATGAACGAGAGGCCGAGGCGGCGCGCCTCGATGTCGATCGGGTCCTCCTCGTCCAGGTCCCGCATCGCCTCCAGCCCCGGGTGGCGGGAGAGGGCGGAGTCGTCGATCGTGACCTTCGCGTCCAGGCACTGGAGGGTGAGGACGGGGGTCCCGTCCGGCCCGGTCTCGCGCACGAGCGCGAGCGGGTTCACCTCCACGAGGTCCGCGTCGTTCTCCACCATCACGCGCTGGAGTCCCTGGGCGATCGCGACGGCGGCCTTCAGGTGATCGCCGAGCCCAAGGGCGAAGGCGAGCTTCCGCGCCTGCCAGTCGAGCAGCCCGAGGTGGGGGTGGGCGTGGATCCGGACGATCGCGTCCGGGCGCTCCTCGGCGAGCGTCTCGATCTCGACGCCGCCCTCCGCGGAGCCCATGAGGAGGATCTTCCGCTCCGTGCGGTCGAGGACCGCGGCGAGGTAGATCTCGCGCTCGATCTCCGCCGCCGGGGCGACGAGGACACGGCGGACGACGATCCCCTTGATGTCCATGCCGAGGATCGCGCCGGCGACCCGCTCCGCCTCCGCGCCCGAGGCGGCGAGCTTCACGCCGCCCGCCTTGCCGCGCCCGCCCACGAGGACCTGGGCCTTGATGACGACCTTCCCCGCACCGCGGGCGAGGAACGTTTCCGCCTGGAGGCGGGCCTCACCGGGGCTGGAGGCGACCGCCCATTCCGGGACCGGCAAGCCGGCCCGGGCGAGCAGCGTCTTGGCGTGGTACTCCTGCAGCTTCACGGGATCGGGGGGCCTCCGGGGCTCGTTCGGGGGAGGGGTGGAGCGTCAGGATAGCGCAGCGCCTCCCCCGTCGGTCGGGTAGGATGACGGCTCGGAAGGGTTCGCCGGCCGCCCCGCGGTTCCCCCAGCGGATGGTCGGACGAGCGAACGAACGAGCGCTGCGATCTCCAGGGAGCGTGCATGAGTCGGTACCTCGGCCTCGCCTTCACCTACCGTGGCGGGGCGGGCTCCTGGGCCTACGTCCTCCACCGCCTCAGCGGTATCGGCGTCTGGCTCTTCATCGTCCTCCACGTCCTCGACATCTGGCTCGTCGGTGCGAACGCCGAGGCCTATGACGAGATCCTCGCCTTCTACGCCAGCCCGGCGGGCCGCGTCATGGAGACCCTCCTCGGCGCGGCGCTCCTCTACCACGCGCTGAACGGGATGCGCATCCTCCTCATCGACCTGTGGCCCTCGCTCACCCGCTGGCACCGCCAGCTCTGGTGGCTGAGCTGGATCCTCTTCTTCGGGCTGGGGGTGCCCGGGGCGCTGATCATCCTGAAGCCGATCTGGCAGGGGCTGATCCCCGCTGTCGCCGGCCTCGTCATCCCGGGGGTGCGCTGAGATGGCCTACAACCCGATCACCCGCGCCCGCGCCAAGCCCTCCGGGGGCCGCGGCGAGACGCTCGTCTGGTACCTCACGCGCCTCAGCGCGGTCGCCCTCTTCGTCCTCGCGCTCTCCCACTTCAGCATCACCCACTTCGTCTTCGACCCCTCCGAGCAGACCGCGGAGTGGATCCGCGAGAACCGCTGGAGCAGCCTCGTCTGGCGCTCCTTCGACTGGCTGATGCTGATGATGGTCCTCCTGCACTCGGCGCTCGGGATGCGGACGGTCCTCTCGGACATCGTCACCCGGCCGCGCGCGCGGATGCTCGTCCTCTCCGGGCTCTACATCCTGACGATCATCCTCTTCGTGCTCGGGAGCGCGGTCGTCTTCACCCTTCCGGGCATGGAGGTCGCGGCAGCCAGGTGAGTCCCGAGATCGTCCTCTCCCCGCGCATCCCCACCCACGAGTTCGAGGCGCTCATCGTCGGCGCCGGCGGGGCCGGCCTCTTCGCCGCCCTTGAGCTCGCCCGTGCCGGCGTGAACGCCGCCGTCCTCACGAAGCTCTACCCCACCCGCTCCCATACCGGTGCCGCGCAGGGCGGCATCTGCGCCGCCCTGGGGAACCAGGAGGAGGACCACTGGGAGTGGCACATGTTCGACACCGTGAAGGGTGGTGACTACCTCACCGACCAGGACGGTGCCGAGATCCTCGCCCGGGAGGCGATCGACCGGGTGATCGAGCTGGAGCACATGGGGCTCCCGTTCAACCGGACGCCGGACGGGAAGATCGACCAGCGGCGCTTCGGTGGCCACACCCGGAACTTCGGCGAGGGCCCCGTCCGCCGGTCCTGCTTCGCGGCGGACCGGACCGGCCACATGATCCTCCAGACGCTCTACCAGCAGTGCATCAAGGCGGGCGTCCGCTTCTTCGACGAGTACCACGTCGTCGACCTCGTCGTGGACGAGGGCCGCGTCGGCGGCGTCGTCGCCTACCGGATCGCGGACGGGGAGATCCATCTCTTCCGCTCCGCGGCGGTCATGCTCGCGACCGGTGGCACGGGACGGATGTTCCGGATCACCTCGAACGCCCACACGCTCACCGGGGACGGTGTCGCGCTCGCCTACCGGCACGGCGTGCCGCTCGAGGACATGGAGTTCTACCAGTTCCACCCCACCGGGATCGTCGGGCTCGGGATCCTCCTCTCGGAGGCCGCCCGCGGCGAGGGTGGCTACCTCCGGAACAAGGACGGGCAGCGCTTCATGGAGCGCTACGCGCCCACCCTGATGGAGCTCGCCCCGCGGGACATGGTCAGCCGGGCGATCTACCTCGAGATCCGGGACGGCCGGGGGATCGACGGCAAGGACTACGTCCACCTCGACCTCACCCACCTCGGCAAGGAGATCATCGACGCGAAGCTGCCGGACATCACCGACTTCGCCCGCGTCTACCAGGGGATCGAGCCGATCACCCAGCCCGTGCCGATCCAGCCCACCGCGCACTACGCGATGGGCGGCGTCCCCACGGACGTGGAGGCGCGCGTCATCCTGGACGAGCGGAACACGGTGATGCCCGGGCTCTATGCCGCCGGCGAGGTCGCCTGCGTGAGCGTCCACGGTGCGAACCGGCTGGGCACGAACTCGCTCATCGACCTCCTCGTCTTCGGCAAGCGGGCCGGCCGCTCCATGGCCGCGGACATCAAGGGCCAGGGGCTCCCGGCGATGCGCGGCGATGCCGCGGAATCGGTCCGGGCGGAGCTCGAGGCGCTCCGGGGCCGGTCGGACGGCGAGGGTGCCGCCACGATCCGCGAGGAGCTGGCCACGGTGATGATGGACAACGTCGGCGTCTTCCGGACCGAGGAGCTCCTCACCGGCGCGGTCGCCAAGGTGAAGGAGCTGAAGGACCGCTACACCCGGGTCCGCGTCCAGGACAAGGGGAAGGTCTTCAACACGGACCTCCTCGAGGCCCGGGAGCTGGGCTACCTCCTCGACTGCGCGGAGGCGATGGCCGCCGCCGCCCTCGACCGGAAGGAGAGCCGCGGGGCTCACTCGCGGGAGGACTACCCGGAGCGTGATGACGCCGAGTGGCTGAAGCACTCGCTCGTCTATCGTCGTGACGGGGAGCCCGAGATCCGCTACAAGCCGGTCACGATCACGACCTTCCAGCCGAAGCCGCGCGTCTACTGAGCCACAGGAGCGAGATGCAGGTCCAGCTGCGCATCCTGCGCTACGACCCCGAGCGAGACCAGAAGCCCGAGTGGCGCACCTACACGGTGGAGGCCGGTCCGATGGACCGTGCCCTCGACCTCCTGCACAAGGTGAAGTGGGAGCAGGACGGGACGCTCACCTTCCGGCGCTCGTGCGCCCACGGGGTGTGCGGCTCGGATGCCCTCCTCATCAACGGCCGGAACCGCCTCGCGTGCAAGATCCGCGTCGATCAGCTCGGCCGGAAGATCAGCGTCGCCCCGCTCCCCGGGCTGCCGGTCATCAAGGACCTCGTGGTGGACATGGAGGGCTTCTTCGAGAAGTACCGCTCCGTCCTCCCGTTCCAGATCGACGACGGCCGCCCACCGGTCCGTGAGCGGCTCCAGTCGCCGCATGACCGGGAGCGCTACGACGACACGACGAAGTGCATCCTGTGCGCCGCCTGCACGACCTCCTGCCCCAGCTTCTGGGCGCAGCCCTCGTACGTGGGGCCGGCGGCGATCGTGAACGCGCATCGCTTCATCTTCGATACCCGGGACACGGGGACGGAGGAGCGGCTGGAGATCCTCGCGGACGCGGATGGTGTCTGGCGCTGCCGGACCACCTTCAACTGCGTGGACGCCTGCCCGCGCGGGATCGACATCACGCGCGCCATCCTGGAAGTCTCCGGCGCGATCGTGGGACGCGGCTCCTGAGCGAACCCGCCCCGGCCGGCTCCGGCGCCCGGACCTTCGAGAAGCTCCTCATCCGGACGGATGGCGCGTGCCGCGGGAACCCCGGCCCCGCATCCGCCGGAGCCGTCCTCGTGGACGCCTCGCTCCCCGGCCACGAGGCCCCGGATGCACCCCCGATCGCCGTGGTCTCCCGCGGTCTCGGCGTGCGCACGAACAACGTCGCGGAGTACGCGGGCCTCGTCCTCGCCCTCCGCGAGGCGCACCGGATCGGCGCCCGGGAGGTCGACCTGCGCCTCGATTCGCTCCTCATCGTCAACCAGCTGAACGGCCGCTGGCGGGTGAAGGACGCGAAGCTCCAGGGCCTCTTCGCGGAGGCCACCGAGCACCTCCGCGGCTTCCGGCGCTGGCGGGCCGCCCACGAGCCGCGGGCCAGGAACCACGCCGCGGACGCGCTCGCGAACCTCGCCCTGGACGATCCGGAGGGGGCCGCGCGCCTCGAGCGGGTCGTCCGGGAGCGGAGCGGGATCGCCGACCCCGCCTGACCCGGATCGCCTCCCCGGGGCCCGGCGGGCGCCGCGGTGTACGCTGGTCGCGGCGAGATGGCCGGACGGTCGCGCGCCGTGCCGGGGTGACCCGGCCCACGGCACGAGGAAAGTCCGAGCTCCGCGACGCAGGGTAGCGGGTAACACCCGTCCGCCGTGAGGCGAGGACCAGCGCCACAGAGACGAGCCGACCGGTCGCCGCAAGGCGGCCGGACGGGTGAAACGGGCAAGCTCTACCCGGTGCAAGGCCAAATAGGAGGGCGTGCGGCGGCACCTCGGTGCCGTCGCGAGGGTGCGTCGCCCTGCTCTCGGGTCGGCCGCTCGAGGTCCGGGGTGACCCGGATCCCAGATGGATGACCGTCCCCCTCGGGGACAGAACTCGGCTTACAGGCCATCTCGCCGCTTCTCTTCCCCGGCCCGCCCGGCGACCGCCGCGGCATGCCCGGCTCTCCGCCGCCCCTGCCGCCGCGGACGCGGCCCCCGTCAGTCCTCGTCCGGGCGGAAGATCCCCGTCGCGCTGCAGGCGCCGCACCAGGCGCGCGCGCTCGCGAGGTCGCCGAGCGCGGTCGGCTCCTCCATGGACGGGTAGAGACAGCTCACCGCGTACGCGGCATCCCCCGTTCCCGACCCCACCGGGTCCAGGCGCCGGAAGGTGCAGCGCCGGATCGGGCCCGCGCGGTCGGGGAGGGCCGCAGCCACCGGTAGCCAGGGACGCACGGGCACGACGTCGGCCGGGCGCGCCGGGAGGGCGCCTGGGGCGGCCGGGCGGCGCGGTCGGGCGAGGGCCATCGGATCCTCCGTGCGGATCGGGTCGTGGCCGGCGGCAGAGGCCGTCGGGAGGCGCAGGATGCCCCGCTCCGGCCACCCCCTCCATGACCCGACGGTACCCCGCCCCCCACCCCTCCGGACCGGGAGGCCCCCGGATCACGACCCCCGCCCGGTGGCGGCGTGCTTCCCCGCCCACGGCCGGACCCCGCGAGGGCCTCCGCGAACGGCGCTTGACGGGGTGAAAAAAGGCGCTAGACTGCCCCCCAGTGGCGCAAAGTGGCGCGAAGTGGGGAGAAAAGGGGAACAGAACCTCGCCGGCAAGGCCCAACGCGGCCGGTGGGGGGAGGGGACCCGGTCCCACGGAGCGGCGGCGCGACAGGTCCGATCGGAGGGAGACGAGCGCTCGTGTTCACCGGCGAGTACCGGCACGCGGTCGATGACAAGGGGCGGGTCGCCGTCCCTGTCCGCTTCCGTGCGGAGCTCGCGGGTGGGGCCTTCGTCTCCAAGTGGATCGACGGCTGTCTCGCCCTCCACCCACGCGCTGCCTGGGATGCCCTCGCGACGAAGGTCGGCGCGCTGCCGATCGCCGACGCCGGCGCTCGCGTCTTCCAGCGGCACATCTTCGGGACGGCCTTCGAGATCGAGATCGACCGCCAGGGTCGGCTCGTCGTGCCGGCGGTCCTGCGGGAGTTCGCCGGCCTGGGGGAGGAGGTCGTCGTGGTCGGCTCGCGGGACCACCTGGAGCTCTGGGCGCCCGATCGCTGGGCCACCTACAGCGCCCGGATGGATGACCCGGAGCTGCTCGCCGAGCACCTCCAGGGACTGGGCATCTAGCGCCGGATGGGAAGCCGGCGCAACCACATCAGCCTCCGGGATCCGGGGGGTCCGCCGCACGCGGTCAAGGAGATGGAAGAAGGGCACCTGCCGGTCATGGTCGAGGAGGTCATCGATCTTCTCTCGCCCGTACCCGGCAGCTTCCAGATCGACGCGACGCTCGGCGGCGGAGGGCACACCCTCCGGATCCTGGAGGCGAACGCTCCCGATGGACGGGTCCTCGGCCTCGATGCCGACCCGGCCGCGGTCGAGCGGACGCAGGCGCGCCTCGCGCGCTTCGGCGACCGGCTGGTCGTCCGGCAGACGAACTTCGCCGCGATCGGCAGCGTCGCCCGCGAGGCCGGCTTCCCGGCCGTGGACGGCATCCTCATGGACCTCGGGCTGAGCTCCTTCCAGCTCGCCGAGGAGGGCCGTGGCTTCAGCTTCCGTGCGGCGGGCCCGCTCGACATGCGCTTCGACCCCGGCACCGGGATCCCCGCCTCCGAGCTCATCGCCCGCTCGTCCGTGGACGAGCTGACCGACCTCTTCCGGCGTCTCGGGGAGGAGCCCCATGCGCGCCGGATCGCCCGTGCGATCGTCGCGGAGCGTGAGCGCACCCCGATCGCGACGGGCGCCCAGCTGGCCGCCGTCGTGGAGCGTGCCGTCCCGGCGCCGCGCGGCGGACGGAGCCGGATCCATCCCGCGACACGTGTCTTCCAGGCGCTCCGGATCGCCGTCAATCGCGAGCTCGAGGTCCTTGCCGAGGCGCTCGAGGACGCGCTCCTCCTCCTGCGCCCGGGCGGACGGCTCGTCGTCATCGCCTACCACTCCCTCGAGGACCGGATCGTGAAGCGCTTCGTGGCGGCGGAGCGGCGTGGCTGCATCTGCCCGCCCTCCTTCCCGGTCTGCAGCTGCGGCCTCGCTCCGCGGCTCCGGCCGGTCGGCCATCAGCCGCTCCTGCCGAGCGATGCCGAGGTCGCCCGCAACCCCCGCGCCCGGAGCGCCCGGCTCCGCTGCGCCGAGCGGCTCGCGGCATGAGCGGGCGCCACGCGGCCACGCGTCGCCGCTCCTACGGCCGGCGCGGCCGGGATCTCCGCGAGCGCCACCTGCCGGATGTGACGATCGACCTCGAGGGGCCGACCGGCTGGACGCGCGGCGCCGGCTGGTCCGGCCAGGGATCCCCGAACGGTACGGCCGAGCCGGGCGCCCCCGAGGGGACCGGGGGAGGCCGCTGATGGCCGTCCAGCGCGCCGTCCTTCCCGGCTCCGCTCTCACTCCCCGCGCCCGGATCGCGCTCGCGCTCGGTCTGGGTGCCGGCGTACTCGAGCGCGGCATCCCGGAGCGCGCGCCGGTCCGCCGCCGCCCGGCCGCCCGGCCCGCTGCCCGGGAGCGGGGCCGGACCGTCTCGCGGTCCACGACCGTCGCCCGGCGCCCGGTCGCGATCGGTCCCGCGCGCCGAAGCACCGCCCGGCCGGCCGGGATCGTCGCGGCCGTTCCCCGTCCGCGACGCTCCCTCTCGATCATCGCGGCGATCGTCGCCGCGACCCTGATCGGCCTCGTCTACCTCACCCAGCAGCTCGCCACCGCCGGTGTCCGCTACGAGATCGACACGCTCCTCATGGAGCGCCAGACCCTCGAGCGCACCCTCCGCTCGCAGGCCGGCCTCGTCGCCCAGCGCGCCTCGGAGGCGGTCGTCGTCGGCCGTGCCCTGGACGGCGGCCTGGGCCGCGTCCCGCAGGGCGTTCGCGTCCGGGTCCCCTAGCGCGGGATGGACCACGCCCGGGGGACCGAGATCCGGCTGCGCATCTTCTTCGTCGTGCTTGCCGTGGTCGCGGTCATCCTTGGCGTCCGGCTCGCCTACTGGCAGGTCGTCCGAGGGCCCGAGCTGCGCGCGGCCGCGGTCAGCCAGCTCGCCCGCCCCGTGGAGATCCCCGCGATCCGCGGCAGCATCCGGGACCGCAACGGGGCGATCCTCGCGATCACCGCCTACCGTGACCGGCTCGTCGCCTACCCCAAGCTGATCCCCGAGGAGGAGCGCGCGGAGGCTGCGCGGACGCTCGGGACGATCCTCGAGCTCTCCCCGTCCGCGGCGCTCGCCCTCGAGGAGGACCTCGTGGCCGGTGGCGAGTACGTCCTCGTCGACCGGGCGATCGACGAGGAGGCGAGCCAGGCGATCCGGGCGGCGATCGAGGAGGGCCGGATCGACGGCGCCGGGATCGGCCTCGAGCCCCAGCCCTTCCGGGTCTACCCCCTGAGCGGCGGCGAGCCTGGAACGACGCTTGCCAGCCGCCTCCTCGGCTTCGTCTCGTCCGAGGGGAAGGGGAGCTACGGGGTCGAGCAGTCGTGGGATGCGACGCTCGCCGGCTCTCCCACGATCGTGGAGGCGAGCCGCGACCCGTTCGGCCGTCCGCTCGGCAGCTCCGCCCGGGTGATCGAGGCAGGCGCGGCAGGCGCCGACCTGACGCTGACGATCGATGCCGCCCTCCAGCTGCGCCTGGAGAAGGAGCTCTACACCGCCTGGGTGGCGGACAAGGCGAAGCGGGTGAGCGGGGTGATCCTCGACCCCGAGAGCGGGGCGGTCCTCGCCTGGGCGACGGTCCCGGGCTACGACGCGAACGACTATGCGGCCGCATGGTCACGCGATCCCAGCCTCTTCATCGACCCCATCGCCGGCCTCGTCTACGAGCCCGGGTCCGTGATGAAGATGCTCACCGCCGCTGCGGCGCTGGAGAGCCGGCGGATCAGGCCCGGGACCCCGATCTACGACGCACCGAAGCTCGAGTTCGACCCCTACACGGTGCGCAACGCGGACCACGAGGGGATGGGCCGGATCCCCTTCCGCGACGTCATCGCCTACTCCCGCAACGTGGGGACGGCGCGCGTGGCGGCCAGGCTCGGCCGGACGACCGAGCGGGCGGCGGAGACCCTCCACGCGATGTGGGACCGCCTCGGCATCGGCCGGACGACCGGGATCGGCCTCAGCGGGGAATCGGCCGGCATCGCCGCCGATCCCGCGAAGCGACCATGGGCCGAGATCGACCTTGCGAACCGGAGCTTCGGCCAGAGCGTCCTCGTCACCCAGGTCCAGCTCGCGGCCGCCTTCGCCCCGATGGTGAACGGGGGGATGCGCGTCGAGCCCCACCTCGTGACGGCCGTGGGCGAGACGGCATCGGAGCGACCTGCCCCCGCGCGCGCCCTCCCGGCGGGGGTCGCGGGGCAGCTCCGCGCGATGCTCGATCATGTCACCGGGGCGGTCCCGTGGTACGCGGAGGGATCGCTCATCCCCGGCTATCTCGTGGGTGGCAAGACCGGCACGGCGCAGATCTGGCGCCAGGCCAAGGGTCACTACAGCAAGGACGTCTTCAACTTCAGCTTCGTCGGCTATGTCGGCGGAGATACGCCCGAGGCGGTCGTCGCGCTGCGCATCGAGGAGGCCCGTGCCTTCAGCCCCGAGCAGGGCCAGATCGAGATCGCGATGACCTCCTACGAGCTCTTCCGGCGCGTCGCGCTGGGCGTCATCGATGTCCTCGCGATCCCCCGCTCGGAGATCCCCGGAGCGGGCTTCCCCGAGCCGCTCAGCGAGGCCGATCGGGAGCTCACGCCGAACCGCTATCTCAACCACCGGGCCGAGCTCGCGCGCGGCCTGGACCCCCGGATCGCGTTCTGGAACCGCTATCTGCCCGCGGGTGCGCTCGAGAGCGGCGAGGTCGCGGAGAACGGGGAGGGTGTCCTCACGGAGATCGACGCCAGGGAGAGCGAAGGGAGCGGCGCGGAGACGGCGAGCCGGCGCAGCCGGGACGACGGTCGTGACCGTGGCCGGGAACGCGGGCGCGACCGGGGAGCCGCGGGGGGCGACGCAGGGGCCCCGGCCTCGCCGGCCCCGGAGGGCCGTCCCTGAGATGGGCGCCGTGCGACAATCCGACCCGATGGCGATCGACCGGACGCACCCCTCTTCCGCCGTGACCGGCGCGTCCTTCACCCCGGCGTCCCTTGCGGCAGCCTGTGGTGGCCGCCTCATCCGCTCCGGGGAGCGGCCGATCCACGGGGGCGCCGTCGACTCCCGCCGGATCCAGGGCGGCGAGATCTTCTTCGCGCTCCGGGGGGAGCGGACGGATGGGCATCGTTTCCTCGGAGCGGCGGCTGCGGCCGGAGCGTCCGCGCTCGTCGTCGGGGAGCTCCCCGACGACGCCACCCTCGAGGCCCTCCACGGACCCGGCGGTGCGCCGACGATCGTCGCGGTCGATGACCCTGCGCGTGCCCTGATCGAGACCGCCGCGGCCTGGCGTGCGCGGCTCGATCCGTTCGTCGTGGGGATCACCGGCTCCTACGGGAAGACCTCCACGAAGGAGCAGGTGGCCGAGGTCCTCTCCGTCAGCCGCCGCGTGCGCCGGAGCGAAGGGAACGAGAACAACGAGATCGGCCTCCCGCTCACCCTCCTCCGCGCCACGCCGGAGGACGAGGCGCTCGTCCTCGAGATGGGTCTCTACCGGGAGGGGGAGATCGCGCTCCTGGCCCGGATCGCCCGCCCCCACGTGGGGATCGTCACCGCGGTCCGTGGTGTCCACCTCTCGCGCGCCGGCTCGCTGGACGCGATCGAGCGCGGCAAGCGGGAGCTCATCGATTCGCTCGCCCCGGGCGGGACCGCGATCCTCAACGCGGACGACGAGCGCGTGACGCGCTGGAGCCCGCCCGCCGGCGTGGCGACCCTCCGCTACGGCTTCTCGCCGGACGCCGATGTGCGGGCGGAGGCGGTGGAGCCGATGGGCGCCGGGGGGATGCGCTTCCGCCTTCTCCTCCCCGGGGTGGCGAGAGTTGCGCAAACGCCCGCGCTCGGCCGCCACTCGGTGCACAACGCCCTTGCCGCGGCGGCCGCCGCGCTCGTGGCGGGGATGGATCCGGATGCGATCGTGGCGGGGATCGCGCGCGGCGCTCGGGCGCCCCATCGGACCACCCTCCTTCCCGCCGGGGACCGCCTCGTCCTGGACGACAGCTACAACGCCTCTCCGGACACGATGGTCGCCGCGCTCGACCTCCTCGCCACCCTGCCGGGGCGCCACGTGGCCGTCCTCGGGGAGATGCTCGAGCTGGGGGAGGGGAGCGCCGCAGGCCATGCCCAGGCCGGCCGGCACGCCGCGCGGACGGCGGACCTGCTCATCGCCGTGGGCCCGGGCGCCCTGCCGATCGCGGCCGCCGCACGGGAGGCCGGGATGGCCCCGGAGCTCGTGGTGGAGGTCGCGGACCGGGACGCCGCGCTCCACGTGCTCCTCTCCCGCGGCACGCCCGGTGAGACGATCCTCGTCAAGGCGTCGCGCGGCGCCGAGCTCGACCTTCTCGTCGCGGACCTCGTCCGGCTCCTCGGTGGGGCCGGGGGGCGCGCCTGATGGGCGGCGAGGCGATGATCCAGGGGATCCTCATCGCCTTTGCGGCGGTCGTCATCTGCATGCCCGCCTTCATCCGCCTCGTCCGGGCGCTCGGGATGGGGAAGAAGGTCCGCGTGGAAGGCCCCCAGACCCACCTCGTGAAGGAGGGGACGCCCACGATGGGCGGCGTCCTCATCATCGGCGTCGTCCTCGCGATCGCGGCGGTCTGGCATCTCCTCACCGGTCGCTTCATCGACGGATCCACCTTCGCCCCGCTCGCCACGCTCGCCCTCGTCGGCGGCCTCGGCGCCGTGGACGACTGGCTGAACGCCCGGACGGGGGAGGGGATCCGCGTCCGCCAGAAGCTCGTCTGGCAGATCGCGGTCGCCCTCGCGGCGGCGTGGCAGATCCAGCAGACCTACGCGATCTCCGCGCTCGTCGTCCCCTTCGTGGGGAGCGTGGACGTGCCGGCCTGGCTCTACATCATCTTCGCGGCCTTCGCGATCGTCGCCACGAGCAACGGCGTGAACTTCACGGACGGGCTGGATGGCCTGGCGGGCGGGACGCTCGTCTTCGCCTTCGGTGGCTACGCGCTCATCGCGAGCGTGGCGGCACCCCTCGCCCAGCCGAACCTGGCGGCGTTGTGCGCCCTCGTCATCGGTGCGCTCCTCGGCTTCCTCTGGTTCAACGCGCACCCGGCCCAGATCTTCATGGGCGATTCCGGCTCCCTCTCGCTGGGGGCGGCGCTCGCCGTGGTCGCGCTCATCTCCGGTCAGGCGCTCCTCCTGCCGCTGATCGGGATCATCTTCGTCCTCGAGGCCGGCTCGGACGTCCTCCAGATCGGCTGGTACCGCCTGAGCGGTGGGAAGCGGATCTTCCGGATGGCACCCCTCCACCACCACTACGAGCTCTCGGGCTGGCACGAGCAGAAGATCACCCTCCGCTTCTGGATCGTCGGGGCGCTCGCGGCCGTCGTCGGCGTCGCGTTCTTCCTCGCGACCCGCGGGCAGCTCGTGTGACCGATCCGCGGACGGGTCCCGGCGCTCCGGTCCGCCTGGACGGGCTGACGATCGGCGACCTCCGCGACCGCCCCGTCGTCGTCCTCGGTCTCGCCCGGAGCGGGATCGCGCTCGCCCGCTTCCTCGTGGATGCCGGCGCGCACGTCACCGTCTATGACGCGCGTGAGGCGGCGGATCTCGGCGAGGCGCTCTCCGCGCTCGGCGACCGCCCTCTCCGCCGGCTCCTCGGGCCGGGGGTCGCGCCGGAGGAGGCGCTCACCGGCCAGGCGCTCGTCTGCACCTCGCCCTCGATCAGCTCCCGCTATCCCACCACGGAGCCGCGCCTGCGCGCGGCGCTCGGTGCGGTCGAGGCGGAGGGCCGCGTCCCCGTGGTGAGCGAGGTCGACCTCTTCCTCCGGCTCTGCCCGGCGCTCACGGTGGGGATCACCGGGACGAAAGGGAAGACGACGACGAGCTCGCTGTGCGCGGCGGTCCTCGGCGCGGGCGCTGCCCCCGTCCTCCTCGGCGGGAATATCGGGATCCCGCTCGTGGAGCGGCTCCCGGAGCTCACCTCCGCGCACCGCGTCGTCCTCGAGCTCTCCGAGCTCCAGCTCCCCACCATCTCGCGGGGGACGGATGTCTCCGTCTACACCCACGTCACCTCGGACCACCTGGACCGCCACGGGACGCTCGCGGCCTACCGCGCGGTGAAGCGCCGGCTCGCGGAGCTCGCGCCGGCGTCCGGCGCCCTCATCCTCAACGAGGAGGACCCGGTCAGCCTCGCCTTCGCGGATGCGAGCGCGGCGCGGGTCGTGCGCTACTCGCGCGGCCTGCCGCCGCGCGGCGGGGTCGGGATCGCGGGTGGCTGGATCGTGGCGGACGGGGTGGAGCGGCTCGAGGCCGTCGGTGGCGGGACCGCGATGGCCGGTCCGGGTGGCCGGATCCTGCCGCTCGATTCGATCCCGCTCCCCGGTGAGCACAGCTGGAGCAACGTGGCCGCCGCGGTCGCGACCGGGCTCGTCCTGGGGATCGCGCCGGACGGGATCCGCCGCGCGGTGGAGGCCTTCCCGGGCGTGGAGCACCGGCTCGAGCTCGTCGCCGTGGCCGGCGGGATCCGCTACGTCAACGACTCGCAGGGGACCCAGCCGGACGCGGTGATCGCGGCCCTGGAGGCCTTCCCGGCGCCGGTCGTGCTCATCGCCGGTGGTCGCGACAAGGGGGTCGCGGTCGATCGCCTCGCGCGGGTCGCGGCCGAGCGCGCCGCCGCGGCCATCCTCATCGGGGAGACCGGCCCGGCGCTCGAGGCGGCCTTCCGCTCCGCGGGTCTCGCCCGGACCGAGCGCGCGGGCACGATGGACGATGCGGTCCGGCGCGCCGCCACGATCGCCGCCGAGCTCCGCGCCGGGGCGCCGGAGGGCGCCGAGCCCGCCACCGTCCTCCTCAGCCCGGCCGCGGCGAGCTTCGACATGTTCGCGGACTATGCCGCGCGCGGGCGCGCCTTCCGGTCCGCGGTGGCGGCGCATCTCCGCGAGCGTGCGGCCGGGGGAGCCCGGTGACGGCGAGCCTGCGCGCCCGGCTCCGCCCGCCCGTCGCGGCCGCCTCGCCGCGGGGGTCCGGCCGGGTCGTCCGGGGCCCGGTCCGGGAGCGTCACGAGCCGGACTACCCGATCGTCGTGGCCGCCATCGGGCTCGTCGCGATGGGCATCCTCATGATCTACTCCAGCAGCGCGGTCCGGATCGCGCTCGACCCGGACGGGGACCTCTTCCGCGCCCTCCTCACCGAGCTCTTCTGGGCGGGCCTCGGGTTCGCCCTCATGGTCCTCCTGATGCGGCTCGACTACCGCCACCTGCGCGCGGTCTCGGTGCCGATCTTCGCCGTCGCGCTCCTCCTCCTCGTCCTCGTCATCCTCCCGCCGATCGGGCCCATCCAGCCGATCGAGTCCGGGGGCGCGGCTCGCTGGCTGAAGATCGGCCCGCTCCCCCAGCTCCATCCGGCGGAGCTGGCGAAGATCGCGCTCGTCATCTACCTCGCCCACTGGCTCGCCCGGCGCGGCGCCCGGCTCCGCACGGTGACCGAGGGGCTCATCCCCTTCCTTTTCGTGGCCGGCGCGGTGATCGGCCTGATCATGCTCGAGCCGGACCTGGGGACGACCGGCGTCGTGACGATCTCCGCCTTCCTCCTCTTCCTGCTCGCCGGCGGACGCATCCTCCACGTCGCCGCGCTCGTCCCGCCCGGCTTCGCGGTGGTCGTCCTCTACGTGAACTCCAACCCCTACCAGCTCCAGCGCTGGACCACCTTCCTCGACCCGTGGGCCGTGGCGCTCAAGGAGGGGTTCCATACGGTCCAGGGCCTCTACGCGCTTGCGCTCGGCGGGATCCTCGGCGGCGGCCTCGGCCAGAGCCGGGCCCCCGGAGGGCTCTTCCTGCCGAACGCGGACAACGACTACATCTTCGCGATGGTCGGCCAGGAGTTCGGGCTCGTGGGTGGCCTCCTCGTCATCGGCCTCTTCCTCCTTCTCGGGTATCGTGGGCTCCGGGTCGCGACGCAGGCGCCGGACCTCTTCGGGATGCTCCTCGCGGCCGGCGTGACGGTCGTCCTGTGCGTCCAGGCCTTCCTGAACATCGCGGTCGTCGTCAACCTCATCCCGGTGACCGGGATCACGCTCCCCTTCATCAGCTCGGGCGGGACCTCGCTCGTCGTCAGCCTCGCGGCGGTCGGCATCCTGCTCTCGGTCTCGCGCGAGACCACCACGAGGAGAGGCCTCCAGGACGATGAGGATCATGATCGCGGCGGGGGGGACGGGCGGACACATCTATCCCGCCCTCGCCGTCCTGCGCTCCCTCGCCGAGCGGCACGCTGACCTCGAGGTCGACTGGGTCGGCGGCCGGCGGGGGATCGAGTCCGAGGTCGTCCCCGCCGCGGGCTACCGGCTCCATCGGCTCGGCCTGCGCACGCTCCGGACGGTCGACCTCTCCGTCCACACGCTCCTCGATCCGATCCGGCTCGCGCTGAGCGTCCCCGAGGCGACCCTCCTCCTCGCGCGCCGCCGCCCGGACGTCGTCTTCGGCACCGGCGGCTATGTCGCGATCCCCGTCCTTGCCGCCGCCGCCGCGTTGCGCGTGCCCGCGCTCCTCTGGGAGGGGAACCGCGTCGCGGGCCGGAGCGTCCGGGCCACCGCCCGGCTGGCGACCGCGCTCGCCGCCTCCTACCCCGCGGCCTGCCGCTCGCTTCCCGGCCGCTGCTACCTGACCGGGACCCCGATCCGCTCCTTCGCGGGTCATGACCGCGCATCGGCACGGGCCGCGCTCGGCCTCGCGCCGGGGCTCCCCGTCCTCCTCGTCTTCGGCGGCTCCCAGGCGGTCCGGCGCCTGAACGACGCCGTGGCGGGCGCGCTGCCCGAGCTCGTCACCGGCGCGAGCGTCCTCCACGTCACCGGCGCCGGCGGGTGGGAGGAGGCGGAGGCCCGGCGTGCGGCGCTCCCCGATGCGCTGCGCGACCGGTACCGCCCCGCCGCCTTCCTCGGTGCCGAGATGACGGACGCGCTCGTGGCGGCCGACCTGCTCGTGGGCCGTGCCGGCTCATCCACGCTCGCGGAGGCAGCGGCGGCCGGCCTGCCCACCGTCGTCGTCCCCTATCCCCATGCAGCGGGGCACCAGGAGGCGAACGCACGCGAGCTCGCCGATGCCGGTGCGGCCCGCCTCATCGCGGACGAGGCCTTCGATGCCGCCGCGCTCCTCGACGCGGCCGCCCTCCTGCGCGATCCGGAGGCGCTCGCACGGATGGGCGCGGCCGCCCGCACGCAGGGCCGGCCGGGAGCCGCGGCCGCGAACGCGCGGATCATCGAGGCGCTCGCCGCGCGTGCAGCGTTGCCCGGGGACGCGGAGATCGCGGCGATCGCGCGGGGGGACGGATGACCGTGGAGCGCGCACGCACCCGCCTCTCGGAGGAGGAGGCGCTCCGGATCGGGACGGAGATCCAGCGCCGGATCGGCGTCAAGACCTCCCGCCAGGAGCCCCTCGCCCGGTTCACGACGCTCCGCGTCGGTGGCCCCGCGGACCTCTTCGCCGAGATCCGGAACCTCTTCGAGCTGCGCGCGATCGTGCGCTACGCCCGGACGCGCGACCTCCCGCTCCTCCTCCTCGGTCGTGGCTCGAACCTGCTCATCTCCGATGCCGGGGTCGGCGGCCTCGTGGTCCACGTCCGCGCCCAGGAGGTGCGGGTGGAGGGGGAGAGCCTCGTCGCCGATGCCGGGCTCCCCCTCGCGAAGGCGGCCACCGTGGCGAAGGAAGCGGGCCTTGCCGGGCTCGAGTTCGGCCTCGCCATCCCGGGCACGGTGGGTGGCGCGGTCTGGGCGAACGCAGGCGCCCACCTGGGCGAGATCCGCGGCGTCCTCGCCTCCGCCTCGGTCATCCGTGCGGACGGGAGCGAGGAGCGGCTCGATCCGGTGGCGCTCGGGATGGGCTACCGCGAGTGCATCCTGAAGCACGACCCGCCGGGCCGGCCGCAGGTGGTGACGAGCGCGACCTTCCTCCTCCGGCCGGACGACCCCGCGGCGATCGCCGCCCGCCTGGACGAGATCCGCCAGTGGCGGCAGGCGCATCAGCCGCTGGGGATCCCCTCGGCGGGCTCCTGGTTCCGGAACCCGCCCGGCGATTCGGCCGGCCGGATCATCGATGAGCTGGGCCTGAAGGGCCGCCGGGTCGGCGGCGCGTCGGTCAGCATGAAGCATGCGAACTTCCTCGTGAACGATGCGGGGGGGAGCGCCGCCGACCTTTGGCGGCTGGGAAGGGAGGTCCGGGAGATCGTGCGGCGCGAGCGCGGGGTGGAGCTGGTCGAGGAGGTCGTCCGCGTGGGCGACTGGGACGAGATGGAGGCGGGGGCATGAGCGCGGGGAGCCCGGTCCCGGTCGTCGTCCTCATGGGGGGACCCTCCGCCGAGCACGATGTCTCGCTCGTCTCCGGCCGCGCGATCGCGGGGGCGCTCGCGGGGGTCGGTCATCCCGTGGAGGGATGGGCGATCGATCTGGCGGGTCGCTGGTGGTCGCTCCCTGCCTCCGCTCTCGACCGCTCGATCCCCCCGGCCGCCTACGACGATCCCGCCGCGCTCGGGGCGAGCGGACCCTTCTCCGCCGCGGGGGCGCTCGACCTTCTCGCCGCCCGCCATCCGGCACCCGTCGTCTTCCCCGCCCTCCACGGCCCCTTCGGCGAGGACGGGCAGGTCCAGGCGCTCCTCGAGTCGGCCGGCCTCGTCACCTGCGGCTCGGGGACGGCGGCCTCCGCGATCGGGATGGACAAGTCGCTCTTCAAGCGCGCCTGCGGCTCGATCGAGCTCCCCGTCCTCCCGTGGGTCGAGGTCCGGGAAGGGGAGTGGCGCGCCGATCTCGTCGACGCGCTCGCCGACCTGCGCACCTTCTCCGCCTCGCTGCCCGACCCCCGGCTCATCGTGAAGCCCGCGCGCCTCGGCTCCTCGATCGGCGTCTCGATCGTCCACGACCCGCAGGCGGATCCGGAGCTCATCGCGGCCGTCGAGGAGGCGCTCCGCTACGACGACCTCGCGATCGTGGAGCCCTACCTCGACCATCCCCGGGAGCTCGAGGTGAGCATCGTGGGGAACCACCGCGGCGACGTGGCGGTCTACGGCCCCGGCGAGATCCTCCCCGGCCGGGAGTTCTACGACTTCGTCGCCAAGTACACGGACGGGGTCTCGCAGACCCTCGACCGGGCGGAGCTCGACCCGGTGCTTCGGGAGGAGATCCGGCGGATCGCGCGCGAGGTCTTCCTCGCGATCGGCTGCTCCGGCTTCGCGCGCGTCGACTTCCTCCTCACGGGGGACGAGATCGCCTACGTCTCGGAGATCAACACGATCCCCGGCTTCACGCCGATCAGCCTCTTCCCGCGCCTGTGCGCGGAGGGCGGCTACGACTTCCCGGGGATCTGCGTCCGGATCGTGGAGCTGGCCCGTGAGCGGGCAGCGAGCCGGCCCGACCGTCGGCTCACCCGGGCGGATCTCCCCTGAGCCGACGCGGCGCACGGCCGCCGGAGCCGCCCGGCGACGCGGCCGCCGGGCGGCTCGGGCGGGCCGTCCGTGCCTTCCCGTGGAGCCGGGCGGCCGGCGGGGCCGGGCTCCTCGCGAGCGCCTTCCTCATCCAGCAGCTCGCGGCCTCGGCGGCCTTCGCCGTCGACCCGGCGAGGATCCGCATCGAGGGCGCGACCCTCACGGACCCGGTGGTCGTCCGTGCCGCCCTCGAGCTCCCGGACGGCCGCGGGCTCAACCTCTTCCGCGTGCCCACCCTTGCGCTCGAGGAGCGGATCGGCGAGCTGCCTGCGGTCCGATCCGCGGAGGTGCGGGCGATCCTCCCGGACACGCTCCTCATCCGGCTCGTGGAGCGGGAGGCGATCGTCGTCTGGGCGAGCGCGGCCGGTGCGTGGCTGGTGGATGACGAGGGCCGGCTCTTCGCGACCGCGACGATCGACCCGGATGGATCCCTCCCTGCCCCGCTCGTGACGGACCGCCGGACGGAGGCGACCTCCGGGACGGGTGCGCGGCTCGACCCGACCGATCTCGCGATCGTCCGCTCCCTCGGTGCGCTGACCCCTGCGATGCTCGGCAGCCGCGCTCCCGCGCTCGCCCTCTCGATCGAGGAGACGGACGGCTGGGTCCTCGAGGTCCCCGGCGCGTGGCACGCGGTCTTCGGCGTCTACACCCCGACCGCGCGCCCGGTCGGGCTCATCCCCGCCCAGGTCCGCTGCCTGGCCGGTCTCGTGGCCGGCCGGGAGGAGGCGCTCGAGCGGATCGTCCTTGCCCCCGGCGCGCAGACCTGCGGGACCTACGTCCCGGGAGCACCGGCACGCCCGGGGCGGCCCGGCCGGGAGGCTGCCTCGCCTGCCCCGGCACCCTGACGCGGCGGCCCTGCACCCTTCCCCCCTTTCCCCGACAATGGGGACCACGACGGGCGCGGAGCGGCGCCCCCCGGTCGCGCCCCGAAGGCGCGGACGAGCGAGGTGCGCGGCACGGTGGACTACGAGGCGACGGTCGTCGCGCTGGACGTGGGCACGAGCAAGGTCGTCGCCCTCGTCGGCGAGGTCGACCGGGCGGACGGCTCGGTCCGGATCGTGGGCAAGGGGGTCGCCCCCACGACCGGCCTGAAGAAGGGCCAGGTCATCAACATCGACCAGACGGTCACCTCGATCCGCAGCGCGGTCGCCGCCGCGGAGACCACCTCCGGCCTGCGCCTGGAGGCCGCGGTCGTGGCGGTCGGCGGGAACCATATCGAGAGCCGGAACTCGCGCGGCATGGTCGCCGTGAGCGGCCAGCAGCGCGAGGTGGGCCGGGAGGACGTCGAGCGCGCCAAGGAGGTCGCCCGCTCCGTCTCGATCCCCGCCAACCGGGACCTCCTCCACATCATCCCGCGCGACTTCATCGTCGACGGCCAGGAGGGCGTGAACGACCCGATCGGGATGACCGCGCTCCGCCTCGAGGTGGAGACCCTTCTCGTCCACGGCGGCGCCACGCCGATCCAGAACCTCTCCAAGTGCATCCGGCTCGCGGACGTCCGGGTGGATGAGCTCGTCGTCTCGGGGCTCGCCTCCGCGGAAGCCGTCCTCACGGAGACGGAGCGGGAGCTCGGCGTCGCGGTCGCGGATATCGGCGCGGGGACCACGGACCTCGCGCTCTTCATCGAGGGCTCGCCCTTCCATGCCGCCGTCCTGCCGCTCGGCGGCAGCCACGTGACGAACGATGTGGCGATCGGCCTGAAGACGACGATCGGCATCGCGGAGCGACTCAAGGTGGAGGCGGGCTCTGCGGACCCGCGGCTGATCGACCCCACGGAGCAGATCTCCCTCGCCCTCGCGGACGAGCTGGAGGGGCGGATGCCCTACCGGCTCGAGCTGGCCGAGGTGATCGAGGCGCGGATGCGCGAGATCTTCGAGAAGATCGGCGAGGAGATCGAGCGCGGCGGACCCAACCAGCGCCTCCCCGCGGGTCTCGTCCTCACGGGGGGTGGGGCGCTCCTGGCGGGCGCTGCGGATCTCGGCCGCGAGGTCCTCCAGCTCCCCGTGCGCGTCGCGGCGCCGGGCGGGATCGGCGGGCTCACGGACGGTCTCATCGATCCCCGCTTCGCCACCTCGGTGGGCCTCCTCCGCTGGGCCGTCCGCTACGACGGGAGCGCGGAGCCGAACCGCTTCGAGACCGCGCCGGTGGGCGGGATGGCGGATCGGGTGCGCACCTGGCTGGGGCGCCTCTTCCCGTAGCCGCTCTCCGCGGGGCGGCGCAGCCGCCCGCGCGGGTGATATCCTTCCGCATCGCGTTCGTGTGGCACCTTCCCGTGCTCGCGACGTGACGTAACGGACGGGACGCCGTCCGGCCCTGAAGGAGGCACGCATGGCCGTGCGATCGGATTCCGAGAACTTCGCGCTCATCCGCGTGGTCGGCGTGGGCGGCGGCGGGAGCAACGCCGTCAACCGGATGATCCGCGCCGAGATGATGGGCGTCGAGTTCATCGCCGTGAACACGGATGCCCAGGCGCTCCTCCAGTCGGACGCGCCGAACAAGATCCGCATCGGGGACAAGATCACGCGCGGCCTCGGCGCCGGCGGCGACCCCACGATCGGGCAGCGCGCCGCCGAGGAGGACTCGGAGCGGATCTACGAGGCGCTCCGCGATTCGGACATGGTCTTCATCACCGCCGGGATGGGCGGCGGGACCGGATCGGGTGCCGCCCCCGTCGTCGCGGAGATCGCGCGGGACCTCGGGGCGCTCACGATCGGCGTGGTCACCAAGCCCTTCTCCTTCGAGGGGGCGCGCCGGAAGTCGAACGCCGAGAAGGCGTCCGAGGCGCTGAAGGCCAAGGTCGATACCCTGATCACGATCCCCAACGACCGGCTCAAGGACGTCGTCACCAAGGACACCTCGATCGTGGACGCCTTCCGCGTCGTGGACGATGTCCTGCGCCACGGCGTCCAGGGGATCAGCGACCTGATCACGGTCCCCGGCCTCATCAACCTGGACTTCGCGGACGTGCGCACGATCATGAAGGACGCCGGCTCGGCGCTCATGGGGATCGGCCGCGCGAGCGGATCCAACCGCGCCGCGGACGCCGCGCGCCAGGCGATCGCCAGCCCCCTCCTGGAGGTGAACATCTCCGGGGCCCACGGGATCCTCTTCTCGATCTCCGGCAGCCCGGCGCTCGGGCTCTTCGAGGTCGAGGAGGCCGCCGCGATCATCCGCGAGACCGCGGACCCGGAGGCGAACATCATCTTCGGCACGGTCATCGACGAGCGGGCCGGGGACGAGGTCGCGATCACGGTCATCGCCACCGGCTTCGACCTCGCCCGCCGGCGCGCCGAGCCGCGTCCTGCCATCCCCGGCTTCGCGGATCCCACCTTCGTCCGTGAGCCGGCCGTCTCGATCGGCCGCCTCCCGGCGGCCCAGCCGCCCGTCTCCGCCCCCGTGGCGGCCCCTGCGTCCGCGGGTGGGGCCTGGGACGCCGAGCCGGAGCCGGAGCCCGAGACGGAGCTCTATCCGCCGGTCGCGGCGCCCGCGCCCGAGCCCCCGGTCCGTCGCTCCGGCACCACGGAGGAGGACCTGGACATCCCGGCCTTCCTCCGCCGCAACGGGCGCTAGCCACCGCTGCCCCCGGGGGCAGGTGGAACGGGCCCGCCCGGGGATGGACGTCCGCAGATGAGCGATCCCGAGGTCGCCGCCTTCCGTGATGCGCTCGCCTCCGTCCGCGGCCGGATCGCGGATGCCTGCGCGCGGTCCGGCCGGGACCCGTCCGCGGTCACCCTCGTCGCCGTGAGCAAGACGGTCCCCGCCGAGCGCCTGCGGGCTGCCGTGGAGGCCGGGATCACCCTCCTCGGCGAGAACCGGGTCCAGGAGGCGGAGGAGAAGGCGCCGCTCCTGCCCGGGGCGAGCTGGCATCTCGTCGGTCATCTCCAGTCCAACAAGGCTGCCCGCGCGCTGGCGCTCTTCGCGGAGATCGAGAGCGTCGATTCGCTCGCGCTCGCCGAGCGGCTCGCCCGGCTCGCGCCCGCGGCGGGCCGGGCACGGCTCCCGATCTGGCTCCAGGTGAACGTGGACGAGGATCCGGCGAAGGAGGGCTTCCTCGCCGCGGACCTCGCGCGGGACCTGCCGGCGATCCTCGCCCTGCCGGCCCTCGAGGTGCGCGGCCTGATGACGGTGGGCCGGCTCGCCGCCACGCCGGAGGAGGCGCGGCCGACCTTCGCCCACCTGCGAACGTTCGCGGCCGGGCTCCGGGCCGCCCATCCGGGCCTCGGCCCCGGGCTCTCGATGGGGATGAGCGACGACTACGCGGTCGCGGTCGAAGAGGGATCGACGCTCGTCCGGGTGGGACGGGCGCTCTTCGGGATGCGCCCCGCGGCGTGACGCCCGTGGGGGTCCGGATCGTCGTCCGTCTCGTGCCGCGGGGTGGGCGCGATGCCGTGGATGGGGTCGGGCCGGACGGGGAGCTGCGCTGCCGGGTGAGCGCGCCGGCGGTGGACGGTGCGGCGAACCGCGCGCTCCTCCGGCTCCTCGCGGACGCGCTTGGCGTGGCGGGATCGGCCGTGGCGATCGAGGCAGGGGCGAACGCCCGGACGAAGCGGATCGCGATCACCGGCCGGAATGCGGATGCGCTGCGCGAGCGCTGGCCGGGGGTGCGCGTCCTCTGACGGCGCCCCGTGCGTCGTTGACGGAGTCGGCCCGGGCGGGGGATACTTGCGCCCTCGGGCGATTGGCTCAGTCGGTTAGAGCGCACGGTTCACATCCGTGAGGTCACTGGTTCGAATCCAGTATCGCCCACCACCTCCCCTCGACCGGACGGGACCCCCGGCCGGGCCCGTGAAGGTATCCCCCGGGATCTGCCGTCGCCTCCGCGCGACACGTGCCGCAGCGGGCGGTTGACAGGTCCGGCGCGAGCGCGGACCATTCAACCGATGTCCCTCCGACGCGCAGGGGTCTCCCTGCTCGCCCTTCTCCTCGCCCTCGCGATGGCGATCCCGGCTGCCGCCGCCCCCGTCGTTCGGGAGCGACCCACGGGCGCCGACCTGCCCTCGGTCCTGCGCACGAACCGCCTGATCGTCGGCTATCGCGCCGGCTTCCGGCCGGCCGCCATGGCACGCTCCCTCGGCGCCACGGACCGCCGTCCGCTCTCTCCGCTCGCGGACCGGACCGTCGTCCTTGCCTTCCCCGACCGCGCCGCCGCCTCTGCCGCGCTCCGCCTCCTGCGGGCCGATCCGCGCGTCCGGTTCGCCGAGCCGGACGAGCGCATCCAGGTGGACCGGCTGCGTGCGGATGGTCCGCGGATCGCCTCCGCCACCGTGGCGGACGACCCCTTCCTGCCCGCGCTGTGGGGGATGCACGGGTCCCGGACGAATCCCGCCGAGCCCTTCGGCAGCGGCGCGGTGAGCGTCTGGGCACAGGGGTGGACCGGATCGGACCAGGTCTACGTGGGGATCCTGGACGAGGGCGTGATGTGGGAGCACCACGACCTGACCGGCAATGCCTTCCTCAACCCCTTCGAGACGGTGAACGGCCTGGACGACGACGGCAACGGCTACATCGACGACATCCGGGGCTGGGACTTCTACGGGGACGACAACGACGTCTTCGACCCGGGTCCCGGCGTCCCGATCCCCCAGGATGCCCACGGCACGCATGTCGCCGGGACGATCGGCGGGGTCGGCGACAACCAGAAGGGCGTCGTGGGGATCAACTGGAACGTCACCTTCATCCCCGCCAAGTTCATCGGGCCCTACGGCGGAACGACCGCGGACGCGGTCGCAGCGCTCGACTACATCACGGACATGAAGGTCCGCCACGGCCTGAAGATCGTGGCCACGAACAACTCGTGGAGCGGCGGCGGCGGCAGCCAGGCGCTCTTCGAGGCGATCAACCGTGCCGGGGATGCGGGGATCCTCTTCGTCGCCGCGGCCGGGAACGGCGCCGGCGACGGGGTAGGCGACGACAACGACACCACCCCGACCTATCCGGGGAGCTACTCGTGCACGACCCGCGCGGACAACGGAGCGGACCGCGGCTGGGACTGCGTCCTCGCCGTCGCGGCGATCGACGCCGAGGGCGCGAAGGCCCCCTGGTCGAACTACGGCGCTCAGCGCGTCGACCTCGCCGCGCCCGGCCGGGAGATCCTCTCCACCGTTCCCACGGATAGCGGGACCGCCTCCTACGACTTCTACGAGGGGACCTCGATGGCGACCCCGCACGTGACGGGGGCGATCGCCCTCTGCGCGTCGATCGGTCCCTCCCTCTCGCCGGCCGAGCTTCGCTCGCGCCTTCTCTCGACGACCGCCGCCACGGCCTCCATGGCCGGCCGCACCGTGACCGGTGGACGACTGGACATGCTCGCCTACGCATATGCCTGCGCCGGCCTTCCGCTCCCCACGCCGACCCCGCCTCCGACACCCACGCCGGCCCCCACCCCGACCCCGGTCCCCACCCCCACCCCCACGCCTGCGCCGACGGTCGCCCCGCCGACCCCGTCCCCGACCCCGGCTCCCACGCCCGTCCCGACGCCGGCGCCCACACCGCCGCCG
>JAFMJV010000045.1 GCA_017853275.1 Chloroflexota bacterium
TGGTCCGCCCTCGGCTCCAACGGCTCCGGCGATGGCGCGCTGAACCAGTACGTCACTACCGTGGCGAGCTCCGGCACGGACATCTACGTGGGCGGGGGCTTCACCAACGCGGGCGGGATCCCCGAGGCGGACTGGATCGCGAAGTGGGACGGCTCCGCCTGGTCCGCCCTCGGGTCGAACGGTGTCGGCGTCGGGGCGCTCACCTCGTACGTGTACGGCCTCGCGATCTCCGGCACGGACCTCTATGTCGGCGGGAACTTCACGAACGCCGCCGGGATCGCCGAGGCGGACCACATCGCCAGGTGGGACGGCACGGAGTGGTCCGCCCTCGGGTCGAACGGTGTCGGCGTCGGGGCGCTGAACCAGTACGTCAATACCGTCGCGATCTCCGGCACGGACATCTACGCCGGTGGCCAGTTCACGAACGCCGCCGGGGTCGCCGAGGCGGACTGGATCGCCCGCTACGAGGGCGAGCCGCTGATCGCGGATGCCACGCTCACGCTCAGCACGAAGGACGATCGTGTCCCCGCAGGCGAGACGGTCGCTCTCCGCGCGGTCGTGACCGGTGACGGGGAGACCCCCACCGGGAAGGTGATCTTCCGGGTCGGCAGCGCCACCGGGAAGCGGCTCGGCTTCTGCGAGCTGAACGACAACGGCCGCTGCACGCTCCGGACGGACGCGATCCCCCAGGGGACGCGCTTCATCTGGGCCCGCTACGCGGGTGACGAGGCGTACCTTCCTGACACCACCCGCCTCCCGCTCCGCGTGGTCGCGGCCGCCCTCCCGGCCCCGGAGCCGACCCCCGTCGCCCCGGAGCCCACCCCGGACCCGGGTGCCAGCCCGGCCCCCGAGCCCACCCCGGACCCGGGCGCTTCGCCGGCGCCCTCGCCGGCACCCGGGGAGGGCTGACCGGCCGCTACGGCTCGCCGATCAGGCCGGGCCCGTAGCCGGTCAGCTCCACGTACGCCTCGCCGCCGAGGGGGATCCCCGCCCGGGTCGCGCTCACGACCTGGCTCCCCTCCCAGTAGACGACGCCGGTCGTCGCCCGGGTATCGAGCTCCTGGTCCGCCACGGTGGGCCGGAGCTCGATGACGAGCTCCTCGGCCGGGAGCCCGATGCGCCAGCCGGCGGGCCAGGTCGCGCCGGTCCGCGGGGAGGTCCAGCTCGCCGTGGTCTCCACCACGAGCTCCTCGCCCGGGACGTGCTCGTAGCTGCCGTCCGGCCGGATGAGCGTCCCGTAGACGAGCGGATAGGAGCCGTCCGCGGCACGGACCCGGGAGACCTTCAGGTCCGTGCCGTCCGCCAGGTTCACCGCGAACCAGTCCCAGCCCCCGCCACCCACGCTGATGAAGTCGCCCCACTGGTGGTCGAACCAGGCGCTCCCGGTCACCGGGATCCGTTCCTCGCCCAGGATCACCGTCCCGGTCGCCGCCATCCGCGTCCGGGAGAGGTAGTAGGAGCCACCCGCCGGCCCGAAATCGATATAGCCCTCCTCGTCGTGGAGGACGGCGGGGCGGTCGCTTCCGTCCAGCGCCAGCTCGATCCCGAAGCGGAGCCCCGGCTCGTTCTTCGAGGTCCCGATCCCGCTCAGCCGGTCCACGCCGCCGCTCCCGGCCATCGTCCAGGGCGTGGCGAAGAGCGCGTTCCCCGGCAGCCCGCTCACCGCGAGGTCGAAGCCGCCGTCCGCCGGCGAGCGGTCCACCTGCGGGCCGATCTCGAGCCGCTCGTCCCAGTGGAAGCGCCCGCCCGTCTCGTCCGTGATCGCGAGGTGCGAGACCCAGCTGACGGGGAAGCGGCCGCGCTCCGCGCGGAAGACGACATGCTCGAAGCCGAAGCGCCGCCCGTCCGCGCTCGCCAGGTGGCCGGTGTAGTACCACCACTCGGTGAGCCGGTCGTGGGGACCGTCATCCGCGGGGAGGACGATCGGCTGCGGGTCCGGGGGCCGGGACGGCGTGGGCGCGGGTCGCTCCACTGGCCGCTCCGTGGGGACCGGGTTCGCGAGGATCCGCCCATCCGCGCACCCGGCGAGGAGGGTCGCGGCGAGGCCGGTGAGGAGGAGCGCTCGCACGCGCACGGCCCCGCTCACAGCTCGCCCACCGCGGGGAGGCGGCTCGAGACCCAGCGTTCCAGGCGGGCCGGCATCCACCAGTTCCAGCGTCCCAGGAGGCGCATCGTGGAGGGGACCACGAGCGCCCGGACGATCGTGGCGTCCAGGGCGACGGCGATCGCCACCCCGAGCCCGACCGCCTTGATGAGGACGATCTCGGCGAAGGCGAAGGAGCCCGCCACCACGACGACGATGAGCGCCGCGGACGTGACGATCCGGCCGCTCTTCTCCAGCCCGCGCGTCACGGCGGCCCGGTTGTCCCCCGTCTCGTCCCATGCCTCCTTCATCCGCGAGAGGAGGAAGACCTCGTAGTCCATGGAGAGGCCGAAGAGGACGCAGAAGAGGATGACCGGGAGGGTGGTCTCCACGAAGCCGAGCGGGGTGAAGCCGAGGATCGCCGAGAGGTTCCCGTCCTGGAAGATCCAGACGAGGGCACCGAAGCTCGCGAGGATCGAGAGCCCGTTCATGACGAGCGCCTTGATCGGCAGCACGACGGAGCGGAGGAGGAGGAAGAGGACGATCCAGGTGGCGAGGAGGATGAAGAGCGCGGTGCGGGGGAAGTCCGCCCCGATCCGGTCCACCACGTCCACGATATCCGCGGCCCCGCCCGCCACGAGGACCTCCAGGCCGTCCGGCGGCGCGAGCGCCGATGCCGGGTCGCGCAGGTCTGCCACGAGCGCCCGTGCCTCCGGGTCGTTCGGCCCGTACCAGGTGGTCACGGTGAAGGCGGTGAGGTCCTCCGCGGTGGTCCGCTGGAGCAGGTTCGCGAGGTACGCGTCCCCCGGCCCGCCCTCCACGGACCAGATGAGCTGGAGCTGCTCGCGGTCCAGCCGCGGGTCCACGGTGACGATCGAATCGACGCGCTTCACGCGCGGGTCCGCCATCAGCTCCTGCGCGTAGTCGTGGAGCCGGCCGATATTGCCGGGCTCCAGGACCGGGCCGTCCGTCCGGATCGCAAGGAAGAGCGGCCCGAAGTCCCCCTCCTGGAACTCCTGGAGGAGGACGTCGTAGGCCTGGCGGGAGGGGACGTTCGGCGGGAGGATCGTGGCGTCCGGCGCGTTGAAGCGGACATGGAGGAAGGGGAGCCCGAGCGCCACGAGGAGCGCGAGCGTGGGCAGGAAGACGAGGAGCGGGCGATCCATGACGCGCCCCGCGAGCTTCCCCCAAAAGCCCATCGCGGGCTCCGCATCGGGGGCAGCCGCCGCTGCCGGCGCGCGACGTCGGCGGAGGCTCGGCACGCGCAGGGCGTCCACGCGCGGCCCGAGGAGCGCGAGCGTGGCGGGGAGGAGGGTGAGCGCACCCACGACCGCGAAGGCCACCACGAGGGCGCCCGCGATCCCCACCGAGCGGAGGACCATGAAGTCGAAGAGGACGAGACCGGTGAGCCCGAGGAGGACGGTGATCCCGCTGAAGAAGACGGCGCGGCCGGCGGTGGCCACCGTCGCCCCCACCGCGAGCTCGATGACCGCGCGGTCCACCGATCCATCCGTCTTCCGGGCCCCGCCGCGGGCGACGAGCTCCTCGCGATAGCGGCTGACCATGAGGAGCGCGTAGTCCACCCCGAGCCCGAAGCCGAGGAGCGTGGCGAGGTTGAGGACGAAGATGCTCATCGGCGTGACCGAGGCGATGAGGAAGAGGACGGCGAGCGCCACGAGGACGGCGATCCCGCCCGCCACGATCGGGATCCCGGCCGCCATCACGGACCCGAAGACGAAGAGGAGCGCGAGGCCCGCGAGCGGCAGGCTGATCACCTCGCTCCGCCGCAGGTCGCTCTCCGAGACCTCCTGGATATCGCCGTAGAAGGCGGGGCCGCCCGCGATCGAGACCCGCAGGCCCGGCATCTCCACGAGCGCCTCCGCGACCGGCTCGAGCGCGTCCGGGGAGCGGTCCGGCGGGAGGTCCAGGGTGACCAGGTCATAGACCACGCGGCCGTCCGCCGAGACCTGGTCCGGGGCGAGCGCGTGGGAGAGGAGGCCGGTGACGTGCTCCGCGTTCGGGACCTCGGCGACCGCAGCCGCCGCCGCCAGCTCGAAGGAGGGGTCACCCGCCCGGGCGTCCGTCAGGCTCTCGATGACGATGACGAGCGCGGACGGCGGCAGGCCGATCTCCTGCTCCAGCATCTCGCGCGCGCGGACGGAGGGGAGGTTCGGCGAGGAGAAGCCGCCCGGCTGGAGGACGCCCGGGACCTGCGGGGCGAGCGGGATCGAGAGGAGCGCAAGGAGCGCCCAGACACCGATGACGAGCCGGTGCCGGCGGGCGGCGAAGCGACCGAGGCGCTCGAAGCGACCGGGCCCGCTCATGCGGGGCGCTCCGGCCGGAGCGGGGAGGGAAAGCGGGGGGACATGGAACCTCCGGGATACCACCGAAGGTTCGCGCCCGGGATGCGCGCGGATGGGCCCGGCACGGGCTGGGTCCGCTCAGCGCCCCCGTGCGGGACGGGCGGTCCCCGGGGTCACTCGCCGATGACGGCCCAGATGAACCCCATGAAGATGAAGATGCCGAGGAAGAGCCCGATGAGCGCCGGCGCACCGACCGTGTTCGCGGGAAGCTCCAGGCTGGCGAGGAAGCCCATCGAGGCGATCCAGAGGCCGATGAGCAGGAGGAAGAGGTACTTCGCGTTGATCGCGGTGATCGCGCGCACCCAGCCCACGCCGCGGCGGTCCGGAACGATCATCACGATGCACAGGAAGCCCACCATGATCGCGCCGAGAAGGATCCCGCCACCGAAGGCGACCCAGTTCCCGTTCTCGATCGCGCCCCGGAAGGCGCCGTAGAGCGAGAAGAGGACGAGCCCCGTGGTGAGGAAGGCGAGCAGGATGCCGAGCGAGCGGAGGCGAGCCATCGTCATGGTGGCGGGAGTCTACCAGAGCGCGCGCCGCCCGAGCAGCGTCCGGACACCCCGGCCGGCCGGCCCCCCGGACCCGGCCCGTCCGGCCCATGGAGCGCCGGTGAGCGCGGCCCCATCATCGCCGCAGGGGGACCTCCCCCCGTCCGACCGCGCCGGCCGCGCCGCCCCGGGGAGCCATCGTGGAGCACCGCGATCCCGCGCCCGTCCCTTTCGTGAACCACCGCGATCCCGCCCGCCGGACCGGCCCGGATGGCCGCCCCGCGCGCAGCCCCCGCGCCCCGATCTGGGCGGACGTGCCGGATGCGCAGTGGGACGACTGGCGCTGGCAGCTCAGCCACCGGGTGAGCGCGGCGGACGAGATCGGCGCGGTCCTCCGGCTCACGGACGACGAGCGGGACGGGCTCTCCGTCCCGGACGGCTTCCGGGTGGACATCACGCCCTACTTCCTCTCGCTCATCGACCCGGACGATCCCGCGGACCCGATCCGGCGCCAGGTGATCCCCACCGGACGGGAGCGCCAGGCCTTCACGGCGATGATGGAGGACAGCCTCGCGGAGGACCGCCACTCGCCGGTCCCGGGGCTCGTCCATCGCTACCCGGACCGTGTCCTCATGCTCGTCACCACCCAGTGCGCGAGCTACTGCCGCTACTGCACGCGCTCGCGGATCGTGGGTGACCCGGCGCAGAACTTCCGGCGCGCGGAGCACGAGGCGCAGCTCGACTACATCCGCCGCACGCCCCAGATCCGGGACGTCCTCATCTCCGGCGGTGACGGGCTCACGCTCGCGCCGGCGCTCCTGGAAAGCGTCCTGCGCGGGCTCCGCGAGATCCCCCACGTGGAGGTGATCCGGATCGGCTCGCGCGTCCCCGTCTTCCTCCCCCAGCGGATCGATGACGAGCTGTGCGCGATGCTCGAGCGCTACCACCCGCTCTGGCTGAACATCCACGTCAACCACGCCCAGGAGATCACGCCCGAGCTCGCGCGCGCCTGCGACCGTCTCTCGCGCGCCGGGATCCCGCTCGGCAACCAGTCCGTCCTCCTCGCCGGCGTGAACGACTGCGTGAACATCCAGCGCGAGCTCGTCCAGCGGCTCGTGGAGATGCGCGTCCGGCCCTACTACCTCTACCAGTGCGATCTCGTGGAGGGCTCCGGGCACTTCCGCACGCCGGTGGCGAAGGGCGTGGAGATCATCGAGGGGCTGCGCGGGCACACGAGCGGCTATGCGGTCCCCACCTTCGTCGTGGATGCGCCGGGTGGCGGCGGCAAGATCCCGCTCGCACCGGACTACTCGATCGCCGCCTCGGACCACAAGGTCGTCCTGCGCAACTACGAGGGCTACATCACGACCTACGAGGAGCCCACGAGCTACACCCCGCATGACCGCTCCACCTGCCGGGCCTGCCGTGCCCCGCGCCCCGAACCCGGCCAGGGCGGCGTCCACGGCCTCCTCCAGGGGGAGCGGATGTGGATCGAGCCACAGGACTTCCGTGAGGTCCACACGCGCGGCAACACGGAGGGCCACCGCCTCTCCGACCCGTCCAAGTGGGTGCCCTACGGCGTGGGCGCGATCGAGGGCCGGGCCGCACCGCCCAACGGGACCCGGCACGCCCTCCCGCCCGGGGGCGACGGGGACGCGGGCTAGCCGCTCCGGCCGGGGGCCGTGCTCAGGGGCAGAACTCCACCCCGCCCGAGAGGACGACGTTCGTGGGCGCGTTGCCGCTGATCCCCTGGCAGGGGAAGGTGGAGAGAAGCGGGGCGAGGAGCCCGCCGCCGCGGCGGGCCGCCGTGTTCCCGTTGACCGTCGCGCCGCCGAGCAGGCCGCCGGAGAGGAAGAGCTCCCCGCCCATGAGGTGGATGCCACCGGCGTCCCGCGCGCTCTTGTTCCCCGTCACGGCGACCCCGTTGAGGAGGACCGGCCCCGCCACGATCCCGATCCCTGCGCCGTCCTGCGACGAGGTCTGGTTCAGGCGGATCGCCCCACCTGTCATCCGGAGGGCGAAGGGCATCCCGCCCCCCTCGGGACGGATCGCGGCGCGATCGCCCACCCGCGTCCCGGAGATGCCGGAGCCGGTGACCTTGATCCCACCGGCTGCCCGGGCCACGTTCTTCTCGATGATCGTGTCCTCGATCGTGAGGATCCCACTCTCGTGGGCGATCCCCCCGCCATCCTGCCCGGCCACGTTGCCGCGGATCGTGGCGTTCGCGATCGACTGGGCCTTGCCGGCGACCGCCGAGAGCCGGATCCCGGCGCCCGCCAGGCCGGCCGTGTTGGCGAGGACCTTGCCACCGGTGATCGTGACGTTCGTGTTCGTGGAGTAGAGCCCCCCACCGGAACCGGCGGCGACGTTCGCCCGGAGCGTGCCGTCCATGAGCAGGTCCCCGCCCTGGACCCAGATCCCGCCGCCACTGTTCGTGGCCTCGTTCTCCTCGACCGTCGCCTCCGCCGAGACGAAGACGGTCGCGGACATCGCGTGGATGCCGGCCCCGTTCGCCGCCGTGTTCTCCGCGATCCGGACCGACCCCGCTGCGAGGTTGAGCGTCCCGCCCGCGCCGCTCACCGCGATCCCGCCGCCATCGCCGGTCGCCTTGTTCTTCACGATCGCCGTGGTGCCCTCGGCCTGGATCTTCGCTCCCGCCGCGAGGATCCCCGCGCCTTTCGCGCCGCGGTTGCCGCGGATCGTGGTCCCCACGAGGGTGATCTCCGCGTCCGACCGGGCGTGGATCCCGCCGCCCTCGCCGTTCGTCCGGTTCCCGGAGATGAGCCCGCCCACGAAGCGGAGCTTCGTGCCGCCCTGGACCTCGAGCCCGGCGCCGACCCCGGAGGTCGGCGTGCCGTTGCCGCTCGCGGCGCGGTTGTCACGGACCGTGACATCGCGCAGAACGGCGGTGTCATCCGAGCTCCGGAGGATGCCGATCCCCGCGCCGGCGCCATCCGCCCGGTTCCCGGCGACGACGAGGTCGGCGAGGTTGAGGACGCCATCGGACAGGTAGAAGAGGCCACCCGCCTGGGAGGCGCCGTTCCCCTGGATCGTGGGCGGGATCCGCTGTCCGCTCGCCTTCCGGGTGACGAGGTCGCCCCCGTCCACGATCCCGAAGATCCCCACGCCGCCACCGACCTCCGTCGCGAAGTTCTCCACCACGGAGACCGCGCCGATCATCGTGAGCGACCCGTTGTCGATGTAGATCCCGCCGCCGCTCCCGAGCGAGCTGTTCCCCTCGATCCGCGCCCGCCCGGTCATCCGGACCGCGACTCCCTCGCCCGCATGGACACCACCGCCATCGTCGCTCGCCTCGTTGTCCCGGATGACGGTCTCGCCGCCGATCGTGAGGACCGGATCCGGGACGGAGGGGTTCACGCGGCCGCCCGCCGCCGTCATGAAGACTCCGCCGCCCTGGCCGGAGATCGCGTCGTTGTCACGGATCGTCATGTCGATGAGGGAGACCGGCGTGCTCTCGATGTAGAGGCCGCCCCCGTGGTCGGGCGGCGCGCCACCGGTCACGGTGAAGCCCCGGAGGACCACGGTGTTCGCGTGGATCGTGATCGCGCTCGTGGAGAGCCCCGCGGCGTTCAGGGTCGGGACCCCGGTCGTCCGCGTCCGGCGGCCGATGATCGTGGTCCGCTCCTCCCGGGCGATGAAGATCGCCTCCCTGCAGACCCCCGTGAAGGAGAGGGTGAGCGGAAGGTTCGGATCCGCATCGGCGAGGGCCGCGTTCAGCGACGGATACCGGTCCCCGGTCCCGGTGTCCGTCACCCGGCAGGGGGACGCGGCGGCGGCCGGCGTGGCGGCCGCGGTCGGGATGACGAGCGCGAGGACCAGGAGCGCCGTCGCCGGTCGTCGGGACATTCGAGCTTCCCCCGCCCGCGGTCGCGGTCACCGGGCAGGGACCGCATCGCGGGGAACGATGCGCAGGGTCCGCGCCCGTGTCAAGCGAGGTCCACCTCCACCCGCGCCCACCGGCCGGTAGACTCGGTCGTATCCACCCTGCCGTCCCGGGAGCTCCTCTGCCCATGCTCGACATCCGCTCGCAGCGCACCGACGACCGGGTGACGCTCCAGGTCGCCGGCCGCCTCGATGCGAACGCCGCCCCGGAGCTCGCCGCCGCGATCCCCGCCGACCCGGCGCTGCGGTGGCTCACCCTCGACCTCGCCGCCTGCGCCTACATCTCGAGCGGCGGGATCCGCGAGGTCCTCGCGGCGCACAAGCGGCTCGCGCCGCTCGGCGGGGGCGTGGAGCTCGTCAACGTCCAGCCGGAGGTCCGGCGCGTCCTGGAGCTCACCGGGCTCACCCAGCTGATGGCGGTCCGGGAGAAGCCGCGGGAGATCTCCACCGACGGCCTCGAGTACCTCGCGGAGGGCGTCTTCGGCGAGGTCTTCCGGGTGGACGACGAGACGATCGTCAAGCTCTACCGGGAAGGCGTGGACCCGGCCGTGGTGGAGAAGGAGAAGCGCTTCTCGCGCGCGGCCTTCATCGCCGGGATCCCCACCCCGATCTCCTTCGATGTGGTCTCCAGCGGGAACCGCTTCGGGATCGCGTACGAGCTCCTGCGCGCCGAATCGCTCGCCACGCGGATGCGCCGCGAGCCGGACCGCCTGGACGACCACGCCCGCCTCCTTGCCTCGCTCGCCCGCACGATCCACGGAACGGTGGCGGACCCCGCGGTCTTCCCGGACATGAAGGTGGATGCCGCGGGCTGGATCGACGACCTCGCTCCGAAGCTCGCCCCGGCGGACGTGGCGCTCCTCCGCGCGAAGCTCGCCGCGATCCCGGACGCCGACACGTGCGTCCACTTCGATCTCCACGGCGGGAACGTGATGATCCAGGGGGACGAGCCGGTCGTCATCGACATGGGCGACTTCTCCCGCGGCAGCCCGCTCTTCGATCTCGGCCTGATCGAGACGATCTACTCGCCGGTGGTGGGCATCTGCGAGCCGGTGACCAAGCTCCCCAACGAGATCGGGGCCCGGTTCCTCGAGCTCTTCCTCGACCACTACTTCGATGGCCTGCCGGCCGCCGATCGCGAGCGCTTCGAGCGCGACCGCCCCTTCTACGCCTCGCTCCGGATCCTCCACTCCGTCCGGCTCCTGGACGCGCTGCCCGAGTTCCGCGACCGGATCTGGTCCGTGGTCACGGACCGGCTCCTCCCCGCGATGCGCGGCTGAGGCCCGCGCCGCCGCCCATCCGCGCCTTCGCTCGCGGCGAAGAGGGGTCGGGACGCGCCGGGTCGGCTCGTCCCCGCGCAGGGGGCCGGCGCCAGGCTCCGTGTCGCGTCGAAACGGCGCATACGAGGACGCCATGACCGCCGCGCTCATCGAGGGGACCCCGCCGCCGATCCCGGCCGAGCGGGCCCGCAGCCTGAACCGCTGGAACCTGATCCTTGCCGTGCTCCACGCCATCCAGGGCGTGGCGATCCTTTCGATCTCGCTGGGGCAGGCGAAGCTCGTCACCTTCCCGGTGACCGTCAGCTACCTCACCTTCGACACCGCGACCCAGTCGCTCGATCCCGCCCAGCGCCCGATCTGGGACCTCCCGATCGGCCCCGCCGTGGCGGCCTTCTTCTTCCTCTCGGCGATCGCCCACTTCCTCGTGGCGCTCCCCCTCCGCTCCCGCTATGAGGGCTGGCTCGCTCGCGGCCAGAACCCGATGCGCTGGCTGGAGTACGCGCTCAGCTCGTCCGTGATGATCGTCGTCATCGCGTCGCTCACGGGGATCCAGGACGCCGGCGCGCTCATCGCGATCTTCGGCGTGAACGCCGCGATGAACCTCTTCGGCTGGTCGATGGAGAGCGCGAACGAGGGACGCAGCAAGGTCCAGTGGAACCACTACATCTTCGGCTGCGTCGCCGGGATCGTCCCCTGGATCGTCATCTTCCTCGCGATCTGGGCCTCCGCCTCGGAGCCCGGTGCGGCGCCGACCCCCGCCTTCGTCATCGCGATCTTCGTCTCGCTCTTCATCAGCTTCAACATCTTCGCGATCAACATGATCCTGCAGTACCGGAAGGTCGGGAAGTGGGCGGACTACCTCCATGGGGAGCGCGCCTACATGATCTTCAGCCTGATCGCCAAGACGATCCTCGCCTGGCAGGTCTTCTCCGGGACGCTCGCCCCGGTGAACTGAGCGGATCGCGCTCCACGGAAACGGCACGAGGGCCGGGGCGGATGCCCCGGCCCTCGGTCTTCGTGCGACACTCCCCCCGATGACCACGCCGCGGATCTCGCCGGAGGTCGCCGCCTACCTCGATTCCCTCGCCCCCGGCCCCCGCGCGCTCCTCGAGCGGCTGCGGACCGCGATCCACGCGGTGGAGCCCGGCATGGACGAGGCGATCGGCTACGGGATCCCGGTGGTCCGCAAGGAGGGCCGGGCGGTCGTGGGCTATGCCGCCTTCCGCGCCCATTGCAGCCTCTTCCCCATGGGGAGCGCGGTCCTGGACGCCGAGGTCGGGGAGGCGCTCGCACCCTGGCGCGCCGGGAAGGGGACGCTGCGCTTCACGGAGGACCACCCGATCCCGGATGCCCTGATCGCGCAGCTCGTCCGCGAGCGGATCGCGGCGGAGGCGGCGCGCGCCGCCGCCCGGCCACGCCGCTCCCGCCCGCGCGCGGCCGACCCCGCCGGCGGGGAGGCGTGAGCTCCGCGTCGCTCTGGCGCGAGCGGGACGTCCGGCTCGTCATCGGCGGCCAGGCGGTCTCGGCGGTGGGAGATGCGGTCTCGTTCACCGCCTTCCCCCTTCTCGTCCTCGCCCTCACCGGATCGGGCGCGGCGATGGGGATCGTGGGTGTGCTGGGCACCCTCCCGGACCTCCTCCTCGGGCTTCCCGCCGGGGCCTATGCGGACCGCTGGGACCGGCGCCGGACGATCATCCTCGCGGACCTCGGCCGGGCCCTCCTCACCGGTCTCATCCCGCTCTCCGCGCTCCTCGGCTGGGACACGATGACCGTCCTCCTCCTCGTCACCTTCCCGATCAACGCGCTCCGCGTCCTCTTCCTCTCCGCCTGGACCGCCTCGATCCCGATGCTCGTGGGGACGGACCGGATCGCGCGCGCCCAGGGGGTGATCGAGGCGATCTTCAGCCTCAGCTTCATCATCGGCCCCGTCCTCGCGGGCCTCCTCGTGGCCACGATCGGGCCGATCGCCACGATCGGCGTGGACGCGCTCTCGTTCGTCGTCTCGGCGATCGCGATGTCGCTCGTGCGCCGCCGCCTCCAGCGCGAGCGGACCACGGAGCAGCGCCACCTCGTACGCGAGATCGGCGAGGGGGTGGGCTACCTCGTCCGGCAGCCCGTCCTCCGGATGGCGGTCCTCTTCTTCAGCATCGTCACCGTCATCACCGCGCCGCTCGTCCCGGCGATCATCTTCCTGCTGGACAAGGAGCGGGGCGCGGACCCCTCCACCACGGGCCTCATCCTCAGCGGCTGGGGGCTCGGCTGGCTCTTCGGGGCGCTCGTCGCCGGCCGGGTGGCGAACGGGCCCGCGGGCCTCCTCATGCTCGGCAGCAACGCGCTCTCCGCGCTCGTCGTCATCGCCTTCGTGACGGTCCGCGAGCCCCTCGCGATGGTCGGCCTCTCCGTCGTGGCGGGTGCGCTCGGCGCGCTCGGGCTCATCCCCTACGTGACGCTGCGCGCCACGATCACCCCGAACGAGCTCCTCGGGCGGGTCGGGAGCACGGCGCGGATGCTCACCCTCGGGCTCCAGCCGGTCGGGCTCTTCCTCGGCGGCCTCGCGCTCGATGCCTTCGGGGGCGAGCCCACGATCCTCGCCGTGGGTCTCCTCGGCGCGGGCGTCTCGGGGATCTTCATCTGGTCCCGGGCGCTCCGGACCGCGCGGATCCCCGCCCGCACCGAGCCCGCGCCGGGCTAGCGCGGGAAGTCGGCGATCGTCTCCACCGGGACCGGATCGCCGAGCGAGCCCACGAATGGGCCGCCACCCGGCTCGTTGACGAAGCCGATGATCGCCCATCGCCCGTCCCGCATCCGGACGAGCCGCGCCGCGTAGAGCTCCGTCACCGCGCGCGCCGCGGCGATGTCGAAGGGCCCGAGCAGGCTCTCGGCGGGTGCCGCGTAGGTGGCGGACGGCTCCGCCCCGCGGCGAGCGCGGCGGGCGGCGGAGATCTGCCCGGCGCCGGTGCAGAAGATGACGACCGGGCGGCCGTCCACCACCGCCGTCTGGAAGACCTCGAGGTGGCCGAACTCGCCCGAGCCACTGAGCGGCGGGCGGACCTCCCAGCGGAGGAGGTCGGGGGACCACGCGTGGCCCACCACGCCCCGGCCGTCCGACGGCCCGCCCTCCGCGGCGCGCGCGGTGATCAGCGCGTGCCAGCCGTCCCCGCCCGGATCGGCGAAGACCCACGGGTCGCGCCACGCCTGGTCGTGCCACTTCGCGAGGTCGAGCGTCTCGTACCAGCGCGGGTCCGCCTCGATGAGCGCCTCGTTCCCGTGGCGCTCCCAGCGGATGAGGTCCGGCGAGGTGGCGAGCCCGATCCGCTGGATGAGCCCCTTCTCCGCGTGCCGCGACCCGGTGTAGAAGCAGTACCAGGTGTCGTCCTTGCGCACGATCGACCCGGTCCAGGTCGCGCGGTCGTCCCAGGCGCCGGCCGGGCCGGGGAGGAGCGCGTCCGGGAGGACCTCCCAGTGGACGAGGTCGGTGGAGACCGCGTGGCCGGTCGTCGCGTTCGCATGACGCAGCTCGGGGTCACCGAGCGCGCGCGGCGCCTGGAGGAAGAAGCAGTGGTATTCGGTCCCGGTATCCACCATCCAGTGATCCCAGACCCACTTGTCCGCGAGCGTCAGCATCCGGTCATCCCTCGTCCCCGTTCCCTGGCCTACCCCTTGACGCCGCTCGCCGCGATGCTCTCCACGAAGGCTCGCTGGAGGAGCAGGAAGAGGACGAGCACCGGGACCGTGATGAGCGAGAGATAGGCCATGATCTCGCCCCACGCCACGTTGAGCTGGAAGAAGTACTGGAGCCCGACCATCACCGGCCGGATCGCCTCCGTCTGCGTGACCATGAGCGGCCACAGGTACGCGTTCCACATCGGGAGGAAGGTGAGGATCGCCACGGTCGCGATCACCGGGCCCGAGAGCGGCAGGATGACGCGCCGGTAGATCGCGAACCAGCTCGCCCCGTCCACCCGCGCCGCTTCGTCGAAGTCGATCGGCAGCGACTTGAAGTACTGGACGAAGAGGAAGATCGAGAAGGCGTTCACCACGAAGGGGAGGACCTGGACGTGGTAGGTGTTCAGCCAGCCCCACTCGAGCTGGAGCCCCGTCTCCGGCGAGAACCAGATCCAGGGCAGCCGGATGACGACGAAGAGGAGCGGGATCGCGATCGTCTCGAAGGGGACGATGAGCGTGGCGATGATCACCGTGAGGACCCCGTCCCGTCCACGCCAGTGAAGCCGCGACAGCGCGAAGCCGGCCATGCTGTTCACGATCAGGCCGAGGATGACGGTGGCGAAGGTCGTGATCAGCGAGTTGAAGATGAACTGCGGCGCCGGGACGCGGTCGAAGACCCCCTGGTAGTTCTCCAGGCCCAGCTGCCCCACGGGGAGGAAGGCCTCCACGGACCGGACGCTCGTGAGGAGCTCGGTCTCGTCCGTCTTGAAGGACGCGACGAACATGAAGACGATCGGGAAGAGGAAGAGGATCGCGAGCCCGATCATCAGGACCGCCCGCAGGCTGAGGAAGACGCGCTCGTCCCCCTGCTGGACCCGGCGCTGCATCCGGCTCATCCGCGCGCCTCCCGGGTGAGCCGCCGCTGGATGAGCGCGACGATGAGCACGAGGACGAAGAAGACGACGGAGATCGCCGCGCCGTAGCCCATGTCCTGGGTCCGGAAGCCCTGCTGGACCGCCTGGTAGACCACCGTGGAGGTGGCATCGAGCGGGCCGCCGCGCGTCATCACGTCGATCTGCGTGAAGAGCCCGAAGGCCGCGATCGTGATCGTGATGAGGATGAAGACCGAGGTGTTCCGGAGGCCCGGCCAGGTCACGTTCCGGAAGGCCGCCACGCGTCCCGCCCCGTCCAGGCCGGCCGCCTCGTAGAGCTCCGGCGGGATCGTCTGGAGACCGGAGAGCCAGATGATCATGTGGAAGCCCACCGCCTGCCACATGGACATGAACATGACCGCGGGAAGGGCCGTGGTGGGGTTCCCCAGCCAGTCCACCGGCTGGAAGGCGCCGAGCGTGATCGCGCTGAAGAAGGAGTTGACCATCCCCTCGTTCGGCGAGTAGAGGAACTTCCAGAGGATGGAGATGACGACCATGGACATGACGACCGGGATGAAGTAGATCGTCCGGAAGGCGTTCACCCCGCGGGTCCGGCGGTTGACGAGGAGCGCGAGGAGGAGCCCGAAGGCGCTCTGGAGCGGCACGATGACGATCGCGAAGGCGATCGTGTTCACGAGCGACTTCATGAAGACCGTGTCCGAGGCGAGGACGACATGCCGCGTGTCGCCGAGGCCGACGGTGAACCACTCCTGCATCCCCGCGTACTGCGGGAACGTCTCCTTGTTCCGCGTGAAGGAGCGGATCGAGGGGTAGCTCGGGGCGCCGGCCTCGTCCAGGACGATCGCGCCGGCAGCGTCGCGCTCGGGGTCCAGGGTGAGGAGCTGCACCCCGAGGAGCCGCGTGAAGTTGTCCGCGCCGGTGAACTCGGGGGCGTTCGGGGAGATCAGCCGCGCGTTCGTCAGGGAGAGCCAGAAGGCCATGACGAAGGGCGCGATGAGGAAGGTGATGACGAGGACGATCGCGGGCCCGGCCATCAGCCAGCCCCACTTCGCGTCACCCCGGTGGGCGACCGCGGCGGTCCGCGGAGCACGTGCCGGAGCCGCGGGTGCGCTCATCGTCCTCCTCCGCTCGTTCCTCTCGGCCGGTCTCGGTCCGGACCGAGGATGCAGGACGCCCCGGCGGTCCGCTGGGCGGAGCCGCCGGGGCGTGCCGGTGACGTCCGGCTAGAACCCGTAGTTGTCGTTCGCGGCGAGATCGGCGTCGATCTCGTCCACGGCGGCATCCAGGGTGGCGGCCACGTCCGCGCCGTTGGCGATATCCGCGGCGGCCTTCTCGAAGACCTTGGCGATCGTCGCGTACGCGGGCGTCGGCGGGCGGATGACCGCCTGCGCCTTGCTCAGGTCATAGAAGATCGCGAGCGGGCCACCCTCGACGAACTTCGTCGTCAGGGCGCGGGCCGCGTCGCTCGCCGGGATCGTGGTCTGGGCATCCGAGATCGCCGCGACGCGCGCGGGGTCGAGGATGAAGTTGATCCAGGCGTCGCCGGCCTCCGGCGTGTCGCACGTGGACGAGACCGCCCACTGCCAGGACGCGCCACCGATCTTGCTCCCGGTGCCGAGGTCCGGCGCGGGGAGGAAGACGAGGTCGTCACCGAACTTCTCGAGCGCGGGCGTAGCCGCCCAGACGCCGTTCCAGGACATGCCGTAGCGGCGGTCGACGAAGCCGGAATCGCGATCCGCACCGCTCTGCGAGGTGCCCGGCGCGTAGCCGTTCGCGAAGAGGCTCTGCCACCACTCGCCCCACGCGATCGCCGCATCGCCGTTCAGGGCGCCCTCGGCGGTCGTGTAGCTGCTGCGGTCGATGAGGTCACCGCCGAAGCTCTGGAGGAGCGGCGAGAAGCCGTAGGGGAACCACTCGCCCGTCCAGGCGGTGCCCAGGTCGAGCGCGTGCTCGAACTTGCCGCTCGCCTTGTAGGCCTCGAGCGCGGCGTTGAACTCGTCCAGCGTCCAGGGCTCATCCAGCGTGGGGACCCGGATGCCGAGCGACTCGAGGTCGGACTTCAGGGCGAAGATCGCGACCGCCGCATCGAACTGGCCCATCGCGTAGAGCTTGCCGTCCCAGATCCCCTTGACGGAATCGAAGAACTGGTCCGCGGTCTCGGCCGGGACGTTCAGCTCCTTGAGGTAGCCCGCCCACGCCCAGTTCGGGACGAAGGGGCCGTCCACGTCCAGGATGCAGGGGAGGCTGTCCGAGAGGGCCGCCGCGACGACCGTCTCGTTGTAGGCGCCCTGCGGGAAGGCCTGGATCTCGATCTTCCAGTCGGACTGGGAGGCGTTGAACTCCCCGATCCACTTCTCGATGTTCTCCATCTCCGCGGGGTTGCCGGCGGAGTGGGTCCAGAGCCCGATCGTCTTGGGCTCCTGGGCGTTCGCGGCCGTCCCGACGAGGCTGCCGGCGACCAGGGCGGTCGTGGCGGCCACGACGGCGGCTCGGGCCCAGCGGCGGGAACCGTGCATTCCGTCCTCCTCTCCCCGGCGCACCGGGGGGTTGCTTCGGCGGCCGGAGGGCCCGGCCACTTCCTGTCCCACCCGGTGTCCGATCTCTCCCGGACCCCGTGCCGGAGACCGCCGAAACGGTCAACTGACACGAGTGAGTGAAACGAGTCAGCAGGATGCGTGAGCCGGGGATCCCCTGTCAAGCCCCGAATCTCGACCCTCGGCGACCGCGCCGGGGGTCGCTCCCGGTGTAGCCTCTCCCCGGCGACCCTCCCTCGTCCCGCGAGGGGCCGGTCCCCCATCGTCCTCCCTCGAACGCTGCAAGGACCCGCCCGTGCCGAACATCCTCCAGAGCCTCCCCGTCGGCGAGCGCGTCGGGATCGCCTT
>JAFMJV010000046.1 GCA_017853275.1 Chloroflexota bacterium
TCCTGGACGTCCGGATCCCGATCGGCGACATCTCGCCGGCCCTCCACCGCCTCACGACCGCCCTGGGCAAGAAGGCGCGCGGGGAGGGATAGCCGCCGGCGGCTGCGGAGTGGCCGCCTTCACGATCCCCTGGCCTCCACGTCCCGGGCTCGGCCCGCCTCCCGCGGCTTGACGGCGCCTGCTAGCGTCTGGGTCCACCCGTCGCCTCTGCGCCGGTGTCCCAGATGGAGCGACCGATGCACGCCTTCCGCACCACCCGGTCCCGCGTGGCCGCCGTGATCCTGGGGTCCACCGTTCTCCTCGCCGCGCTCGCCCCGGTGGGCGTGCATGCCGGCGAGCCTCCCGCCTGCGAGATCCGGAACCTGACCACCCCGGCCGGGGTCCTCTCCGATCTCGCCACGGCCGTCGGGGCGGCGGATGCCGGGGATACCCTCCAGGTCCGGGGGACCTGCGCGGTCCCGGCTCCCGTCCTCTTGGACGAGCCGCTCACGATCGTCGGGAAGAAGACGGCGGCGCTCGGTGCGCCCACGCTGACCACCACCACCACCGGCCACCGGATCCTGGATATCGGTCTCTCCGGGTCGTCGAAGACCGTGACGATCCGGACCCTGCTCCTCACGGGCTCATCCACCAGTGTCCGGGCCGGGGCGATCAACGTGATCTCCGGCGCGCTCGTCCTGCGCGATGTCCGGATCGACGATGTGGAGGCGACCGGTGGCGTGGCCTCTGGCGGCGCCATCTACCTCGACGGCGGCACGTCGCTCGTCATGGCAGGTACCACATCGATCCGGAACGCCCGTGCAGCGTGGGGTGGCGGCGTCTATGTGGAGGGGACGGCCCGGCTCACGATGCGCGATCGCGCCTCGATCGCGTACTCCCACGCCACCTTCGGCGGCGGCGCGATCGCGGGCCTGGACGGCGCCCCCGGCTCGATCATCACCCTCCGGGACGACGCATCCCTGCATCACAACAGCACGGATGGCTATGGCGCCGCGATGAACACCGGCGGCACGATCGTCCTCCGCGACCGCGCGACGATCCGGGACAACGACGGCACCTCGGCGACCGGGAATCTCGACGCCTACGGATCTGCGGTCGAGATCTGGTCCTACGACACGACCGTCACGCGGCTGACGCTGCGGGATGACGCCGCGATCCGCGGCAACGACGCCCTGGCCGGCGGCGGCGGTCTCGTCATCTGGACCGCCTGCGGCGACAACGTGCCGATCGTGAAGGGTGCCAGGGGCCGCGTGACCGGCAACGCGCCCGCGAACGTCGTCCGCCTGACGTCCGACACCAACTGCTGATCCCGGTCCGGGCCGGGCCGTTCGGGGCGCTTGCGCCCCGTCCCGCCGGCGACCGCCGGCCGCCCCTCAGCCCCGGAGGATCTCCGCGGTCACGGCGTCCGCGAGCGCGGCGAAGCCCGGCTCTGCCGGCGTCCGCTTCGCGATGACGAGCTGATCGGGGCGCTCGAGGACGCCCATCCGGCCGGTCTCGATGAGCATCCGGTCCACCCCGCCGAGCTCGCCCGCGAAGGTGGTCCAGGTGGGCACGCCGAGGAGCGCCGCCTCGCGGTTCATCGTCCCGCCCGCGCTCACCACGAGGTCCGCCGCCCAGACGAGCGACGGCCCGTCCACCGGCTTCGCGGGGATCACGATCCCCGTCGCATCCCGGAAGGAGGCCGCCTGCTCCGGCGTGCGGGGGAGGAGGACGATCTGCGCGTCCGTGGCGCGCAGATGGGCGAGCACGTCGTCGAAGAGGGTGTTCTCGATCCCCCGGTGGTAGAGGCTCATCGTGGCGGGTGGCCGGAGGACGACGATCGGCCGTGAGGGGTCCAGGCCCAGCTCGGCGACCACGCCGGGGTCCGGCGCGAAGTCCGCGAGCGTCACCTGCTCCTTGATCCCGTCATACGGGCGGTAGCGGCCGCGGTCCAGGCCGAGCGCCGCGAGCCGCTCGAAGGGGATGACCGCGGGGACCATCACCTTGTCCGCGAGCCGGAAGTTGATCCGGTGCATCCCGGTCGCGCCCTCGAAGTCGTGGATCACCGTGGAGTGGATCCGGAGCACCTTCGCCGCGACCGCGAGATCGTTCGATCCGTGGCTCACCGCGCGGGTGAAGCCCTTGCCGCGCCCGAAGCGGATGAGCGCGGTGCTGCGGCGGGCGAGGCCGAGGACCTTCCCCGTGATCGCGGCGCCGCCATGGCGGCCGATCACCGTGTGGGGGATCCGGTAGAGCTCCAGGAGCCCGAGCGTCTGGGCGAAGTCGCGCGCCGTCACCACGGTCTCCACCCCGGCCTCGTCCAGGCGCCGGATGATCGGCCGGAAGAAGAGGACGTGCGGGGAGTTCGTGCAGTCGATCCAGACCTTCTGCGCGCCGGCCACGGGCGGCCGCCTAGAGGACGTCGACGTTCGGCGGGACCTCGCCGGCCGGCCCGCCGCCGAGCGTGCTGCGCACCGCGTTCCGCAGGTCCACCACGAGCTGCGCGCTCGCCACGACCGGGGCGAGGTCCACGGAGCGGTGCGCCGTGGCGATGACGACCGCATCCGCCGCCGCGACCCGCTCCGCGGTGAGCGGCACGGACGCGAGATCGAGGGAGGGGACCGCCGCCACGTGGGGGTCGTGGTACTCCACGAGCGCGCCATCCCGGCGGAGGAGCTCCACGAGCTTGAGGGACGGGCTCTCGCGCAGGTCGCCCACATTCGCCTTGTAGGCCATCCCGAGGAGGAGGATCCGCGCGCCATGGACCGCCTTGCCGCGTCCGTTCAGCGCCCGCGCGATCCGCGCCACCGCGTAGTAGGGCATGTTCGTGTTCACCCGCCCCGCGAGCTCCACGAACTCCGTGTTCATGTCGAAGGCCTTGGCACGCCAGGTGAGATAGAAGGGATCCACCGGGATGCAGTGGCCGCCGAGCCCGGGCCCGGGCCAGAAGGGGAGGAAGCCGAACGGCTTCGTGGATGCGGCGCCGATCGTCTCCCAGATATCGATCCCCATCCGGTCGGCGAGCATCGCGAGCTCGTTGACGAGCGCGATGTTCACGGCGCGGAAGGTGTTCTCCACGATCTTGGAGAGCTCCGCGCTCTCCGGCCCGGAGACCACGTGGACGTTCTCGGCCACCGTCCGGTAGAGCGCGGCCGCGCGCTCCGTGCAGGCGGGCGTCATCCCGCCCACGACCTTGGGGGTGTTCCGGATCCCCCACGTGGGGTTCCCCGGGTCCACGCGCTCGGGCGAGAAGGCGAGGTGGCAGTCCGTCCCGATCCGCCGCCCGGTCCGCTCCAGGATCGGGGCCACGATCTCCCGCGTGGTCCCCGGGTAGGTCGTGCTCTCGAGGACGAGGAGGGCGCCCGGGGCAAGGTGGGCGGCGGCGGTCTCCGCCCCCGCGATGACGTACGAGAGGTCCGGGTTGCGGTGCTCGTCCAGGGGAGTGGGGAGGCAGATGATCACCGCGTCCCGATCCGCGAGCGCCGCGCCGTCCGTGGTCGCCCGGAGCCGGCCGCCGGCGGCGAGCTCCGCGAGCTCGGCGGAGGGGACATCCTCGATCCAGCTCCGGCCGGCGGCGATCGCGGGGCCCTTCGCGGGGTCGATGTCGATGCCGGTGACATCGCAGCCGGCCTTCACGAACTCCACGGCGAGGGGGAGACCCACGTACCCCAGGCCGATGATCCCGATCCGTCTCATCGAGAGGAGAGGCTAGCACCGCGGGACGGTCGCCGCCCCCGGCCCCGCGCGTCCGGCCCGCGCGTGGCATCCTCGCCCTGATGTCCGAGCCCGAGCTTCCCGTCCTTCCCTCCGTCGCCGGACGGGTCGTCCACGTGGTGGGCGCCCGCCCGAACTTCATCAAGGCGGCCCCGGTCCTCGCCGCGATCGATGCTCTCGGGATCCCCCAGCGGCTCGTCCACACCGGGCAGCACTACGACGTCCGGATGTCCGACGTCTTCTTCTCCGACCTCGCCCTGCCGGCGCCGGACGTCAGCCTCGGGGTGGGATCGGGGTCCCATGCCGCCCAGACCGCCGTCCTCCTCGCGCGGCTCGAGCCGGTCCTCGCGCCCGCGGATCCCGCCGAGCGCCCCGCGCTCGTCATCGTCTACGGGGACGTGAACTCCACGCTCGCCGCGGCGCTCGTCTGCGCCAAGGAGCGCGTCCCCTTCGCCCACGTGGAGGCGGGGCTCCGCTCCTTCGACGATTCCATGCCCGAGGAGCTGAACCGGCGTCTCGTGGACCAGGTCGCGGACCTCTGCTTCCTCACGAGCCCGGAGGCGCGCGACCATCTCGTCCGCGAGGGGATCGACCCGGCCCGCTGCCACTTCGTGGGCAACCCGATGATCGACACCCTCCTCGCGCACCGGGCGCGCTTCGATCCCGCCCCGCTCCGCGCGCGGTACGGGCTCGGCGGGGAGTACGCGGTCGCCACGCTCCACCGGCCGGCGAACGTGGATACGCCCGACGCGGCGGCGCGGCTCGTGGGGGCGCTGCGGACCCTGGCAGCACGGCTGCCGGTGCTCCTCCCCCTCCACCCGCGCGGCCGCGCGATGCTCACCGCCGCGGGCCTGGACACGATCCCCGGGATCGAGATCGTGGAGCCGCTCGGCTACATCGACTTCCTCTCCCTCGTCTCGGGCGCCCGGGTCGTGGTCACGGATAGCGGCGGGATCCAGGAGGAGACCACGATCCTCGGGATCCCCTGCCTCACCCTCCGCCCGAACACGGAGCGGCCGATCACGATCAGCCACGGGACGAACCGCCTCGCGACGCCGGAGGGTCTCGCGCCGCTCCTGGATGCCGCCCTCCGCGGCGAGCTTGCGCGCCCCGGGGACGGCCCGCCGCTCTGGGACGGCCACGCCGGGGAGCGGATCGCGGCGATCGTCCGGGACGTGCTCGCCGCCCGCGCCGCCCGGTGAGCCGCCCGCCGGCCGCCCCGGCGCTGCGTGCCGTCGCGGTCCCGGACTACTCCCGGGACAACCCCTACCAGCGGCTCCTCGCGGATGCGCTCGCGGCGGAGGGGGTCCGGGTCACGGGGGGCCGGACGGGGCGCCGCCAGCCGGCCCCGATCCTTCTTGCCTGGCTCCGCGCCGGCCGCCCGCCGGTCCTCCACCTCCACTGGGTCCACGAGTACCTGAAGGGGCGCGAGGCGGGACCGTCGCGCCTCTCGCGGATCCGGCTCGCGGCCCAGCTCCGGCTCCTCCGCGCGCTCGGGGTCCGGATCGTCTGGACCGTCCACAACCTCGGCGGCCATGACGGCGCCCGGCACCCGGACGAGATGGCCGCCCAGCGCGAGGTCGTCCGCGCGGCGCACGCGGTGATCTGCCACTGCGCGGCAGCGCGCGCCGCCGCGATCGCCGCCTGGGGGCTTACGCCGGCGGAGGCCGAGAAGCTCGTCGTCATCCCCCACGGGAGCTACGCCGGCGTCTACCCCGCGGCCCCGGACCGCGCGGACGCGCGCCGGACGCTCGGGCTCCCCGCGGATGCCCGCGTCCTCGCCTTCGTGGGCACGATCCGTGGCTACAAGGGGACGGACGAGCTCGTCGCGGCCCTGGGTGCGCTCCCGGATCCCGCGATCCGTCTCGTCATCGCCGGGCAGCCGCGCGGCGGGGACGCGGCCGGTGCCCGCCTCCGGGCCGCCGCTGCCGCGGACCCGCGGATCGTCCTTCGCCTGGGACGGGTCCCGGACGCGGAGCTCGGGCTCCTCTTCGCCGCCGCAGACGCCGCCGTCCTTCCCTTCCGCGACATCCTCACCTCCGGCAGCGCGATCCTCGCGCTCACCTTCGGACGGGCCGTGGTGGCGCCGGCGCTCGGCTGCCTCCCGGAGACGATCCCCGCGGATGCCGGCGTCCTCTACGACCCCGATGCGCCGGGTGCGCTCCCGGCCGCGATCGCCGCGGTCCTTGCCGCGGATCCGGCGGCGCTGGAAGCGGGCGCGCGGCGCGCGGCGGACACGCTCGCCTGGGGGCCGATCGCGGCCCGGACGGCGGCGCTCTACCGGGGCTGATCCGGGACCCCGCCGCCCTCAGGGGTGGAGGGCGACCACGAGGTCGAGGAAGGTGACGCCCGGGTCCGCTTCCCGGGTGCCTAGCGGCTCCGGCGGCCCTTCGCCTTGTGGGCGCGGAGCGATTCCGCCTCGATCTCGCCCGCGGCCATCTTCGCCCGCCGCGCCCGCCGATCCGCCCGCCGGCGCTCCGCGTTCTCGATGTGGCGTGCCACGACCGTCTCCGGGTCGCCGTCCATCACGATCCGCCCCTCGTCCAGGAGGATCGCACGGGTGCAGAAGCCGGTCACCCAGCTCATGTCGTGGGTCACGAGGACGACCGCCTTGGCCGCACCGAGGACATCGATGATCCGCTGCCGGCTCTTCTCCCGGAAGGCCTCGTCCCCCGTCTGGAGGACCTCGTCCAGGAGGAGGATGTCCGGGTCCACGGCGGTCGCGATGCTGAAGCCGAGCTTGGCGCGCATCCCCGAGGAGTAGGTCTTCAGCGGGGCGTCGATGAAGGCGCCGATCTCCGCGAAGTCGATGATCTCCGGCGTCCGGCGCTCCATCTCCCGGTGGTCCACCCCCAGGAGGGCGCCCGCGAGGGCGATGTTCTCGCGACCGGTGAGGTCCTGGTCGAAGCCCGCCTGGAGGGAGAGGAGGGTGGAGATGTGCCCGTTGCTCTGGACCACGCCGGCGCTCGGCTGGATGATCCCCGCGAGGACGAGGAGAAGGGTGGACTTGCCTGCCCCGTTCGCCCCGATGACGCCCACCGATTCACCGCGCTGCACCTGGAAGGTGACCTCGCGGAGCGCCCAGAAGGAGCGGTCCTCGCGTCCCCGCCGGAGGAGCCGGTTCAGCGTCTCCCGCGCGGTGTTCTTCTTCGTCAGCTGGAGGTTGTAGCGCACGCCGAGGTCCTGGACGTCGAGCGCGACGTCCGAGGCGATCGCGGGGGCCTCCATCTCCTTCTTTCCCATCGTCAGAGGATCTTCGCGAAGGCGGGTTCGAGGCGCTTGAAGAACCACGTCCCGACCACGAGGAGGAGAAGGGAGACCCCGAAGAGCGCCGCGAGGAGCCCGAGGTCCGGGGCCACCGGCGCGGACCACGTCACGCCGCCGTCCGCCCCGTGCTGGACCTGGCCGTAGATGACCCGCCGGTAGGAGGCGAGGAGGATGGCGACCGGGTTGTGCTCCAGGATCCAGAAGCCCGTGGGCCCCAGCCCCTCCTTCAGGCTCGCCCCGCGCCCCTGCGCGTCCTCGAAGGACCACAGGATCGGCGAGATGAAGAAGAGCATCCGGAGCAGGTGACCCACCACGATCCCCACGTCCCGGTAGAAGACGGTGACGGCCGAGACGAAGAGGGTGATCCCGAGCGAGAAGGCGAGCTGGACCACGGCGATGACGGGGATCCAGAGGAGCATGAGCGAGGCATGCGCGCCGCCCGCCCAGAGGAGCGTGAGGCCCACGAGGAGGAGGACGCCGAAGGCGAAGCTGACGAGCTCCGCAAGGGCATCCGCGATCGGCAGGACGAGCTTGGGGAACTGGATCTGCTTGATCAGCCGCTCGTTCTTGGCGACGACCCCGGTGGAGCCGCCGATCGAGCTCGTGAACCACTTGAAGGGGACGACCGCAGCGAGGATGTAGATCGGGAAGTCCGGCACGGAGCGCTGGAAGATGACGCCCATGACGAAGACGTAGACCGCCATCGCGATGAGCGGGTCGAGCGCCCACCAGAGGTTGCCGAGGAGGGTGTCCGTCCCCTTGCGGCGGACGTCCGCGCGGACGAGGTAGGCGATCAGCCGCCGGCGCGAGGCGAGCTCGCGGATCGCCTCGGCGATCAGCGTGGCCGGACCGGGCCGGACCGCGCTCGTGCGGTAGGTGGCGGGAGCGTCGTTCGCGATCGGCATGGACGGCCGTGACGGTACCACGTCCGGACGGCCGGACCGGCCCGGCTGCGGGTGGGAGCGCTACCATCGGCCGATGAGCGCCGCCTCCCCGCGCCTTCCTGCGCCGATCTTCATCGTCGGCTCCCCGCGCTCCGGGACCACGCTCCTCGCGGCGATGGTCGGCGCCCATCCGGAGGTGGACTGCGGACCGGAGACCCGCCTCCTCGCCCAGCTCGAGGACCGGGACCTCGGGGCGCTCCTCGACCCGGCCGGCTGGCCCGAGCGCGCGGCGGACTACGTCCTCGGCCTTGCGCTCAAGGAATCGCCCGTCCACGAGCTCTTCGGGGTCGACCCGGAGACCGTCCGCGCCTATCTGGCCGGCCGCTCGCCGTCCGTGGCCGCGCTCCTCGAATCGCTGACCGTGCCGCGCGCGCTCGCGCACGGGAAGGCGCGCTGGGCGGAGAAGACGCCGCGCCATGCCGAGGCCGCGGAGACGATCCGCCGGGAGTGGCCGGACGCCACGATCGTGCGCGTGGTGCGCGACCCGCGGGACGTCGCGCTCTCGATGCAGAAGGTCCCCTTCGCGCGGGACACCCTGACCGCCGCGCTCGGCGACATCGAGGCGATGGAACGCCAGGCAGACCTCCTCCTCCGGGCGGATCCGCGGACCGTGACGATCCGCTACGAGGACCTCCTCGCGGACCCCGAGGCGACCCTCCGAACGGTCGGCGATGCCGCCGGCCTGGCCTGGGACCCGGCGATGCTCGAGCGGCGCGCGGATGCCGCGAGCATCGCGGCCCCCCACGAGTGGTGGAAGGCGAAGGCGGGGGAGCCGCTCGACCCCTCCCGGATCGGGGTCTGGCGGCGCGAGATGGACCCCGCCGCCGCTCGTTATGCGGCGATCCACCTACGCGACCATCTCCGCGCCCACGGCTACGAAGGCGCCGAGGACCCCGTCGCCACGATCGCGGTCGTCCCCGTGGGGCGCCGGCTCGCGGTCCGGTTCGAGCCGATCGTCCTCGCCTGCGCAGCCGCCGGGATCGACCTCCCGGAGCCCGCCCCCCGGCAACCCGCCGAGCTCGGCCGCTGCGAGCGGATCCTCTTCTGGGGCCAGCCCGGCCAGATCGGCCTCGACCTCGGCTCCGGGGCGGCGGAGCGCACCGTCGCCCTCGCGCGCCTCGCGCTCCTCCTCGCGGGACGCCGTCTCCGCGGCCGCCCTGCGCTCTGGGTCCGGCGCCAGTCCACGATGCCCGCGAACCCCGGGGATCCCGGCGAGCGGGCGACCGCCCGGCTCCTCCGCCTCCTCGCCCGGACGGTGCGCCCCCAGGAGGTGACGCCCGCGCTCGGTCTGCCGCACGTCGCGCTCGGCGGCGCGGAAGAGTGACGCTGCTAGACTGACGCCCCCGAGCGGGATGTCCCCGCCGAGCCTCCCCGTGGGACGGCACGTCCGCCTCCCGGCCATGACGAGCAGAGGATGACCGCCAGCTTCCGCAACCGACTCTCCGGTACCGGCACCCCTTCCCGCGGCCGCCGCGCCCAGGATCCCGAGGAGCAGTTCGCGCGTCGCGTGACGATCGGCTTCATCGCGCTCATCGTGGTCGTGGTCGCGATCGTCGTCGCGGCCTTCGTGGTGGACTACTGGAACCAGCACTTCAAGGCGGTCGCCAGCGTCGGCGGGACCTCGATCACCCGGGATGACTGGGCCCAGCGCGCACGGCTCGACTTCGCGCGCCTGGACCAGGAGGAGAAGAAGCTCCGCGAGGCGATCGCGGCGGACACCGTGGATGCCGCCGCGGCGGCGGTCCGCTTCCAGGCGATCGAGGCTGCCAAGCAGAACGTCGCCGCTTCCTCCCTCGAGAGCCTCATCGACCTTCACTTCCAGGCGCAGCTCGCCGCCGAGGCGGGGATCTCCGTGACGGACGCGGACGTGGACGCCGCGATCGAGAAGGAGCAGCTGACGGACGAGGCGCGCCAGGTCACCGCGGTCGTCGTGGGACCCCAGGATGTCCCCGGCCGGCCGGCGGCCCTGCGCCAGGTCGCGCGCACCGCCGTGGACCAGGCCTACGAGGCCGCGACCGCGGGCACCTCGCTCGCCGATCTTGCCGCGCAGTGGTCCACGGACGCGAGCCGCGAGAAGGCCGGCGACCTCGGCTTCATCACCGAGACCAGCGAGATCGACCCCCTCTTCCGGGAGGTGGTCTTCGCGCTCGAGCCCGGGGAGCTCTCCCCGATCGTCGAGGGCGAGGATGGGGTCTACCGCTTCGGCCGGGTCGAGACGATCCGCCCCGGCTCCAGCGACGCCAGCCTGGAGGACGCGATCCGTACCGGGGTGGGCTGGGATGCCTACCGGGAGCAGGTCCGTCTCGAGGTCGCGGCGGACCGCCTCCGCGCCTCCCGCGTCCCCACCGGCGAGGTGGAGCAGGCGAACCTCGAGGAGATCGTCCTCTACGGGCCCACGACGGGCGCCCCGGAGGAGGATGCGGGCTCGGTGAACGCCGCCCACATCCTCATCTCCCCCAAGGACGACCCGGGCGCCGCCCAGTCGCTCCCCGCCGAGGACATCGCCTGGAGCGCCGCGCTCCAGGAGGCGAACAAGCTCGCCGGATCGTTCCGGCGCGTCACGGACCCGGCCGCCCGCGCCACCCTCTTCGCCGAGGCCGCGCGCAGCGAGAGCGACGACGCCGGGAGCGGCGCGAACGGCGGCGATCTCGGCTACTTCGCCCGGGAGCAGATGGTCCCCGAGTTCGCCGACCCGCTCTTCGACACCCCCGACCTCGTGGACGGCGACATCATCGGCCCGGTGCGCAGCCCGTACGGCTACCACGTGATCCTCTTCAAGGACCGGATCCCCTCGATCGCGGACCGGCTCGCCGCCCTCGGCGCCGCCCTTGATGCCCCGGATGCCGTCTTCGCGGACGTCGCCCGGGATCTCTCCGAGGGACCGGAGGCCGGCACCGGCGGTGCGATCGGCTGGAAGGTCGCGGACGAGCTGGAGGCGGATGCGGCCACGGCCGTCTTCTCCCTCGAGCCGGGCGCCCGGACCGAGCCCCTCCCGCTCAGCGAGGGCTACGTCGTCTACCGGCTCGTGGAGAAGGGGGATCGCCCCCTCGACCTCCTCCAGCGGCTCGCCTTCGAGGGCTCGGCCTTCGAGACGTGGTACGCGGAGCAGAAGACCGCCGCCCAGGTCGCCGGGACGATCTCCCGGGACGACGCCGCCTTCGGCACTGCGCCGCAGGTCGGCGGCTGATGCCCGGACCCAACGGCCGGGGCGTCTGCGTCTGGTTCACCGGCCTCTCGGGGTCCGGCAAGTCCACCACCGCGGAGATCGTCATCCGGCTCCTGGAGGAGCGCGGCCGCCCGGTCACCGTCCTGGACGGTGATGCCGTGCGCGAGCATCTCTCGAAGGGGCTCGGCTTCGACCGCGCGGACCGGGACACGAACGTGCGCCGGATCGGGTATGTCGCCGGCGAGGTCGTCCGCCATGGGGGGATCGCGGTCGTTGCGGCCGTCTCGCCCTACCGGAGCACGCGGGACGAGGCACGTGCCATGGTGGGCACGGACCGCTTCGTGGAGGTCTTCGTGGATACGCCCCTCGAGGTCTGCGAGGCCCGGGACGTGAAGGGCTGGTACGCGAAGGCCCGCGCCGGCGAGGTGAAGGCCTTCACCGGCGTGGACGACCCCTACGAGCCGCCCGTCGCGCCGGAGCTCCACCTCCTCACCGTGGGGACCACCGCGGAGGCGAACGCCCGCCTCGTGCTCGCGGAGCTGGAGCGCCGGGGCGACCTCGCCCCTGCCTGAGGACCGGATGGACGGGCTCTTCCACGCCCTCGGCCGCCTCGGCGCGGATCCGCAGGACGGCGTCACCGTGATCGCGCTCGACGCGCTCGTCCGGGCGCCGGTGGACCCGGCGATCGCGCTCGTCCTTCTGCCCCCCTCCGGCCGCGGCCCGGACCCGGCGGATGCCGAGCCGCCCGCGGCTGCGGAGCCCGATGCGCCCGCCTGGCTCCCGGATCTTCTCCCCGGCCGTCACGGGCACGGGGCCGATCCGCTCGCCCTCCTTCGCCGCCTCTACCCGCCGGACCACCCCGTCCATCCGCTGGATGGCGGCCCGGCGACCACGATCGTGGCCCTCACCGCGGAAGAGGCCGCCGCGCGCGCCCACCTCGTGCCGCGCCTCTCCGCCCGTCTCAACGCCGCCAGCCCCTACGGCCTCGCCTGGCTCGTGGCTCGCCTGCGTGCCCCCGGGGGCTGCCCCTGGGACCGCGAGCAGGATCACCGGACGCTCCGCCCCTTCCTGCTCGAGGAGGCCTACGAGGTCTACGACGCGCTGGAGGATGGGTCGACGCCGGATCTCGCGGAAGAGCTCGGGGATCTCCTCCTCCAGGTCGTCCTCCATGCCCAGCACGCGGCGGAGGCGGGGGTCTTCGACCTCGCGGACGTCCAGGCCGCGGTGATGACGAAGATCGTCCGGCGCCACCCCCACGTCTTCGCGGACGCGGAGGCGCGCACGGCGAGCGAGGTCGTGGCGAGCTGGGAGCGGATCAAGGAGGCGGAGCGCGCCGCCGCCGCGGCCGCCGGCGCCCCGGCGCGTCCCCGGGATCCCGCGATGCCCGCCGCCTTCGCCGGTCTCTCCCGCTCCCTGCCCGCCCTCGCCTACGCGGATGAGATGCAGGAGCGCGCCGCGGGGCTCGGCTATGACTGGCCGGACCTGGACGGCGTGATCGACAAGATCGCGGAGGAGGCAACCGAGCTCCTCGAGGCGGAAACGCCCGATCACCGCGCGGAGGAGTTCGGCGACCTCCTCTTCGTCATCGTCAACCTCGGCCGCAAGCTGGGGATCGATCCGGAGGCGGCCCTGCGCGCCGCCAGCCGGAAGTTCGCCGGCCGCTTCGCCCGCGTGGAGCGGCTCGCCGCCGAGCGGCAGGTGGAGCTGCGCGCGCTCGGGCTGGACGCGCTGGATGAGCTGTGGCACGAGGCCAAGGCCGAGGAGGCGGCGGAACGTTCCGCGGCCGGCGCGGTCACCGGGGAAGGGAGCACACGATGACGATCGGCCAGGGGATCCGGATCCGCGCGGACGGCCGCGCCCCGGTGGACCTCCGCCCCACGAGCGTGGAGCTCGATGTCCAGAAGTGGACCTCCGCCTCCGCGATCATCCGGGTCGGCGGGACGCACGTCCTGTGCGCGGCCACGATCGAGGACCGCATCCCGCCCCATCTGCGCGGCAAGGGGACCGGCTGGGTCACCGCGGAGTACTCGATGCTCCCGGGCGCCACCTCCGAGCGCAGCCAGCGCGAATCGGTGAAGGGGAAGCTCGGCGGGCGGACCCACGAGATCCAGCGCCTGATCGGCCGCTCCCTGCGCGGGATCGTGGATACCACCGTCCTCGGGGAGCGGACGGTGACCGTGGACTGCGACGTCCTCCAGGCGGACGGCGGGACGCGCTGCGCGAGCATCACCGGCGGCTGGATCGTCCTCGCCCTCGCGCTCCGGCGGGCAGGCCTGGAGCGCGCCCTCCGCGGCCATCTCGCGGCGGTCAGCGTGGGGATCGTGGAGGAGACCCTTCTCCTCGATCTCGACTACACGGAGGATTCCCGCGCCGAGGTGGACATCAACGTCGTCGCCACCGATGCCGGGACCTACGTGGAGATCCAGGGGACCGCGGAGGGTCGCGCCTTCCATCGCGGGGAGCTCGACCGGCTCCTCACGCTCGCGGATGACGGGATCGCGCGCCTCTTCTCCCTCCAGGCGGAGGCGCTCGCGCGCGGCAGCGAAGCCGGGACGCAGCCGGGCTCCTGACGGCAGATGCGCCACCTCCCTCCGCGCCCGGACCGGCGGCTCCTCGTGGCCACGCGCTCGCGCCACAAGCTGGGTGAGCTCCGCGCGCTCCTCCATCTGCCCGATGTGGAGCTGCTGGACCTGGACGATGTGGGGATCGCCCACGAGGTGGACGAGACCGCGCGCACCTTCCGGGGCAACGCGATCCTCAAGGCGCGGACCTACGCCGCGCTCGCGGGGCTGCCCACGCTCGCGGACGATTCGGGCCTGGAGGTGGACGCGCTCGGGGGCGGCCCGGGAGTCCGGACCAAGCGCTACGCCGGCGAGAACGCCACGGACGCCGAGAACAACGCGAAGCTCCTGGACGAGCTCGACGGACTCCCCCCGGCCCGGCGTGGCGCCCGCTACGTGTGCGTCCTCGCGTACCTCGACCCCGCCGGGGCGCCGGGGTCCCCGCGGCCGTGGGTCGTCACCCGGAGCGGCACGCTCCGGGGAAGGATCGCGGACGGTCTCCGCGGGGCCGGGGGCTTCGGCTACGACCCGCTCTTCGAGCCGCTCCCCGAGCCGCCCGGCGGCCGGACCGTGGGCCAGATGAGCGCGGACGAGAAGAACGCGATCAGCCACCGCTCCCGCGCCACGCGCGCGATGGCCCGCCACCTCCGCACCTGCGGCTGGTAGCGGCCGGCCGGCAGGGACCGCCGGCGCGAGAGAGAGGCCCTCCACCCCCGGGGTCGTATCATCGGCGCGCCGGGGCGTGGCGCAATCGGCAGCGCACGTGCTTTGGGAGCACGAGGTTGTGGGTTCGACTCCCGCCGCCCCGACCAGCGTCCACTTGTCCGTCGCCGGGCCGTGCCGGCGCTATCCTCTGCGCGATGTCGTGCGTCGCGCGGCGAGCGATCCAGCGAGGAGCGAGATGATCCGTCCCGTCCGGTCCCTGGCGTTCCTGCTGGTCGCCCTTCTCCTTGTCGCCTGCGCACCCGCCGCCGCTCCCACCCCGGAGCCGACTGCGGCCCCCGCCGCCGCCCCGAGCGTCGCGCCCAGCGCGGCCGCGGCCGCGGGTGAGCTCATGTGCATCGATGTCGAGGGCGCGGAGCCCGTCTGCGGGCGCCAGGCGCTGGACCCCTGCACGGTCGTCTCCGGGGGGAAGACCACCTCGTGGGGCGACTGCCTGAGCGACCCGTTCGCGGTGACCACGCCCGTCGCGGAGACGCGCAACGCGGCCGGCGGCGTCCGGAAGCTGTGCATCACCGGTCCGGCGTCCCCCGAGAAGGCGCTTGCCCTCAACCAGGTCGGCGACCGTCCGGACATCCCCTTCGGGACCGAGCCGGTCTGCGTCACCGCTCCCACCGCCGAGGGGACGGTCGAGGGGCTGCGGATCGTCGGGGACGTCTTGGGCTCGGCGGGGACCTGTGGCAGCTGCTGGGCGTTCTCGGTCACTCCCGATGCGGTCCGCTTCGGCAGCATCGATCCCGAGGGCGCGGTCGAGACCACGGAGATCGTCCCCGGCACGCCCACGGACGTGGTCGTCAACGGCATGGACCTGACCGTCCGGTACGAGCTTGCGGCGGATCAGACCGCGCAGATCATCATCGAGTGAGGCGGGCCCGCCGCCTCATGGCGCGGCGGATCAGCCGCCGGTGACGAGATCCCCCGCGAGGGCCACGAAGACCGGCTCCCAGCAGCCACCCGGGCGCGTCACGCCCTGGGTATCGGCGAGGCGTCCATCCGGGTTCCAGCGGACCGCGCACAGGTCGCCGATCCCGCCCACCCGCAGGGTCCCGACCTCGCTCGCGATCCCGATCAGGTCCGCCGGGCGGCCGGTGGCCGCGTGGAAGGCATCCGCCTCCGGCATCCCCGCCGCGATCAGCTTGGAGAAGGTCCGCGGCAGGTCGTGCTGCGGGTCCGACCCCACGTGCCGGCGGTACTGGTCCGTGGAGATCGTGTCCGGCGGGAAGCCCTGGGCGATCGCGGCCTCCGCCACGCTCCAGTCGAAGGACATCATCCCGTGGCCCACGTCGAAGATCACCCCGCGATCCCGGGCCGCGCGGGCGCTCGCCCGGACCTGGCCGTCCTCGCCGATCAGGCTCTCGGGGCCACCCGCGAAGCAGTAGGTGAGGATGTCGCCCTCGCGCAGGAGGGCGAGCTGCTCGTCCAGCGGGACATCCGCCTCGCGGCGGGAGCCGAGCATGATCGGGACCTCCACGGCGTTGGCGGCCTGGAGCGCCCGGTCGAGGATCTCGCGCGGATCGTTCGTCCCGGTCACCGCGCGGCTCGTGTTCACCGCGATCCCCCAGATCCGCCCCGCATCCCGGGCGATCGCCCGGGCGCAGCGGTCCACGTCCACCGCCGCCCGGTCCTCCAGGGCGGGCTTCTCCCCCTGCTCGCCGTAGCGGCCGATGTTCAGCGCCACGAGGATCCGCGTCCGCGCGAGGCCGATCGTGGCGGACTTGTAGGCCTGCCAGTCCGAGGAGCCCGCGTCGCCCTGGGAGAGGACGGTCGTGGTCCCGCGCGGGAGGAGCTCGCGGTCCGGGTCCACGCCGTAGCGCGAGCCGTTGGCGCGGCGGTCCGGATGGGCATGGAGGTCCACGAGCCCGGGGAGGAGGACGTCGCCCTCCGGGAGCTCCACCACCTGCTGCGCAGGGATGTCCACCTCCGGTCCCGAGGCCACGATCCGGCCGCGGCGGATCGCGACGGCCCCCGGTCCGTCCAGGCCGGCCTCGCGGCAGACGATGCGTCCGGCGCGGACGAGGAGATCGGCGGCGTGCGTGTGCGTGCTCATCGCGCCGAACCGTAGCGCAGGGAGCCGCGTACCGCTGGGGGCGGCCGCCTCCGGCCCCGGCGCTATCCTCACCGCACGAACGTTGCTGCCCGGCCACCTACCGCGAGGGAACCGATGTCCAGACTCCGACCGACCGTGGTCCTGCTCCTTGGAGGGCTTCTCCTCGCCGCGTGCGCCCCCGCGCCGGAGCCGGCCGCGGACCCGACGCGCGTGCCCACGGCGCTTCCGAGCGACTCCGTGGCCCCGGCCGCCTCCGCCGCGGCAGAGGCCGGCGACCTCGCCTGCGTCATCGTCGCGGGAGAAGCGCCGCTCTGCGGCCGTCAGGCCGCGCCCGCGCCGGGGCCCGACTATGTCCCGCACGCCGTGATCTTCCGCGCGTGGGAGACCCCGCACGATGGGACGCGGAGCGCGGCCGGCGGGATCCGGGAGGTCTGCATCAGCGCGACACCACCGGCCGGGATCGAGCTGGCGCTCCGCCCGCTCGGGGACCGGGAGCTCCCACTCGGCACGGAGCCGGTCTGCCTGACCGGCCCGGGCGGCGAGCCCGTGGAGGGCCTGCGATTCATGGGCGACCTCACCCGGCCGGGTGAGGGTCAGTGCGGGAGCTGCTGGGCCTTCTCCGTCACGCCCGAGGCGCTCCTCTTCCGGGCCGGGGACGGATCCGAAGAGGTCCGGACGGTCGAGATCCCCGCCGGCGCGACCCGCGACGTGGAGTTCCCTGGGGACGTGCTGGCGATCGCGTACGAGGTCCGTCCGGACGGGACGGCCGGGATCGTCATCGACTGAGGCTCGGCGCGGAGGGGTCGCCGCTGCACACGGCCGACCCAGCCCCCCGGTCGACCGCTATCATGCCGTCCCGGTCCGCGCGCGCGGACGACCCCTGGAGGAGAGGTCT
>JAFMJV010000017.1 GCA_017853275.1 Chloroflexota bacterium
GGAGCCACCACGATGACCAGCCCCACGACCATCGAGAGCCCGATCGCCGACCGGCTCGCCGCCGAGGCACGCGAGGTGATGCCCGGGGGTGTCTCCGCCGCGGCCCGCCTCCACCCTGCGCTCGGCCGCCCCTTCCTCACCGCGAAGGGCGCGGGGGCGTGGGTGACGGATGTGGATGGCCGGCGCTACATCGACCTCGAGACCTCGTTCGGGGCGACGCTCCTCGGCCACGGGGATGCGCGGGTCCGGGCGGCGATCGAGGAGGCGCTCGAGATGGGCGTCCTGTGCGGCCACGACACGCCCGCCCAGGGCCGGCTCGCGCGGCGGCTGACGGAGCTCGTGCCGTCCGCGGAGATGGTCCGCTTCACCGGATCCGGCACGGAGACGGTCTGGCACGCGGCGCGCATCGCCCGGGCGGCCACGGGCCGCGAGCTGATCGTGAAGTTCGAGGGCCACTTCCACGGCTTCAGCGATTCGCTCGGCTACAGCTTCTGGCCCAGCCTCGCGGACGCCGGTGACCCCGCGCATCCGGCCGTGCGCCCCGAATCGGCGGGCATCCCGGCCGCGGAGCGCGAGGCGATCCGCGTCCTGCCGTGGAACGACCTCGACGCGCTGCGGGCGGTCTTCGCCGCGGAGCCGGGCCGGATCGCGGCGGTCGTGATGGAGCCGGTGAACATCGATTCGGGGACGATCCACCCGCTGCCCGGCTACCTCGCGGCGGTGCGCGACCTCGTCCACGCGAACGGCGCGCTCCTCATCTTCGACGAGATCCTCACCGGCTTCCGCACGAACCCGGGCGGCGCGCAGGCGGAGCTCGGCGTGACGCCGGACCTCACCACGCTCGGGAAGGCGATCGGCGGCGGCCAGGCCCTGAGCGCGATCGTGGGCCGCCGGGACGTCATGTCCCAGGTCTCGCCGCTCGGCAAGGCGGTCCACAGCGGCACCTTCATGGCCCACCTCCTGCCGATCATGGCCGCGCACGCCTTCCTGGACGTGGTCACGGAGCCCGGCTTCTACGCCCCCTTCCTCGCCCGCGCGGAGCGCTTCGTGGCGGGCGTCCGGGATGCGATCGGCGGCGCCGGCCTCGTCTGCCAGGTCCAGGCGTACGGGCCGCGCTTCAGCCTCCTCTTCGGGATCACGGGCGAGCCGCGCCGCTGGCGCGATGTGGCGGGGGCGGACCGGGCGACCGAGCTGCGCTTCTACGGCCACGCGCTCGCGGAAGGGCTCTACCTTCATCACGGCTGGCACCACGGGATCTCGGCCGCGCACACGGACGGAGACCTGGACCTGGCGCTCGAGCGGATCGAGCGGGCAGCCCGCCGGACCGCAGCCGAGGCCGCCTGAGCCTCGGGCCGGCCCCGGATCGAGGAGAGGGACGGAGACGAGATGGCGCGCGTGCTCATCGGTGGCTTCATGCACGAGGTCCACACGTTCGTGGACGGCGTGCTCACCCTGGATGACCTGCGCCGGAACGGCTTCATCGCCTCGGGGGACGAGATCCTCTCGCCGGAGATCGGCTCCGGCCAGGAGATCCACGGCGCCCGGGATGTGGCGCTCGCGGCGGGCGTGGAGCTCGTCCCGTCCCGGATGGCGTTCGGCGGCGTGGGGCCGCGGATCGCGGACGCGGCCTTCGCCCACCTGCGGGACGGGATCCTGGACGTGGCCCGGCGCGAGGCCGGCCGGCTGGACGGCGTCTACCTCAACCTCCACGGGGCGTCCGCCACGGAGACGGAGGACGACCCGGAAGGCGCGCTCCTGGACGCGGTCCGGCGGATCGTGGGGCCGGAGGTCCCGATCGTCGCGAGCTTCGATCTCCACGTCCACATGACGGACCGGATGGTGGCCGCCGCGGACGCGCTCATCGCCTACCGGACGATCCCCCACGTGGACTACCTGGAGACCGGCCAGCGGGCGATGCACCTCCTCCTCGATGCGATGGCGGGGCGGACCCACCCCGTGGTCCGGCAGCGGAAGATCCGGATGATGGCCTCGGCGGAGCGCCACGACACGAACCACGGCCCGATGGTGGACGTGATGGCGAAGGCCCGGGAGCTCGAGACCCGGCCGGGGATCCTCGCGGTCTCCGTCACGCCGACCCAGCCGTGGATGGATGTCGCGGAGCTCGGCTGGTCCGTGACCGTGGTGGCGGACGGCGATCCGGCGCTCGCCCAGGCGGCCGCGGACGAGGTCGCGTGGATGCTCTGGGACCGGCGCGAGCGCTTCCTCGTGGAGAAGACGCCGGTCGCGGACGCGGTCCGGATGGCGATCGCCCATGAGGGGCGGCCGGTCATCCTCGCGGACGGCTCCGATTCGCCGAGCGCGGGCGGGAACGGCGACGGGAACGACCTCCTGCGCGAGCTCCTCCGGGTCGGCTATGTGGGGGACGCGCTCCTCACCGTCGTCGATCCGGCGGCGGCGGCCGCATGCGTGGCGGCCGGCCTCGGGGCCACGGTCACCGTCACCGTGGGCGGCGCGATCACCCGGGAGACCTACACGCCCGTCAGCGTGACCGGCGAGGTGATCACCCTCCGGGACGGCCGCTACACGACGGAGCTGCCGGTACGGCCGATGGATATCGGGCCGACCGCGGTCCTGCGCATCGGCGGGATCCGCCTCGTGGTGAGCACCCGGAAGGCCTTCCAGCTCGACGCCTCGATCTACCACCAGGCGGGCCTCGATCCGGAGCGGGCCGCGATCGTGCTCGTGAAGTCGGCGGGCGGCTTCCGCGGCGTCTACGAGCCGTTCGCCTCGCTGATCATCGAGATGGAGACGCCCGGCCCGTGCACGCACGACCTGACGACGCTCCCCTTCCGCCGGATCCCCCGCCCGCTCTGGCCCTGGGACCGCGATCTCGCGGAGCCGTGGGCGGGCGCACGGAGGCCCGAGGTCGCCGGAGGGTGAGCGAAGGGGGCGCGCGTCCGCCGGACCCCAACGAGACCCGTCCCGCTGTGACACCCTGACGCGATGCGCGGAGCGAACCCCTGATGCAGGCTGCAGAGACCCCCGGCCGCCGCCACGGCCTCCCCTTCGTCATCGCCGCCTCGTCCGCGGGGACGATCGTGGAGTGGTACGACTTCTACCTCTACGGCGTCCTCGCCGCCTTCTTCTCCACCCAGTTCTTCCCCTCGGACGACCCGACGGCGGCGCTCCTCGCGTCGCTCGCGACCTTCGGCGCGGGCTTCGCGGTCCGACCCTTCGGTGCCGCGGTCTTCGGCCGGATCGGGGACATCGCGGGGCGCAAGCCCACCTTCCTCCTCACGATCCTCATCATGGGGACCTCGACCGCGCTCGTGGGGCTCCTCCCCACCTATGCCCAGATCGGGATCCTCGCCCCGATCATCCTCGTCATCCTCCGGCTCGCCCAGGGGCTCGCGCTCGGCGGTGAGTACGGCGGGGCCGCGATCTACGTGGCGGAGCACAGCCCGGACGCGAAGCGCGGCGCGACCACCTCGTGGATCCAGACGACGGCCACGACCGGCCTCCTCCTCGCGCTCCTCGTGGTCGGGATCTGCCGGGTCGTCATGCCCGCGGACACCTTCAACGAGTGGGGCTGGCGGATCCCCTTCCTCCTCTCGTTCGTCCTCGTCATCCTCGCGGTGGGGATCCGGCAGCGGGTCGCGGAGACCCCGATCTTCGCGCAGCTCAAGGCCGCGGGACGGACGTCGCGCTCGCCGTGGCGCGAGAGCTTCGGCGACCCGCGGAACCGGCGCCTGATCATCCTCGTCCTCCTCGGGGCGACGGCCGGCCAGGCGGTCGTCTGGTACCAGGGCCAGTTCCAGGCGCTCTACTTCCTGAACACCACGCTCGGCGTCCCCTTCACGGACGCGTATCTCATCGTGGGGACGGCGATCGTCCTCGCGCTCCCCTTCTTCGTCCTCTTCGGCCGGCTCTCGGACCGGGTGGGGCGGAAGAAGGTGATCCTCGGCGGCTGCCTCGTGGCGGCGATCTCCTACGTCCCGATCTACGAGCTGATCGTCCGCTTCGCCCATCCGCAGGGGACGCTCGCCACGACGGGCGCGAGCGCGGGACGCTTCGTGGCGGAGGACGGCGTGACGCGGACCGTCGCGCAGCCGGAGCTCCTCCCGCTCATCGCGCTCGTCTGGATCCAGGTCGTCTTCGTGGCGCTCGTCTACGGGCCGATCGCCGCCTTCCTCGTGGAGGTCTTCCCGGCGCGCATCCGCTACACGTCGCTCTCGATCCCGTATCACCTTGGCAACGGCTGGTTCGGCGGCTTCCTGCCGCTGATCGCCGCTGCGCTCCTCGCCGCGACGGGCAACCTCTATGCGGGTCTCATCTACCCGATCGGGATCGCGCTCCTCACGGTCGTCATCGGCGGCCTCTTCCTGCGCGAATCCCGCCACGTCCGGATCTGGGACGAGGTCGAGGGGACGGAGGTCGAGCCGGAGCCGGTCCCCGCGGGCTGAGCCGGGCCGGACCGGACGGGTCTGCCAACGGGTGACCGTCCCGAGAGGCGCCCGTGGCCGGGGGGAGAGCCCGGGGTGAGGCCCGGGCCATGCGCCGCAGGGTGGCCGGCCCCGAGACTGCGAGAGACCGCCCGGCCGATACCGCCCGGGTCCGACCGGCCGGGCATGTCGCCCGCCGTCACCACGGGAGTCGATCCACCATGACCGCCACGCATCTCCACCGTGCCCGGCGCGGGCCGTTCGCCGTCGTCGGCGCCTCCGCGCTCCTCACCTTCCTCATCGTGGGGGCGGCGATCCCGTCCTCCTTCGCCTCCTTCGCCGCCGAGGCGTCCACGAACGAGAACGCCCTCACGGCCGGGACCCTGACCGTCACCGTGAACGGGCAGCGAACGGCGCCGGCGCTCGTCACCGTGAACCGCGCGGTCCCGGTGATGGCACAGCGCGACTACACCCTCACGGTCCGGAACACGGGAACGGTCGCCGCGGGGATCGTCATCTCCAGCGAGAACGTCGGCGGGAGCACCGCGCGGAGCCTGGATGATGTCCTCCGCCTCGTCGTGAAGAACGCGGGCGGGACGGTCGTCTACTCGGGGAAGGTGAGCGAGCTGAGCTTCGATGCCGGGAGCTTCGCGGGCGATGCCAGCCGGACCTATGACCTGGAGCTCACCTGGCCGGGGAACGCGTCCTCGATGGACAACCTCTACCAGGGCGCCGATCTCTCGTTCGACATCTCCGCGGCCGCCACGAGCCTCTCGGGCCAGTAGGCCGGCCGCGTCCACCACCGGCCGGCGGGTCCCCTCCCGCCGGCCATCCGAAGGGCGATCCGGAGCCCCACCCCGGATCGCCCTTCCCCGTCCCCCGGAGGTCCGTGGCATGCCCGCATCCTCCCGCCGCCCACCGGCCGCCCGGCTCCTCCGTGCCGGAGCGGTCGCTCTCGTCCTGCTCGCCGCGGCCGCGCCTTCGCTGGCGCAGCTCGCCGCCGATGCCGCCACGACCGGGAACCTCGTCCGGGCCGGTGCGCTCTCCGTCCTCCTCCACCCGGTGAGCCCCTTCGGCACGATCGCGGGGATCGTCCCGGGTGAGACGGTGAGCGGTGCGCTGCGCGTGGAGAACGCGGGGAGCACCGCCGTCCGCTACGCGTTCTCCACCACGACCACGACCCTCGCCGGGCAGGAGCTGGGGACCCAGATCCAGCTCGTGGTGAAGAGCGAGGGGAGCTCCTGCGCGGCGTGGGATGGCACGACCCTCGCGAGCGGCGCCTTCGGGCTTGCGGCCTTCGGCGATCCCGCACCGGGGGCCCAGGCCGGTGACCGGACGCTCGCTGCGGGCGCATCGGAGACCCTCTGCCTGCGGGCCACCCTCCCGGCGACCACGAGCCGCCGCTACCAGAACAGCAGCGCAGCCACGGCCCTGCTCGTGGCCGCCGAGCAGATCCCGGACGGCGCGTGACCCGCCGGTGAGCAAGCCGAGAGGCACGCCCGCTATCCCCCTCGGCCGGGATGACCGAGCGTCGTCCTTCCACATGCAGAGAGGGAGACGGGGATGAGGACGATGGCTGGACGACCCGGACGATGGAGCGGGCGGCGGACCGCGGATCCGTCGCGTCTCCTCCTCGCCTCATCGCTCGTCATCGGCGCGCTCGTGGTGGCAGCCCCGGTCCTCGCGGTCTTCACGCTGACGACCGGGACGAGCGGCTGGACCTTCACGAGCACGGGCTGGGGACCGGGGAAGGCGGGTGCGGTGACCGTCACCCCGGCACCCTCGAACGCGCCCGCCGCTGCGGCTGCCGCGGTCGTCGTGACGGAGACCCCGGCCCTCGACCCCTCGGCCTCCCCCGCCCCGGCCGCCGGCAGCACCGCGATCGGGGACCGGCCGGCCACGCGGGCCGAGCGCGCCCGGTCCCAGCGCCGCGATCACGCGGGGCGGACGGAGCGCCGGCGGCACGATCGCCGCGCCGCACGGGACCCGGTCGGCGGGCGTCCCTGAGATGGGGCCGGCGCGCCGGATCGCCGGTACCCTCATCCTCGTGCTCGCCCTCACCGGGCTCTCGCTCCTCACGGTCGCCGCGAGCGGGTATGCGCTGGCGCGCCTCGCGGGCTTCGAGACGGTGATCCTCGCCGGCGGCTCGATGGCCCCCCAGGCGCTCGCGGGCGACCTCGTCCTCGCCCGTCCCCATGCCGGCGAGGTCCGGATCGGGGGCGTCTACGTCTTCCGGACCGGCGCCGGGCTCGTCACCCACCGGGTGGTCGCGGTGGGCACCCTGCCGGACACGCTCATCACCCGCGGCGATGCCAACCCGGTCGTGGACCCCTTCATCCTGCGCACCGCGGACGTCATCGGTGACCCGGTCCTCATCGTCCGCGGCGCCGGCGCCCTCCTGCTCGCCGTGGCGCCGCTGGAGGGTCGGATCGCCGCCGTCCTCATCGTCGTGGGGCTCCTGGCGCTCCTTGCGCTCGGGGTCCGCTGGGGCGGGCTGGGTCCCGCCGAGGACCCGCCGCTCCCTGCCGGCCAGGGGTGATCCGCGGGCTCCCCCGCGTGCTAGTGTCCGGGCGATGAACGGCCTGGAGCGCTCCCTCGCCGTCCTGGACGGACGCCCCACGGACCGCGTCCCCGTCTGCCTCGAGAACTTCATGCACGCCTGCGCGGTGGCAGGGATCTCGCTCCGGGACTACTGCGTGAGCGGCGAGGTGATGGCGCGCGCGCACCTCGCGGCGTGGCGCCGCTTCGGCCACGACATGATCGACCTGGAGAACGGCGTGACCGCGCTCGCGGGCGCGGTGGGCTGTGGCGTGGAGATCCCGGACGACCGGAACGCGCCGTGGGTGATCTCCCCGGCGATCGGCCGGATCGAGGATGTGGGGCAGCTGCGACCGGTCGATCCGGCGCGGGATGGGACGCTCCCGGCGATGGTGGAGGCGACCGCGATCCTCGCCCGCGAGGTCGGCGACCGCGTGTGCATCCTCGCGGAGGCGGACCAGGGGCCGTTCAGCCTCGCGGCGCAGATCCTGGGCATCGAGGAGTTCCTCATCGCGCTCATGGAGCCGGAGCACGCGGCCCACGTGGAGGAGCTGCTGGAGTACACGACCGCCCAGGTGATCCGCTACGCCTCCGCGCTCCTGGACGCCGGGGCGCACCTCACGATGATGGGCGAGAGCCTCGCCGGCCCCGATGTCTGCTCCCCGGAGGTCTACCGTCGCTACGCGCTGCCCTACGAGCGGCGCGTCGTGGAGGCGATCGCGGCGCGCGGCGGCACGATCGGGATCCACATCTGCGGGGACGCCACGCGGATCGTGGACGACATGGTCGCCACGGGTGCGCGCTTCCTCCAGCTCGACCACAAGATCGACCGCGCCCGGGTGAAGGCGGCGACCGCGGGCCGGACCACCGTGATCGGGACGGTGGACCCGAGCAACATCCTCCCCCTCGGGACCCCGGAGCGGGTGCGTGCCGCGGCCGAGGAGGATCTGCGGGTCCTGGCGCCCGGCGGGGGCTTCATCCTCAGCCCCGGCTGCTCGCTCCCCTATCCCACCCCGGACACGAACGTGGACGCGCTCCTCGCGGCCGCCCACGCGTGGGGGCACACCACCGCCTGAGGCGCGCCCCCGCCACGCCGGCCCCCGCCGATTGACACATCCCCGGCGCTCCTCCATCATCCGCGCCGATGTCCTCCGTGATCGCCCGCCACGCCGCCTGTCGCCGGATGTGCTGTCTCGTGGCGAGCCCGGAGCACCGGAGCACGCAGCGGCCCTGAGCGCCGCCGCCTGACTCCCCCGGTCTCGCCGCAACCGCCGCGCGAGGCCCCAGCGAACGGACCGCCTCGCTCCCCCCGAGCCAGCGAGGACCTTCCGTGCAGCGAACCCCGACCCCGAACCGCACCCCGGCGCGACGCCCTTCCGTCCTGCGCGCCGCCGGCTCCCACGGCGGTATCGGCCGCTGTCCGCGGCGAGCCGCGTCGCACGGACCGCTGCGCCCAGGCGTCCGCGCCCGCCGCTGACGCGGCTCGCACCTCCATCCCCACGGCCCCCGCACGGGGCGTCACCGCGGCGCCCCGGAGAGCAAGCGAAAGGAACCGGAGAACCACGATGGACCAGACCACGAAGCGGACCGGACGCCGGTCCCGGGCGATCAGCGCCCTCATCGCCACGAGCGTCGTCGCCACGGGCGCCTCGGTCGGCACCGTGAACGTCGCGAGCGCGGCCTCCGCGTGCGAAGGCGTCACGCTCAACGTCCTCTTCCCGCAGCCCCACCAGGGCGCGGCGGAGACGCTCATCGCGGACTTCGCGGCCGCGACCGGCGGGACGATCAACCCCACGATCGTCCCCTACGACGAGGTCGCCGCCAAGGCGACGCTGGACGCCCAGTCCGGCGCGAACACCTTCGATGTCGTGGACACCTTCTACATCAACGTCGGTGCGCTCGCGCAGGACGGGATCCTCATGGATCTCAGCGAGTGGATCGCGTCGGATGCGGACCTGAACCCGGATGACTTCATCGGCAGCGTCTACGACCCGTACAGCCTGAACGACGGCAAGCGCTACGGCGTCCCGTTCGACGGCGACACCCACGTCCTCTTCTACAACACGGAGATCCTCGAGCGGAACGGCATCACCGAGCCGCCCGCCACGTGGGACGAGTACCTCGCGGACGTGAAGACGATCACCGAGAACGAGAAGGCGAACGGCATCTACGGCGCCGCGATCCTCGGCCAGAAGTCGCCGGTCATCCTCGGCTCCTCGTACGTGAACCGGCTGGCCGGCTTCGGCGGCAGCTTCCTGGACGAGAACGGCCAGCCGGCGCTGGACTCGGAGGCGGCGATCGCCGCGGCGCAGGCGCTCCTGGACGTCGCCCCGTACGCGCTCCCCACCCCGCAGGAGACCGCCTTCGACCAGGCGCTCCCGGCCTTCCTCAACGGGCAGGTCGCGTTCATGGAGTTCTGGACCGACCTCGGCACCTACGCCGAGGGCCCGGATTCCAAGATCCAGGGCAAGTGGGGCGTCACCTCGCTCCCGGTCGGCGGTGACAACACCACCCCGATCGCGGCGCTCAACGCGGGCTTCGTCCTCGGCGTCACCGCGGCGACCCAGAAGAAGGACTGCGCGCTCGAGTTCATCGAGTACGCCTCGTCCACCGCGACGAACCTGAAGCTGATCACCACGACCGGCTCCGGGATCGACCCCGTCCGCATCTCCTCGCTGAACGACCCGTCCTACGCGGCGTTCAACAGCAAGGTCCAGGCGGCGGCCGCCACGGCGCTCAACGGCGCCCTCGCGTGGCCGACCGTCCCCGCCGCCCCCAAGCTCTTCCAGGAGCTGACGGACGGCCTCTCGGCGCTCCTGGACGGCCAGGGCACCCCCGCCGAGGTCCTTGCCCAGGTGAACGAGTCCTGGAAGGCCGAGCTCGGCGGGTGACCGCTTGACCGGCCGACCCGCCGGCGCGCGGAGGTGGGGACCACGGCTCTTCGTGGTCCCCACCATCCTCGTCGTCGTCGTCCTCGCGCTCTACCCGCTCGCCTTCTCGGTCGCGGCGGCGCTCAACGATTCCTCGCTCGGCAAGCCGTTCAACGGCTGGGTCGGCCTGGAGAACGTGGAGTCCGTCCTCGGGGATGGCGATGTCATCGGCGCGCTCATCCGGACGACGATCTACGCCCTGGCGGTCACCGCCGTCTCCGTCCTCGCGGGTCTCGCGATCGCGGTCGCGCTGGACCGCACCACGCGCGGCGGCTCCCTCCTCCGGACGATCTTCCTCCTCCCGCTCCTCACCCCCGCGGTCACCGTCGCGATCCTCTGGAAGGTGATCCTCTCGCCGTCCGGCGGCCTCCTCAGCACGGTCCTCACGGACCTCGGGTTCGATGGCTCCGCGCTGAGCCCGCTCTCGTCCACCGCGCTCGCCCTCCCCACGATCGCCCTTGCGGACGTCTGGGAGTGGACCCCGCTCGTGACGATCCTCCTCTACGCCGCGCTCCAGGCCGTGGACTGGGAGACGGTGGAGGCGGCCACGCTGGACGGCGCCCACGGCCGGACCCTCCTCCTGGGCGTGATCCTGCCCACGATCGCGGGAGCGATCGCCGCGGTCGCGCTCATCCGGCTCGTCCTCGCCTTCAAGGTCTTCGACCTCGTGGCGGTCCTCACCGCGGGCGGCCCCGGCCAGTCCACCACGACCGCGAGCTACCTCATCTTCCAGCGCGCGCTCCAGCAGTTCGACGTGGGCCAGGCCTCGGTGATCACCCTCCTCCTCGCCATCGTCGTGACGCTCGTCACGCTCCCCTTCGTCTACCTGATGCGGAGGGCCCACGCATGAGCTCGACCCGGATGCGCCACGGCCGGCTCGGCCCGATCGGCGTCCTCGTCCTCGCGATCGGCGTCCTGTGGGTCCTCATCCCGCTCGCCTACCTCCTCTCCATGGCCTTCATGACGCGCACGGAGGTGATCTCCGGCTCGTACCTGCCGGCCACCCTCCAGTGGGAGAACTGGCAGGCGGTGGTGGAGGCGGGGATCCCCCGCACGATCGGGAACTCACTCCTCGTGGCGGTGGGCGCCACCCTCATCACCCTCGTCCTCGCCACGCCCGCCGCGTGGGCGATCGCGCGCCACGGCGCGGGCGGCAAGGCGCTCTCCGCGGTCATCCTCGCGCCCTGGCTCCTGCCGCCGATCGTGGCCGTGGTCCCGATCTTCGTCCTCCTGCGCGTCGCGGGGCTGAACAACACGCTGCTCGGGATCACCCTCGTCTACTCGCTCGTCAACGTGCCGGTCGCGGTCTGGCTCCTGGAGGGCTTCGTGCGCCGCCTGCCGGGCGAGATCGAGGAGGCCGGCACGGTGGACGGGGCGGGCGACCTCGGTCTCCTCCTCCGGATCGTCGTGCCGCTCATCGCGCCGGGGATCGTGGCGGTGGGCATCATCATCACCGTCCTCAGCTACAACGAGTACCTCCTCGCGAGCTTCATCCTGCTCCAGCCGGAGGTCCATACGCTCCCGGTGGCGATCTCGCTCTTCCAGGGCGACCGCTTCGCGCACCTGGGGCGGATCGCCGCGGCGAGCGTGGCGGGCGTCCTCCCCGTCTACGCGGTCGCGGTCCTCTTCCAGCGCTGGCTCGTCTCGGGCCTGACCTCCGGAGGTGTGAAGTGAGCGCCTATCTCGGGATCGACGTGGGGACCCAGGGGACGAAGGCGGGGATCTACGCCGCGGACGGGACCCTCATCGCCCACGCCTACGGCGAGCACTCCTTCACCTACCCCGGACCGGGCTGGGTGGAGATGGATCCGTGGCAGATCGAGGAGGCGGTGACCGGCGCCGTAGCGGAGGCGGTCCGTGAAGCCTCCGCACGCGGGGTCCCACCCGCCACGATCCGGGGGATCGCGCTCTCCGGGATCGTGTGCGGCCCGGTCCTCGTGGACGAGCGCTGGGAGCCGGTCCGGCCGATCATCCCCTACCTGGACATGCGCGCCCGCGACGAGGTCGCCGCGATGCGCACGCTCGACCCGATCTGGATCGAGGAGAGCGGGACGGACAGCCTGGACACCTACGTCGCCCCCGCGACCCTTGCCTGGGTGAAGGATCACGAGCCGGCGGTCCACGCGCGGATCGCGAAGATCCTCTCACTCGCGCCCTATATCGCCGGCCGGCTCGCCGGGCTCCACGCGGAGAGCGCCTTCACCGACCCCACCCACCTCTCGGGCTGGATCATCGGCTGGGATGCGGCCCGTGTCGCCTTCTCCGAGCGCCAGATCCTTGCCCTGGGCATCGATCCGGCGATCCTCCCGTCCGTGGTCCCCTCCACCGCGGTCATCGGCGGGCTCTCGGCGGAGGCCGCCCGGCGGACGGGGCTGCCGGCAGGGATCCCGATCGCCGCGGGCGCGGGGGACATCATGCAGAGCAACCTCGCCGCGGGTCAGCGCCAGGTGGGGCAGGCGACGGACGTGGCGGGGACGGCGAGCCTGATCACCCTCACCGTCCCGGGCCTGGACCCCGTGATCTCGCGCATCCCGGGGATGCTCTACTCGCTGGGCACGCTCCCCGGGACGGGCTTCTACTGGGGCTACGTGCGCGCGGGCGGGCTCTCGCTGCGCTGGTTCCGGGACCAGATCCTCGGCCGGCCCGGGGAGGACGCCCTCTACCGGGAGCTCGACGCACGCGCCGCGGCGATCGCACCGGGCGCCCAGGGGGTCCTCTTCCTTCCCTACCTCTCGGGCGGCGGTCCGGAGATCGGGAATGCGCAGGGGACCTGGCTCGGGCTCGCGGCGGGGACGGACACGGACGTCCTGTGGCGCTCGCTCCTGGAATCGATCGCCTTCGAGTACGACGGCTTCCTGCGCGCCTTCCGCTCGCGTGGCTTCGCGATCGAGGAGGTCCTTGCGGTGGGCGGCGGCTCGCGCAGCCCGCTCTGGAACGGGATCAAGGCGGACGTGACGGGGATCCCGTGGCGGGTCCCTGCGCGCCAGGACGGTGCGGTCCTCGCGAACGCGGCGCTCGCCATGGTCGCCGCCGGCGACGCCCCGGATCTCGGCGCGCTCGTGGCGCAGTGGGTCACGATGGGTGAGGCGGCTCGCCCGGACCCCGAGCGGCACGCCATCTACACGCGGATCGCCGCGGCGCGGGGGCGGCTCCTGGATGCGCCGCTGCGCACGGTCTTCGACGAGATGCACGCGTTGCGTGCCTGAGGCAAGGAACGAGGTCGGGATGACGGGAACGGCACGCACGGCGATCGTCGTCGTGGATATCGAGGGGACCACGAGCTCCACGTGGTTCGTCTACGACCACCTCTACCCCTACTCGCGCGAGCGCTTCGCCGCGTACCTCGCGCGGAAGGGGACGGATCCGGAGGTGGCGCGCGCCGTGGCCCAGGTGGGCGAGCTGATCGGCGTGACGGACCCGTCCGACGCCGAGGTCCTGGCGGCGCTCAACGGCTGGCTCGACCGGGACGAGAAGCGGACGCCGCTCAAGGCGCTCCAGGGGAAGATCTGGGAGGACGGCTTCGCGAACGGGGATCTCACCGCCCACTTCTTCCCGGATGTCATCCCCGCCCTCCGCGCCTGGCACGCGGCGGGGATCGGCCTCGCGATCTTCTCGTCCGGATCGCTCCGTGCCCAGCGCGCGTGGTTCGGACACTCGCCCGAGGGCGACCTCCTGCCCCTCTTCCGGGCGCACTTCGACACCGAGAACGCGGGGCCCAAGCGGGTCGCCACGTCCTACCGCGCGATCGCGGACGCGCTCGGCGCGGACCCCGCGACCCTCCTCTTCCTCTCGGACCTGGACGCGGAGCTGGACGCGGCGCGCGAGGCGGGCTGGCAGACGATCGGCATCCGCCGCCCCGGCGAGCAGCACTTCGAGCGGGGCGTGGGGACGCACCGCGAGGTCGCGAGCTTCGCCGAGATCCGGCTCGGGGCGTAGCGTGGCAGGCAACCGCCCCTGGACCCCGGACCCGGCCGCGCTCGCGGAGCCGGTGGATGTCCTCGTCATCGGCGCGGGGATCACCGGGATCCAGTCCGCCCTCGCGCTCGCTGCGCGTGGCCGCTCCGTCCTCGTGGTGGACAAGGGGGACCTGGGCGCGGGGACCTCGTCCGCGACCACGAAGTACATCCACGGCGGGCTGCGCTATCTCGAGCAGGGGGATGTGGCGACCGTCGCCGAATCGGTCCGCGAGCGCCGACGGCTGGCCGCGGCCGCCCCGCACCTCGTCATCCCGCGCCGCTTCCTCCTCCCGACCTGGGACTGGACCCGCCCGCGCCGGCCGGTGATCGCGGCGGGGCTCGCCGCCTACGAGATGCTCGCGCTCGGGCGGAACCGCGGCCTCCCGCCCGCCTCGCACGCGGGGCGCGCGACCTGGCTGGACCGGCGGCGGACGCTGGAAGCCGCGCCCTGGCTCCGGCCGGAGGGGCTCCAGGGCGCCTTCGCCTACTACGACATGCTGAACATCCACCCCGAGCGGCTCCTCCTCGCGATCGCGCGGACCGCCGTGGACCTCGGCGCCGCGATCGTCACCCACACCCGGGTGACCCGCCTCCTCAGCGAGCCGGACGGGGCCGGCCTCCGGGTCACCGGCGCCGAGGTGGAGGACGTGCACAGCGGTGAGCGCCGGACGATCCGCGCGCGGGCGGTCGTCAATGCCGCGGGGCCGTGGGCGGACGTGGCCCTCGGCGAGCTCGCGCCGCGCGTGGGCCTGCGCGTGAAGCGTGCCAAGGGGATCCACCTCCTCACCCGCGCGCTCGGCGGATCGGACGCCGTCTTCACGCGGACGCGGAGCGGGCGCCATGTCGTCGTCTCACCGTGGCAGGGGATGTCCTTCATCGGCCCCACGGATACGGTGACCACGGACGGCGCGGACGATGTGCGGGTGACCGAGGAGGACATCGAGATCCTCGCCCGCGCGGTGACGGATATCAGCACGGACCGGCTCGCGCCGGAGGACCTCCACGGGGCGACCGTGGGCGTCCGGCCGCTCATCGCGGACGGCCAGGAGGATTCCTACGCCACCTCCCGGGGCCACCGGCTCCACGACCATCGCGGCCACGGCCTGGCAGGGCTCCTCTCCGTCACGGGCGGGAAGTGGACCACCGGCCGCCAGGTGGGCGAGGACGTGGCCCGCGCGGTGGGGCGGATCCTCCCGGGCGGACCGGCCACGGACGCCGGCCGCGGCGAGCCCCCGCTCCACGGCAGCCTCCCGGAGCCCGAGCGGCTCCGGCTCCTCGCGGCGATCGGCGCCCGCGGCGTGGTGGACGCGGGGACCGCGGATCACCTCGTCCGGCTCTACGGCGCGGATGCGGCGGAGGTGGCCGATCTCGCGGCCACGGATCCGGCGCTCGCGGCGCGCGTGAGCGAGCAGCCCGGCCGGCGCGACCTCCTTGCACAGGCCGTCTACGCGGTGAGCGCCGAGGGGGCGCGGACGCTCGCGGACGTCCTCCATCGCCGGCTCGTCGTGGGGACGCTCGGGCGGGTGACGGAGCCGGAGGCGCGGCGGGTCGCCGTGGCGATCGCCCCCCTCCTCGGCTGGTCGAAGGACCGGGTCGCCGCGGAGGTGGCGCTGGAGCTGGACCGGGTCCGGGCATTCGATGCGGTGGTCGCCACGTGGGCGGCCGGACGTTCCCCGCAGGCGACCACGACAGGAGAGCGACGGTGAAGCAGAACGCGTTCGGGAGCACGGGCCTCTCCATCAGCCGGGTCGGCCTGGGTGCATGGGCGATCGGCGGGCTCGGCTGGAAGTACGCGTGGGGGGCGCAGGACGATGCTTCCTCCGTCTCGGCGATCCGCCACGCGATCGATTCCGGCGTGAGCTGGATCGATACCGCCGCCTGCTACGGCCGCGGACACTCCGAGGAGATCGTGGCGCGTGCCCTCGCCCCGATCCCGCGCACGGAGCGACCGCTCGTCTTCACGAAGTGCGGCGTGATCGCGCCGGAGGGGAGCGGCGACCCGGCGCTCGTGGGGGCCCCGGCGAGCATCCGGCGCGAGGTGGAGGATTCGCTCCGGCGGCTCGCCACGGACGCGATCGACCTCTACTTCATGCACTGGCCGGCCCAGGACGGGACGCCGCTCGAGGAGTACTGGGGGACGCTCGCGGAGCTGCGGGCAGCGGGCAAGGTCCGCTTCATCGGCCTCTCCAACCACGACCCGGAGCAGCTCGCCCGGGCCCATGCCGTCGCGCGCGTGGACGCGATCCAGCCGCCCTTCAGCGCCCTGAAGCGGGAGACCGCGGCGGGGATCCTCCCGTGGGCCGCGGAGAACGGCGTGGGGGTCGTGGTCTACAGCCCGATGCAGTCCGGCCTCCTCACCGGCGCGATCGATGCCGCGCGCGTGGCCACGTTCCCGGCGAACGACTGGCGGCGGGACCACGAGGACTTCACGGGCGAGATGCTGGAGCGGAACCTCGCGGTCACCCGCGCCCTGGCGGAGGTGGGCCGGCGCCACGGCCGGAGCGCGGGCGAGGCGGCGCTCGCCTGGGTCCTCGGCTGGCGCGGCGTCTCCGGCGCGATCGTGGGCGCCCGGTCCGCGGCCCAGGTGGACGGCTGGATCGGCGGTGGGGAGCTGGAGCTGGATGCCGCGGACTTCGCGGCGGTCGCGGCGGCGATCGAGGGAGCGCGCGCGGGCGCGGGGCCGGTGACGCCCGCGCGCTAGCGTTCCGGGTGCCGGGACCCGGCGCGCCGGGTCCGCGCGCCGCGTGCCCCTCTAGACTCTCCGGGTGACCCGCTCGCCGGGGCGCGCGGGGCCGGTCTCCGGTGGGTCCACGCGCGCCTGGATCCTCCTCCTGCTCACGATGGTCATCTGGGGCGTGACCTACGCCCTGACGCGTCACGCCGTGAGCTACGTGGGTGTCCTTCCCGGCGCCGCGCTCCGCTTCGGCCTCGGCACGATCGTCCTCATGGCGCTGATCACGATCCCCCGGCGCCAGCTCCCGCGGATCCCGGCAGGGAGCGGGCCGCGGCTCCTCGCGGGCGGGATCGTGGGGGTCGCCCTCTACAACATCCTCTTCTTCGCGGGCCTTGCGCTCGCCCCCTCGATCGATGCCGCGGCGCTCATGCCGGTGGCGATCCCGATCTCCACGACCGCGCTCGCCCTCCTCGTCACCGGCGAGCGCCCCCGGCCGGCGCGCGCGGCGGGGCTCGCGATCGGGGTCGCGGGGGCCGTCCTCTTCCTCGCGTCGGCCACGCCGGACGCCGCCACCCCGAACCGGCTCCTCGGCGACCTCATCCTCCTCGCGGCATCCGTGGTCTGGGGCGGCTACACGCTGATGGGCCGCCCGCTCATGGCGGTCGCGGGTCCGCTCCAGGCGACCGCGTGGGTCGTGGCGGTGGGGATGGTCGTCCTCGTCGTCCTCGCGATCCCGGCCGCCACCGCGGTGGACTGGGGCTCGCTCCCGCCGGACCTGTGGGGGGCGATCCTCTTCCTCGGTGCGGTCTCCACGGCGGGGGGCTACTCCCTCTACTACCGCGGCGTCCGGGACGTCGGCCCCACGAGCGCAGCCCTCGCGATGCTCCTCCTCCCGATCACCGGCTCGATCGCCTCGATCGTCCTCCTCGGGGAATCGATCGGCCTCCTCCAGGCCGCCGGCGCGGTGACGATGGCGGTCGGCGCCATCCTCGCGATCCTCGCCGCCCCCACCGCGGCCTCCCCGCAGCGCGCGGCCGTGAGCGGTCCGGCCTCGTGAGCCACGCGGCGCCGTCCGGGGCACGCCTCGTCCTGGGCGCCTACCTCCCGCTCCTCTTCACGATGGTCAGCTGGGGGCTCGCCTTCTCCGCGTCGCGGCTCGCGCTCCAGCACGTGGGACCGCTCCCCGCCGCGATGCTCCGCTACGGGCTCGCCGCGATCGTCCTCCTCGGTGCGCTCGCGGTGGCGGACCGGGGGCTGCCGCGGGTGCCGCGCGGGATGGGCCGGCGGCTGATCGTGGGCGGGATCGTGGGCGTCGGCATCTACAACGCGCTCTTCTTCCTCGGGCTCTCCATGGCCCCGGCGATCGACGGCGCCGCGATCATGCCCGTCACGAGCCCGATCGCGACCGCGGCCTTCGCCCTCCTCGCCACCCGGGAGCGGCCACGCCCCCTCCGGCTCCTCGCGCTCGCGGTGGGCGTCTGCGGCGGCGCCCTCTACCTCGTCTCCGTCCCGGTCACCGCGGAGTACCCGCTGCGGATCGTGGGTGACCTCCTCTTCCTCTTCACGGCGAGCCTGTGGGGCGTCTACACGCTGATGGGCCGGGGGTTGATGGCGGTCGCCGGCCCGATGCGCGTGACGAGCTGGACGATGGCGACCGGCGCCGTCCTCATCGCGCTCATCGCGCTCCCCGATGCGCTGCGCACGGACTGGGCGGCCCAGCCGCCCGACTTCTGGCTGGAGATCCTCTACCTCGGGCTCATCCCCACCGCGCTCGGCTACTCGCTCTACTACCGCGGCGTGCGGGACGTGGGGCCGACCGGGACGGTCGTCCTCATGTTCCTCATCCCGATCATGGGCATCACGGGCGCCACGCTCATCCTCGGCGACCGGATCACGGGGATGCAGCTCGCCGGCTCCGCCACGATGGCGGTGGGCGCGCTCCTCGCCGTCCTCTCCACGAGCCCGCCGCGGCGGACCGCAGCGCACAGCCACGACGGCACGCACGGGGTGTAGGCTCCGCGCTCACGGGCGTGCCGGGGGCATCCGGCGGAAGCCGTGCCGCGAACCGGCCACGGGAGGACCCGAGCACGATGAGAAAGCCCTTCACCGCCCTCACCCTGGCCGCCGTGACGGCCCTCGCGCTGCCCGCCGGGGCAGCCCTCGCCCAGCAGGCCACCGCGGCACCGGCCGCCTCGCCGGCCCTGCCCGCGACGCCGGAGGAACGGCTCGCCGCCGCGGAGGCGCGGATCGCGGAGCTGGAGGCGGAGAACGCGCGGCTCGCGGCGCTCCTCACCACCTGGGGTGACCTCTACGACCCGATGGAGGCGGACCGCCAGCTCCTCCTCGAGCTACGCAAGGAGCTCCCGGATGACGAGGCCGCGGCCGGCGCCTATATCGAGCGGATCCGCGATCTCGCGGTCCGCTCCGACCCGGTGAAGCTGACCCAGCCTGCCACCCGGCTCACGGAAGCCGCCCCGGCCTGGCTGGCGTGGCGCTTCGCCGAGTACACGGACGAGGCGGAGCGGCTGGACGCCTACCGGAACGGCGGAGCCCTCGGCTTCGACCGCGAGCTCCTCGAGCTCCGGGACGAGGTCCTCCTCGTCGTCGCCAGCCACCTCGACGCCGTCCTCACGATCGCCGACCGGGCCCGCTGAGCCGGCCGGCAGCCCCACCGACCCACCCACCCCGCGACCCCACCGGAGCCACCAGGAGCCACCGATGACCGAGACGAACCGCCGGCGCGCCGGCCTCCCCCTCCTCCTCGCCGGCAGCCTTCTCCTCACCCTCCCCGGCCTCGCGCTGGCGGAGGAGGGAGAGACGGAAGGGGCGATCTCCGGGGTCTACCCGCAGGCGCTCGGCTCGGTGGACTGGCTCGCGCCGGCCGCGGAGTACCTCGCGGGGCGGAGCGGGATGATCGCCGCGGGGCAGGATCCCGCGTGGGCGGAGATCCGGACCGGCGGCGTCCGGGATGGCGCGGATCCCGGCGGGCTCCTCGGCAGCGGCCGGAGCGAGCGTGCCCAGGCGGCCGGCGCGGGGCTCGCCCCCTACCGCGACCCGGGTCCTGCCTTCAGCACGAACCACCTGATCACGCGCGACTTCGGCCAGGGCCCGTACCAGACGGAGCCCTCGATCGCGGTGAACCCGGCGGACCCGGACCACATCATCCTGGGCACGATCGACTACGGCTTCCCCTCGAACTCGGCCTATGTCTCGCTGGATGGCGGCGAGAGCTGGGAGGGTCCGTTCCGCGTCCCCTACATCCTGGATGACCTGGGCTCCGGCGGCGACCCGGTCGTCACCTTCGACCGCGATGGCGCGGCCTACATGACGGGGATCTCGATCGGCCTCGAGGAGTTCACCGTGGGCCCGGTCCAGGTCTACTCCGAGGTCTCGAGCATGTCCGTGGCGCGCTCGGAGGACGGCGGCTTCACGTGGCCGGAGACCTTCTCCGCCGCGCGCAGCCGGGTGAGCACGGACGGCCTCGAGCCGGACCGCTTCGGACGCCTGCGCGGCAACCTCTCGATCGGCTTCTACGACAAGCCCTGGATCACCGTGGGCCCGGACCCGGATGACCCGGAGCGGGACATCATCTATCTCACGTACACGGACTTCGACATCCGCTACGAGGTCCTCTGGCTGGGCGAGGTGCCCACGATCGTCCCCGTGGCGACGCGCAGCACGATCGAGCTCGTCCGCTCCGAGGACGGCGGCCGCACGTGGAGCGAGCCGATCGCGGTGAGCCCCACCGTCCAGCAGGGGAACGCCGAGCCCGATGGGGACGGCCCCGGCGTCTTCGGCACGAAGCGCGTCGTCCAGGGCTCGCAGCCCGTGGTCGCCGAGGACGGCACCCTCTACGTCACCTGGATCGACAGCACGGACGACGACTCCCAGAAGGGGATCGGCGAGATCTACGTGGCGCGATCGGAGGACCGTGGCGCCACCTTCGAGCCCTCGGTCGTGGCGAGCACCTTCAACGAGCTCGCCTACCGGACCCGCAACGCCTTCTTCCGCGCCTGGGCCTCGGGCTTCCCGCAGATCGCGCTCGGCCCGGAGGAGCAGATCTACATCGCCTACGCGGCCAAGCCCTCGGATCGCCCGCGCGATGACTCCGATATCTGGATCGTCCGCTCGGAGGACGGCGAGAGCTGGTCCCGGCCGGCGCGCCTGAACGACGACGACACGACCGCACCGCAGATCTATCCCTCGATCGACGTCTCCCCGGACGGGACCGTCCACGCGATGTGGGGCGACATGCGGGATGACCCGACGGAGCTGCGCTACCACATCTACTACACGACCTCCACGGACGGCGGCGAGACGTGGGGCTTCGAGATCCCGGAGATCGGCGGGATGGTGGGCGACACGCGCGCGAGCGACTTCGCCACGAACCCGAACTACGCCTTCCCCGGCGGCCGCTTCATCGGCGACTACTTCTCGCTGAAGGCGACCGACGAGGACGTCTACATGGTCTGGCCGGACGGCCGGCTCGGGGAGTACGGCCCGCCGAACCAGAAGATCGCCTTCACCCGCCGCCGTGCGGTCCCGGCGCCGGAGCTCTTCCTCTCCCCGCCGTCCGGGCCGGGCGGCCAGCAGGTCACCCTCCAGGGGTTCGGCTTCCAGCCCGACCTCACCGTCTTCGTCCTCCTCGGCGACAGCACGGTCGCCCAGGCGCGCACGGACGAGACCGGCCAGTTCACGAACGTCTTCTACATGCCGATCACGAGCGAGGGCGCCCAGACGCTCACGGTCGTGGACGAATCGGGGAACCGGGCCTCCACCTCGTACTACACGGAGTTCGGCTTCGGGAACATCCTCGACCAGTACCGTGAGCTCTCCAGCCAGCTCGACGAGCTCCGCGGCCGGATCGACGGCGCGGGCGACCCGGAGGCTTCCCCCGCGCCATGAGCACCCTGTCGCGCCGGATCACCGGCACCGCGCTCGCCACCCTTCTCGTCCTCACCGCGGCGCTCCCCGCCGCGGCCCAGGACGACACGGAGCCCCCCGGCCCCGCCGCCGACACGATCCGCTTCAGCGCCCATGACGTGGATCGCGCGCCGCTCGATCTCGGGGCGGGCGCGATCGACCTCTACCTCTTCGGGATCCGGACGGAGGCGGCCCAGCAGCTGCGCGACGAAGGGGGCGTCCAGCTCTTCAGCGCGCCGGCGCTCAACCTCTCGCTCATCCTCAACCCGGCACCCGCGCCGGAGGGGAAGCTGAACCCGTTCTCGATCCCGGCGGTCCGCCAGGCGATGCAGTCGCTCGTGGACCGGGACTTCATCGCCCAGGACATCTACCGGGGCGAGGCCGACCCGATGATCAGCCAGGTGAGCACGTCCGACTACGACTACCTCACGGTCTACGACATCATCCGCGGCGCGGGGATCCGCTTCGACCCGGAGGCGGCGCGCGAGACGATCGCGACCGCGATGACCGGGGCCGGCGCGGAGCTCGTGGACGGGACCTGGTCGTACGGCGGCGAGCCGATCCGCCTGAAGTTCATCGCCCGCGTGGAGGATGAGCGCCGCGAGATCGGCGATCTCATCCGTGCGCAGCTGGAGGCGGCGGGCTTCCAGGTGAGCATGTCCTACCAGTCCTTCGCCCCCGCCGTCCTCTCCGTCTACTCCACGGACCCGGCCGCCTTCGAGTGGCACCTCTACACGGAGGGCTGGTCGAGCGGCGGAGCCCAGCGCTACGACGTGGGCGCCGTGAACTCGTTCAACGCGCCGTGGCTCGGGAACATGCCGGGCTGGAAGGAATCCGGCTTCTGGCAGTACGAGAACGCGCGCCTGGACGAGCTCGGGCAGCGCCTCTTCCGGGGTGAGTTCGCGGACGAGGCGGAGCGCGACCAGATCTACCGCGAGATGACCGCGCTCGGGCTCGGCGAATCGGTGCGCATCTGGCTCACCACCGTGCGCACGACCTTCCCCGCCACCGCCGGCCTCACCGGGATGACCCGGGACGTGATCTCCGGGCCGCGCACGCCGTGGGCGCTGCGCACCGCCACGGTGGAGGGCCGGACCGATCTCTCCGTGGGGAACCTGTGGGTCTGGACGGAGCGGACCACGTGGAACCCGGTCGGCGGGTTCGGGGACGCCTACAGCAACGACATCTGGCGGAACCTCGTGGACCCCGCGGTCGCGAACCACCCCTTCACCGGGCTCGTGGGCCCCTTCCGCGCGGACTACACGGTGGAGACCGCGGGTCCGGAGGGGACGCTGGAGATCCCCGCGGACGCCGTCCTGTGGGACGCGGTCGCGGACGCCTGGGTCCCCGTGGCGGCAGGCTCCACCGCGGTGAGCAAGGTCACCTTCGACTACTCGCGCTACCTCGGGTCCACCTGGCACGACGGCACGCCGATCACGATCGCGGACGCGATCTACCCGATCGCGCAGGGCTTCGAGCTCTCGTACGACCCGGACAAGTCGCGCGTGGAGATCGCCCGCGCGGTGACGAGCCGGCCCTACCTGGAGACGCTCCGCGGCTACCGGATCCTCCCGGACGACCGCCTCGAGGTCTACGTGGACTACTGGCACTTCGACGAGAACGAGATCGCGGGCTACGCGAGCCCCGGCTCCTTCTCCTTCCCGTGGCAGCTCCTCGCGGCGATGGACGATCTCGTCTTCGCCCAGCGGCGGGCTGCCTACAGCGATACCGCCGCTGCCCGTCAGAACGTGCCGTGGCTCAGCCTCGTGATGAGCCGGGACGCGAAGCTCGTGGAGCGGACGCTGAAGCAGCGCGCGATGCAGGGCGACCTCCCTGCCGGGATCCTGACCGTGGCCGGGCGGACGCTCGCCACGGAGGAGGACCTCGCCGCGCGCACGGAGGCCTCGCTCGCCTTCCTCGACGCGCACGGCCACCTCGTCATCTCGTCCGGCCCCTACCTCCTGGAGCGCTATGACGCGGCCGCGCAGTACGCGGAGCTGAGCGCGGTGCGGGACGCCACGTACCCCTTCCGGGCCTCGGACTGGCGGCTCGGGGATCCGCCCACGCTGGCGATCGTCCCGCCGGACGCCGGCACGATCGGGATGATGGACGAGACCTCGATCCCGGTGAGCGTGGGGGGCCCGGGGACGCTCACGCTCCGCTGGCTCCTCATCGATCCCGCGACCGCCTTCCCCGTCGCCTCCGGCGAGGGGGTGCCCGGGACGGAGCCGGGCAGCTTCTCCGTGACGATCGACGCCGAGACCGCGATGGGGCTCTTCCCGGGGTTGTATCGTCTCTATCTCGCCGCATCGAGCGACGAGATCGCGCTCGTCACGGAGCGCGAGGTCGATGTGGAGGTCGCCCCCTGACGATGGCCATCCGGCCACCCCGCGCCACCCCTCCCGACGCCACCGGACCCCGGCGGCGTCGTGGCGTGCCCCGGGGGCCGCGGATCGTCGCGCTCCTCGTCGCGGGGACCCTGGTCCTCGCCCCGGGAGCCCGGGCCGAGGACCCGCCGCCGGGTCCGGCCGCGGAGATCCTCCGCTGGTCCGCCCACGATCTCGACCGCGCGCCGCTCGACCTCCAGGCGGGCGAGATCGACCTCTTCCTCAACGCGATCCAGGCGGATGCGATGCAGACGCTCGCGAGCGACCCCGGCGTCGACCTCATCCTCGCCCCCGCCCAACAGCTCGCGATCCTCCTCAACCCGGCTCCCGCACCGGAGGGGAAGCTCAACCCCTTCTCGATCACGGAGGTGCGGCAGGCGGTCCAGTCGCTCGTGGACCGCGACCTGGTGGCGCAGGAGTTCCTGCGTGGCTATGGCCTGCCCAGCATCTCGCATCTCCGGGCGGGCTCCCCGGACATCCTCACCGCCTACGACCTCATCCGCGGTTCCGGGATCGCCTTCGACCCGGAGGATGCGCGGGCGCGGATCGCGCAGGCGATGACCGCTGCCGGAGCGACCCTCGTGGACGGGACCTGGACCTACGCCGGTGAGCCGGTGGAGGTCATCTTCATCGTGCGCACGGAGGATGTCCGGCGCCGGATCGGGGACAGCGTCCGGGCCCAGCTCCAGAAGGCAGGCTTCGTGGTGGATGTCCGCTACCAGACCTACGCCTCGGCGGTGGAGGTGGTCTACGGCTCGGATCCGGCCGCCATGGGCTGGCACCTCTACACCGAATCGTGGGGGGCCAATGGTGGCAGCCGCTGGGACCCGGGCGCCTCCATCCAGTACGTGGTGCCCTGGTACGGGGATATGCCGGGCTGGGGCCAGGCGGGCTTCTGGGCCTGGGAGGACGCCGAGGCGGATGACCTGGGCCGGCGCATCTATCGCGGGGAGTTCACCTCGCGGGAGGAGCGGGATGAGCTCCTGCGGGGACTCGTCCGCCGCGACCTGGAGGGTTCGGTCCGCATCTGGGTGGCGACGATGCTCGCGGGCTTCCCGGCCGCGGCGTCCGTCACGGGGATCACCGAGGACGTCACCGCCGGGCCGCGCGGACGCGTGGGACTGCGGGCCGCCGCGATCCCGGGGCGGAGCGAGCTGCGCATCGGCGTGTCGAGCGTCTGGAACGAATCCTCCACGTGGAACCCGGTCGGCGGCCTCAACGACATCTTCAGCGGTGTTCTCTCCCGCAACCTCACCGACCCGTCGGTCCACGCGGATCCGTGGTCCGGGCAGGTCGTCCCGTATCGCGGGCGGTTCCAGGTGGAGACCGCGGGGCCGGATTCGCGGCTTCCCGTCCCGGCCGATGCGGTGACATGGGACGCGCAGGCGGACGCCTGGGTCCCGGTCCCCGCCGGTGCCGCCGCACGGAGCAGGGTGACCTACGACCTCTCCCGCTTCATCGGGGCTCCGTGGCACGACGGCACCGCGATCACGCTCGCCGACCTCGTCTACGGGATGGTCCAGTCCCGGGAGATCGCCTACGACCCGGTGGCCTCCGCGATCGAGCCGGCCGCGGCCTCGGTCCGCAAGCCGCGCCTGGACACGATCGTGGGCTACCGCTTCCCCACGGAGAGCACGGTCGAGGTCTACGTGGACTTCTGGCACTTCGACGAGGGCGAGATCGCGGAGTACGCGGACCCGACCTCGTTCGTCCTCCCGTGGCAGATCCTCGCCGCGATGGACACCCTCGTCTTCCGGGAGCGGGCCGCCGCGTATACCTCGACCACGGCCTCCCAGTCGCGCATCCCCTGGCTGAGCCTCGTCCTCGCGCGGGACGCGGCCCTCGTGGACGGGGAGCTCGCGCGCATGGCCGAGAGCGGGTCGGTCCCCGCCGGTCCGTTCTCCATCGGCGGCAGGGAGCTCGTGAGCGCAGAGGAGCTGGCGGCGCGCGTCACCGCGTCCCGGGACTTCTTCGCCACCACCGGGCATCTCTACATCTCGAGCGGCCCCTACCGGCTCACCCGCTTCGAGACCACCGCCCAGTACGCGGAGATGCAGGCGGTCCGGGACCCCGCCTACCCGATGACCGCAGCGGACGTGCAGCCCGGGCCGATCCCGGCCACCACGGTCGGCCGGCCGGCCGACCGGACGCTCGTCATGGGCGAGGAGGCGGTCCTGCCGATCCCCGTGAGCGGCCCGGGGACGCCCGCGCTGCGCTGGGTGCTCGTGGATCCCGTCACCGGGCTCGTCATCGCGCAGGGAGAGGGCGCCCCGGGAAGCGATCCGGGGACGCTCGAGGTCCGGATCGGCGCAGAGGTCACCGCGGACGCCTTCCCCGGGCCGTACCAGCTCTGGGTGGGCGTGACGAACGACCTCGTCGCCCGGATGACCGAGCGGCGCATCGACGTGGAGATCCTTCCCTGATGGGCATCTGGCGGCCGATCGCGACGCGGGCCGCGAGCCTCTTCCTCGTCCTCATCGCCGTCCTTGTCCTCCTCGTCCTCAGCCTCGGCGCCACGGGCTACTCGGACCGCATCCTGACCGCGATCGTGGGCGAGGAGATGCGGGCGGTGCGCACGGCGCTCGCGGCGCAGATCAAGGACCCGGACGAGCTGGAGGCGGCGGTCCGGACGCAGCAGGAGGAGCTGGAGCGCTCCTACGGGCTGGACCAGCCGTGGACCCTGCGGATGCCGGCGATGGTGGCGCGCGTCCTCGTCCTCGACCTCGGCGAGGCGCGCACCGTGCGGACCACGACCGGCTCGAACAGCGTGGCGGAGATCATCCTGGAGCGTCTCCCGCCCACGATGCTCCTGATCACGACCTCGCTCCTCATCACGGCCGCGATCGGCGTGGCGATCGGGACGTGGCTGAGCACTCGCGTCGGATCACGGTCGGACCGGATCGCCTCCTGGATCGCCGCCGTCTCCAACGCGCTCCCCGGCTGGTGGTCCGGGATCGTCCTCATCTTCATCTTCGGCTTCGCGCTCCGCTGGCTCCCCACCGGCGGGATGTACTCCACGCCACCGCCCACCGATCCGCTCGCGCGCGCCCTGGACATGGTCTGGCACGCGATCCTCCCGATCCTCACCCTCGTCCTCGTGAGCATCGGGCCCTCGGTCTACGTGGTGCGCACGATGACGATGTCGGTCGCCCAGGAGGACCACGTCACCCTCGCCCGCGCCAAGGGGATGAGCGGCGGCTCGATCGCGCGCCGCCACATCCTCCGGGTCGCCGCGCCCCCGATCGTCACCGGCCTGATCCTCGGCCTCGCCGCCTCGCTCGGCGGGTCGATCCTCGTGGAGACGGTCTTCGGCTGGCAGGGGATGGGCCGGCTCTACTACGACGCGATCGCGGGGACCCCGGACGAGGCGCTGATCGTGGCGCTCACCTTCATGTTCACGCTCCTCTACGTCATCGCGCGTCTCATCCTCGAGATCCTCTACGTCCTCCTCGACCCGCGCGTCCGGACCGGAGGAGGCCGCCGTGGCGCTGCTTAGGGGGGTCCTCTCCTCCGGCGTGGGCCGTGCGGGCGTGGCGCTCCTCCTCTCCCTCGTCGTCCTCTCCATCGGGGTCGTGCTCACCTTCCCGCCAGGCTTCGGGCTCACCCGCTGGGGCGATCCGGCGGTCTGGGCGGACAACCCCAAGGCCGTTCCTCCCGTCTGGACGAACGTGCTCGGCGGATCGGCGGCGGAGCACCGCACCCTCTCCATCGGCGCGCCGGTGGACGTCCGCCAGAGCGGACCCGCCGAGCTCCGCACGTGGGAGCTCCCCTTCGCGCAGGGGACGGGCGCGCTGCCGACCTTCCTCTCGTTCACCCTCGGCCGGGTCGACTACGCGGGACGCCCGCCCTCCTACCGCCTCCTCCTCGTCCGGCCGGACGGGGTGGAGATCCCGCTCGTCCGGGACGTGGTCCGCGGGCCGCGGCCGGGCGAGACCGGTCCCTACGTGCGCTACGCGGACGAGCCGTACCGCGTCCTCATCTCGTCCGACCCCGCGGTGACGGAAGAGGCGGCGGATGCGCTCGGGGCGCAGTACGGCGTGACGATCGACCCGGCCTCGCTGCGCGGCCGGCCGGAGGTGGCGCTCTTCGGCGTCCCGGACGGCGCGGGTGGCTATACCCCGCTCGCCGGCGACTATCGCTTCCGCCTCGCCTTCGCCTTCGCGGACCCGGCGGACGTGCTCGCGGAGGCGAAGGTCGTCCTCGGGGGATCGGTCTACGGCTGGGCCGGGACGGATACCCAGGGCCGCGACCTGATGGAGGGGCTCCTCTTCGGGCTCCCGATCGCGCTCCTCATCGGCATCTCGGCGGCCTTCGTGAGCACCGCGATCGGGACCGCGCTGGGGCTGATCTCCGGCTTCAAGGGCGGGCGGATCGACCTCCTCATCCAGGGGGCGGCGGACATCATCAACAACGTCCCGCTCCTGCCGCTCCTCATCTTCATGGTCTTCGTCCTCGGCTCCCAGCTCTGGCTCATCCTCCTCGTCCTCGTCGCCTTCAGCTGGCCCGGGCTCACGATCACGATCCGCTCGATGGTCCTCGGGCTCTCCACCGGCTCGGAGGTGGAGGCGGCGCGCGCGCTCGGGGCATCCACGGGACGCATCCTCCGGAAGCACATCTTTCCCCACACCGCGCCGTTCGTCGTCACCCAGATGATCTTCTTCGTGCCGGGCGCGATCCTCGCCGAGGCGGGCCTCTCCTTCCTCGGCCTCGGTGACCCCTCGCTCCCCACCTGGGGCCAGATCCTCGAGGACGGCTTCCGGACCGGGGCGGTCTTCCTCGGCTACTGGTGGTGGGTCCTCGGCCCGGGCCTCGCGCTCGTCATCACCTCGGTCACCTTCATGCTTCTCGCGATCGCCCTCGAGCCGGTCGTCAACCCGCGCCTCCGCGGGGGGGATCGCGGATGAGCCCGCTCACGCCCGCCGGGGAGACGCCCGTGACCGATCCCGCCGCCCCCCTCCTCTCCGTCGAGGGGCTCGCCGTGGAGTACACGACCGCCCGGGGGGTCGTCCGCTCCGTGGACGGCGTCTCCTTCACCCTGAAGACGGGGGGCGAGGCGCTCGGCCTGATCGGCGAATCGGGGAGCGGCAAGACGAGCATCACGAGCGCGGTCACCCGGCTCCTGCCCCGGAACGGGCGGGTGGCGGAGGGTCGCATCGTCCTCGCCGGCGAGGAGGTCTCGCGCCTCTCGGACGAGGAGTTCCGGAAGCGGATCCGCTGGTCGCGGATCGCGGTCGTGGTCCAGGGCGCGATGGCCTCGCTCAACCCGGTCCTGCGCGTCGGCGACCAGGGGACGGAGCGCCTGCGCGCGGATGGCGTCGCGCGGCGCGATGCGGAGGCGCGCTTCGCCGCGCTCCTCGACCGGGTGGGGCTCCCGCGCGGGACGGAGAAGCGCTATCCCCACGAGCTCTCCGGCGGGATGAAGCAGCGCGCGGTCATCGCGATGGCGCTCACCCACGACCCGCAGCTCCTCGTCCTGGACGAGCCCACGAGCGCGCTGGACGTGAGCATCCAGGCGCAGATCATGAACCTGCTGAAGGAGCTGAAGCGGGAGCGGGGGATCGGGATGCTCTTCATCACCCACGACCTCGGGCTCGCGAGCGACCTGTGCGACCGGGTGGCCGTGGTCTACGGCGGGCAGATCCGCGAGATCGGCGGCACGGATGCGCTCCTCGCCGGACCCCGAGACCCGTACACGGAGCGCCTCCTCGCGAGCATCCCGCGGATCCGCTCCGCGGAGGCGCCGGGCTTCCTCCCCGGCGCGCCGCCGGACCTGCGCGTCGCGATCCCCGGCTGCCGCTTCGCCGCGCGCTGCCCGCTCGTCTTCGACCGCTGCCGGACGGAGGCCCCGGACCTCGTGACGGTGGGCGAGGGGCACGACGCGCGCTGCTTCCTCTCCGCGGACGGGCCGCTCCCGGCGGTGCGCGGATGAGCGGCTTCATCTCCCTGGACGGGGTCTCGGTCGACTTCCATGTCCGGCGCGGGCTCTTCGCCACCACCCCCGTCCACGCGGTGCGCGGGGTCTCCCTCGAGATCGCGCGCGGCGAGCACGTGGCGATCGTGGGCGAATCGGGGAGCGGCAAGACGACCCTCGGCCGCGCGCTCCTCCGCCTCCAGGCGGTGAGCGCAGGGCGGATCGTGGTGGACGGCGATCCGATCGCAGACCTCGCCGGCGACGACCTCATGCGCTTCCGGCGGCGCGTGGGCGCGATCTTCCAGGATCCGTACGCCAGCCTCTCGCCCTACATGCGCGTCCGGGAGATCGTGGCGGAAGGGCTCGTGGTCCACGGGACGGTCCCGGCCGCGGAGCACGAGGCACGCGTCCTTGCGGCACTGGAGGCCGTGCGCCTTTCGCCCGCGGCGGAGATCGCTGACCGCTTCCCGCACACGATGTCCGGTGGGCAGCGGCAGCGCGTCGCGATCGCGCGGGCGATGGTCCTGGAGCCGGAGATCCTCGTGGCGGACGAGCCGGTCTCGATGGTGGACGCCTCGAGCCGGGTGGAGATCCTCGCGCTCCTCCGGGAGCTCCAGGTCTCGCGCGGCCTGACGATCGTCTCGGTCACCCACGACCTCGCGAGCGCGCGCCATTCCGCGGACCGGATCGCGGTCATGTACGCGGGCCGGATCGTGGAGGAGGGGCCGGCGGCCTCGCTCGTGGACGACCCGCGCCACCCGTACACGCGGGCGCTCCTCGCCGCCGTCCCGGAGCCCGATCCGGCGAACCGGCTCCGTGACCGCGCCGTGGTCCCCGGCGAGCCGCCGAGCCCGGCCGCGCTCCCCCCGGGCTGCGCCTTCCACCCGCGCTGTCCGGTCGCGATCGCGGGGACCTGCGAGGTCACCGACCCGGCGGCCACGCCGCGCAGCGGCGGCGGGCAGGTCGCGTGCGTGCGGGAGCTGCCGGGCGCCTGAGCCCACCCACGGCAGAGGTCCCCGGGGGACCGCCCTGCTATCGTGGCGCGCGCAGCCGGTGCCGCGTGGGTTCGCACCCGGGGCTGACGGATCCGAGGAGGAAAGATGCGCACGACCCGTTCCCCGCACGCCCCGGCAGCCGCCGCCGGACCCGAGCTGAGCCGCCGGACCTTCATCGCCGGCGTGGCCGCAGGCGCCGGTGCGCTCGCGATCGCGGGCCGTAGCACCGGTGTGCGCGCCGCCTCCGAACCCCTCGAGGTCCGCTCGATGGTCCCGCCGCGCCTGGAGGCGGCGAACCTCGGGGAGCGGATCCTGTGCCACCGCCCGATGCGCCGCGGATCGCCGAACCTGACCGTGGAGGAGGTCGGCGGCCAGGTCATCGCGCACGACTACGGCCACGGCGGGAGCGGCTGGACGCTCGGTCCGGGCTGCGCCACCTACGTCGTGGAGAACGCCCTCGCGATGCCGGCGGCGGCTGCGCTGGCCAAGGATGCCCCGGTCATCGTGGTGGGGGCGGGCGTCATCGGCCTCCTCACCGCCTACGAGCTCGTCCGGCGCGGCTACACGGCGGTGGAGATCATCGCCGAGGCGTTCACCGGCACCACCTCGCACAACGCCGCCGGCCTCCTCGCGCCGGTCTCCATGGACAACGACCCGGAGAGCCAGGCGCTCATCGACCAGATCGGCGTCGAGGCCTACCGGTTCTTCGCGTCGATCGCCGCGGGCACCCACCCGGACTTCGCGACCGGCGCGTCGATCGTCCCCTCCTACTTCGAGACGCGGGAGGAATCGGGCCTGGAGCCGTACGTCGGGATCGTCATGGAGCCCGCGAAGGACGTGATCCTCGACTTCGGGAACGGGACCCAGCGCACGATGGTCGTCTACGACGACGGGATCTTCATGGACACCGCGGTCCTCATGGACGAGCTGACCGCGTGGCTCACCCCGCACGTCACCTTCACCCAGGGGAAGGTGGAGGCCTTCGCGGACCTGCCCGCGCAGCTGATCTTCGACTGCACCGGGCTCGGCGCGGCGGAGCTGGATGACGACGCATCGGTGGTCTCCGTCCAGGGCCACCTCGTCATGCTCCGCGACCAGGTCCCCGCGGACGTCAACACCCAGATCCTCATCTACCTCCCGGAGGGGACCACGGCGGAGGGGATGAAGGCGAAGCGCTCCTTCTACCTCATGCCCAAGCGCCTCTCGGGGAGCGGCCCGAACGACGTGGGGACGGTCGGCGGCACCTTCATCGAGGGCGCCACGCCGGAGACCCCGAACGAGTCCGAGTTCGATCTCCTCATCGACCAGGCGAAGGTCTTCTACGGGATCTGATCCCGCACGCGCCGTCCGTCCCGGTCAGGGACCGGGCGGCGGCGGGGAGGCCGACGGTGCCGGCGTCGGGGACGGCGTCGGCACGGGGGTCGGGGACGGGGTCGGCTGCGGGGTCGCCGTGGGCCGGGGCGTCCGCGTGGGACGCGGCGTGGGTCCCGGGGCGATCCCGAGCATCCGGTCCAGGCCCACGAGCCGGTAGCCGCGCGCCCGGTAGGAATCGATGATCGGACCCACGGCGGCCGGGGTCATGCTCGGGCCGCAGTGGAGGAGGACGATCGCGCCGGGGCCGCCGCTGCTGCCGTAGCGGATGACGGACGAGGTCGTCGCGAAGGATCGGGTGTCGTAGCTGTCGATCGTCCACAGGACGGTCTTCGTGTAGCCCAGCTCGCCCGCGACCCGGAGGACCTCGGCGTCGTACGCGCCGTAGGGCGGCCGGAGGAGCTTGAGCGTCTGGCGCCCGATCACCTGCTCCACGATCCGCTCGCTGGACGCGATCTGGTCCCGGATCTGGGCGGCGGAAAGCCGGTCCAGGAAGGGGTGGCTCCGCGTGTGGTTCGCCACGGGGAAGCCGGCGAGCGCGCGGCGCCAGCGGGACGGGTTCGCCTGCGCGTAGATCCCGTTGATGAAGAAGGTCGCGGTCGCGTTCTTCCGGCGAAGGGTGGCCACGATCGATTCGCAGCGCTCCAGGCTCCAGCCGTCGTCGAAGGTGAGGGCGACCTCGCGCCGCCCCTCCGGCCCACGGGTGATGACCCGCGAGGCCGCCTCCGCGGGTCCGCCCGCGGCGAGGACGACGGCACAGCCGAGGGCGAGCGCCGCGATGAAGGCCCCGGGACGTCCGGCGCGGCGCGCGGACGAGGACGCAGACTCCGGGCGGCGGCGGACGGCGGTCAGGGCGCGCTCGCCGCGGGTGCGCCGCCGCCGTCCACGGCCTCGATCGCCGCGACCGCGGCAAGGATCCCCGGATCGTCCGCCTCCGGGACGGCGAGCCAGTCCTCCGCGATCGGGACGTCCGGCACGACCCCTTCGCGCATCAGGCGCCGGCCGCCGGGGAGCTCGAGGCCGATCGTGGGGAGGGAGAGGTAAGAGCCGTCGGAGAGCGGGAGGTCGCGGATCGTCCGCGTCCGCCCCTCCGTGGGCGCGCCGATCACCGTGGCCCGTCCGGCAGCCTGGAGGATGAGCGCGAGCCGCTCCGCCTCGCCGATCGAGCCCTCGTCCACGAGGACGACGACCGGGAGCGCGCCGAGCCGCCCCACGAGGTCGGAATCGAGGAGCTCGATCGGGGCGCTCTCCGCGCGCGAGTAGAGCGCGCCCGCATCGCCCTCCATGAGGTGGGAGAGGAGCCCGAGGGTGACCCCGGGCGCGCCCACGTTCGTGGAGCGCACATCGAGGACGATCCCGGTCACCGGGTCCTCCGCGAAGTCCGTGAGCGCCTCCTCGAGCGCCGCGTAGAGCTCCTCCCCCTCGAGCGAATCGAGGCGCAGGTAGCCGATCGAGTCGTCCATCCCGATCCGCCGCATGACGGGGCGGATGACGGGGTCGATCCGGCGGCGCTCCACCACGACCGTCCGCTCGCCCTCGCCGGGCCGGGCGATCCCCAGCTCGACCGTGGTCCCCTCCGGACCGCGGATCTTCCCCACGCTCACGCACGGGTCCCCGTCCACGCTCACGATCCGGTCGCGCGGCGCGAGCCCGGCCTCCTCCGCACCGCCGCCCGGGAAGAGATAGAGGATCCGGGGACCGAGCCCCTCCTCTTCCGCGCGGTCGCCGTCCACGAGGGCGCCGATCCCCACGTAGTCCGTCTCGGCGGGCTGGATCGCCTCGTACGCGAGGGCATCCGTGAAGAAGACCTCGTCATCGCCGAGGAGCTCGAGCATCTCGCGCGCCAGGTCCCAGACCTCGTCCGCGCTCTCCAGCTGGAGGAAGTACGGCGCGTACTCGTCGCCGATCGCGGCCCAGTCCGTACCGTTGAAGCTGTCGTCCAGGTAGCCCGCATCGATCGCGCCCCAGACCTCGTCGAAGAGGGTGATCCGGGCGTCCTCGGGCATGAGGAGGAGATCACCGGGGGCGGGAGAGGCGGCGGGCGTCGGCTCCGGGCAGGGGGTGGCGGCACCGGCGGGGATCGGCGCGGCGGCAGGGAGCAGCGCAAGCGCGAGGAACGCGGCGGCGGCGAGCGAGGCGGTCGGGCGCATCGGCGGGTCTCCTCCGGGTCGGGCGGGGCGTCCGGTCGGGAGCGTAGCGCGGGCGGGCGGGGGACGCCGGTGGGCCGCTCCTAGCGAAGGGCGGGCATCACCTCGTTCGCGAAACGCTCCAGCGTCTCCGCGTCATACGGCGGGACGAGGTGGTAGATCGCATGGGTGTAGCCCGCGGCGAGATAGCCCGCCACATGGTCCGTCATCCGGGCCACGGATCCGGTGACGACCTCCCGCTGCATCTGCGGGTTCCGGGCATGGAAGGCCGCCACGAGCGCCTTCGCGTCCGCGTCCTTCTCCCGGATCGCGATCGGCCCGAGGCTGACCGTGCGCTCGATCTCGGCCGGATCGCGGCCGACCTCCGCGCACCAGCGGTCGAGGATCGCGTTCTTCTCCGCGGCCTGCGCGTGGTCCACCATCGAGACGTTCCAGCTGTCCGCATGGCGCGCCACGGTGGCGAGCGTCTTCCGCTCGCCGGCGCCGCCGATGAGGATCGGGAGGCGGGCCTGGACCGGCGGCGGGTCGTTGCGCACACCGGCCGCGTGGTAGTAGTGGCCGCGAGCGGTCGCCGGGCCGCCGGGGAGCATCGCCCGGATCAGCTCCACTGCCTCGTCCAGGCGCGCGATCCGGTCACCCACGCTCGTCCCGAAGTCGATCCCGAAGGCGGTGTGCTCCGTCTCGAACCAGGCCGCCCCGAGCCCGAGGACGGCGCGGCCGCCGGAGAGGTGGTCCAGGGTGGTGACGACCTTGGCCACGAGCCCGGGGTTCCGGAAGGTGTTCGCCCCCACGAGGAGGCCGATCGTGGGACGGGTCGTCAGCTGGGTCCACGCGGCGAGGACGCTGTACCCCTCGAGGAAGGGCCCGTTCGGGTCGCCGATGATCGGGTAGAGGTGGTCCCAGGTCCAGAGCGAGTCGTAGCCGAGCCGGTCCACATCCTGGCCGGCCGCCTTCATCTCCGCCCAGGTCGTGTACTGGTTCCAGACGAGGACGCCTGCCTTCGGCGTGGGGCTGGTCATTCCGTGGGCACCTCCGGTTCGGCGGCGCGGAGCGCGCCGGACGGCGTTCAGGGTACGTCGCAGCCGTCCGGCGTGCCGACCCGGTGACCTCCGGCCGTGGCGGATCCCGGCCGCTCCCGGTAGCCTTCCCAACGGCAAGACCGCACCGCGAGGGACCGCCATGACCGCCGAGCCGCTCCCGACCCCGCCGCCGACCGAGCGCCCGGAGCCGTCCGCGGTCGCCCCGGAGCCCGCGTCCACCACTCCCGAGCGCCCTGCCTCGATCTCCCTCGTCCAGGGCGGGATCGAGCGCGCGGAGGCGGACCGGATCGAGGTCGCCGTCGGCGGGATCGGCGCTGCGGTGGCCGATTCGATCACCCTCCGGGTCGGCGGCATCGGCGCCGCCAAGGCGGAGCGGATCGAGATCGCCGCAGGCCAGGTGGGCGCGGCTGCCACCGGCACGCTCCACGCACGCGTCTCCGCCCTCAGCCTCGTGGCGGCGCGTCACGCGGAGGTGGAGCGCTCGCTCATCCAGACGCTCGTGGCGCAGGAGGTCCGGCTCGGTGGGCGGACACCGGTCCTTCTCCTCATCGCGCAGCGCGTGGAGGGCGGGGTCCGGCCGCTCCTGGACTGGCGCGGTGCGCTCGCGGCGGGGGCGGCCTTCGCCGCGCTCTCCTTCCTCCTCCGCCGGCTCGGCCGCGACTGACGGCATCCCGGCGACCCCCTCACCCGAAGAGCCAGCATGAGGACCCCCACGGCATGAGCCAGCGCCCCCCGTCCGCCGCCCCCATGGAGCCCGTCTCGCGCGGACGGCGGATCACCGGGATCGCCGTGGCAGTCCTGATCATCGTCATCGCGCTCGGTGCGCTCGCCTTCTTCGCGCTGAACGACCTTCTCGTGGACCGGCTCTGGTTCGAGAGCATCGGCCAGGTCGGCATCTGGGAGCTGCGCACCTTTGGCCGGCTCGCGGTCCTCGTCCCGGTCACCCTCGTCACCTTCCTCGTCCTGACCGTCTCGATCCTCCTCGCCCTGCGCGGGATGGAGACCCCGGTCGTCCGTGCCCGGCCCGTCCGGGAAGGGCGCCGGAAGACCCCCTTCGACCCGATGACCCAGGAGGAGATGGACGCCGCCTTCCGGGAGATCCTCGGCACGGTGGACGACCTCACCCGGGAGCTCTCGCCGCGCGCGATCCGGGGGATCCTCATCGGCCTCGCCGGGGTCGTCGCGCTCCTCATCGGGCTCGCCACGAGCGCGGACTGGGAGACGATCCTCCTGTGGGTCAACCAGCAGGCGAGCTGGGGACCCGGCGCGCTTCCGGACGCCATCGGCCCCGGGGCGGGGGCGCCGATGGACGGCGTCTCGGACCCGGTCTTCGGGCTCCCGATCGTGACCTGGCTCTTCGACCTGCCGCTCTGGCGGATGGTCGTGGAGGCGGTCGGCAGCCTCCTCGATGCCCTCATCGTCCTCACCGGGATCGCCTGGCTCCTCCGTGCGCGGCGCTCGCTCGCCCTTCCGGAGGGCCGCCTCTGGGCGTGGCACCTCGGGATCCTCGTCGCGCTGCGCGTCGCGATCGGCGCGGCCGGCTTCCAGCTGGACAAGCTCGGGCTCGCCTTCCAGCAGCGCGAGTACCCCGCGCCCGCGGGCATCGGCGCCACGGATGCCGCGGTCCGGATCCCGGCCGCGGACCTGATGACGATCCTCACCCTCGTCGCCTCCGTCGTGCTCTTCGTCGCGATCATCCGCCGCCGCTGGGCGTGGGCGGGCGGCGCCTTCGGGGCCTGGCTCGGGGTCGCGCTCCTCGCCTTCGGCGTGGCCCAGGTGAACCAGGCGCTCTTCGTCACCCCGAACCCGCTCGACCAGGAGCGCGCCTGGCTCGCGAACGACATCGGCGCCACCCGGCGCGCCTACGGGCTGGACGGCTGGGAGATCCGCCCCTACCCCGCCTCGGCGGTCCTCACCGCGGAGGCCGTGGAGGAGGATTCGGAGACCTTCGAGAACGCGCGCCTCTGGGACTACCGGCCGCTCGGCGCGAGCCTGGACCAGCTCCAGACCGTCCGCCAGTACTACGACTTCACGGACGTGGATATCGACCGCTACGAGATCGATGGCCGATCCCGCCAGGTCATGCTCTCCGCCCGGGAGATGGCGCTGGACCGGAACCCCGCCGTGGACAACTGGCTGAACCGGCATTTCGTCTACACGCACGGCTACGGCGTGGCGATGGTCCCGGTGAACGCCGTCCAGCGGGACGGGCTGCCGGACCTCATCATCCGCGACCTCCCGGTCGTCTCGGAGCCCGGTGCGCCGCGGATCACGGAGCCGCGCATCTACTTCGGGGAGCGCGCCGCACCGTGGGTCATCACGGGGGCGCGGACGGACGAGTTCGACTATCCCGGAACGGATGCCTCCGGCAAGGATGCGACCTACCGCTGGACCGGCGATACCGGGATCCGCGTGGGGGACGGCCTGAACCGGCTGATCCTCGGACTGTGGGCCGGCGACATCGTCAGCTTCCTCACCTCGCCGCAGATCCAGGACGGGTCGCAGATCCTCCTCCGCCGGACCGTGGCGGAGCGGCTCCTCAGCCTCGCGCCCTTCCTCGCGTGGGACCGCGACCCCTACCTCGTGATCACGCCCGAGGGCCGGCTCGTCTGGATGGCGGACGGCTACACCGCCTCGGACCGCTACCCGCTCGCGCGCGCCTTCCCGCGCTCCGCGGCCACGGGGATCGCGAACCTCCCCACCGCCCGCTTCAACTACCTGCGGAACTCCGTCAAGGCGGTCATCGATGCGTATGACGGGACCGTCCGCTTCTACGTGAACGACCCGAACGACCCCCTCATCTCCACCTGGGCGTCGGTCTATCCGTCGCTCTTCTCGCCCCTCTCCGACCTTCCGGACGGGCTCTCCGGTCACCTGCGCTACCCGGAGGGGCTCTTCAACGTCCAGACGGGCGTCTTCGAGGCGTACCACGTCACCGACCCCACGACCTTCTACCAGGGCGACAACCTGTGGACGGTCCCGGCCGGCCCCGCGCAGCAGGGCCAGACGCTCCCCGGCGAGGCCTACTACGTGAAGATGCGCCTCCCGGACGCGGAGACGCCCGAGTACCTCCTCATCCAGCCGATGGTCCCCGCCAAGCGCCCGAACATGATCGCGTGGGTCGCCGCGCGGAACGATGGCGCAGACCGCGGTGACGTCCTCGTCTACCAGCTCCCGTCGGACACCACGATCTTCGGGCCCACGCAGATCGAGGCGCGGATCGACCAGGAGCCGGAGATCGCGGCCCAGATCACCCTCTGGGACCAGTCGGGATCGAGCGTCATCCGGGGCAACCTGATCGTGGTCCCGGTGGGCGATTCGTTCGTCTACCTGGAGCCGGTCTACCTCCAGAGCACCTCGTCCGCCTTCCCCCAGTTCACGAAGATCATCGTGGCCACGCCCACCCGGGTGGTCTGGGCGGACACGCTGGACGAGGCGCTCCGGCTCGCGCTGGATGACGAGGGCGGCGGGGGCCCCGTGCCCACGCCGGCTCCCCTCCCCACCCCGCGGCCGGACGGGACCCCGGAGCCGGGTGCGACCGCGGCGCCGGTGACCCCCGCTCCGGTGGCCACTCCGCGCCCGGGCGGCGATCTCCCCTCGGACGTGGAGGAGCTGATCCGCCTCGCGGACGCCGCCTTCGACCGCGCCCAGGCCGCGGCCGGTGCGGGCGACTACGAGACCTACGGGCGGGAGATGGCGACGGTGAAGGCGGCCCTCGACCGGCTCGCCGAGCTGACCGGACGCTCGCCCGCCCCGTGAGCCAGCTCATCGCGCAGATCGGCGCGATGGCGATCGCCGCGGTGATGATCTTCCAGATCGCGGTCCTGGCGGGCGCCCCGTACGGTGCCTATACCCAGCGGGGACGCCATCCGGGGGTCCTCCCGCTCGCGGGGAGGATCGTGGCCGCGGTCTCCTTCCTCGTCCTCGCGGTGATGGCGGCTGCCCTCCTCGCACGGGCGGGGCTCGGGCCGCTCGCGGGCGCCGACCCTACGCTCCTGCGACCGCTCTGGTGGGGGAGCCTGGCGGTCGCGATCCTCTCGGCGGTGGCGAACCTGCGCTCCCCATCCGCGGACGAGCGGCGGATGTTCGGGCCGGTCTCGGTGCTCATCATCCTGGCGTTCGTCCTCTCCGCCGGGTCGGCCCCGAGCCCCTTCTGACGGCCGGCCCCCTACCGGCCGCGTCCCGCCCTGCCGTGTCGTGTCACCCGTACATCCGGGCCGGAGTCGGTAGCCCCGCCTGCTAGCGTCCGCGGCGCCCGCGCCCCCCACCGGAGGCTCCGCCGATGACCACACCGCGCTCCCGCGTCCGCCACCTCGCCAGGGTCGTCCTCCTGGTCGCCGCGCTCGCCGCGCTGCTACCGGCCGGCGCGTCCGCCGCGTCCCCGGCGCGTGCGCGGGACGCGGGCCCGGCGGCGGTCGCGGACTCGCTCTGGGCCGTCTCGTTGTCGGCGATCGAGGCCTGCGCGGACCCGACCTCGCCCGCGTCGCTCGCCGGGTGCTTCGGCGACTCGACCGGGTCCGATAGCACGAGCAACATCGCCACCGACGGTGTCAACGTCTATGCCCGCCGCGATGGCGGCGGCGCGTGGAGCTGTCCGATCGCGGGCGCCGGCTCCGGATGCGTCCCGGTGAGCGGTGGCCCATGGGGGCTCGGCGCGTCTCGGTACTACGCCGCTGCGGATGGCTACCTGTGGATCGCCCAGGGGGGGGATGCGGCGATCTACCGCTGTCCGTCCGACCTGCCCTGGGAGGACAACGACGTGAATGCGCCTGCAGCGTGCGTCCGCCTCGACGACGTCGGCACCAAGGGGATCACGTCCTTCCTCCTCGCGAACGGGAGGCTCTACGCGGGGACCCCAGATGGGGTCATCTGGAGCTGCGATCCGTACGCCGTGAACGCCTGCACCGACCTCGACGATGCGGGGAGCGCGGACGTCATCTCGCTCGCGGCCGGTGCCGGCTACCTCTGGGCCGGGCTCGACAGCGGGATCATCTGGCGCTGTGACCCGTACGTCGTGAACCGCTGCGAGACGTGGGACACGGGCGGTCTCGGGATCCGATCGCTCTCGTATGACGGGGCCGGAACGCTCTACGCGGCCGTGGGCTCGTCGCGCCGTTTCGCCAGCGCAGACAACGGTGCGATCTGGTCGTGTCCGGTCGCCACGCGGGATGCCTGTTCCCCGGTCGTGGACAACGTCATGGGGATGTCGGTCGCCGCAGGTGCGGGAAGCGTCTTCTCGAGCAACGAGACAAGTCAGGCCCCCCTCTACTTCGGCGCGACCCCGTTCAGCGGAGCGAACGACACGTGGTCCGCTGCCCAGCTCCTCTACATCCCCGCCACGGGTCCCGTCGGCCTGGGCGCGGTCCATGCCCGGGTCCGGTTCCCCGAGGCCGCGAAGCGGCTGGCGGCCCGGTGCGCGGACGGCGTCCCGCATCTCGCCCGGGTCCGGGTCACCGGTCCCCACGGCTTCCGCTGGAAGCGCACCGTGGACATCTGCCAGGTCCGGAACCCCAGGATGCCCGAGCTCCGCCTCGGCCTCCTCGATCCCGGGTCGTACCGCGTCCGGATCCGCACGGAGAAGCATGCGGCCGAGGCCACGGTGAACGTCCTCGAGGAGACCACCCACCGGATCACGCTCCAGCTCGCCGTGCTGAAGTAGCGACCGGGAGCGACCCCACCGTCATGGCCGGGGCGGCGTACGTGACGGTGATGAGCTGCGCGTCGGCCGGCCGCCCGGCCCCCCACTTCCCGACCGACGGTCCTTCCCGTGCGCGCCAGGCGCGGGGGACGCTCCTCCCGGAACCCGCACCGGGAGGTCATCATGCGTCCCCGTCCGCGCGCCGCGATCGCCGCATCCCTTCTCCTGCTCCTCCTTCCCGCCGGCCCACCGGCCGCCATCCGCGCCGCCGACCTCCCACCCGTGGAGATGGTCGATGACGGGGTCGCGGGGGAGATGGTCGTCACGCTGAGCGGGGCCGTGAAGGCGCGGCGCACCCTCGGGCTCCGGTTCGTGGCGCGGAGCGGGCCGAACATCGAGATCCAGGCATCCACGGAGCAGACGCTCACGGGGAACTGGGGGCGCGTCCAGCTGATCCTGCCCGCGCAGCCGGGGACGTGGCCGCTCTCCACCGAGGTGCCGGACGGCGAGAACGGCGTGGGCTACCTGGACTGGGGGATCTCCGGGCTCCCCCACGCCGCGCCCGGCTGCAGCGCCACGTACACCGAGCGGGACGGGATCGTGAGCGGGACCCTGCTGTGCGAGCGCCAGCCGCTACGCGGGAAGAAGACCTTCACCCTCAGCGCGACCTACACCGCGCTCCCCACCGATCCGTGGCGCCTCTGCCTTCCCGGCTGGATCCTGGCGGACGACCCGGGTGTGGTCGCGTCGGCGCCCACGGTGGCCTCCCCCGCGCCCGGCGCCTCTCCGTCCACCTCCCCGTCGCCCGGGCTGCCGGCGCCGATCCCCACGGCGGACGTGGCGGTCGCCCTGCTCGCGGCCGTCCCTCGCTGCGTCCCGGAGGGTGAGGCTGCGCCGCCGCCCGTGATCGATGCCTGTGCGCTCGTCGATCCGGCGGCCCTGGAGGCCGCGGCCGGGATCTCCGCCGCCGGCCTCACGATCGAGCCGCTCGGCGCGGGGGTCTGCCGCGTCCGGTCGGAGGGCGAAGGTGGTCTCCTGCTCATCGCGGCCCACGGGTTCCAGCCGCGCCCGCTCCAGCTCCTCGGCGGTGCACGCTGCGAGCACGTCGAGACCGATCTGCCGCTCCCGGGCACGACGGAGACGAGCTGCGGCGACTTCATCGCGGGGCCCACCTGGGAGATCCTCGGCACGGTCTCCGGCACGGTGGGGATCCGGGTGGTGGCGGCCTGGCCGGCGCTCGCCGGGTGGCAGGCATCCTCGGTCATGGAGGAGCTCGCCGCGGCGGCCGTGGAGCGGCTCCCGTAGCATCCGGCCCATGGCCGACGATCCGTACGCGCGCGTCCCGCTCGGGCGGACCGGGCTCCACGTCACCCGGCTCGGCTTCGGCTGCGCGCCGATCGGCGGGCTCTACGCCCCGGTCCCGGACGACGAGGCGGTCGCCGCGGTCCGCCACGCCTGGGAGATGGGGATCCGCCACGTGGACGTGGCGCCGCTCTACGGCTACGGGCTGGCGGAGCGGCGAGCGGGGATCGCGCTGCGCGACGTGCCGCGGAGCGAGCTCGTCCTCTCCACCAAGGCCGGACGGCGGATCGTCCCGCGGGATGCGGTCCCGGCGGGGATGGAGATCGACCGCCAGGCGCATGGCGGCGAGGAGGACTGGTTCTACCGCGGGACCGGCCCGGTCCGGCCGGCCTGGGACACCTCCGCGGACGGGATCCGGCGCTCGCTCGAGGAGAGCCTCGAGCGGCTCGGGATGGACCACGTGGAGATCCTCTACCTCCACGACCCGGAGGCGCGCCTGGAGTCCGCCGTCCGCGACGCCTGGCCCGCCCTGGAACGGCTCCGGGCGGAGGGGACGGTGAAGGCGATCGGCTTCGGCGTGGACTACACCGCGCCGCTCGCGTGGCTCCTCCGCCGGACGGACCCGGATGTCGTCCTCCTCGCCGGCCGCTACACGCTCCTCGACCAGTCCGCGCTGGACGAGGTCCTCCCGCTGTGCACGGCGCAGGGGGTGGCCGTGGTCATCGGCGGGGTGATGAACTCCGGGCTCCTCGCCGATCCGCGGCCCGGCGCCACGTACGACTACGCGCCGGCGAGCCCGGAGCTCGTGGCCCGGGCGGCGGCGATGCGCGCGATCTGCGCCCGCCACGGGGTGCCGCTCACCGCGGCCGCCGTCCGCTTCGTCCTCGCCCACCCGGCGGTCGCCACGATCGTGGCGGGCGTGCGCCGGATCGCGCACCTCGAGAGCTACCCGGCGCTCTACCGGACGCCGATCCCCGCTGCGCTCTGGGAGGAGCTGCGCGCGGAGGGCTTCCTCGATCCGCGCGCGCCCGTGCCGCCGCCGGGCTGACCGGCGGCGGGCGGGGCGGCCGGGCCCCTAGCGCCCGGAGTGGGCGAGCGAATCGACGACGATCGCGACCGCGCAGACCATCGCGGCGTCCTGGCCGTCCGCGATCTCGATCCCGTAGGTATCCCGGACGCGGAACCAGCGCTTGCCCACCGTGGCCACCGGCCCGGCGGCGCTCGCGATCGTGTACTCGTGGTCCAGGATGTTCCCCTGGATCTCCCACTCGCCCGCGCCGGAGGCGAAGGTGACGTGGAAGCGCTGGCGGAGAGGGGTGATGAGCGCCTTCTGGACGGTGGCGACCGGCCCGCTCGCACCCTCGATATCCATCGTCTGGCGGATCGGGAGGATCTTCTCCTGGATCCGGTAGATCGCGTCGCCGGCGGGCGATTCCAGGACGAGCGTCTGGCGGATCCGGAGCGCCTTGCCGTCCACGCGGAAGGCGCGCTCGCCGTCCCCGCGGGTGATCCAGAAGTCGTCCCCGATGGAGAACATCCGCTGCTGCATGAGGTAGACGTTCGGGGGCGCATCCCCGGGCTCGCCGCCGCCACCACCACGACCGCCGAGCGGCCCGCCGCCGAAACCGCCGCCACCGCGCCGCATCCCACCCCGAAGCACCATTCGCCGATCTCCTTCCGTCTCCGCCCGGATCCGGGCGGCAGCGTCGCCCGCGATGATGAAGGAGGAGAGGCGGATCGGCACGGGCGGACCGGCGCCCGGCGTGCCACGCTCGCCCCGGAGAACGGTCACGCGGGAGGGTCACGATGAGGACCGGCTGGACGACGACCGCCGCGGGGACGCGGCGGTTCGCCCTGGTCGCGGTGGCCGCGCTCGTGACGGCTGCGCTCATCCCGGCCGTCCGGATCCCGGTCCTCGTCCTCCTCGTCCTCCTTGCGGTCGCCGCGCGCCATGACCCGGCCCTCCGGAGGGTGGCGGCCGCCACGTTCCCGGCAGCGCTCCTTCTCTCGGTCGCCGCGATCCCGCCGCCCGTCCCCGCGGACCTTGGCTGGTGCGCGGAGCTCCTTGCGCCCCCCGCGCTCTGGCGGGCGATGGAGGCGGTCATCGTCATCGGCGCGGTCCTCATCGCCGTGCGGCTCCTCGGCGCGCGGCTCGCCGAGCTCGGGCTCGTCCGCCCCTCGCGGGGTGAGCTGGCGGTCTCGGTCGTCGTGGCGGGCGTGGTGGCGATCGGCGGGCTCGTGCTCGGGACCTGGCTCGCGGGGCCCTTCTTCGGCACGATCGTCCTCGGCGCCGGCGATCCGGGCTCGATCCCACCGGCGCTCCTCCTCGCGCTCGCGAACGGGGCGATGGAGGAGGTCGTCTACCGCGGGGCGATGCTCGCCTGGCTCACCCCCGCGCTCGGGGTGCGCGGAGCGCTCGCGGCCCAGGCGCTCGTCTTCGGGGCGGCCCATGCCGGCGGCGACTTCACCGGATCGCCGCTGCCGGTGATGGCGGCGGTCGCCGCGACCGGGCTGATCGCGGGGCTGATCGTCCTGCGGCGGCGCTCGCTCACCTTCCCGCTCCTCGTCCACGCCGGCTTCGACATCCCGCTCTTCTACGTCGTCGCGTGCCGCCTGGGATGACCGGTTCCGCCGGTGGCGCGCCCTAGGGGTGCTCGGAAGGCATGGCGCCGCCCGGCATCATGTGGCTCGGCACATGCGGCTTCCCACGGAAGCATCCGATCGAGTACGGGTATTCGTTGTTGAGGACGTAGTGGTAGATCTCCTGCCACGTGCCGTTGAACATGACCCAGCCCACCCTGCCGTGGCACTCGTCGAGCTCTGCGTTCGTGACGAGCGTGCCATCCGCGCCGCGCGGCCCATAGATCCCGAACCCGTCCAGCGCGTACCCGAGCAGCGGTGACGGCTTGCCGGGCTCGCCCTGCTCCATGCACTTCCAGGAGTAGCCGTGGTAGTGGTACTCCGTGGCGTAGGGGTGGCCGAAGCAGCGGTCCGTGGGAAGCGCCGCATTCGGGTCGTAGATGTTCAGGCGGGAGTCGGGCGCTGCCTCCAGGTGCCAGGCCCCACCCGTGAGCGCGATCCCGGTCATGAGCGCCGGGATGCAGGAGGGCTCCGCCGACATCACCGGGTCGATCGGGAGATCGGCGCTGAGGTCATACGGCGCGACCGGGATCTCCGCGGCGTTGGCGTACCCCTGTGCGGGAAGCGCGGCGTAGTACGCGTAGGCGTCCGACGTCTGCGGGATCGGGAAGGTCCCGATCGGGTGGTTCGGGATGCCGTTCCCCCGGAGCCTCCGCGTGGTCCCGGTCTCCGTGACCGTGAAGACGCTCTCCAGCTGCACCGCACCCGGCACGAGCGCGATCTTCGCGACGTCGATCATGCCGTCCTGCACCCACGGAGTCTCGGCGAGGGTGATCTCGGTCGCCACGGTCCGGCCGACGATGCCCGTCTCGTCCGTGCCGGGGATCGGGATGACGTACGGGCACGGCCAGATCGTGTTCCGCGCCGGAGCGCCGAGCTGGGTTCCCGTGGGCGCGGTCACGAGGACGGGGGGTGCGCCGTTGCCATCCCAGGCGGGTTCGGCACCCACGGACGTCGCACCGAGCCCGAGGGCGGCAGCCAGGCCCGCTGCCAGGGCGATCGCCGCCCACCTGCCGGGCCGAGGAGTCCGGGTGTGCATCGCGTGGGCCTCCGCCTCGTGGTGCAGGATGACGACGTTCGGGTTCGTCCCGGCCTCCCGGACCCGCGCGCCCCGGAGCACGCGGGAGGATAGCAGCGCGCATCCGATCCCCCCTGCCGCATCCCGGCCTGCGCGGCGTACCATCGGCTCCGACGGCAGGAGCCGGGCGTGTGCCGGCCGCCGGACGTACGGGAGGCAGCCCCCGATGGCGATCGATCCCTTCGCGCAGGTGCCCCTCGGGCGGACCGGCCTGACGGTCACCCGGCTCGGCTTCGGTGCGGCACCGCTCGGCGGGCTCTACGCCCCCTTCCCGGAGGACGAGGCGGTGGCCACGATCCGTCACGCCTGGGAGATGGGGATCCGCTACGTGGATGTGGCCCCGCTCTACGGCTACGGCCACTCGGAGCGGCGGGTCGGCAGGGCGCTCGCGGGCGTGCCGCGGGATGCGCTCGTCCTCTCCACCAAGGTCGGCCGGCTCCTCGTGCCGCGGGACCGGATCGCGCCGGACGCCGATATCGACCGCCAGCGCTTCGGCGACGAGGAGGACTGGTACTACCGCGGCGTGGACCCGGTCCGGCCCGTCTGGGACTTCTCCGCGGACGGCGTCCGCCGCTCGATCGAGGAGAGCCTGGAGCGGCTCGGCATGGACCGCGTGGAGATCCTCTTCATCCACGACCCGGACGACCACCTGGAGGCGGCGGCCGGGAGCGCCTTCCCGGCGCTTGCGCGCCTGCGGGCGGAAGGGACGGTGCGCGCGATCGGCTACGGGATGAACTCGGCCGAGGCGCTCACCTGGCTGACGGAGCGGACCGACCCGGACGTCCTCCTCGTGGCGGGGCGCTACACGATCCTCGACCAGGCGGCGATCGGCGCCCTCCTCCCGCTCTGCGAGCGGAAGGGCGTGGCGGTCGTCATCGGGGGCGTGATGAACTCCGGGCTCCTCGCCGATCCGAAGCCGGGGGCGACCTTCAACTACGCGCCGGCCGACCCGGCGACGCTCGCGCGCGCCCAGCAGCTGCGCGCGATCTGCGAGCGGCACGGCGTCTCGCTCAAGGCGGCCGCGGTCCAGTTCGCCTTCGGCCACCCGTCCGTGGCCACGGTCGTGGCGGGCGTGCGGCGGATCGCGCACCTGGACGAATACCCGAACCTCTTCCGCGCCGAGATCCCCGCCGCGCTCTGGGCGGAGCTCCGCGCCGAGGGGCTGATCGACCCGCGCGCGCCGCTCCCCGCGTAGGGGGCGGAGGGGGCGTCAGGCGCGGACGCTCAGCGGCCCGCCCACTGCGCCTGGCGCCGGAGGAAGAGCCGGTGCCCGCCGAGCGCGACGGAGACGATCCCGACCGCGATCCCGCTCACGACCATCACCGCCTCCGGCCCGAGCGTGTCGATCGACCAGCCCCAGGCGATCGAGCCGACCGGGCCGGCGAGCGCGGCGATGAGGACGATCACCGCCTGGCTGCGCGCCTTCTCCTCGCCGGAGCGGTCCGCGGCGCCGGCGGCGAGCGACCGGTTCCCGTAGAAGAGGATCCCGAACGCGATCCCCATCAGCCCCCAGTCGACCAGCTCCCGCGTGCCTCCCTGGAGGCCGGAGGCCACGGCGAAGAGGAAGAGGACGAGCCCTGCCCCGAGACCCGCGGCAGCGCTCGCGGCGACCGCGTCATGGGCCCGCTCGAGCCGCCGCACGACGAGCGGGGCGAGGAGACGGCCGAGCGCGAAGGCCGCCATGAGGAGGCCGGAGCCGGTCGCGATGAGCTCGGCGCTCGGCGGCCGAAGGTCGAGCGAGATCGGGACCGCCATCGAGGTCATCGGCGCCGCGAAGATCGCGACCGCCGCCACGAGGAAGGTGACCCGCCGGAGCCCCTCGGTCTCGCGGAGCGTGCGGATCGTCGCCCGGAGAGCGGGCTCGCGCCGGCCATCCGCCGCGAGCTCCTCGGGCTCCGGGACCTCGCCGCGGGCGGCGCGGAGGGCGACGATGACGAGCGGTGCGTGGAGGAGCCCGCCGATGAGGAGGACCGCCGCCGACCCCCGCAGGTCGATGAGAAGCCCGCCCGCGATCGACCCGCCGATCCAGCCGATCGCCCCTGCGATCCCCTGGTAGGAGTGCGCGAGCGCGAGGGAGCTGCCGGAGAAGAGACGCCGGACGAGGAGCGGCTGGTAGACGGAGCAGAGCGCGCCGGGTGCCCCCACGGCGACCGCGAGGATGAGCATCGCGCCCATCGCATCCCCGCCCGTGAGCGCGACCGGGACCGCGCACAGGGCCGCCACGCCTCCGGTGATGAGCATCGCGACGGCATAGGAGCGGCCCTCGCCGAAGCGCCGGCCCACGGAGGGGACCCACGGGACCCAGAGCGCGGCCAGGAACGAGACGGCGAGGAAGAGCGAGGTCCGGATCCCCGCGGAGGACGGATCGCCCGCGTTGGCGACCACGGTGGTGGCCGCGAGGTAGCACATCGCCGAGCCCACCGAGCGGAGGGTCATGACGGCGAGGAAGAGGATCCGGGCGCGCCGCTCGGCGGGGTCCTCGGTGGGAACCGGCTCGGGGAGGGCAGTGCGATCGCTGTCCATGGCGACCGAGTCTAGCGAGCCACCGCCGCGGACATGACCGCGCGATGCGGGAGGTCAGGCGATCCCGATCTCGGCGCGGAAGAGCGTGCCAGGGCCGGTCTCCTCCAGGCTCCAGGTCCGGCACAGGTCGTCGTAGAGCGCGCTCCCGAGACCGGACCGGCCGGCGGGCTGCAGCCCGCCGCCGTCGTCCCGGACACTGACCGCAAGGACCTCGGGAGAGGTGGTGGCGACGCGGATCTCGATCGTCCGGGCACCACCGTGGCGGATCGCGTTGTTCACCGCCTCGCGGATCACCTCGGCGGCGGCCAGGTCCGCGTCCGGGTCGCCGGAGAGCCCCGCCTCCGCCTCCCCCTCCACCCGGACCTCCACCGTCCGCATCCCCTCCCAGACGGCCACGATCTCATCGATCGTGGCGCGCGTGCGGAGGATCCCCGTCGCCGTGCGGTCAGGCTCGAGCCGGGCGAACGCGGCCGCGATCTCACCACGGATCGCTGCCACGACCGCGCCGTCCACCGTCTCCACTTCGCGGAGGCGGATCGCGGCCGCGTGGAGGGCCCCCTGGAGCGATCCATGAAGGACGAAGGCCAGGCGGCGACGCACAAGGGCGCGGCGGCGGCGGATCAGCGCGACGGAAGACGCCAGGCGCTCGTTGACCGCGACGAGCTCGGCCTCGGTGGCGGCGCGGCGTGCGGTGACGAGGTGGGCGATGACGAGCAGGACCCCGACGAAGGCTCCCGCCAGCGCGACGGAGAGCGGCGGGAGCCCGTCCGGGAAGGGAAGGCCGGCGGCGCGCAGCAGGAAGGGGAGCACCGCGACGAGCAGACCGTGGAGACCGACGACGAGGACCGCCGCGATCGGGATCGGGAGGACAGCCCCCCGGGCGAGGGACCGGGCAGCCCGGCAGGCGACCCAGATCCAGGCCCAGACGGCGAGCAGGTAGATGGGGATGAGGACCGGCTCCAGGTCGCGGACCGCGGATGGGATCGCAGCCACGAGGAAGCCGGTCGCGGTGAAGAGCGGCCGGAACCCCGCCGCCACCGGCATCGCGCGGGGGAGCGGGACCCGCACGGCGAGCGACGCCTCGGACACCGGATCGAGGGGCGGAGGATGGACCTCCTCGCTCGCGAGTCGGTGGCTGAGCGGACGGACCTCGTCGTCGATGAGGCGCTCGAGATCGGCGAGGACCGGGCGCTGCCCGGAGGTCCCGGCGGCCACCTGCGCCAGCGCAGCGTCCACGGCGCGCAGCGCCGGGGAGACCGATGCCCGGACGGCACCGGAGAGCTCCGCCTCGGTACGTGCCAGCTCCGCGTCGAGCGAGCGCTCGAGGGAGGCGGTCCGCCTGCGGACCCGCTCGAGCTCCGTCACCACCGCGTGGTGCCGATCATGGAGAGAGACCGCCCAGGCCGTCACCCCGAGGAGGACGGCATTGAAGGTGAGCCCCGCCAGGCGGTAGCCGAGGTCGATCTCCTCCACGCCATCGAGCAGGACGATGAGGGGACCGACGGTGAGGCTCCGCGCGGCCCCCGCCACGACGAAGGCAGCGAGGACCGCGAACGGGCGCGGGTCCCCGGAACGGCAGAGGACGCGGCGCGCGATCAGGAGGACCGCGAGCAACGCGACCTGGCCGATCGCCGCCGCCACGGCCCAGGGGACCGGATGGCCCTCGTGAGCCGGCATCTCCCCGATGAGCGTCGCGAGCATCCCGAGCGGGAAGACGATGAGGCCCACACGCAGGGAGAGGGCGCTGGGGGACCCGAGCGGGGCGATGGCGTCCTGGAGCGACCGGAACGTCGCCGCTGCGTGCAGGCGGACCTGGCTCGCGGCGCTCACGGGATGGGGGCGTCCCCCTCCTCGTGGAGCGGCAGGGGGAGCGGCTCACCGGCGAGCCCGGCGTACTGGCGTGCGAGCGCGACCCGGACGTTCTGGTCCGCGCCGGCGTCCGCGCCGAGCACGGTCATGGCCCGGGCGACCGTCTTCTCCACCGCCTTCTCCGTCGTCCCCCGGGTCTCGGCGATCCGCGCGTTCGTATACCCCAGGGCGAGGAGCCGGAGGACCTCGACCTGGCGATGGGTGAGCCCCGAGAGGGGTCGCGCCGGGTCACGGTCGTGCCGGATCTGGGCGTCCACGGCGCCGCGCATCGTGGCGTCCAGCGTGCGCGCGAGAAGATCGATGTCGTGGACGGCGGACTTCCGCAGGTAGGCGATCCCCGGTGGCAGGTCGTCCGCCGCCCGCCCGGCGAAGCGCGGATCCGGGAGGTTCGTGAGGAAGACGACGGCGGCGCCGGTCTCCTCCGCGAGCAGGCTCTCGGCGAGATCGAAGCCGTTCGGCCCGGGCCCCAGGTCGACATCCATGACGATCCCGTCCGGATCGAGGGCACGGAAGGCACGGCGCGCCTCCGATGGGGATCCGGCCGTGACGACCTCGAAGTCGCGCCGCTCGAGCGCGCTCCCGAGCAGCTCCCGGAGGAGCGGCTCGTCCTCCACGACGAGGACGGAGCGATGGTGGGCGTGAACGCCCGAGGTCGGGTCCGGCATCGCGCCGACTCTACCCCGTTCGGTGGCGCTCCCTGCTCCGCGAAGGGGGGTTACCCCGACATCGAGGCGGTGGACCCCCGGACGCCGCTCCCGCTACCCTCCGCCCATGCCGACCCACCGCTCCCCTCTCCGCCTCCTCCCCCTCCTCGTCCTCCTCGCCCTCGGCGCAGGGGCGGCCGGTCCGGTCGCCGTCCGCGCGGCCGACGCCGCGTTCACCGCGCCCGACGTCCGCGCCGTGGCGGAGGTGCTCGCGACGCCGATCACGCTCGAGGCGGATCCGTCGGGAACGGCGCTCCGCGTGCGGGCGGTGACGAGCATCCCCCTCATCTGCTCCGCGGTCTACGGCCCGGACACGGGCTACGGCCAGGTGACCACGGGGATGGGGATGGGCGGTCCGGGCGGGATGACGGACCACGACCTGCTCATCGGCGGGCTCACGCCGGGCTCCACCCTCGTGGTGCGCGTCCAGGGGGTGGGCCCGGACGGGACGCTCTACGTGGGCGAGCCGATGACGACCACCCTCCCGGACCCCGGTCCGGACGCGACCGCCGGTGCAGACCTCGCCGCCGGGGCGACGATCCGCGCCGCGAGCTCGGCCTACTCGGATGCCTACGGGCCGGAGCGCGCGATCGACGGCGATCTCGCCACGGAGTGGTCGTCCAGGGGCGACGGCGACGATGCCTGGATCGAGATCGACCTCGGCGCGCCGCAGGAGGTGGCGAGCGTCACCTGGGTGACCCGCTCGATGACGGACGGGACGGCGACCACGACCCTCGTGGCGATCGCCGCGGACGGGGTGGACCTGGGGATCTTCCCGGTGGACGCGCCGGCGCAGCTGGAGATCCTCGCCCGGGTCCTCCGGCTCTCCGTGGCATCCTCCACGGGCGGCAACACGGGTGCGCGCGAGATCCTCATCCGGGGACCCGCAGCGCCGGCCCCCTCCCCCGCGGCTGACGAGGAGACGAACGGATGAACGAGCG
>JAFMJV010000098.1 GCA_017853275.1 Chloroflexota bacterium
TCCTCCACCCCGGCCACTCCCGCGCGGACGACCCCGCGATCCCGGTCCGCCTCCCCGACCTTGCGGCGCGGCTCGGGCCCGGCTGGACGGTGGGCGCGGAGCTCACCCTCGGCGAGCTCGTCACCGCGATCTGGGCGGCGGATGGGGAGACGGCCTCCGTCCTCCCCTCGTTCGGGCGCCGCGTCCGCCCCGCCGCCGATGTAGGTGCCGGCTGGGATGGCGACCGTGCGGTGAGCCTGGACGGGCCGGACGGCGCCTGGCTCCTGGTCTGGCAGAGCACCTGGGAGCGGCCGGAGGACGCGGACGAGCTGATCGCCGCGGGCGAGGCCGCGCTCGCGGACCACCCGGACGCGTGGCGGATCCTGCCTGCGGACCTCACCGGAAGCGGCCTGGCCAACCCCGTCCTCGTGCTCGTGGCGAGCGACGCGGCGGTCCTGGACGCGCTGGACCTTCCGCACGGCCGATGAGCGACCACCGCGACGATCCGATCCCCCCGGACGCGGCGCCGGACGCGACCGTCCTCGCCGTCCGCGGCGCCGTCGTGGAGCGGCGCCCGGACCGGCTCGCGGGGGAGGAGCCGCTCCAGATCCTCGCCCACGGCCCGGGAGCCGCGGCAGTGGAGGTCGCGGTGACGATGCGCACCCCGGGCGATGAGACGGAGCTCGCCGCCGGCTTCCTCTGCTCCGAGGGGCTCGCCGCCCCGGACGATCTCCGTGGCGCGCGCTTCACCTTCGGCGATCCCGACCGGATGAGCCGCCCGCACGACGAGGTGACCGTCGCCCTCCCGGTGCCCTTCGACACGGGTGCGGTGGCACAGCGGACGGCGATCGCCACGGCGAGCTGCGGGATCTGCGGCAAGGCCTCGATCGATGACGTGGCCCTCCGCTGCGGCGTCCTCCCGCCCGGACCCGTGATCGCCCGCTCCGTCCTGCGCACCCTCCCGGACGCGATGCGCGCCGCCCAGGCCGTCTTCGCGCGGACCGGCGGCCTCCACGCGGTGGCGCGCTTCCGGCCGGACGGGACGCTCGTGGCGCTCCGCGAGGACGTGGGCCGCCACAACGCCTTCGACAAGCTCGTGGGGGCGGCGATCCTCGCGGGCGAGATGCCGCTTCACGGTTCGCTCGTCCTCGTCTCCGGGCGCGTCTCCTTCGAGATCGTCCAGAAGGCGGCGATCGCGGGGATCCCCTTCCTTGCCGCCGTCTCCGCGCCCACCGATCTCGCGGTGGAGACCGCGCGCCGGACCGGCCTCACGCTCGTGGGCTTCCTCCGCGAGGACGGCTTCAACGTCTACGCGGGCGAGGAACGGGTGGACCTCGCGGGCTGAGGCGAGCGGGCCGCCGGACGTGGAACCTGCCACGCGCCGCGGGGCTCGCACCGGCCGCCGGCCGACGAACCTGCCGCTCACGCGCGGCCCCGGGCTGCTCAGGCCGGGACCTGCTCCCCCAGGGTGGCACGCCGCTCCGCCTGCGCCGCTGCCTCCATCCCGGCGATGAACGCCTGGCGGTTCCCCTCGCGGAGGCCGGGATGCCGCTCATCGATGACCTGGAGGAGGGCCGCGAGGACGCCCTGCGGGTCGATCTCCGGGATCGAGGCCGCGAGCGCGCCGATCGCGACGATGCTCGTCATCCGCTCCTCGCCGCCCACCCGCGCGAGCGCGCTGCACGGGACGCGCAGGAGCCGGACCCCGGGGGGCGGCGCCACCTCCCCAACGAGCTGGTCGTCCACCACCGCGATCCCGCCCGCGGCGACCCGCGGCAGGAACCGGTCCGCGGAGGGCTGGTTGAGGAGCGCCGCTGCGTGGTAGCGGTCCACCACCGGCGATCCGATCGGATGGTCCGAGCAGAGGATCGTGCAGCTCGCGGTGCCGCCGCGCATCTCCGGTCCGTAGGACGGGATCCAGAGGACATCGTGGCCGCGGGCCATCGCCGCGTGGGCGATCACCTCACCGCCGAAAAGGAGGCCCTGCCCCCCGAATCCCGCGAGGATCGTCGCGCGTTCCATGATCCCTACCCCCCGTACGTCCTTCACCCCGGCGGGCCGGTCCGGTCGGCAAGGAGACCGACCGGGAACTCCGGGAGGACGCGGTCCCGGAGCCAGGCAAGCGAGTCGACCGGGGTGAGCCCCCAGCCGACCGGGCAGTTCGCGAGCACCTCCACGATGGAGAAGCCCGCACCGTTGAGCTGCGCCCGGCAGGCGCGCTCGATGTAGCCGCGGGTGCGGCCGATCGCCGCCGCATCCACCACCGATCCCCGTGCCGCGAAGGCGACGCCGGGGATCTGGGCGAGCAGCTCGGTCATCCGGAGCGGCGACCCGGTCCCGATCCGCTCCCGTCCGGCGGGCGTGGAGGTGGTCCGCTGCCCGAGGAGGGTGGTGGGGGCCATCTGGCCGCCGGTCATCCCGTAGACGCCGTTGTTCACGAAGATCGCGGTGATCCGCTCGCCGCGTGCCGCGGCATGGATGATCTCCGCGGTGCCGATCGCGGCCAGGTCCCCGTCCCCCTGGTAGGTGAGGACGAAGGCCTCCGGCCGGACGCGCCGGATCCCCGTGGCCACCGCGGGCGCTCGCCCGTGGGGCGCCTCCACGAAATCGACCATCAGGTCCTGGTAGGCGAAGACCGCGCAGCCCACCGGAGCGACCGCGATCGTCCGCGGGCCCAGCTCGAGCTCACCGAGGACCTCCGCGATCAGCCGCTGGACGACCCCGTGGCCGCAGCCCGGGCAGTAGTGGGTCGAGCGGTCCGCGAGGAGCGCCGGCCGCTCGAAGATCGTGCGCAGCTCGGTCGCGCTCATCGCGCCACCCCCGCGTGCTCGTGGAGCCACCACGCGCCCTCCTCCACGAGGGAGAGCGGGTCCGGGTCGGCTCCCTGCTCATCCGTCACCACGTCCGCTTCGTCCTGCAGCTCGATGAGCCCCGTGGGGTCCGCGCCCCAGGCGGCATCCGCGGCGACCCGCGTGGCGCGTGCCAGCGATCGGATCTCCCCGGCGACCTCCGCCGGGCTGGGGACCATCCCGCCGGTCCGGCCATGGAAGGCGACCGGGAGCCGTCCCTCCAGGGCGAGCCGCACGTCCTCCACCATCTGGCCGAGGGACATCTCCACCACGAGGACCCCGGCCGCGTTCGCCGTCGCCTGTCGCAGCTCAGCGGACGGGAACGGCCACAGCGTGATCGGCCGGAAGAGGCCCACCCGGAGCCCGTCCGCGCGCACCTGCTCCACCGCGCTCCGGGCCACGCGCGCGGCGGTCCCGTAGGCCACCACGACGAGCTCGGCGCCCTCCGTCCCGTCCGCCTCCCAGCGGACCTCGTGCCGGGAGATCTCCGCGGCCTTGGCCGCGAGGTGGAGGTTGTGGCGCTCCAGGTCCTCGGGGAGAAGGTGGAGCGACTTCACCACGCGCGGCGCCCGGTCCCGCGCGCCGGTGACCGCCCACGGGGCCTCGGTCCGCGGTGGCATCCGGTAGGCGGGCGTGATCGCCTCCATCGCCTGGCCCATGATCCCGTCCGCGAGGACGAACACCGGTGTGCGATAGCGCTCCGCGATCTCGAAGGCGAGCGGGACGAGCTCCGTCGCCTCGGGGATCGAGCCGGGGGCGAGGACCGGGATGCGGTAGTCGCCATGGCCGTGGCCCTTCGTGGCCTGGAAGTAGTCGGCCTGGCTCGGCCCGATGCTCCCGAGTCCCGGACCGCCGCGCATGACGTTGACGAGGACGAGGGGGAGCTCGTCGCCGGCGAGGTAGCTCATCGCCTCCGCCATCAGGCTGATCCCGGGCGAGGACGAGCTGACGAGGACGCGTGCCCCGGTGGCAGCGGCGCCGAGCGCCATCGAGATCGCGGCGATCTCGCTCTCCGCCTGGACGAAGACCCGGCCCTCCTCCGGCATCCGCCGCGCCATCCACTCCAGGATCTCCGCCTGGGGGGTGAT
>JAFMJV010000018.1 GCA_017853275.1 Chloroflexota bacterium
CACCGGAACGAAGCTGGCGATCGGGCCGATCTCGCTGCCGTTCGCGAGGCCGATGCCGATGAGGTTCTCCTGCGCCTTGTTGCTCAGGATCGAGGCGGTGTCCGTGTCCACCATCCCGATGCCGAGGTAGCCGTACTTGGCGTAGTTGCTGCGGATGAGCGCGCCGCGCGCGTCCACCCCGAGGATGCCGACGTAGTGGCCACGGACGTTGTTCCCGTAGACCGTTGCGCCGCCGGGCGAGTGGAGGGGGTCGACCACGAGGATCCCGACCGCCGGGAAGGGGACGGCGGGCGCCGGGCCGGTGCCGGCCGGGCCGGTCGCGAGCTCACCGAGCTCGGAGTAGACCTGGTTCGACTTGATGTACGCCTGCGCCCCGGAGATCGGGGAGTCGGGGTAGCCCGCGCCGGCGTAGATGCCGACCGAGGGGCAGATCCCGCCGGCGGGGGAGGTCCCGGCGGGCCGCAGGGACTTGGCAAGCCGGCTGACGACGAAGCCGTTGGAGCGGATCAGGCTCCTGGTGGAAGCGAGGGCGAAGTCCGTCCAGCAGACGGTCGCGAGGTCGTGGCGGTACTGGATCGAGTTCTTCTCGATCTTGGCGTCCGTGCGGCCGAGCAGCGTGCCCTTGCCCTCCAGGACCGAGCTCGTGGCGACGATGCCGGCGAGGGCGTAGTCGACGATCGTGTTCGCGTAGAGGTAGGCGACGGTCGCCCAGTCCTCGTTGAGGCCAGAGGGGCTCTTCCGGCCCGCGCCGGGCGCCCAGACCGGGAGGAAGCCGCCGCTGACGATCCCCGGGAAGCCGACGATGATGCCGGTCATCAGGGCACAGGGGCCGAGCGTCTCGTTGCCGGTCGCGAGGACCTTGTTGCCGCGGAACGAGATGCCGCGGCTGGCGACGATCCAGACACCGACCTCGCGCGGACCGCAGCCGGCCGCGTCCGTGTCATGAGTGATCCGGAAGCCGTACATCGTGATCGCGTAGGAGTCGGCGATCAGGACGATCGCGTCTTCCCCGCAGCCGCTGAAGATCCCCGCGGCGCAGCCGCCGGCGGAGGTGTCCGGGTCGATGATCGAGGCGTAGTAGGACTTGGAGGCCTTGATCGTCAGGCTGGAGCGCCCGATGATGCTCACGGTCTCGGTGTAGTCGCCGGGGCAGACGATGATCGTGGCGCCGTCCGGGGCGGCATCGATCCCTGCCTGGATGGTCGTCTCGGCCGGGCCGCTGTAGTTGCAGCTGCGGGAGGTGGCGGAGCCGTCGTCGTCGACCATGATGATCGGCGCGACATAGGTGCCTGCTGACGCGACGGGGACGATCCCCGCGGCGGCGATCAGGCCTGCAGCCAGGGTCACTGCGACCCTTCGGCCGATCTTGTTCATGGTCCCTCCCCTTCCGGTCCGGGCATGGCGCATGGCGGGCTCACGGGCTCCGCCCATCCGAAGGAGCATACACGGACGGAAGCGGTGTGCAATGCCATCCGGTGCCCTCATCGTGGGCCGAAGCGCCTGTCAGGTGTCAGGAGGCACCACCGGCGCGCCCCCACCCCATGCCTCCGGCCCGCAGATCCAGGCGGGCTCCGGGGAGCGCGGTGGCGGAGGCGGATGGCCGGGCCCGGGGAGCCGGCCATCCGCCCAGGCACGCTCGAGCCAGTCTGCGACCTCCGCGAGCCGGGACCACCGGACCGCGGGAAGGCCACGCTCCGCGCACCAGTCGGCGAGCCGTCCGGTCGCGAGGACGATATCCGCGTGGTGGGCAGCGTAGCGGTCGCTCGTGCCGTCGCCGACGAGGATGACGAGCCGCCCCGCCGCACGGTGGGCGAGGACCCGCCCGCGCTTGCACGTCCCGCACCAGCCACACGAGGGCTCGCCGTAGGGGAAGGAGGCTCCCGCGGGCCCGCGCAGCTCGTTGCCGTTCGTGGCCACGGGGAGATCGGTGAGGCCGAGGCGGCGCAGGTTCGCCTCGATGTAGAAGCCGAGGCCGTCGCTCACGACCTCCACGATCGCTCCGCGCGCACGCGCGGAGCGCACCAGATCGATGAAGCCCTCGTCCTGGGGCACCGCGGCGGCCTCCGCCCGGAGCAGATCGGGGCGATCCGGGAGCACCTCCAGGTCCCACAGGAGGAGCTCGGCCGATCCGATCGTGCCGGCGTCATAGGCCGCGTCGTAGCGGGCGAGCGCGGCACGATCGGCGGCGTGCCGGTCGAGGAGGAGCGAGCCGATGTCGCGACGCGAGATCGTCCCGTCGTAGTCCACGAGGACGGCGACCGGGGCGCCCTCCCCCACGGGGGGCGGGCGGAGGGGCGCGGGGGGCACGCGGGTGCGGACGGTCGGGCGGGAGCGCCCGAACGGTCAGCCGGCGTTCTGCTCCCCGGCGACGGCCGACTCATCCGCCTCCTCGGTCAGCTTGAGCCAGACCCAGAGACCACCGAGGATCGCCGCCGGGAGCGTGACGGCGAGGACGGCCAGGACGACGACGAGCTTGATGAGGGTGGAGATCAGGCGCATCTCGGGTGCCTCCGGTCTAGGGGTCTCTCGGGAGCGTGATTCTAGGGCCGATCCGCTGGGAGCGGCGGGACGGCTCTCACCGGGGTGCGGTCAGCCGGCGGGAACGGGGGCGAAGGGCCTGCGCAGGAGCGGTCGGTATCATGGGCGGGCAGCACGAACGGGACGATGCCCGGCGCCCAGCCACAGGAGCGATGATGACCTTCTCCGCCGACCCGGCGGGCCACCGGCTCGCGGTCGACACGATCCGCACCCTCGCCATCGACGGCGTCCAGCAGGCGAACAGCGGTCATCCGGGCGCCCCGATGGGGATGGCACCGATGGCCTACGTCCTCTGGACGCAGCACCTGCGCCATGCGCCGACGCATCCCGGCTGGATCGACCGGGACCGCTTCGTCCTCTCCGCGGGCCACGCGAGCATGCTCCTCTACGGGCTCCTCCACCTCACGGGCTACGACCTCCCGCTCTCCGAGCTGAAGCGCTTCCGCCAGCTCGGCTCGCTCACCCCCGGGCATCCGGAGCAGGGGCTGACGCCGGGCGTGGAGGCGACCACGGGACCCCTCGGGCAGGGCGTGGCGAACGCGGTGGGGATGGCGATCGCCGAGCGGCGCCTGGCGGCGGAGATGAACCGCCCGGGCCACACGATCGTCGACCACCGGACCTTCGGGATCTGCTCGGACGGCGATCTCCAGGAGGGGATCGCGTCGGAGGCGGCGAGCCTCGCGGGCCATCTCGGGCTGGGGAAGCTCACCCTCCTCTACGACGACAACGGGATCCAGCTGGACGGGCCGACGCGGATGGCCTGGAGCGAGGATGTCCTCGCGCGTTTCGCGGCCTATGGCTGGGATGTCCGGCGCGTGGAGGACGGCAACGACCTCGCGGCGATCGATGCCGCGCTCACGGCCGCGATCGCGGACCCGCGCCCGAGCCTGATCGCGGTGCGCACGACGATCGGCTTCGGGTCGCCGAACAAGGCCGGCAGCCAGAAGTCGCACGGCAGCCCGCTCGGCCCGGACGAGGTGCGCCTCACGAAGGAAGCCTACGGGTGGGACCCGGACCAGACCTTCCACCTCCCGGAGCCCGCGCTCGCGCGCTTCCGGGCGGCGGTCCCCGCGGGCGAGCAGCGGGTCGCGGAGTGGGAGACGCGCTTCGCGGCCTACGCGGCCGCCTTCCCGGCCGAGGCCGCGGAGCTCCGGCGCCGGGTCGCGGGAACGCTCCCGGAGGGCTGGGACGCCGGGCTCCCCTCGTGGCCGGACGGTGCGGACGGCTGCGCCACCCGCCAGGCCTCCCAGGCCTCGATCCAGGCGCTCGGCGCCGCGCTCCCCGAGCTCTTCGGCGGTGCCGCGGACCTCTCGGAGAGCAACCTCACGGATATCAAGGGCGCGGGCGAGCTGAGCGCCGCGGAGGCGGGCCGGAACATCCGGTTCGGGGTCCGCGAGCACGCGATGGGCGGGATCGCGAACGGGATCGCCCTCCACGGCGGCTTCCTCCCCTACGTTGCGACCTTCCTCACCTTCAGCGACTACATGCGCGGCTCGGTGCGCATCGCGGCGCTCTCCGGCCACCACGTCGTCTACGTCTGGACGCACGATTCGATCGGCCTCGGCGAGGACGGCCCCACCCATCAGCCGGTGGAGCAGATCGCGGCGCTCCGGGCGATGCCCGGGCTCAGCGTGGTCCGGCCGGGCGATCCGAACGAGGCGGCCGCAGCCTGGGCGCTCGCGGTGGAGGAGCGAGGGCCGGTCGCGCTCGCGCTCTCCCGCCAGAAGCTCCCGGTCCTGCCGGGGACGGCGGCAGCAGCCCGCGAGGGTGTCGCGCGCGGTGGCTACATCCTCGCGGAGGCGGCGGGGCCGGACGGGCGGGTCGTGGAACCCGCGGTCATCCTCATCGCCACCGGGTCGGAGCTCCACCTCGCGCTCGCTGCGCGGGAGCTCCTCGCCGCGGACGGGATCGCGGCGCGGGTCGTCTCGCTCCCCTGCCAGGAGCGCTTCGCGGCGCAGCCCCGGGCGTGGCGAGATGCGGTCCTTCCCCCGGCGATCCGGGCGCGCGTCTCGGTGGAGGCGGGCGTCTCCTTCGGCTGGGAGCGCTGGACCGGGACGGAGGGCGCGATCATCGCGCTGGACCGGTTCGGCGCGTCCGCGCCCGCCGGCGAGCTCCTCGAGCGCTTCGGCTTCACGCCGGCCGCGATCGCCGCGGTCGCGCGGCGGGTCCATGCCGGCGAGGCGGTGGGGATCGTCTCGGCCGCCCCCGATCATGCGCCGGGCGCCGGCACACACGCGAAGGGAGCCTGAGATGGAGACCGGGACGACCGGGCTGCGCCTGCCGGGCGCGCTCACGGCGAGCGTGGAGGAGGCCCTCGCGGCGGCCCTTGCGGGTCGCTGGGCGGAGCGCCTCTGGGCACGGGACACGACGCTCTGGACCGAGGATCCCGAGGTCGCGGCGCGGATCGCGCACCGGCTCGGCTGGCTGGACGCCCCGGAGCACTTCCGGGATGAGGTCGCGGAGCTGGAGGCGTTCGCGGAGACCGTGCGCGGCGCGGGGATGACGGATCTCCTCGTGTGCGGGATGGGCGGCAGCTCGCTCGCGCCGGAGGTCCTTGCCTCCGTCCTGCCGCGCGCCCGGGAGGGGCTGCGCGTCCACGTCCTCGATTCCACGGACCCGGCTGCCGTCCTCGCCGTGGACCGCGGCCTGGACCCGGCCCGGACGATCCGCGCGATCGCCACGAAGTCCGGGACCACCACGGAGACGCTCGCCTTCCTCGCCCACTTCTGGCAGGCGGAGCAGCACCGGGTCGGCCGGATCCCCGCGTCCGCGGCCGGCCTCGGCTTCGTCGCGATCACGGACCCGGACCCGAGCCTCGCGGCGATCCCCCACGCGGACCTCTTCCGGGAGGTCTTCCTCAACCCCGCGGATATCGGCGGCCGCTACAGCGCGCTCTCCTACGTGGGGCTCGTCCCGGCGGCTCTCCAGGGCCTCGACCTCGCGGCGCTCCTCTCGGATGCGGTCGGGATGGCCGCCCGCTGCCGGCTCGATGACGGCGCGAACCCGGGCGTCACGCTCGGCGTCGCGATCGGCGCGCTCGCGCTCGCGGGCCGGGACAAGCTCACCTTCGTCATCGAGCCCGCCCTCGCGCCGCTCGGCGCGTGGCTGGAGCAGCTGATCGCCGAATCGACGGGGAAGGACGGGAAGGGGATCGTCCCCGTGGACGGCGAGCCGCTCGGTGCGCCCGCGGTCTACGGATCGGACCGCGTCTTCGTCCGGCTGGGACGGATGACGCCGTCCGCGTGGCGGACGGAGACGGACGCCCGCCTCGCGGAGCTGTCGGCGGCCGGACACCCGGTCATCGATCTCCCCCTCGAGGAGCGCCACTGGGTCGCGGGGGAGTTCGTGCGCTGGGAGGTCGCCACGGCGATCGCGGGCGCCGTCCTCGGCGTCAACCCCTTCGACGAGCCCGATGTCACCGGCTCCAAGCAGAACACCGCCGCGGTCCTCGCGGGCTACGCGCGGGACGGGCACCTGCCCGCCGAGGAGCCCCTCGCGCGGAGCGGGATGCTCGCGCTCTCGGGGGACCCGGGCCTCGCCCTCGGGGATGGCGGCGCCGACCCGGTGGCGATCCTGCGCCACCACCTGGGCCGGGCGGAGGTGGACGGCTACCACGCGATCTGCGCCTATCTCGCCCCGGGGACGGAGCGGACGGCGAGCCTGCGCGCGCTCCAGGCGCTCCTCCGCGACGGGACGCAGCGGGCCACGACCCTCGGCTACGGGCCCCGCTTCCTCCACTCCACCGGCCAGCTCCACAAGGGTGGGCGGCCGGTGGGCGCCTTCCTCCAGCTCGTCGCCGGCCACCCCGAGGATCTGCCGATCCCGGGACGGACGGAGAGCTTCGGCGTCCTCGTGGATGCCCAGTCGCTCGGCGATCTCGCCTCCCTCCGCGCCCACGGCCGCCCGGTCCTCCGGGTCGATCTCGGGCCGGACCCGGACGCCGGGCTCGCCGAGCTGATCGCCCTCGTCCGGGCCGCGCTCGGCTGACCCGGTCCGCCCCTCGACCATCCAGATCGGCCGGCGCCACGCCGGCCCCACCCAGGGAGCCCCGCATGGACCTCGCGATCGTCGGACTCGGCCGCATGGGCGGCAACATGGCGCGCCGCCTTCACCGCGCCGGGCATCGGGTCATCGTCCACAACCGCTCGGCGGAGAAGATCCACGAGCTCGTGGCGGAGGGCCTCACCGGGGCGTTCAGCGTGGAGGAGACGATCGCCGCGCTCCCGGCGCCGCGCGTCCTGTGGATCATGCTCCCCGCCGGGGACGCCACCCAGGCGATGATCGACGAGCTCGCCCCCCTCCTCTCCCCCGGGGACACGATCGTGGACGGCGGGAACGCGAACTTCCACGATTCGCAGCGGCGCCATGCGGCGCTCGCGGAGCGCGGGCTGCGCTTCGTGGATGCCGGGATCAGCGGCGGGGTCTGGGGCCTCACGAACGGCTACGGGACGATGGTCGGCGGGGACGTGGACGCGGTCCGCCCGCTCGAGCCGATCTTCCGCTCGCTCGCGCCCGAGGGCGGCTACGTCCACGCCGGGCCGGCCGGCGCGGGGCACTACGTGAAGATGGTCCACAACGGGATCGAGTACGGGCTGATGCAGGCGTACGCGGAGGGCTTCGAGATCCTCCACGCCTCCGCCTACCCGATCGACCTCGAGGCGGTCGCCAAGGCGTGGCAGCACGGGACGGTCATCCGTTCGTGGCTCCTGGAGCTCGCGGGCCGGGCCTTCGAGCAGCACGGGACGGACCTTGCGGGGATCCGCGGCTGGGTCGCCGATTCGGGCGAGGGCCGCTGGACCGTCCAGGAGGCGATCGACCTCGACGTCCCCGCGCCGGTCATCACCCTCTCGCTCCTCGCGCGCTTCGCGAGCCGCCAGGACGAGAGCTACGGCGCGCAGGTCCTCGCCGCGCTCCGCCAGCAGTTCGGCGGCCACGCGGTGAAGGAAGGGTGAGCCCGGCACGGGCCGCGCGCGCGGCCCGCTCCCGGGACGCGGTCCTCCACGTGCCGCACGCGGGGCCGGAGCCGGAAGCGCACGGCAACCCGCTCCGGGCGGGGACCCGGCTGGAGCGGATCCCCGAGCCGTGCCAGATCGTCATCTTCGGCGCGACCGGCGATCTCGCCCATCGGAAGATCCTCCCCGCGCTCTACAACCTGCGCCGGGGCGGCCTCCTGCCCCCGGAGACGGGGATCGTGGCCACGGCGCGCCGGGGATATACGGACGCCGCCTTCCGGGAGGAGATGCGGGCGTCCGTCGCGGAGTTCTCGCGCAACCCGGTGGAGCCGGGGATCTGGAACGACTTCGCGGCGAACCTCCACTACCAGCAGGGCGACTTCTCGGACCCCGCCGCCTACCGCGCCCTCGCCGAGCGGCTGGAGCAGATCGAGGCGGCGGCCGGCACGCGCGGGAACCTCCTCTTCTACCTCGCCACGCCCCCCTCGGCCTACCCGGGGATCATCGAGAACCTCGGCGCCGCAGGCCTCGCCCGCCGGGCGAACGGCTGGTCGCGGATCGTGGTGGAGAAGCCCTTCGGCCACGATTCGGCCTCTGCGCGCGCGCTCAACGACACCGTCCTCGGGACCTTCGCGGAATCGCAGGTCTACCGCATCGACCACTACCTGGGGAAGGACACCGTCCGGAACCTCCTCGTCTTCCGCTTCGGGAACGGGATCTTCGAGCCGGTCTGGAACCGGCGCTACGTGGACCATGTCCAGATCACCGTGGCGGAGGATCTCGGGGTGGAGGGCCGGGGCGCCTTCTACGAGGAGGCGGGCGCGAGCCGGGACATCCTCCAGAACCACATGCTCCAGCTCCTCAGCCTCGTCGCGATGGAGCCGCCGATCGCCTTCGAGGCGGATGCGCTCCGGGACGAGAAGGTGCGCGTCCTGCGCGCGATCGACCCGGACTGGACGGAGGCGCGGGTGCGCCGGGATGTGGTGCGCGGGCAGTACGACGCCGGCTGGGTCGCGGACCGGAAGGTGGACGCCTACCGCGCCGAGCCGGAGGTCTCGCCCCGCTCGTCGGTGGAGACCTTCGTCGCCCTCCGGGTGGAGATCCAGAACTGGCGCTGGGCGGATGTCCCCTTCTACCTGCGCACGGGGAAGCGGCTTCCCCGCCGCGCCACGGAGATCGCGATCACCTTCAAGCGGCCACCGCTCATGCTCTTCCGGGACGCGGCGAGCGAGCCGGAGCCGAACCTCCTCGCGCTGCGGATCCAGCCGGACGAGGGGATCCTCCTCCGCTTCGCCGCCAAGACGCCGGAGCTGGGGCTCGATGTCCGCTCGGTGAACATGGACTTCACCTACGGCTCCTCCTTCCTGCGCGATGCCCCGGAGGCGTACGAGACGCTCATCCTCGACGCGCTCCTCGGAGATGCCTCGCTCTTCACGCGCGCGGACGAGGTGGAGGCGGCATGGGGGATCGTGAGCCCGATCCACCGCCAGTGGGCCGAGTGGGACGCCGCCCCGGGCGTGGGACGGCGGCGGCGCGCGGAGACGCCGGCGGAAGCGGTCCAGCCGTATGACGCGGGGACCTGGGGACCCGCCGCGGCGGACCGGCTGATCGAGGGGGCCGGGCGGCGATGGCGCCGCCTCTGACCCTGCCGGTCCGCATCGACGGATCGGCGGTCGATCCGCGCTGGGATGTGGAGGCGGCGAGCCTCGGGGAGACGGTCACCCAGCTCTCGCGGATCTGGGGGACGCTCGCGCGGGAGAGCCTCGGACGTCGCCTGAGCGAGGAGGCGGCCGAGGGTGCGGAGGACCCGGACGCGGCGGCGGAGGCGTCCCGCGACCTCCATGTGCGGACGCGCGCGAGCGTCCTCACGCTCGTCGTCGTGGCGCCCACGCCGGAGACCCAGGAGCGCGCGCTCGCCGCGGTGGCGGCGCTCGCCTCGCGTCATCCGTCGCGCGCGATCATCCTCGCCCCCTTCGACCCGGATGGACCGTCCAGCTTCCGTGCCCACATCCACGCCTCCTGCCAGATCCCGGACCGGATGAGCGCCGAGGTGTGCACGGAGGAGATCCTCCTCCGGCTCGGCGGGGAGCTTGCGGCACACCTCGCGAGCACGGTCGCCCCGCTCCTCATCCACGACCTGCCGGTCGTCGTCTGGTGGCCGGATGACGTCCCGTTCGAGAGCCCGGTCCTGCGCGAGCTCGTGGGGACCGCGGACCGCCTCTTCGTCGATTCCGGCGCCTTCCACGGGGACGGGCTGGAGCGGCTCGCCGGGATGTCCCGCGCGATCGGCGCCGGGGTCGTCGTCCACGACGTCGCGTGGATGCGCCTCCTCGCGTGGCGCGAGCTGACCGCCGGCCTCTTCGATCACCCGATCCTCCGCCCCGAGGTCCGGTCCGTGGATGCGCTCCGGATCGACGTCGCCCGGCCGGGGGACCAGGTCCGCCTCACGCGCGCCGTCCTCTTCGCGGGCTGGGTCGCCGCGCAGCTCGGCTGGCAGACGGTCAGCCCGCTCGCGGAGGGACCGGACGGGTCGTGGCGGGCGACGGCGCGCGCCGGACGGCGCGAGGTGCCGATCGAGATCCGTCCCGTGACGAGCGGCGTGGATGGCCCGGTCCGGGGTGCGGGATCGCTCGTGGCGGTCGACCTCGAGGTGCGCCGCGCAGGCCGCCCGGTCCGGGCGCGGGTCACCCGCCAGGAGGACCACCTCCTTGCCACCGCCGAGTGGCAGGGCGCCCAGGTCGCACGGCGGGCCGCGCGCCTCGAGCCATTCGATGAGATGCCCTTCCTGGCCGAAGCGCTCGACCGGTCCGGGGGCGACCGGATCTTCGCGCGCGCCCTCGACCAGGCGGTCCGGCTGAGCGGCCGGGCCGGGGTGGATGACCGGCCCGCGGGACGCGGGCGCGCGAACGGAGGATCCCGATGACCGACCGCCCCCAGCCCGCCCGCGAGACGATCGTCGTGGCGGATGACCCCGCCGGCCTCGCCCGGCTCGCCGCCGACCTTGTCATCGCCTCGCTCGCCGGGGCGATCGGCGCCCGGGGCGTCGCGCACGTGGCGCTCACCGGCGGCTCGTCCGCTGCCGGGCTCTACGCCGCGCTCCGGGACCCGGAGCGGGCACGGGCGCTCGACTGGGGTCGCGTCCACGCGTGGCTCGGGGACGACCGGTTCGTGCCGCTCGATCACCCCGATTCGAACGCCGGGCTCGCGGTCCGCGACCTGACCGATGCCGGCGCGGGCCCGCTTCCGCGCGCGAACCTCCACGAGGTCCCGGTCGCCGCCACCCTGGCGGAGGGCGCCGGTCCGGATGCGGCGGCGAGCCGCTACGCCGCGGAGATCGCCGCCCGCGTCCCCCACGCGGCCGGGGTCCCGGTCTTCGACCTCGTTCTCCTCGGGATCGGCGGGGACGGCCACCTTCTCTCCGTCTTCCCGGAGAGCCCCGCGCTCGCCGCCGGCGTCCCGGTGGCGCTCGGGATCGCGGCCCCCACGCACATCACGCCGCACCTGCCGCGCGTCACCCTCGCCCCCACGATCCTCCCCGCCGCCCGGCGGGTCCTGCCGATCGCGGCAGGCGCCGGGAAGGCCGCGGTGCTGGCCCGCGTCCTCGGTGCACCGGGGCCGGTGGCCGAGCTCCCCGCCCGGCTCGCACGGCTCCCGCAGGCGATCTGGCTCCTCGACCCGGCAGCGGCCGCGGAGCTTCCCCGGAGCTGACCGGCGCGAACGGGAACGGCCCCGGGTCACCCCGGGGCCGTGGATCGCTCGGTGCGGGCGGATCCGCCCGACGGGGTCAGGCCGCGGCGGTCGTCTCCACGGCCGCGATCTCGAGCTCGATCCGGATCTCCTTGCCCACGAGGACGCCACCCGCCTCGAGGCCGACGTTCCAGGTGAGGCCCCACTGCTCGCGGTCGATCTTCGTCCGCGCGGAGAGGGCGACGCGCCGCTCCCGCTCCAGGCCGACCGCGAAGCCGGCGAGCTCCGCCTCGAGGACGACGGGGTGGGTGACACCGCGGATCGTGAGGTCGCCGTGGACGCGGGCGGTCTCGCTGCCGGTCTTCTCCACGCGCGTGCTCCGGAAGGTCATCTCCGGGAAGTTCGCGACGTCGAGGAAGTCCGGGCTCTTCAGGTGCCCGTCCCGCTGATCCCAGTCCGTATCCACGCTCGCGGTCTCGATCGTGGCCTGGACGCTCGCCAGCTCCGGGTTGGCCGGGTCGAGCTCGAGGCGGCCCGTGAACCGCTGGAAGCTGCCACGCACGGTGGAGACCATCAGGTGCTTCACGGCGAACGTGACCGAGCTATGGGAGTTGTCGAACGTCCAGGTGCTCATGGGACCTCCGTGGGACGGCCATCGTGACCGCCGGGGCGATGATTGACGCTGCAACCATCTTGGCGGATGATGGTTGTCTTGTCAACCATCTTGCGCGGGGTGCTAGTCTCTGCCGGTGCGGACCACCACTCCCGACCCGGAGACCGGCCGGATCGCCGGTCCCGGACCCGATCTCGATGACCCGCGCCTGCCGGCGTGGCGGTCCTTCCTTCTCGCCCAGGCGGCGGTGATCCGCGCGCTCGCGGACGACCTGGAGGCGGAGACGGGGATGCCGCTCGCGGAATACGACGCGCTCGTCCTGCTCGCCATCCCCTCCGACCGGCGCCTCCGGATGGGGGAGCTCGCGGATCGGCTGGTCATCAGCCGGAGCGGGGTCACCCGGCTCGTGGACCGCCTCGTGGCCCAGGGGCTCGTGGAGCGCTCGACCTGCACACCGGATGGCCGCGGCGCCTACGCCGTCCTCACGCCGGCGGGGCTCGCACGGCTGCGGGAGGTCGTCCCGGTCCACCTGCGCCACGTGGAGGAGCGCTTCCTCTCCGTGGTGGAGCCCGGGGACCTCCCGGCCGTGGAGCGGGCGATGCGTGCGCTCGTCACCCGGACCGGTCGGTGCGCCGAGGCGCTCTCCGGGGGTCTCTCCGGCCGACTTGACCCCGATCCGTGCAGCCGATCCATCGATCCCTAACGTTTCTTCGCTCTGTGGACGATAATCCCGTCCATGAAAGACGAGATGACCGACCATCCCGGAGCGCGGCTGCGGATCGGGGAGGCGGCCGACCGGCTCGGGGTCAGCCCGGAGACCCTCCGCCGCTGGATCGATGACGGACGGATCGCCGCCGAGCGGACGCAGGGCGGCCAGCGGACGGTGGCAGCAGACGCGGTCGCCCGGCTGATCGCGGAGCGCCGGCGGAGCGGGCAGGAGCGTCCGATCGTCGCCCGCAGCGCGCGGAACCGCTTCCCCGGTGTCGTGGTCTCCGTCCGCCGCGACGCGCTCGTGGCGCTCGTGGAGGTCCAGGCGGGACCGCACCGGCTCGTCAGCCTCGTCACCCGCGAGGCGGCGGACGAGCTCGACCTGCAGCCCGGAAGCGAGGTCGTCTGCGCGGTGAAGTCGACGGACGTCATCGTCGAGGTCCCCGGACGGGCGTGAGGCTCCGCGGTCGCGGTGGGCCGCGCAGGGATCGCGGGGGCCGCCGCGCGTGGCTCGCGGGCGCGATCCTTCTTGCCGGGATCGCCGGCGGTGGGGTGACGGCCGGCGCGGACCCGGGGAGCGGACCCGGGGCGGGATGCCCGGCCTCCACCTTCCCGCCCTCCGCCGGTGGGGCGCCGATCGTCCTCGCGGCGAGCTCGCTCCGGGATCTCCTCCCGGCCCTCATGGGAGGGTGGGCGGAGGCGGCCGGCCGACCGATCCCCGAGTCGTCGCTCGATTCCTCGGGGGCGCACCGCGCGCGGATCGAGGCGGGGGCGCCGGCCGACCTGCTCATCGCCGCGGACGGGGTCGATCTCGCGAGCCTCGCTGCGGCCTGCCTGCTGCGCGGGACGCCGGTGCCGGTCGCGGAGAGCGACCTCGCGATCGTGGTGGCGGCCGGGAACCCCGAGGCGATCCGGTCGGTGGCGGACCTGGCGCGGCCGGGCCTCCGGATCGTGGCCACGCTCCCGGGTGTCCCGCTCGGACGGTATGCGGAGACGGTCCTCGCGCGGGCGGCGGACGGGCAGGCGGACCCCGTGGCGTGGCGTGCCGCCGTGGAGGCGAACGTCATCTCCCGCGAGGAGAGCGCCGCCACCGTGCGCGCCCGGGTCGTCCTGGGGGAGGCGGACGCGGCGCTCCTCTACCGGACGGATGCGCTCGGCGATCCGGCGCTGGAAGGGATCGCGATCCCCGCGGATGCGAACGTCCGCGTCGTCTACCTCGCGGCGATCCCCGCGACGGGGGGCGAGCCTGCGCTCGGCGGTGAGCTGCTCGCCTTCCTTGCCGCCCCCGAGGCGCGCGCGATCCTCGCCGCGGCGGGCTTCCTGCCACCACCGGGGACTGCGGCATCACCGGAGCCGGACCTCTCGCCCGGAGCCACGCCGTGAGCCCACGTCCGGGTGCCGGGCGGGTCCTCCTCCTGCTCGCGGCGCTCATGGGGATCCTCTTCCTCGCCCTTCCGCTCCTCGCCCTGGCGATCCGGGCGGTCGGCTCCGGTGCGCTCGGCGAGCTCGGACGCGGGCCGATCCTCCAGGCGCTCCTCCTCAGCCTCGTGACGAGCGCGCTCGCCCTGCCGGTCGTCGTCCTCCTCGGTGCGCCGCTCGCGTGGCTCCTCGCGCGGGGGACCTTCCGCGGCCGCGCCCTCGTGGAGACGCTCGTCGACCTGCCGCTCGTCCTCCCCCCGTCGGTGGCGGGCCTCGCGCTCCTCCTCGCCTACGGGCGGCGGGGGATCGCGGGGCCTACGCTCGAGGCGGCGGGGATCGTCCTCCCCTTCACGACGCTCGCGATCATCGTCGTCCAGGTCTTCGTCGCCCTCCCCTTCTTCGTCCGGGCCACGCGGGCCGGGCTCGCCGCGGTGGACCGGGAGCTGGAGGAGGCGGCCGCGATCGACGGTGCGGACCCGGCGGCGGTGGCGCGGAGGATCGCCCTCCCGCTCGCGGCACCCGCGATCGCCGCAGGGCTCCTCCTCGCGTGGGCTCGGGCACTCGGCGAGTTCGGGGCGACGATCCTCTTCGCGGGGAGCCTCCCCGGCCGGACCCAGACGCTCCCGCTCCTCGTCTACGCCGAGCTCCAGGGCTCCACGGATGCGGCGATCGCGGCGGCGTCCATCCTCCTCGCGGCCGCGCTCGTCGTCCTCCTCGCGGTCCGGACCACCCGCTGGCGGGCGATCCTCTAGAGCCGGGCGCGGGGCTCAGCCCTCGGATGCCGCCTTGAACGCCGCGAGCGCGCGCTCCCGCCCCGCCGCGAGATCGACGATCGGGGCGGGGTAGCTCCCGCCGATCGCGACGCCCGCGGCGCGCTGCTCCGCGGCCGAGAGGCTCCACGGCTGGTGGATCGCGCGATCCGGGACGCCGGCGAGCTCCGGCACCCAGCGCCGCACCCAGGCGCCCGCGGGATCGAAGCGCTCGCCCTGGAGGACCGGGTTGAAGATCCGGAACCACGGCTGCGCATCGGTCCCCACGCCCGCGGTCCACTGCCAGCCGCCCACGTTGTTCGCGAGGTCGCCGTCCACGAGGAGACGCTGGAAGTGCGCCTCGCCGAGCCGCCAGTCGAGGAGGAGGTGGCGGGTGAGGAGGGAGGCGACGATCATCCGCGCCCGGTTCGGCATCCAGCCGGTGGCCGAGAGCTGGCGCATCCCGGCATCCACGACGGGGATCCCGGTCCGCCCCTCCGCCCATGCCCACCATGCTTCCGGATCCGCCTCGAGCGGACGGAAGACGCCCTGGAAGCGTGGCTGGAAGGGCTCGCGGGCGAGCGCGGGCCGGTGCCACAGGAGGTGGTGGTAGAACTCGCGCCAGACGAGCTGCCGGCGGTACTCGCCGGAGGCCGACTCCGCGAGGGAGGCGCTCTCCACGCTGAGCGGGGAGAGCGTCCCGAAGTGGAGATCCATCCCGAGCCGGGAGGTGGGGGCGCCGGCGAGCCCGTTCCGCTCCTCACCGTAGCGCGCGAGCCCGCCGCCGACCCAGCGCTCGAGGCGCTCGCGGGCCGCCGCTTCCCCCGGCTCGGCGAGATCCGCAACGGGCGGCGGACCGGCGTCGGGGAGCGGATCGGAGCGCAGGCCGTCCGGCAGCGGCGGGATCCGCTCGGGGGCATCGAGGAGGGTCCGCCGATCCACGCCCTGGCTCGCCCGCCAGAAGGGGGTGAAGACCGCGTAGCCGATCCCTGCGCCGCCGGGGAGATCCTCCGGCTCCACGAGGAGGAGGCCGCGCCGGAGGTGGAGGGAGCGGCCATCCGCAGCAAGGGCCGCCGCCACCGCACGGTCGCGGCGGCGCGCGTACGGGGTCACGTCGCGGGTCGCAAGGACCGTCCCGGCGCCGATCTCCGCGGCGAGCGCGGGGACGACCTCCTCGGGCCGTCCGTGGCGGATGACGAGACCGCTCCCCCGGGCACGGAGGTCGGCATCGAGCGCGGCCAGGGTGCGGAGGAGGATCCAGCGCCGGACCGTGGAGGCGCGCGGGCCGTCCAGGAGGGCAGGGTCGAGGACGAAGAGGGGGACGACCCGGCCGCCGCGCCGGATCGCCTCCGTGAGCGCGGGGTGGTCGTGGAGGCGGAGGTCCCGCCGGAACCAGGCGATCGCCGTCCCCGGCGTGCCCGTCGTGTCGATCTCCATGGCCCCTCTTCGCAGCAGGCGCGGGCGCGGACGGGGCGGGTCAGCCGGGGAGCGAGCCGGTGCCGATGAGGACGACCCCGGCGAGCGCGAGCGCGACCCCGGCGAGCCGCAGCCGCGAGAGGCGCTCGCGGAGGACGATCGCGGCGAGGAGGGCGGTGCTCGCCGGGTAGAGCGAGCCGAGGACCACGGTGACCGAGAGGAGGCCGACCTGGTTCGCGACGATATAGAGGAGGTTGCCGCTCGTGTCGAAGAGGGCGGCGACCAGGACGATCGCAAGGATCCGTCCGCGCGGGAAGCGGAGCGCGGAGCGACCGCCGCGCGCGCGGAGCAGGAGCAGACCGACCGCGATGATCCCGAGCGAGGCGAGCCGGAGCGCGACGAGCGTCTGCACGGCCCCGAGGCCGGTGAGGTGGGCCTGGTCGATCCCCAGGTAGAAGCCCGCGAAGCCGAGCCCGGAACCGACCACGATCGCCACGGTGGCCGGCCCGCCGGCCGATGGACGACCCCCCGGGCGGGTACGCGACCCTTCGGGCGCGGAGATGCACACGACGGCGGCGAGGGCCGCGGCCATCCCCGCGGCGAGCAGCGGGGTGACCGGCTCGCCCGCCGCGATCCCGATCGCGGCGGGGATCGCGGCGGCGATCAGGCCGGTCGCGGGCGCCACGATCCCCATCGTCCCGCGCGCGAGGGCGCGGTAGAGGAGGGCGACGCCGGCAAGACCGGAGGCGCCCGCGAGCAGACCCCAGGCGAGCCCCTCGGGGGGCGGCGACGGCTCGCCCGATGGAAGGAGGACGAGGAGCGCGAGGACGAGCCCGGCGGACTGGGTGCAGGCGAGGACGACGAGGACCGCGACGCGCCGGCTGGCGAGCCCGCCGAGGAAGTCGCCGGCGCCCCACAGGATCGCGGAGAGAAGGGCGAGCGCGGAGGCGGCGAGCGTCACCGTCCTATCGTGACAGGGCTCCGGGGTCGGCCGCTCCGGGGCCTCCGGCGGGGACCGGTGGTACCCTTCGCCCATCGACCGGCGCTCCACCGCCGGGGTCCGGCCCTCCCGCGGGCCGGCCGATGCGCCGCCTCTCCGCCTGCCCACCGGACGTTGCGCATCACCCCCGGAGACCTCGGAGCTCGGTCCCGTTCCCCGGCTGCTCCACGGAGGTCCGTCCAGGTGTCCTACGTCGACCGAACCCTCACCTGCGTCGATTGCGGCGTCGAGTTCATCCACTCGGCGACCGATCAGCAGTTCTACGCGGAGAAGGGCTTCGTCTCCGACCCGAAGCGCTGTACCGGCTGCCGCGCCTCCCGCCGGACCCAGCGCGAAGGCTCCGACTACGACGCCCGCGAGATCGGCGGGCCGCGCGGCTACGAGCGCGGCGGGGACCGTCCTGCCCGCGAGTACTTCGCCGTCATCTGCTCGCGCTGCGGGAACGCGGCCCAGGTCCCCTTCCGGCCGCGGATGGACAAGCCGGTCTACTGCTCGGACTGCTTCCGCGCCCTCTCGGCCGGCTGAGCGGGCACGGCGCGGTGGCGCGCTAGACTCGGGCGGACCGCCATCGCGTGACGCGGGCGGACCCCAGAGGAGCGTGTCCCGCATGTCCCAGCCCGGTGCCCGCCCGAAGATCACCTACGCGACCCTCCGCGCCGATGACGAGGGCCTGAACGCCGCCTTCGAGGAGGCCCTCGCGCTCGTGCGTGGCCGGCTCGGCGCCTTCCACGCGAACCGGATCGACGGCGCGGCACGGAGCGGCGCGGACGAGCATCTCCTGCGCTCCCCGATCGACCGCGAGATCGTCGTGGGTCGCTTCGCGAACGGGAGCGTGCGCGACCTCGAGGAGGCGATCGCGGTGGCGCGGGCGGCCCAGCCCGCCTGGGCGGCGCGGCCGTGGACGGAGCGGGCGGCGCTCCTCCGGGCGGCGGCGGAGCGGATCTCGGAGCGCCTGATGGAGCTCTCCGCGTGGATGGCGATCGAGGTCGGCAAGAACCGGATCGAGGCGCTCGGGGAGGTCGAGGAGGCAGCGGACCTCATCCGCTACTACGTGCGGATCGCCGAGGAGAACCGCTGGTACGAGCACCCGATGGGGAACCTCGGGGACAGCGCGACCCGGACGCGCTCGATCCTCCGTCCCTACGGCGTCTTCGGCGTGATCAGCCCCTTCAACTTCCCGCTCGCGCTCTCGGCGGGTCCCGCCGCGGCCGCCCTCCTCGCGGGGAACACGGTCGTCCTGAAGCCCGCGCGCCAGGGGGCGATGAGCGCGGTCCTCCTCGCCGAGGTCTTCCGCGAGGCGGGGATCCCGGACGGGGTCTTCCACCTCGTCATGGGCGAGGGCGAGACGGTGGGCGCCGCGCTCGCCGGGAGCGACGCGATCGACGGGATCGTCTTCACCGGCTCGTATGAGGTGGGGATGGGCCTCTACCGCTCCTTCTCCCACCGCTGGCCGCGGCCCTGCATCGTGGAGATGGGTGGCAAGAACCCCGCCATCGTCACCCGCCACGCGGACCTGGACGAGGCGGCGGAGGGGATCGTCCGCTCCGCCTTCGGCTTCGGGGGCCAGAAGTGCTCCGCGAACAGCCGTGTCTACGTGGAGCGCGCCGTCCACGACGAGCTCGTCCAGCGGATCGTGGCGCGCACGGAGCCGCTCACGATCGGCGACCCCACCCTCCGCGCGAGCTGGCTCGGCCCGGTCGTGGACGAGCGGGCGGTGGCGCGCCACCAGGCCGCGGTCGCGGATGCCCGCCGGGACGGCACGGTCTTCGTGGGCGGCGAGCGGCTGACGGACGGGCCCTTCGCGCGCGGGAGCTACGTGGAGCCCACCGTCGTGGGTGGCCTCCCTGCGGATCACCGGCTCTTCCGCGACGAGCTCTTCGTCCCCTTCACCGCGGTCCACGCCGTCGATTCGCTCGACGCTGCGCTCGGGCTCGCGAATGCGAGCGGGCTCGGCCTGACGGCGGGGATCTTCTCCCGCGATGCGGGGGAGGTGGAGCGGTTCCTCTCCCGGATCGAGGCCGGGGTCTGCTACGTGAACCGGCGCGCCGGCGCCACGACCGGCGCCTGGCCGGGGATCCAGTCCTTCGGCGGCTGGAAGGGCTCCGGCTCCACCGGGAAGTCCGCGCTCGGGATGTACTACGTGGCCCAGTTCCTCCGGGAGCAGAGCCACACGATCGTGGGCTGAGGCCGGTGGGCGGGGGAGGCCGGCGCATGCGTCCGCGGGTCGCGCTCGCCTGCGCGCTCCTCGCCGCCCTCGCCGGCACGCCGGCTGCCGCGGTCCCTCCGCCGGACCCCCGCCCGGCGATCCTCCTCGCCTCCGCCGCCGCCGAGGTGGCCGCCCCCGACCCGCAGGTCGCGGGGGTCGTCCGGATCGCCGCCGTGGGCGATGTGATGATGGGCCGGAGCATCGGCCGGCGGATCCTGCGGGACGGCCCCGGGATCGTCTTCCGGGCCGTACGCGACCCCCTCGCGGGTGCCGGGATCGCCGTCGCGAACCTGGAGGCGCCGATCACCCGCTCCCGCGACCGGGAAGCGAAGCGCTACACCTTCCGGGCGCCGCTCGCCGCTGCCGAGGCGCTCCGCCGGGGCGGGATCGATGTCGTATCGGTGGCGAACAACCACGCGCTGGACCGGGGGAAGGCAGGCCTTCTCGAGACGATCGCGGAGACGACCGGGAAGGGGATCCTGACCGTGGGCGGCGGGGCGGATCGCCGGGCCGCGCGTGCCCCGGCGATCGTGGAGCGGAACGGGCTCCGGGTCGCCTTCCTCGGCTACGTGGACGACTTCCCCGAGAGCACCGGCTTCCGGACCGGGTCGTGGGCGGCGGGGCCGGGCCGGCCGGGGGTCGCGATCGCACGGGTGAAGACGATCCGGGCAGATGTGACGCGGGCGCGCGCAGAGGCCGATCTCGTCGTCGTCCTCATCCACGCGGGGATCGAGTACGCGCCGAGCCCGACCGCCGAGCAACGTGCCTATGCGCAGGCCGCGCTGGACGCGGGGGCGAGCCTCGTCATCGGCCACCACCCGCACGTCCTCCAGGGCGGGGACCGGCGGGGTGCGCGCTACGTGGCGTGGAGCCTCGGGAACTTCGTCTTCGACCGGATGAGCGGCGCCGCGGAGACGGCGATCCTCGTGGTGGACCTGGACGCGGACGGGGTCCGCTCCGTCCGCTGGATCCCCGCCCGGCTCGACCCGGCCGGCCTCCCGGTCCTCCGGTGAGGGTGCGCCGCCGTCCGACCGCCCTCCTCCTTGCGCTCCTCCTCGCCGTGCCGACCGGGGGGAGCGTGAACGGGGCGACCCCGTCTCCTGCGCCGGCCGCGGACCCGGTCGTCCCCCGCTTCACCGAGGTGACGCGGACGAGCGGCCTGCGCCACGTCTACGACGGCGACTGGGACTTCTTCGTGGGGGGTGGCGTCGCGCTCTTCGACTGCGACGCGGACGGCGACCCCGAGCTCTACCTCGCCGGGGGCGAGCGGCCGGCGAGCCTGTGGGAGAACCGGAGCGATCCGGAGACCGGGATCCGCTTCGCCCGGCGCGAAGATCCCGTGACCGACCTCCGCTCGGTCACCGGCGCCTACCCCCTCGAGATCGACGGCGACGGGATCGGCGACCTCGTCGTCCTCCGGCTCGGCGAGGACCTCCTCCTCCGCGGGCTCGGCGACTGCCGCTTCGAGCGCGCGAACGAGCGCTGGGGCTTCACGGGTGGCGACCTCTGGACGACCGCCTTCTCCGCCACCTGGGAGGAGGGCGCGACCCTCCCCGCGCTCGCCTTCGGCTCCTACGTGGACCGGACCGATTCCACGAAGCGGATCGGCTCGTGCGCCTACCACCGCCTCTTCCGGCCGCGTCCGGAGGCGACGAGCTACTCCGAGCCCCTCCTCCTCACCCCGGGCTACTGCGCGCTCTCGATGCTCTTCTCCGACTGGTCCCGGACCGGCCGGCGCGACCTCCGGGTGAGCAACGACCGCCACTACGCGCCGAAGGGCCAGGAGCAGCTGTGGCGCTTCGCGCCGGGGGAGCCGGTCATCCCCTGGACGGCGGCGGATGGCTGGCAGCCGCTCGTCATCTGGGGGATGGGGATCGCGAGCACGGATGTCACCGGGGACGGCCTGCCCGACTACTTCCTCACGAACCAGGGCGACAACCGGCTCCAGGTCCTCGTGCCGGGGGCGGAGGGGCCGGTCTACGACGACCTCGCGTGGGAGCTCGGTGCCACGGCGACGCAGCCGGCCTTCGGCGGCGATCCCCTCCCGTCGACCGCGTGGCACGCGGAGTTCGCGGACCTGAACGACGACACGCGACCCGATCTCCTCATCGCGAAGGGGAACGTGGAGGCGATGGAGGACTACGCGGAGCGCGACCCGAGCGAGATCCTCCTCGGCCGGGCGGACGGCACCTTCCTGCGGCCGGGGCGCGCCACCGGGGTCGTCAGCTTCGACCGTGCCCGGGGTGGGGCGATCGCGGACCTGGACGGGGACGGGATCCTCGACCTCGTCCTCGTCCAGCGCCGGACCCCGGCCCGGATCTGGCGCGGGATCGGCAGCGGGACACCCGCCGCGCCGGTGCCGATCGGCGGATGGGTCGAGCTGCGGCTCCGGCAGCCCGCTCCGAACACCGATGCGATCGGTGCCTGGGTGGAGGTCCGGACGCCCGGCCGGCTCCAGGCACGGGAGCTCACCGTGGGGGGCGGCCACGCCGGCGGCCAGCTGGGCTGGATCCACGTGGGGATCGGGGACGCGGCGGAGGCCGAGGTCCGGGTCACCTGGCCGGACGGGTCGGAGAGCGCGTGGCTTTCCGTGGGACGGGACCGGCGCGTCATCATCGAGAAGGGCGCGGACGCGCCACGGCCCTGGAGCCCGACCCCGCCCTGAGGCGGACCTGCCCGAGAGGAGACCGATGACCCGCGCTGCGCTCGTCCCGATCGCCCTCCCCGACCCCGGGGTCCCGGAGGCGGAGCCCGTCCTGCCCGCCGCCCTCTATCGCGATCGCCTCGCCCGCCTGCGCGCCCGCGCCCGCGCCCGGGGCTACGACCGGATCGTCGTCTACGCGGATCGGGAGCACAGCGCGAACCTCGCCTGGCTGACCGGCTTCGACCCGCGCTTCGAGGAGGCGATCCTCATCGCCGATGTGGCCGGGGACGGCGATCCGGCGCTCCTCGTGGGGAACGAGTGCTGGGGGATCGTGCCGGCGGCACCCCTTCCGATGCGCCGGATCCTCTTCCAGGAGCTCTCCCTGCCGGACCAGCCGCGCGACCGCTCCGATCCCCTGCCACGCCTCCTTGCGGCGGAGGGGATCGTGGAGGGGACGCGGGTCGGGGTGATCGGCTGGAAGCCCTACGCGGACCGTGCGTGGCTGGAGATCCCCGCCTGGGTCGCGGGCGTGCTCGGGGCCGCGGCCGGTCCCACCGGGCGCGTGGAGAACGCGAACGACCTCCTCGTCTCCCCCGCGGACGGGCTCCGGACGGTGAACGAGCCGGAGCAGCTCGCCGCCTTCGAGTGGGCCGCCTGCCATGTCTCGGAGGGGGTGAAGCGCGTCATCCACGGGCTGCGGCCCGGGATGACGGAGCGCGAGGCGGTGACGCTCCTCGGCTGGAACGGCGCGCCGCTCTCGTGCCACCTGATGCTCACCGCGGGGCCGCGGGCACGCTTCGGGATGCTCAGCCCCTCGGACCGGCCGATCGCGCTCGGCGATCCCTTCACCACGGCGTACGGGATCTGGGGCGGCCTCACCTGCCGGGCGGGATGGGTCGTGCGCGATGCCGCGGAGCTGCCGGAGGGGGTGGGTGACTACCTGGAGCGCCTCGCGATCCCCTACTTCCTCGCCATCGCCGCCTGGCTCGGAGCGCTCCGCGTGGGGGTGAGCGGGGGCGTGCTGGACGCCGCGATCCGGGAGCGGATCGGGGATCCCTTCTTCGGGCTCTTCATCAACGCGGGGCACCTCCTCCACCTGGACGAGTGGGTCGCCTCGCCGATCGCCCCCGGCTCGTCCCTCCCCCTCCGCTCCGGGATGGCGATCCAGTCGGACGTCATCCCGGCCACGGGGAGCCCCTGGTTCACGAGCAACATCGAGGACGGCTACGCGATCGCGGACGCGGAGCTCCGGGCGGAGCTCGCGGATCGGTTCCCCGGGATGTGGCGCCGGGTCGGGATCCGCCGGGGCTTCCTGCGCGACACGATCGGGATCGACCTCCACCCGGACGTCCTCCCGCTCGCGAACACGGCGGGCTGGCTCCCCCCGTTCCTCCTCGATCCCGGGAAGGCGCTCGCCCTCCGGCCCTGAGGCCATCCGCGCCGGTGGCCGGAGCGAAGAACGGGCGGGTCCTACCGGATCTCCACGGGCTGTTGACACGTCCGGGAAGCGCCGGTAGCCTCAGCGGATCGCCTGCTAACCGGTTTAGTGAAGGATCGGAGCGGGCCCAGACGCGGCGAGAACGCCGCAGGAGGAGTACCGGAATGCAGCTCAAGCGTGGGCTCGTCGCCCTCGGCGCGACCGCCGTGGTCGCCGCGAGCATGCTCTCGACCGGCGCCGTCATGGCGCAGGACGACGAGCTCGTCGTCGGCGTCTCCTGGAACAACTTCCAGGAGGAGCGGTGGGGTCTGTGGGACGCCCCGGCGATCCAGGCTGCCCTCGAGGCCGCCGGCGCCAAGTACATCTCGACGGACGCCGCGTCGTCCGCGGACCAGCAGCTCGCCGACGTCGAGAACCTCATCTCGCAGGGTGCGGACGCGCTGATCATCCTCGCCCAGGACGGCACGGCGATCCAGCCGGCGGTCCAGAGCGCGCTCGACCAGGGGATCCCGGTCATCGCCTATGACCGCCTCATCGAGACCCCCGGCGTCCTCTACATCACCTTCGACAACAAGGGCGTCGGCCGGATCATGGCCGAGACGATCTACGGCCTCGTTCCCGAGGGGAACTACGCGATCATCAAGGGCAGCCAGACGGACGCGAACTCCGACTTCCTCCGCGCGGGGATGGAGGAGGTCATCGGCCAGGCGGTCGCCGACGGCAAGATCAACATCGTCTGCGAGTCGTACACGGACAACTGGGATCCGGCGAACGCGCAGGCGAGCATGGAGCAGTGCCTCACCGCGAACAACAACGAGATCGACGCCGTTCTCTCCGAGAACGACGGCATGGCGGGTGGCGTGATCGCGGCGCTCGAGGCCCAGGGCCTCGCGGGCTCGGTCCCGGTCTCCGGCCAGGACGGTGACAAGGCCGCCCTCAACCGCGTCGCGCTCGGCACGCAGTCCGTCTCCGTCTGGAAGGACGCGCGTGGTCTCGGTGCCGCCGCCGGTGCCGCTGCTGCGGCGCTCGCCGGTGGTGCTGCCCCGGCCGACGTCGAGGGTGCGGTCATGTTCATGACGCCGGGTGGGAACGAGCTTGCCTCGATCTTCCTCGCGCCGAACCCGATCGACGCCGCGAAGCTCGCCGAGGTCCTCGACGCGGGCTGGATCAGCAAGGACGAGGTCTGCCAGGGCGTCGCCGCCGGGGCCCTCCCCGTCTGCGACTGACCCCGGGCTCGCCACCAGCGAACCTGGAGCGCCCTGCGCCGCGACGAGCGGCGCAGGGCGCTTTCCTTCCCCTCCCCTGACGCCCAGCAGGTGACCGACCGATGACCCAGGCCCCCTCGGCCCAGAGCGCGCCGCCCTCCGGGCTTCTGCCGCGCGTCAAGGCGGCCGTCTCCGCGATCGAGGTGGACAGCCGCCTCCTGAGCATGATCGTCGCGCTCATCGTCATCTGGGTCGGCTTCAACATCGTCTCCGGGGGCAAGTTCCTCGAGCCCCGGAACATGTGGAACCTCTCGGTCCAGACCGCGTCCGTCGCGGTCATGGCGACCGGCATGGTCCTGATCATCGTCGCGCGCCATATCGACCTCTCCGTCGGCTCGGTCCTCGGGCTCGTGGGGATGGTGATGGCGCTCCTCTCCGTGGAGATCATCCCCAAGGCGCTCGGCTTCGGGGTGAACCAGCCCTGGACCTGGATCGTCACCGTCCTCGTCGGCCTCGTCCTCGGCGCCCTCATCGGCGGCTTCCAGGGCGGCCTCGTGGCGTACGTCGGGATCCCATCGTTCGTCGTCACCCTCGGCGGCCTCCTCGTCTGGCGCGCCGTCACCTTCACCCTCGCGTCCGGGCGCACGATCGCCCCGATGGATTCCACCTTCCAGCTCCTCGGCGGCGGACCGAAGGGCTCGGTCGGCGAGACGGTGAGCTGGATCCTCGGGATCCTCGCCTGTCTCGGGATCGTCTACGGCATCTACGCCGCGCGGCGCCGCCGGCAGCGCTATGACTTCCCCGTCCGGCCGCTCCCGCTGGACATCGGGATCGCGGTCGTGGGCTGCGCGGTCATCCTCCTCGCCGTGAACCACGCGAACAGCTACCCGTGGCCCGCCAAGCTCGCCGAGCAGTACGCGATCGCGAACGGGATCGATCCGGTCGGCTTCACGCTCGGCACGGGGATCGCGAACCCCGTCCTCATCGCGATCGGCGTGGCGATCGTCATGACCTTCTTCGCGACACGAAGGCGCTTCGGGCGCTACGTCTACGCGATCGGCGGGAACCCGGACGCCGCGGAGCTCTCGGGCATCAACACGCGCCGCACGATCATGCTCACCTTCGCCCTCATGGGCGTCCTCGCCGCGGTGAGCGCGGTGATCTCCACCGCCCGCCTGAACGCGGCCACGAACCAGGCCGGAACGGGCGACGAGCTGGACGTCATCGCCGCGGCGGTGATCGGCGGGACGAGCTTCGCGGGCGGCATCGGGACGATCCCGGGCGCCGTCCTGGGCGCCCTGATGATCCAGTCGATCCGCTCCGGGATGCAGCTGATCGGCCTGGACAACGCGCCGCAGATGATCGCGGTCGGGGCGATCCTCGTCGCTGCCGTGGGCATCGACCAGGTCCTGCGCCGGCGTGCCGGCTGAGCGGAGGAGGATGGAGATGAGCAGCCAGACCAGCGCCCCGCTCGTGGAGATGCGCGATATCCGCGTCTCCTTCGGTGGCGTCCACGCGGTGGACGGCGTGAGCCTGAACCTCTTCCCCGGTGAGGTCGTCGCCCTCGTGGGCGGCAACGGCGCCGGCAAGTCCACCCTCATCCGGACCCTCTCGGGCGCCCATCCTGCGGATGCCGGGGAGATCCTCATCAACGGCCAGCGCGCCCATATCGGGAACCCGCGGGACGCCAAGACCTACGGGATCGAGACGATCTACCAGACGCTCGCGCTCGCGGACAACGTGGATGCGGCCGCGAACGTCTTCCTCGGACGCGAGCTCCTCACCCGCTTCGGGTCGCTGAACGATGCGGCGATGGAGTCGGCCACGCGCAAGGTGATGGGCCGCCTGAACCCGCGCTTCCGGAACTTCAAGGCGCCGGTGAAGTCGCTCTCCGGCGGCCAGCGCCAGTCGGTCGCGATCGCCCGCGCCGTCCACTTCAACGCGAAGATCCTGATCATGGACGAGCCCACCGCGGCGCTCGGCCCGGCGGAGACCGCGCAGGTGCGCGACCTCATCGTCCAGCTGAAGGCGGAGGGTCTCGGGATCTTCCTCATCAGCCACGACATCCACGACGTCTTCGACCTCGCGGACCGGATCAGCGTCATGCTCCAGGGACGGCTCGTGGGCACGGTGCAGAAGGCGGACGTCACCAAGGACGAGGTCCTCGGGATGATCATCCTCGGCAAGCAGCCGGGAGAGGCGGACGCGGGGTCCCTCGCGCAGGCGCTCCACTAGCCGCCCGGGGGCGGCCCCGGGTCAGGGGCGGGCGCTCCCGTCGAAGTACTGCCGGACGTGTGACCACGCCCCCAGGCCCACGCGCGCGCCGGCGACCCGGCCCGCCTGGTCGTCCGCGGGGATGTGGAAGCCGCTGTAGAGGCGGGAGATCCCGGCCAGGTCCGCCGCATCGTAGTAGGTGGCGGCCTGGATCCGGACGGGCGCGGCCGGCCCCGCCTCGATCCGCAACCCGTCCACGGGGATCGTCCACGCACGGAGCCCCCCGGGGAAGAAGGGGGAGCCGGTGAGCGCGGAGAGGACCTCCGCACCGGCGCGGCTGAAGGTGCTGTGGCCGGAGATGAACCCCGCAAAGGAGGGGGTGACGAAGGTCGCCTCCGCGTAGGGGGTCCAGCGGCTGCCGAGGATCCAGCCGACGCCCGAGGACTCCGTCTCGGGGTCCGCGGGGGCGCCGCGCCAGGCACGGACCGCGATCTTCCCCACGTGCCGGCGGAGGGCGGCGTGGCGCTCCCCGGGCGCGCTGCTCTTGCGGGTGATCCGCTCGATCAGCCCCGGGACGAGGGGGATGCCCTTGGGCGAGTAGCCGGAGAGGTCCGGGAAGGTCGACTGGCCATTCCCGGCGAGCCAGCGGACCATCGAGATCGGCCGGACGCTGTCCACCGTGCGCTTCGTCCCCCAGGCGAGGATCGCCGCGTCATGGAGGGCGCCGTTCAGCGCGAGGTAGAGCTTCGTGTCGTACTCCAGGCGGTCCAGCTCCGGGCCACGCCCGCCGATCCGGTGGCGGAAGCCGGGCGTGTCCGCCACGGCGTTCGCGATCGTGTTCCAGTGGCCGGGCGGCGTCTCCGAGCGGGGTCCGTCCGCCCAGTACTCCGCGAGCGCGCGCGTCCAGTCACCCTGCGCCTCCATGACCGGCGCGTAGGGCGCACCGGTCTCCGGGTTGAGGGCGCGCCCGCGGCCGCCGTAGGTCCCGAGGGGGTCGTTGCCGACGGACGCGGGCGAGATGTCGATCATCACCCCGTCCGCGGGATCGAGGAGGGAGCTCCGGCGGACCATCTCCACCGCCGCCTCCCGGTAGGCGGCGCGCTCGGCAGGTCGGGCGAATCGTGCGGGCGGCGGGGGGACGAGCGCGTCGCGCTCCGGGCCCGCCGGGGGGAGGGCGAAGGGGGTGACCGCCCCCCACTGGGAGCCGATGAAGACCTGGACATCACCGGGGATCGGGATCCCGTTCTGGGAGACCTGCTCGTCGAGCGCGAGCGGCTGCCAGCGGTCCGGGTCCCGGAGCCGGGCGCCGGGGCGCTTCACGATGAGCGGCCGGTTGACCGGCTCGTAGGTGGGGTCCGTGTAGCCGGTCTCCTCGTTCGCGCCGTCCGTCATCCCGAAGGCGATGAGCGCCGCGGCGATCCGGTTCCCGAGCGCGGCGGGCGTGGATCCCTCGGTCGTCTCCACGGCGGCGTCGTAGCAGAGGCTCGCGAGCGCGGCGTCGATCTCCGGGATCGTCTCCTCGTTCCCCACCGCGAAGGCGTAGCGGTGCCGGAGAAGCCGGTAGGCCGCGTAGCTCATCGCCTCCTCGCGGGCCGCGGCGCGATCCGCCGGGTCCGTCTCCACCTTCTCCGTGACGAGCCAGCCGTCCGCGACCGGGTCGTAGGCGGCCCACGCGTCCCAGAGCGCGACGGAGAGGTGGAAGAGGTTCCGGGCATGGATCGTGGGTGCCGGGAGGGCGCGCCGGATCCCGTCGAGGGCGATCTCGTCCCAGAGCCGGGCGACCGACCAGGCGGGGTCGGCGGTCCGGGTACAGCCGGGGAGGCCCGCCGCGCCGGCGGCCGTGGCGGTCGTCGGCAGGACGAGCAGAACGGCGAGGAGGGCGGCGAGGGAGCGGCGCATCGGGACCTCGTACACGGCGGGCCGGAGGTCGGCCACTCCCGGATGGTAGCGATGGCCTCCCCGTCCGGGAAGATGGTCCCGCGCATGGCCGGGGGCGGCCGGGTACGCTCGGGGGAGCGACCACGCCCGCCGCCCGAGGTCCCGCGATGCCCGCACCCGGAACCCAGCCGCTCCCGCACCTCGTCACCGAGATCCCCGGACCGCGGACCCGCGCCCACGTGGCCCGCGACGAGGCGATCACCTCCCCCTCGCTCCCGCGCGCCTACCCCTTCGCGCCGCTGCGCGGGGAGGGCTGCGGGATCGAGGACCTGGACGGGAACCGCTTCCTCGACTTCAACGCGGGGATCGCGGTGAACAGCACGGGGCACGCGCACCCGCGGGTCGTGGAGGCGGTCCGCTGCCAGGCCGGCGAGCTCCTCCACTACAGCGCCTCGGACTTCTACCTGCCGATCTACGCGGAGACCGCCGAAGCGCTCGCCCGGACGGCACCGATGACCGGCCCCGTGCGGGTCTTCCTCGGCAACAGCGGGACGGAGGTCGTGGAGGCGGCGATGAAGCTCGCACGCCGGGCGACCGGCCGGGCGGGGATCGTGGGCTTCGTCGGCGGCTTCCACGGCCGGACCTACGGCTCGCTCACCCTCACCGCATCGAAGGCGAAGTATCACGCGGGCTTCGGGCCGCTCCTCCCCGGGGTCCACCACGCGCCGTTCGGACGCGTCGCCGACCTCGCCTGGTTCCACGAGGTCCTCTTCTCCCGGATCGCGCCGCCGGACGAGATCGCGGCGGTCATCGTGGAGCCGATCCAGGGCGAGGGTGGCTATCTGATCCCCGAGCCGGGCTTCCTCGCCGGGCTGCGCGCGCTGTGCGACGCCCACGGGATCCTCCTCGTGGCGGACGAGGTCCAGTCCGGCGCCGGGCGGACGGGCCGGATGTGGGCGATCGAGCACGAGGGCGTGGAGCCGGACATCCTCCTCACGGCGAAGGGGATCGCATCCGGGATGCCGCTCGGCGGGATGATCGCGCGGGCGGAGCTGATGGAGCGCTGGAGCGCGGGCGCCCACGGGTCCACCTACGGCGGGAACCCGGTCGCCTGCGCGGCCGCGCTCGCCACGATCGCGCTCCTCGAGGAGGGGCTCATCGCGAACGCCGCGGCGCGGGGGAGCGAGGCGCTCGCCGGGTTGCGTGCGATCGCCGCCCGCCATCCGGGGCTCGTCCGGGAGGTGCGCGGACGCGGGCTGATGATCGGGGTGGAGCTCGCCACGCCGGAGCTCGCGGATGCCTTCCAGGAGGCCTGCTTCCGGCGCGGCCTCCTCGTGCTCGAGTGCGGCCGCTCCACGGTCCGGATCTCGCCGCCGCTCGTGGTGCGCGCGGACGAGATCGCGAGCGGGCTTGCGGTGGCCGAGGCCGCGCTCGGCGACCTGGCGGCGCGCGCCTAGACGCTGAGGAGCGTCACCGCGGCGACCCCCGCGCCGGCGATCAGCACGCCCGCCCACTGGCGGCGGGAGAGCCGCTCGCCCATGGGGTGGGAGACGAGCGCCACCACGAGGCCGACCTGGGAGGCGAGGACGGCCGCGACCGCGATCCCCTGCGCCGCCCCCCAGCCATAGGCCGCGATCCCGAGGACCTCCACGGCGCCCGCGAGGAGGAGGAAGGGGATCGCGCGGCGGGGGATCCCCAGCCGGCCCATGAGGAGGAGCGGGACGGCGACGAGGAGGACGCCGGCGAGACGCGGCGTGAAGGAGAGCCAGACGAGCGGGACATCGCCGGAGACGACCCCCGCCGTGTAGAGGGAGAGGCCGAAGAAGACCGCGGCCGCCACGGCGAGCGGCAGATAGCCGCGCCCGGCGAGGACGTCGCGGAGATGGACCCCCTCCCCCACGGTGGTGAGGATGACCCCGGCGACGGTGACCGCGAGCGCGACCACGACCATCCCGGAGACCGCGGCCCCGAAGGCGATCGCGATGACCGCCGCGATCGCTCCCTCGGTGGAGGTGATCGGCGCGATCAGCCCGACCTTGCCGTGGCGGAAGGAGGCGTAGAGGGTGAGGAGACCGAGGACGTTGAAGACGGCGGAGGCGGCGAGCCAGGCGAGGGAGGGCAGGTCCGCCGGCCCCGGGAGGCGGTCCGTGAGGAGGAGCGGGGTCGCGATGACGAGCCCGAAGATCGAGACCCAGGCGAGCGTCGCCCAGGCACCCACGGAGCGGCTCGCGCGCGAGGTGGAGAGCGAGGAGGTGGCCCACGAGATCGAGGCGATCAGGCCACCGACGACGGGGACGAGGGCTTCCAGGGGAAGATCGGAGAGTCCGGACATCCTGCCAACGATAGCGGCGAACGGCCCCTGCGCGTCCGGCAGCCCCGGCGCATCATGCGTGCATGGGTCGGAGGACGGGCCGGTGAGCGGGTCGAAGGTCGCCACGATGCGCGATGCGATCGCGGCGCTCGTGCGCGATGGCGACAGCGTGGCGATCGAGGGCTTCACCCACCTCATCTCCTTCGCCGCGGGCCACGAGATCATCCGCCAGGGCCGCCGCGACCTCACGCTCATCCGGATGACGCCGGACCTGATCTACGACCAGATGGTGGCGGCGGGGACCGCGAGCGGGCTCGTCTTCTCGTGGCTCGGGAACCCGGGGGTCGGGAGCCTCCACGCGATCCGGCGGCGGACGGAGGGTGACGCGCCCACGCTCGCGCTCGAGGAGTACAGCCACTTCGGGATGGTGGGCCGCTACACCGCGGGTGCGATGCGCCTCCCCTTCTTCCCCCTCCGCTCCTACTTCGAGACCGACCTTCCGGCCGCGAACCCGCGCATCCGCCCGATCCGCTCGCCGTACGGGGACGAGCTCGTCTACGCGGTCCCGCCGCTCAACCCGGACGTGACGATCGTCCATGCCCAGCGTGCGGACGCGGCGGGGAACACGCAGATCTGGGGCCTCCTCGGCTGCCAGAAGGAGGCCGCCTTCGCCGCGGACCGGGTGATCGTCGTCGTGGAGGAGCTGGTGGACGAGGCGGTGATCCGCGCGGACCCGAACCGGACGGCGATCCCCGGCGTCATCGTGGATGCGGTCGTCGTGGAGCCCTTCGGTGCCCACCCCTCGTACAGCCAGGGGCACTACGACCGGGACAGCCGCTTCTACGTGGAGTGGGAGGCGATCTCCCGCGACCCGGAGCGCCTGGACGCCTGGCTCCGCGAATGGGTCCACGACCTGCCGGACCGCGCCGCCTACCGGGAGAAGCTCGGCCCCGAGACGCTCGCCCGCCTCCGGCCCACGGGGAGCGCGCCGTCGGGCTCGGTCGACTACGGACGCTACGGATGAGCGCGGCGCCGGCGACCCGGACGGAGCGGATGATCGTGGCGGCGGCCCGGGAGCTCGCCGGGAAGCGGGTCTGCTTCGTGGGGGTCGGCCTCCCGAACATCGCGGTGAACCTCGCCCAGCGGACGGTCGCGCCGGAGCTCGAGCTGGTCTACGAATCGGGGGTCTACGGGGCGCGGCCCGGCCGGCTCCCGCTCTCGATCGGGGACCCGACGATCGTCACCGGGGCGACCGCGGTGACGAGCATGCTCGAGCTTTTCGGCTACTACCTCCAGGGCGGCCGGGTCGATGTCGGCTTCCTCGGCGCGGCGCAGATCGACCGCTACGGGAACATCAACACGACGGTCATCGGCGACTACGCCCACCCGCGCACGCGCCTCCCCGGATCGGGCGGCGCGTGCGAGATCGCGATCGACGCCCGCGAGGTCTTCATCGTCATGCGCCAGTCCGCGCGCTCCTTCGTGGAGCGGATCGACTTCCGCACCTCGCCCGGCAACCTGGGCGGCGGGGAGGCGGCCGCGCGCCTCCGCGCGGAGCAGGGCTGGACGGGCCACGGACCCTCGGTCGTGGTCACCGATCTCGGGGTCTGGCGCTTCGGCACGGACGGCGAGATGGTCCTCGTGAGCCTCCATCCCGGGGCCACCCTGGACGAGGTCCGCGGGGCGACGGGCTGGGCCCCCGCGATCGCACCGGACCTGCGGCCCACCCCGGAGCCGGAGCCCGAGGAGCTGCGGCTCATCCGCGAGGAGCTCGACCCCGCGGGGCTCTACACCCGCTAGGCGCGGCCGGCGCGCGCGCCGCGGATCAGCCAGAGGCCGCCGAGAAGGAGGATGAGCGGCCAGACGAGCGCCCCGCCATCCGGGAGGAGCTGCGCGAGCTGGAGGATCCCGACCGCGACGAGCAGCCCGCCCGCCGGGAGGGCCCAGCGGCGCGGCCGTCCCTGCCGGATGCCGAGCGCCCAGGCAAGGAGGAAGGCGGCGCCCACGGCGAGCGGGGTCCAGCCGATCCCCTCCAGCGTGCCGCTCTCCGTGGCGACCCCGGCCCCGCCCCACGCGAGGAGGACGAGCGCAGGGACGGTGGCGCCGGTCCGCCCCCCGCGCAGCCAGGCCGCGGCGCAGGCGCCGCCGAGCGCGACGAGGAGGAGGGAGCCGAGCCCGACCCCCGGGAGGAGCTGCCCCACGAGGAGGGCGATCGCGGCAAGGACGAGGAGGATGCCGAGGAAGGGGAAGCGGCGGCCACCCGGCCCCGCGCCCGCGCTCCACGACCAGACCTGCCACTCGATCCCGGGGCCCTCCCCCGGGCCGCCGGGCGCGCCGGGCGGCATCCCCCGGGGACCCGGGTCGCCGGCGTCGGAGGGGAGCGGCGCCACGGGGCGTGCACGGCGCGCGGCGCGCCCGCCGCTCTCCACCGGCCCGCTCCGCGGCAGCTCCGGATCGGGCGGCCCGCTCACCGGTCCGGCCCCGGATCGGCGGAGGGCGGGGTGGTCCGGGCCGGCGTGCCGATCCAGACGCTCCCGTCCGCGAAGCGCTCCGACTTCCAGATCGCGGCGCGCGCCTTCAGCTCCTCGATCGCGTAGCGGGCGGCGAGGAAGCCCTCGCCCCGGTGGCCGGCGGCGACCCCGATGAGGACGCTCGCCTCGCCGAGCGGGACCTCGCCGGTCCGGTGGAGGATCGCGATCCGGCGCACGCCGAAGCGCTCCGCGATCTCGTCCGCGATCGCGTGGAGGGTCGCGAGGACGAGCGGCTCGAAGGCCTCGTACTCGAGCGCGAGGACCCGCTCTCCCGCGTGCCGTGCCGCCTCCGCCTCCTCGCCCGGGGCCGGCGTCCCCGGCGAGGCGCGCGTCTGGCCGAGGAAGAGGAGGACGGCGCCATCCTCCGGGGTGGCGAGCTCGCGCCGGAGCTCGGCGAGGAGCGCGTCCCCGAAGGGCGCGTCGCTGAGGGCGATCCGGCGCCGGACCGGGTCCGGATCGTCCGCACCGCCGGAGACCGGCGGGATGAGGGCGAGCTCGTCGCCGTCCGCGAGCGGCGTGGGCGGGTCCGCGTAGACCGCGTTCCGGGCGAAGCGCAGGTAGGGACCCGCAGGGGCGAGGACCGGGTGGTCGGCGGCGAGGCGGGTCCAGGCGTCCGCGATCGTCGCCCCGTCCGGGAGCTCCAGCGCGAGCGAGCGGACCCCGAGCTGGCGGCGCTGGAGCGCGAAGAGGCGCACCGTCACGCGCATCAGACGAGGAGGCCGGTCCCGAGCGCGAGGCCCGCGGCCACGATCGTGGAGGCGAGGACGAGGGTGAGCTCGATGTAGAGGAGGCCGGTCGCCGATTCCATCGAGCGGGTGAGCGCCGTCTTCCAGGCCATCCAGGCGAGGACGAGCGGGGCGACGATCCCCACGAGGAGGCGGAGCCAGACGAGGATCGCGTTCGCACCGGTGAGCGCGCCGAAGGGCGGGCCGGAGGGGATCCCCGTGGCCGTCCAGACGGCGAAGAGGAGAAGCTGGATCGCGAGGGTCCCCACGAGGAGCTTCGTGGCGAGGAGGAGCGGCCGCTCGGAGATCCGCGGCGTGACGAGATACCAGTGGGAGAGGATCACCGCGCCCACGGACCCGCCGGTCACCGCCGCGAGGGCGAGGAGCTCCACGAGGAAGGGGATGCCGAGGAGCGTGCCGCCCGCCCAGCCGACCGCAGCGAGCAGGGTGGCAAGGACGCCCGCCGCGACACCGAGCCCGCCGGCGACGAGCCCGGGACGCTCGCGGAGGAGCCGGATCCCCGCGATGAGCGCGAGGAGGGCGGAGACGCCGAGGGCGACCCGACGCGGCAGGTCGAAGCCCGGCGCCGCAGCGATCGCGAGCTTCCCGGGATCCGGGAGCGAGCCGTCCACGAGGAGGGCGAGGAAGAGGGAGAGGGCGGCACAGATCGCCGTGAAGCCGAGGAAGCCCTTCGTGGCGTCCGTGGTGGCCCGGAGGACGACGACGAGCGCGAGCATCCCGAGCCCCATCCCGGAGAAGAGGACCCAGCTCAGGTAGGCCAGGCTCTGGGTGATCGTCTGGGTATCCATCGCCCCGGAGTGTAGGGCGCCCCGGCTCAGCCGGGGGGCGGGGCGGTGGATCGGCGCGTGACGAGCTCCGGCGGCTCGGGGACCACGACATCCCCGACCGGCGCCCCCTGGAGCGCGGCAACGAGCATCCGGACCGCCTCCTCGCCCATCCGCCGGTTCGGCATCCGGACGGTCGTCAGCGGCGGCGCGGTGTGATCCGCGAAGGGGTGGTCGTTGAAGGCGACCACGGAGAGCTGCTCGGGGACGCGGATCCCGGCGTCGCGGAGCGCGGCGAGGACGCCCACGGCGCTCATCAGGCTCGCCACCACGAGCCCGGTGGGACGGTTCCGCCGGGGGCCGGCGAGGAGGCGGTCCGCCGCCCGCCGGCCACCCTCGACCGTGGGTTCGTCCGCGGCGGACCAGCGCTCCTCCACCGGCAGGCCCGCCGCCGCCATCGCGGTCCGGTAGCCCTTGACACGCCGGCGGGCCGTATCGGTATCCGCATCCAGCCCCACGAGCCCGATCCGGCGGTGACCGAGCCCCGCGAGATGCTCCACGGCGAGACCGATCCCCCGCGCGTCATCCACGACGACCGATCCGTGGACGCCGATCGTCCGGCGGTTGACGAGGACGAGCGGGACACCCTGGGCCGCGAGCCGGGCGACCTGGCGGTCGTCGAGGGTCGCGAAGGCGACGATCAGCCCGTCCAGGCGGCCGTCGCCGATCAGCCGCTCGTAGGCCGCCGCGGCGACCCCCTCGGGATCCCCGCCGGGCGCCGCCGCCGCCCCGGCATCCACGACCATGACGAGCCGGCCGGCCGCCGCCGCCTCCGCCTGGATCCCGTGGGTCACGTCCGCGAAGCCGAGGTTGTCCAGGCTCGGGATGATCAGGCCGATCGTGTCCGTGCGGCGGGTGCGGAGGCCGCGTGCGAGGGCGTTCGGGCGGTAGGCGAGCTCACGCGCAGCGGAGAGGATCCGCTCCCGGGTCTCCGGGCGGACCTGCTGGGTGGGGTCTCCGCGCAGGACGCGCGAGGCGGTGGAGGGGTCCACGCCCGCCCGGCGCGCGACATCGCGGAGGTTCGCCATCCCGATCCGGAGCCTCCCTGCGCGCGGCGCCGGTCAGACCCCCGGGTCGGCCTCCGGGAGGAGCGGCTGCCCCCCGACGATACCAGCCTTCCGCAGCCGCTCGATCTCCTCCGGGCTGTGGCCGAGCTCGTCGCACAGGACGGCGCGGTTGTCCTGGCCCAGGTCACCGCCGAGGTGGCGGACGGAGCCCGGCGTATCCACGAGGCGGGGGACGGCGTTCTGCGTGCGCGCCTTGCCGAGGCGCGGGTCGTCCACGGTGACGATCGTCTCGCGGGCGATGTACTGGGGGTCCTGGAAGATGTCCGCGATGGAGTAGATCGGGCCGATCACCGCCTGCGCCTTCTCGAAGCCCTCGAGGACCTCCGCGTAGTCATGCTCGGCGATCCAGCCGCCGATGTAGCGGTCGAGGATGTGCTGGTTCTCGACCCGCCCCACGTGGTCCGCGAACCATGGCTCGTCGATCACCTCGGGGTGGCCCACGAGGCGCATCACGCGCTCGGCGATCGACTGGGAGCTGGCGGAGAGCCCGAGCCAGCGCCCGTCCCGGGTCATATAGGCGTTCCGCGGCGCCGTCCAGTCCGTGGAGGATCCGGTCCGGCCCTGGATCCGCCCCGTCTGGTCGTAGACGAGCGACTGCGGTCCGAGGAGCCAGAAGAGCGGCTCGTAGATCGCGAGGTCGATCACCTGGCCGGGGGCGCCGTGGACGTCCCGGTGCCAGAGCGCGAACATCGTGCCGAAGGTGCCGAAGAGGCTGGCGACCCCGTCCCCGAGCGCGAAGGGCGGGAGCGTGGGCGGGCCGTCCGGGTGACCGTTGATGTGGGCGAAGCCGCTGATCGATTCGGCGACGGTCCCGAAGCCCGGGCGCGGGGCGTACGGGCCGGTCTGGCCGTAGCCCGAGGCACGCACCATGACGAGCCGGGGGTTGATCGCGTGGAGGACGTCCGGGCCGAGGCCCCAGCGCTCGAAGGTACCGGGCCGGAAGCTCTCGATGAGCACGTCCGCGTCCTTCACGAGCTCCCGGAGGAGCGCCGCGCCCTCCGGCTCGCCGAAGTCGATGGAGACGAAGCGCTTGTTGCGGTTCGCGAACGCCCACCAGAGCGAGACGCCGTCCTTGTGCCAGCCGAGCGTGCGCAGCGCATCCCCGCGGGGATGCTCCACCTTGATGACGTCCGCGCCGAAGTCCGCGAGGAGGGTGCCGATCACGGGGCCCGCGAAGAGGACCGCGGCATCGATGACGCGCAGCCCCTTGAGCGGCCCGTCCGGCCGCGCCCCCGGCGCCTTCGTCCCGTCGCTCATCCGCCCGTGCCTCCGATCTCCCTCGTTCCCCGCATCCCCCGGAGTGTCGCGGGAGGACAAACGATTGTCAAACGGGATCCACGGGAGAGTGGCGGGCGGGATGGTCCGCCGGGAGCCGGTCGAGGAGGTCGGCGGCGGGAGCGTAGGGCCAGCAACGCGTCGTGGAGGCCCCATCCACCGCGATCGATTCCCCGCTCACGAAGGATGCCTCGTCCGAGAGGAGGAAGGCAGCGACCGCGGCGATCTCGCGCGGCTCCCCCATCCGTCCGAGCGGATGGATCGCGGCCATCTCCCGGGCCGCGTGCGCGGGGTCGGGGGAGGCGGCGATGGCGGCCGCGTTCATCGCGGTCCGGATCCCACCCGGCTCGATCGCGTTCGCCCGGATCCCGAAGGGCCCGTACTCGGAGGCGAGGTAGCGGGTGAGCGCGGAGACCCCGCCCTTCGCCACGTCGTAGGCGGCGTAGCCGTTGAAGGCGGCGCGGGCGTGGATCGAGGAGATCGTGACGATCGATCCCGGCGAGCGCTGGTCGAGGAAGGTGCGGACCGCCTGGGAGGCACCCCAGAAGGGGCCCATCAGGTTCACCCGGATCGTCTCGTCCACCTCCGCGGGGACCGGGTCATGGAGGTTGCCGAACCGGATCACCGCGGCGTTGCTCACCCAGCCCCCGAGCGGGGCATGGGCGGTCGCACGCGCGGCTGCCTCGGCGAGGACGTCGCGATCCGCTGCGTCCCCGGTGAGGACCTCGGCGATGCCCGGATGGGCGGCGAGGTCCGCTGCGGTGGCGGGATCCCACTCCAGGCCCACCACGGCCCAGCCGTCCGTGACGAGCCGCTCGGCGATCGCGCGGCCGATCCCCCGGCCGGCCCCCGTGACGACGACGCTCCGGGTCATCTCTCCTCCTCCGTCTGCGTGCGGGAACGTCCGGCCCGCCAGGCGGCCGCCGCGCGGTCCGCGATCGCGGGTGCCTCACCGAGATAGGTCGCGGGATCGAGGAGCTCCGCGATCGGCGGGAGCGCCGCCCGGAGCTCCGGGGCGAGGGTGAGCTCGAGCGCCTCGGCGAGCGGCCGCTCCTCGCCCCGGGCGAGGGTGCAGGCGGCGTAGACGAGGTCGTGGGCCGGGCCACGCCCCACGTGCGGCGCGAGCGCCATCATCACCGCCTCGGCCATCACCATCCCGCCCTCGAGATCGAGGTTGCGTGCCATCCGGCCGGGATCGACGCGCAGGCCGCGGACCGCCTCGCCGGCCGTGGCGAGGGCACCTGCCGCGGAGGTCATGAGGAGCGGCAGGGCATCCCACTCCGCCTGCCACTCCCCGGCAGCACGCTCGTGGCGCGGCTGCATCGCGGCGAGGAGGACGGGGACCTGCGCCGCCGCCTGAAGGGAGAAGCCGATGATCGTCTCGGACGCGATCGGGTTCACCTTCTGGGGCATCGTGGAGGAGGCCCCGCGATGGTGGCCGCCCGCCTCGCGGACCTCGTCCACCTCCGAGCGGGAGAGGGCGACGATCTCCTTCGCGAGCCGGCTCGCCGTGGAGGCGGCGGCAGCGGCAGCGAAGCCCGCCTCCGCGATCGCGTCCCGCGCCACGTGCCACGGGATCCCCGTGTCCACGAGGCCGAGCCGGCGCGCCACCCCGGACCGCACCGCGGCGGAGCGGGCTCCGAGAGCGGCGGAGGTGCCGCCGGCCCCGAAGAGGGAGACGACCGCGGCCCGCCGGCGTGCCGTGGCGAGGCGCTCCCGGTGGCGGATGAGCTCGTCCAGGTAGACCGCGAGCTTCGCGCCGAAGGTCGTGGGGACGGCGATCTGGTCGTGGGTCCGTCCGGCCATCGGCGTGGCGCGGTGGGCGATCGTCAGCCGGCAGAGGGCGTCACCGAGATCGGCGACGAGGAGGTCCAGCCGGTCGATCGATCGCGCGAGGAGGAGCGCGATCGCGCTGTCCATGATGTCCTGGGTCGTGGCTCCCCAGTGGAGGGAGGCCGCCACCCCGGGCGGCGCATCCGCGCGCAACGCGCCGAGGAGGGGGAGGATCGGGTAGCCCACGGTGCGCATCCCGTCCCGGATCCGCTCCCCGGCCACGCGGGCGGGGTCCGCCCAGGTCACGATCGCGACGGCGTCCGCGGCGGGGATCTCGCCCAGCTCCGCCTGGGCCTGGGCGAGCGCGACCTCGACCGCGCACCACGCGGCGATCGCCGCCTCCTCGGACCAGATCGCGGCGCTCTCCGGGTCGCCGAAGGTGGCGAGGAGGGGAAGGAACGGGGTCCGGGCGGGATCGCTCATCCGTGCGCGCCTCCGGGCGCCGCAAAGTGGATGCCCCGGTCCGCCGCGGCGGCACGGACGCGGGCGATGGCGGCGGGGACGCGCTCCGCCGGCAGGTGCTCCACGATGACCGCCACCTCGGGCCCGAGCCCGCGGGCGGCCGCGTAGAAGGCGTCCAGGTCGAGGATCCCCTCCCCCGGCTCCCCCTCCGCGATCCGGACGACGAGCTCGGGGTGGACGACGACATCCTTGAGGTGCGCCGTGGGGGCGTAGAACGGGCCGAGGAGGGCCGCCATCCGGGCGATCTCCGCGCCGTTCGCGAAGGCGGCATCGAGCGTGCCGAGGAGGTTGACCGGGTCGAAGTTCAGCCGGACCGCGGGATGCCCGACCTCGCCGAGGATCGCCGCGATCGACTCCGGCGTATCGAGCGTGGTGGCGACGTGCGCCTCGAGGGCGATCCCGACGCCGGCATCCGCGGCACGCGGGGCAGCGGCCCGGAGCGCCGCCACGAGCCGGTCGCGGGTGGCCGGCGCGTGGTTCCCGGGGTGCGGCCCGTAGGGGTGCTCGGGGTGGAGCGAGCCGCAGCCGGTGAGGACCCAGGGGGAGCCGAGGGCGGCCGCCGCCTCCCCGGCGCGCGCGAGGCGCTCGAGGTCCGCGGCGAGCCGGGCGGGATCGTCCGTGACAAGGGCGGGCCGGGATCCGGTCGCCTGGACGATCGCGATCCCGTGCTCGGCGAGGAGGGCACGGGCGCGCGCTGCGCTCCCGGTGGTCACGAGCTCGGCCGGGGGCGTCGCGAGGTGGGTGGCAAGGACCGTCGCCCCGAGCGCACGCGCCGTCCGGGCGAACGTGACGTCCATCGCCGCAGGATCCGTGGGGACGATCCCGCCGGAGAGCCCGAGCCGGAAGGTCACCCGAGCGCGACCCCGTGCGGGCCGGACCAGACGACCTGGCCATGGAAGGCCATCCCCGGTGCGGCGGCCACGCGACGCACGATCTCGGCGACCTCGCCGGACTCCTGGAGCCGCCCCTGGAGGAGGCTGCGGGCCGCGGTCTCCTCGGCGGCGGAGCGACCCTCGAGCGGACCGAGCCGCTCGCCGATCCCCTCCCACATCGCCGTCCCCACGGTCGTGGGGTAGACGGTGGAGATCGCGATCCCCTCCGGCCCGTAGAAGGCGGCCGCGGAGGCGGTGAGCGAGCGCAGCCCGGCCTTGCTCGCCCCGTACGCGGCGAGGTAGGGCCGGCCGATCTCGCCCGCGCCGCTCCCGATCGTGATGATCCGGCCGCGCCGGCCGCCGGCGTCCGGGGCCTGGTCGCGCATGATCATCGCCGCCGCCTGGAGGACGAGGAAAGCGCCGTCGAGGTTGACGGAGAGGACGCGGCGCCACTCGGCGAAGGACATCTCCACGAGCGGAGTGACCCCCGCCACCCCCGCGTTGCAGATGACGAGATCGAGCCGCTTGTAGACCTTGTCGATGCCGCCGATGGACGGGCCGACCGCATCGGGGTCCGTGACATCGAGCCAGAGTGGTGCCGCATCCCCGCCGGCGCGGCGGATCGCGGAGGCCGTCCCCGCGGCGGCGCCCCCGTCCAGGTCCGCGATGACGACGCGCGCGCCGTGCGCCGCAAGGTCCTCCGCGATCGCGCGGCCGATCCCCCGGGCCGCGCCGGTGACGAGCGCGACCTGCCCGGCGAGGGGGCGCGCGGGGTCGATCGGCCCGCGATCGAACGGCTGGTCGTCGCGGCCGCCGTGCGCATGGCCATGGTCGTGGCCGTGGCCGTGGTCGCCGTGCGCGTGGTCCGTCCTGCTCATCCCTTCCCTCCGGCCGGTGCCCCGCCCCCGAGGCGGGAGAGCGTCTCGATCGTGGCCACGCCGATCCCGTCCCGCGGCGCGGTCTGACGGGCAAGGCGGACGCGGCAGGAGCGGGCGGCATCGAAGATCACGAGGCCGGCGAGGAGCTTCTCCCCCTCCGCGGCGGCGTGGGTGCGCGCGTCATGGAGCTGGTGGAGGACGTCCGGACCGATCCCGCGCGCGCCCCACTTGCAGTCCCACGCCTCGGCGGCGCCCGGCTTCTCCACCGTGAGGTCGTAGGGGTGGATCTCCGCGCGCACCCCGTCGAAGAGGATCCGCCGCTCCCGGCGGACCGCGGCCGCGCCGACCCGCCGGACGAGGAGCCGCTCCGTGAGCGCCTCCACGATCGCGCCGCGGACCTGGCTCCGGACCTGGTCACCGCGCTCGGCGACCTCGAGGGAGAGGGCGAGGATCGCCTCCGCCCGCTCGCGCGCGGCGGACGGGAGCGCGGGGTCGAAGAGGGTCGGGAAGGTGACCCGCCAGCCGTCGGGGTCGGTCGTCTCGCCGTTCATCACCGCCCGCGCGAGGACCCGCTCGGCGGGCGTCGCGGCCGCGAGGAGATCGGCGGCACGGGCGACGAGCGGCTCCGCCTGGATCGCGGCGTAGACGACCGTCCGGGCGTCCTTCGCGGCATCCTGGAAGCGCATCAGAGCCCCTCCCCGAGCGCGACGAGGACGACCTGGGGGAAGGTCGAGAGCCAGTCGATCGCGCGGTGGGGGTCGGAGATCCGGCCGATCTCGTCGATCGCGCGGTCCACGGCGGGCCCGGCCGCCCCGGCAGGCTCCGCACCGCGCGCCGCCGCGACCTCGGCGAGGCGGGCGCGCCAGGCCTCCGTGAGGTCGTTCACGTAGCTCCACTCGTCCTCGATCGTCTCGCCGGTGGCGGCGAGCCCGGCGTAGGCGGCCGTGGCGCGGTCCAGGATCTCGGCGATCGTCTCGGGGGCGCTCATGACCGGAAAGGGTACGCGAGGCGAGGGTGCGCCGGTCAGGCGCGGATCTCGATGAGCTCCACGCCGAGGAAGCGGGCCGCCGCGCGCAGCTCCTCGCTCCGGTCCCCGCGCACGAGCGCGAGGTGGTGGGCCGGTCCGGCATCGATGAAGGCCCGGCTCGCGCTCCCGGCGCCGGGGCGGTCGAAGCCGATCGACCCGCTCGGGCCATTGAGGTGCGCGAAGCCGCGCCCCGAGAGGTCGCCCACGGAGATGACGAGGCGCGCCGGAAGGGTGGGGGTGGCCGGCCCGAAGCCGACGATCGTCGCGGGCCCCGCCGCGAAGGGGAAACGCGCGGCGATGCCGAGGCCGTGACGGCCGGGGTAGAGCTCGTTCGGGCAGAGGCGGGCCGGCACCCCGTCCGGCCGGAGGGAGAGGTCCGCCATCCCGCACGACGAGAGGACGAGCTCGCCGGTCGCGCTCTCCACGAGATAGCCCTCGCAGTACTGCGCGCTCCCGGCGATCCGGGAGGCGACGAGGAGCGCCACCGCGGTCGCGGCATCGCCCGTGCAGGCGATCGGCGTCCCTTCCCCGGTGAGGAGCGTGGTCGCGAGACAGCCCACGACGCCGAGCTCGTCGCCGGTGCGGAGGAGGGGCGAGTGGCAGTTCAGGGCGAGCGCATCGAGCCGCTCGTCCGTGACGATCGTGCGCAGGTAGCGGTGGACGCGGAGCGAGCGCTCGAGGAGGGGTGCCGCCGCGGGCTCCACCGTCACGCCCGCAGGCAGGGCGGGGAGCGGCCCCGCGATCGCGGCGTTCGCGCGCGCCACGGCCGCCTCCCCCACGCTGACGAGCTCGATCCCGAGCGCAGCGGCGGTGCCGGGATCCAGGACCACGTCCCCGTAGCCGGGGATGATCCCGCCGAGGAGGCCGAGCCGCGCCCCGCGGATCCCGGCCGCCGCCTGCGCGCCGCGGATCGCCCGCGCCACGGGTCGCGCATCGCCGGCGTCCGTGCTCACCGTGAGGTAGGTGCGCCCTTCCCGGCCGAGGACGTTCGCGAGCATGACCGAGCCGAGGATGCTCGAGGCACGGGTCGCCTCCACCTCATCCGCCTCCTCGTCGAGGCGCGCGATCCGGCGGTCGTCCCAGATGACGATCGGGCCATCGAACCCGGCGAGGGCCCGGCTCCCCCAGCCGGGGGCAGCGGCCATCGTGGCCGCCACCACGACGACCCGGACGCCGGCCGCGCGGAAGCGCTCGGCCGCCGCGTCCGCGCTCTCCGCGGAGAAGACGAGGCCGGACGGGGTGACCGGGACCCCCTCGGCCGCAAGATCCGCCGCGAGGCGGTCCGCATAGGCCTGGAGCGAGGCCCGGTAGCCGGCCGGGAAGCGCTCCTCGAAGAAGGCGAAGTAGGGAGTGAGGAGGCCGACCCCCATCGCCGTCCCCGGCCCGCTCATCCCGCCCCGTTCCCCCCGGCGGCGGCGCGCCACGCGGCGATCCGGTGGGGCGGCGGCTGGAGGAGCTCCAGGTGGACCCCGTCGAACCCCTTGAAGTAGCAGCACTTGCCGCCGATGTTCACGCCCGCGGTGATCTCGTTCGGCGGCGAGAAGAACTCCACGCCGAGCGCGACGAGACGGGCGTATTCCGCGTCCGCGTCCTCCACGGCGATCGCGATGTGGCCCTCGCCCGGGTCCTTGATCTCGATCGGGCGGGTGACCCCCTCCGGATACCGGTAGTGGACGAGCTCCATGTCGTGGGTCGAGATCCCCCGGTGCTGGCCGGGGATCGCGAGCTGCGCGACCTCGATATCCGCGCCCGGGTAGCCCACGAGGCGGGCGGTGTACTCGTTGTGCTGGACCTGGCGGTGGACGAGCGTCCAGCCGAGGACGTCCCGGTAGAAGGCGATCGCCGCGTCCAGGTCCGAGACGGTGAACGAGAAGTGCCAGACGCCGTAGCGCTCCATCGCCCTACTCCGCCTTGCCGCCCGTCACCTGGTTCGCGTCCGCCTGGCTGAACTCGCCGAACGAGCGCTTCGTCTGGATGAACTCCACGCGGATCCCGTCCGGGTCGATCATGTAGACCGCGCGGCCCCCGGTGTTCGGGCCGATCGTGGGCGTGACCGGCGGGTTCACGTAGCGCGTGCCGCGCTCCACGAGCTCCGCGAAGAGCCCGTCGCAGTCGTCCGTGAAGAAGGCGAGGTGCGCGGTCCCGGGGTTCGCCGTGCGGGTATCCACCGGCGTCTTCTCCACGTTCCGGTACTCGAGGATCTCGAGGAAGACCTCGCTGTTCGGGAGGCGCAGGATCGCGGCGTGGATATCCGCGCCGGGATAGCCGGTGATCGTCCGGATGTACTCCGCCTGCGGGTTCCACTGGAAGACGAGCTCGAAGCCGAGGACGTCCCGGTAGAAGCGGACGGAGGCCTCCAGGTCGCGCACCTGGATCCCCATGTGGTGGGGGCGAAGGATCTGGGCCATGCGGGGAGCTCCTAGAGATCGGCGAGTAGGCCGCGGGTGTCCTCGACCTCGCGCTGGGCGGCGATCCAGGCGGGGTCCACGAGGGTACCGAACCCGGGGAGGTCCGGGAGCGGATCCATGAGCCCGTCGCGGACGACCGGCTGGATGAGGGTGTCGTCCATCGGGTGGACGCCGGTCCCGGGGATCCCCCATTCGATCGGGGCATCCGTGTAGCCGAGCGCGCCCAGGACCTGGGAGTGGATGTGCGGGAACATGTGCGGGGCGACCTTGTTCCCGTGGTCCGTGCACGTCTTGAGGATGCCGCGCAGGCGGGTGATGCCGCCGTTCGTGGTGGCATCCACGCGGTTGAAATCGACGGCGTCGAACTTCAGGAGCGCCTGGGGGTGGTAGGAGCCGCCCTGCTCGTCGCCCATCGCGACCGGGGTCGGCTTGATGCCATCCCGGATCTCCCGGACCATCTGCGCATCGCCCGGCGGGACGATGTCCTCGAACCAGCCGATGCCGAGCGCCGCCAGCTGCTTCCCGAAGACGATCGCGTCCGCGCTCGTCTTGTGGAAGAAGTTCGCGTCGATCCCCAGCCACGCGTCCGGGAAGGCCTCCCGCGCGGCGCGCAGCCGGTCGAGGGAGCGCTCCGGGGTGGGTGCGATCGGGAGCTTGAAGCGGCGCCAGCCGGCCTTCCAGAGGCCGTCGATCTGGGCCACCGTCTCCTCGGGCGAGATCGAGGGCGGGTAGCCCACGATCCCGGTCACCGGCATCGGCCGGCGCTCGCCGCCGAGGAAGGTCGTGATGTTGACGCCCTTCGCCTTCGCCGCGAGGTCCCAGACCGCGCAGTCGGTGACGGAGAGGGCACGCATCCCGATCCCCGCCGCGTGGACCGCGTTGTTCGCCCAGAGCGCCTTGTGGAAGAGGCGGTCCGGGTCGTCATACGCCTCCCCCACGAGCTGCGGGGCGATCGTCCGGTGGACGATCTCGGGGAGCGGACCGTCCCGGGTCAGCCCGTAGGCGAAGCCCGTGAGGCCGCTCTCCGCCTCCACGCCCACGAGGAAGAACTCGCGGTGGCGCATGATCCAGGTCCCGAAGACGATCGGGACCGCGAGCTCGTGGAGGATCCGGACCGCGCGAACGCGGACGATCCGGTCGGGTTCCGCCATGGCAGGTCTCCTATGCCGTGAGGTAGCCGTCGTCGCACATGATCGTGTGCCCGGTGACGAGCTCGGATGCATCGCTGGCGAGGAAGATCGCCGCCCCGATCAGCTCCCGCGGGAGACCGAGCCGGGGACGGAGCATCCGCCCCTTGATCCAGTCCGCGGTGAGCGAGGTCGTGGTGGCCGCCGCCTTGGTAAGCGGCGAATCCATGAGCGTGGGTCCGATCCCGTTCACGCGGACGCCGCGATCGCGCCACTCGAGCGCCATCACCTTGGTGGCGCCCACGACGCCGTGCTTGGCCGCGACATAGGCGGACGACCACGGATAGCCGATGAACGCACCGATCGAGGCGATGTTGATGATGCTCCCCTTCCCCTGGGCGAGCATCCGCTTGCCGAAGACCTGGCAGCAGAGGTAGAGCCCCTTCAGGTTCAGGTCCAGGATGAGGTCGAGCTTCTCCTCCGGGTAGTCCTCCGCGGGGGACCGGAAGGCGGTCCCGGCGCTGTTCACGAGGATGTCCACGCGGCCGTGCCGGGCGACGATCGCGTCCGCCGCCGCCTCGATCTCCGCCTTGCGGGTGACGTCCACGTGGTGGATCGTCGCGCTCCGGCCCTCCGCGGCGATCAGCCGCGCGGTCTCCTCCATCCCCGCGTCGTTGACGTCCAGGAGGGCGACCTCGCAGCCTGCCTGGGCATAGCCGATCGCGATCGCGCGCCCGAGCCCGGATCCTGCGCCCGTGACCGCCGCCACCCGGCCGGCGATGTCGAAGAGGTTCGTGACGTAGCCCGAGGGGATCGCGATCGGGTCGTCCTCTTCCGGGGCGGTCACTTGCCGGCCCCCGGATCGTTCGGATGGGCGGCGAGCGGGATCACCTCCACGTCGAGGTACGGCCACATCGGGAGCGAGGTGACCGCCTCGTGGAGCGCGGTCGCGTCCGGCGCCTCCCAGATGCTCCAGTTCGCCCACTGGCCGGGGACGCGCCAGACGCGCTTGATCGTCCCGGCGGCCGCGAGCTCGCGGGCGCGCACGCCCTCCGCCTTGATCCGCCGCTCCTTCTCCGCGGGGTCCCCGTCCGGGGGGAAGGTGACGACGATGTTCAGCAGGAACTCCATGGCGCGTGCTCCTTCTCCCTATCCGATCCGGCCGACCCAGGTGCCGAGGCCCTCGACCCCCACGGGGATCCGCCACAGCTGCCCACCATAGCTGGCGTCCGCGGTGTCGGCGAGGATGCCGGCGTCGGTCATGATCAGGTCCGTCCCCGTGAAGACGCAGTTCGTGGGGATCGTGCCCGCCTTGATGAAGCGGTCGTAGGTACCGTCCGGCCGGATGACGTCGATCCCGCCGCCGTTCACCGTGGTCACGTAGAGAAGCCCATCCTTCCCCACGGCCATCCCGTCCGCGATCGGCCGGTCCCCCGGCAGCCGCGCGATCTCCGTGATCCGGCCGGTCGCCGGATCGAGCCGCCGGACCATCCCGGTATACGACTCCGCCCACACGACGCTTCCGTCCGCCTCGATCGCGATCCCGTTCGGGAAGGTGGGCGGCGTCAGCTCGGCGAGGAGCCGGCCGGTGCCGTCCGTGTTCAGGACGAAGAGGTAGGAGGGCTCCGGATCCCCCGGTCGGTAGGTGCCCGGGTCGGTGAAGTAGAGCCGGCCATCCGGGCCGAAGACGAGGTCGTTCGGGCCGTGGAAGCGCTTGCCGTCCAGCTCCGTCGCGATGATCTCGGCGCGTCCCCCCTCCCGGTCGATCACCTGGATCGACGGGGTGACCATCTCCTCGGCCCGCCACGGGCCGGTCGTCCCGCCGTTCTGGCAGACGTACATCGTGCCGTCCGCGCCGGCCACGCAGGAGTTCGGGCCACCCGCCGTGTAGGCGTAGCGGCTCACCCCCCGTCCGCGCTCCCAGACGGAGACCTGGCTCCGGTAGGTCTCCACGAAGCAGATCCGGCCATCCGGCAGGACCGTGGGGCCCTCCGCCCAGCCGAGCCCCTCCGCGAGCAGCTCGTGTCCTTCGGTCATCGGTCCTTCCTCCGTCCTGGGCCGGGCCTACTTCACCGCGCCCGCGGTGATCCCCCGGACGATGTAGCGCTGGATGAAGAGCGAGAAGATGAAGATCGGGATGATCGTCACCACGCCCACCGTGGCGGCGATATTCCAGTCGATCGGGCGCTCCGCGCTGATGAGGCCGGCCGCGCCGAGCGGGATCGTCTTCAGACCCTGCGAGTTGACGACGTAGAGCCCCACGAGGAACTCGTTCCAGATGAAGATCGCGGCGAAGATCGCGGCCACGATCAGCCCCGGCCGGACGAGCGGGAGCATGATCCGGTTGAGGACGCCGAAGCGGGTGCAGCCGTCCACCATCGCCGCATCGTCCAGCTCGCGCGGGATCTCGTCGAAGAAGCCGATGAGGATCCAGACCACGAGCGGCAGGCTGAAGGCGACATACGGGATGACGAGCCCCGGCAGGGTGTCGTCCAGGTTGATGAAGCGCATCATCAGCATGACCGGGATCGCGACCGCGACCGCGGGCATGAAGCGGAGCGAGAGGATCGTGCTCGCCGCGCGGTCCCGGCCCCGGAAACGGATGCGGCTGAAGGCGTAGGCTGCCGGCGTGGCGAGGACGAGCGAGACACCCACGCTCAGCGCGGTGACCACGATGGAGTTCCAGATGTAGCCCAGGAAGCCGCGCTGGAAGAGGACGTCGCGGTAGTTCTTCTCGATCTGCGCGAGGTCGAAGACGAGGGTCGGCGGGACCTCCGTGGCGATCTGGAAGCGGGCCTTCGTGGAGAGGATGAGGATGATGACGAACGGGGCGAAGCCGATGATCCCGATGATCACGAGGACGAGGTAGGCGAGCGCCCGCTCCAGGATCCGGCCGGTCATGCCGCGTCCTCCCGGCGGATGGAGACGACGCGCACGAGGAGCGACATCGCGATCGTGGCCACGATGACCATGACGTAGGCGAGCGCGGATGCGTAGCCGTACTGCTGGAACGAGAAGCCGTTCTCCCAGGTGTAGAAGCTGAGCGTCGTCGTCAGCCGGCCGGGTCCGCCATAGGTGAGCCCGAAGACGACATCGAAGGCACGGAAGGCATCGATGGCGCGGAAGATCGCGGCGAAGGCGATCGCGGGCGCGAGGAGCGGCAGGGTGATCCGGAGGAGGGTCTGGCGCCGGTTCGCCCCGTCCACCGCGGATGCCTCGAAGACGTCCTGGGGGAGCGCCTGGAGGCGGGCGAAGACGATGACCATGACGAAGGGCGTCCACTGCCACGAATCGACGATGACGAGCGTGGCGAGCGCGACCGCGGGGTCCGCGGTCCAGAGCGGCTGCGGCAGCCCGAAGAGGCCGAGCAGCCAGTTCACCATCCCCCAGTCCGGGTTGAGGAGCGCACGCCACATGAGCCCCACCACGACCGGCGTGAGGAGCATCGGGAGGATGAGGACACCGCGCACGAACCACGCGCCGCGGAGGCGCAGGTTGAAGAAGAGGGCGAGCACGGTGCCGAGCACGACCTGGATCGCGATCGAGACCGAGGTGAAGATCGCCGTGTTCACCGCCGCCTGCCAGAAGACCGGGTCGGTCAGCAGGCCGGTGAAGTTCCCCAGCCCCACCCAGTCGAAGCTGCTCGTGGTGGGGTTCCAGTCGAAGAAGCTGATCGCGAGGCTGTAGAGGAGCGGGAAGACGGAGAAGACGAGCAGGTAGAGGACCGTGGGCCCTGCGAGGAGCAGGACGTCACGGCGCGTATGGAGCGGGTGGCCTGCGGTGGGGGTCGCGGCGGTCATGCGTGCGCTCGTCTGGAGCCGGACGGGACGAGCGAGGCGCCGGCCATGCGGCCGGCGCCTCGCTGCTCCACGTCCGTGGGATCCGGGAGGCTAGTCGGCCAGGTGGCCGCCGTCCCGGAGGATCTTCTCGGCGCCGGCCTGGGCGTTCGCCATGGCCGTCGCAGCATCCTCGGCGCCGGTCAGCGCGAGGTTGATCTCCCGCTGCAGCTCACCGACGATCTGCCAGGTCTCCGGGATGTTCGCGACCGCGAGCGTCTCGGCATCCTCGATCGCGGCGACCGCGGCGGGGATGTACGGGAGCGCCGCGATGACCTCGGGGTCCTGGGCGGTGGAGATCCGGTTCGGGTCCGTCTGGTAGGTCATGACCTGGTGCTTCTCGAACGCCTTCGAGGTGATCTGGGTCATGAGGAGCCAGGCGCAGTCCTTGTTCTCCTGCGGCAGGTTCGCGGGGATCGCGAGACCCCAGCCGCCGCGGATGCCGCGCGAGAAGGACTCGTCATTGCGCGGCACGGGGGCCACGGCGACGGTGTCCTTCACCGGGGAGTCGGGGCCGAAGAGCGCGCCCGCGATCGTCGCCCAGGCGGGCCACATCGCGACCTTGCCGGCCATGAAGGCGTCCATCGCCTCCGTGAAGCCGTAGCTCGTCACCGCAGCGGGCGAGTACGGGAGGATGTCGATCATCTCCTGGAGCGCCTCGACGGCCTCCTCGCTCGTGAAGTTCGGCTTCAGGGTCTTGTCGCCCTTGCTCCCCGTCATGAGCACGCCGCCGTGCCCGACGAAGCGGCTGTACCAGTCCACGAGCATCGCGGACGGGTCGTTCGCACCGACCATCGCGGAGCCCGCGACGTCACCGCTCGTGAGCGCCTCCGCGGCGGCCTTGTAGTCGTCCCAGGTCTGCGGGACCTCGATCCCGGCCGCATCGAGGAGGTCCTTCCGGTAGAAGAGGAGGACCGAGCCCGAGTGGATGCCCGGGACGAGGAAGAGCTTGTCACCACCGAACTCGCCCTTCTCGGGGTCGAAGTATCCGGTGTAGTTCAGCTGGCCCTCGGGGAAGTCCGCGAAGTCGAAGTCCGCAGGGGTCTTCGCCGGGTCGTTCACGTACGGCGTGAGCTCCTCGAGGAGCCCGGCGCCCGCCGTGGCCGCCACGTTGAAGCCGATGACGTGGACGATGTCGAAGGCCGACTCGGGTGCGCGCAGGTTCTGGGCGATCGACTCGCCGAGCGGCCCGATCGCCATCGTCGTGAGCTGGATGTCGATGCCGGTGGCGGCCTCGATCTCCGCCTCCTTGTCCTGGAGGCCCTTCTCGTCGCGCTCGCCGTCCACGAGGGCGATGCGCACGGCCTTGCCCGCGCAGGCCATCGGATCGAAGGCGCCCTCTGCCGCCGCGACCGGGACGCTCGCCCCGACCGCCGAGACGGCGACCGCCGCCGTGAGGCCCGCGACGACGCTGCGCCGCAGGAGGTTCCGCTCCGTCATCCCTGACTCCTCCATTCCTCTCCCTGCCGGGCAGACCCCGGCTGGGCCGGAGTGTGGACCACCGGGAAGGCGGCTGTCAACAAACGTTTGCCGCCCTCGCGCCCGGACGGCGCGCTCGCGCGCGGCCCGTGGCGTCAGGAGGGGCAGGACGGCCCCATCACCCCCAGCCGAGCTGGAAGAGCCCGAGGTCGATGCAGCGCGTCGCGCCGGTGGACG
>JAFMJV010000019.1 GCA_017853275.1 Chloroflexota bacterium
CCGCCTCCGAATAGGCCGGGTCATCCAGCCCGGTGAGGGAGAGCGGGCCACCCGCAAGCAGGGCGGAGCCGAGGTCGACGTGCGGCGCAGCCGGCGACGGCGCGCAGACCGTGTAGGTGAAGGTGTCGGTGCCGAAGAAGCCGGCGTCCGGGGTGTACGTGTACGTCCCGTCCCCGTTCCAGGTCACGGTGCCGTTCGCGGGGTCCGAGGTCTTCGCGAACGTCGAACCGGCGGCATAGGTGTCACCGGTCGTGACGTCGCCGTCGGTGAGCGGGGTCTCGAACGGGGTCGTGTAGTCGTCATCGACCGCGTTCGGCCCCACGACGATCGTCTCGGTGGCCGTCACGCAGATGATCGAGCACATCTCGTAGGTGAAGGTGTCCGTTCCCGAGAAGGTGGGATCCGGCGTGTACGTGTAGGTCCCGTCCGCGTTGAAGACGAGGGTCCCGTGCGCCGGCTGGGTCGTCGCCGAGAAGGTGGCCCCGGCGGGGACGCCGTCGCCGAGCTTCACGTCACCCGTGGTGAGCGCGGTCCCGAAGGGGGTCGCGAACTCGTCATCCACCGCGTAGGGCGGGTTCTGGCCGAGCGCAGCGACGGGGTTGGCGGGCGCCGTGAGGCCATTCGTGGCGCTGCACGTCCCGAGACGGACATCGTCGAGGATCAGCTCGGACGGGCGCGTGTCCGGTCCGGGATCGTTCGCGTCCGCGTGGCCCCAGCTGCGGAAGGCGATCTGGACGGTGGAGGCGGTGGCCACGAAATCGAGCGTGAGGTACCGGCTCGTGGGGTCGATCGTGAAGTAGATGCGGTGGTAGCCGGTGAGATCGACGGCGGCGAGGCCGGTGTCCGGGTAGCCCGAGCCATCCCGGCCTTCACCCGTGACCCAGAACTGGAGCCGGTAGCGCGCGCCCGTCACGAGGCCGGAGACCGACTGGCCGAGGGAGACGGGCGTCGTGGCGTCGCCGAAGACCTCGTTCGGCGGGCTGATCGTGATCGCGCTCATCGCCACGCCGTCCGCGTTGAAGGCGAGCGGGTTCTGGATCCCGCCGCTGCTCAGGACGGCCGTCCCCGAGTCCTGGCGCCAGCGCCCACCGGTCCCGTTGCCGAAGTAGACCATCGACCCATCCGCGGTCGGCGGCTGGACGCCGTGCGCGTAGACGTACCCGTCGCCCCAGCTCGCGTATGTGTCCGTCCCGCCGCCGGACGCCGTCCATCCCTGGACGAGGACGGGGGTGCCGCCGCGATCCGTGCCCGGCACGAGACCCGCGTAGGTCTGGGTCGTGACCATGTCCGTCCCATCCGCGGCGTACGTGAAGTCGCCGTTGACGATGTACGAGATACCCCGGCCGAAGAGGGTCGCCCCGGTGATGCTGGCGATGCCGGTCTCGAGGAGGTTCGCGGTGCCGTCGCAGGAAGCCGGCGGCAGGCCGACGACGATCGTCTCGGTCGCCGTGTCGCAGACCGCCTGGTTCGGAGCCGGGGCACAGACCCTGTAGGTGAAGCTGTCCGTGCCGCTGAAGCCGTTGTCCGGCGTGTAGGTGAAGGTGCCGTCCGGGTTCCAGGCCACGATGCCGTCCGCCGGATCGGTGAGCTTCGTGAAGGTCGATCCGGCCGGATAGGTATCGGCCGTCTTCACGTCTCCGGTCGTCAGCGGCGTCTCATAGAGCGTGGCGTAGGTGTCATCCACGGCGATGACGCCCACGTTGATCGTCTCGGTGGCGGTGTCACAGAGCGTCTCGTTCGGAGAGGGCAGGCAGACCTGGTAGGTGAAGGTATCCGCGCCTGCGAAGTCCGTGTTCGGGGTGTAGGTGAAGGTCCCATCCTGGTTCCAGGTGACGGAGCCGTTCGCCGGATCGGTGAGCTTCGTGAAGGTGGCGCCGGCCGGGTAGGTGTCGCCCGTCTTCACGTTGCCGGTCGTCATCGGGACGCCGATCCCCGTGGCGTAGCTGTCATCCACGGCATCGGGCCCCACGACGATCGTCTGGGTCGCGCTCTCGCAGCCGATCATCTCGACGCCGGTCACCACGAGCGTCACGGATCCGTTCGGCTGCCAGTGGTTCCAGACCCCGAAGTCCACCAGGTAGCGTTCACCGGCGGTGACCGCGTGGGAGTACGACAGGCTCCCCGGGAGATCCGCGTAGTTCCACGCGCCGCCGATGTACCCCGACGGGCCGTAGAGGTAGACGTCCGGACCCGTCGAGTCGACCGGATCGACGGTCATGGTCATCGTCCCGGAGGAGGTCGGGTAGACCTGGACGGTCCGGTAGAAGAAGCTGCCGGTGACCTGGGCCGCGGTCAGCGTGTACTCACCGTTCAGGTAGGGGGCGAACTCGTCCCCACCCCATCGGTCTCCCAGGTACGGCACCGTGGGACGGCAGACCCGGTAGGTGAAGGAGTCCACGCCGCTGAAGCCCGGGTCCGGCGTGTAGGTGAAGGTCCCATCCGCGTCGAAGGCGACCGTCCCGTTCCCCGGATCGGTGAGGTTCCGGAAGACCGAACCCGCGGGGTAGGTGTCGCCGGCGGCGGCGTCGCCGGTCGTCAGCGCCGTGCCGAAGGGCGTCGTGTAGCCGTCGTCCACGGCATTCGGCCCGACCTCGATCGAGACGGTGGCCGGGACACAGATGATCTGGCAGACCTGGTAGCTGAACGTGTCCGTACCGGAGAACCCCGGATCGGGCACGTAGGTGAAGGTCCCGTTCGCGTTGAAGGTGAGCGTGCCGTTCGCCGGATCGGACGTCTTCTCGAGGGTGGAGCCGGTGCGAAGCGCGTCGTTCGGGGTGACGATCCCGTTGGTGACGGTGGTCTGGAACGCCGTCCGGAAGGTGTCGTCGAGGGCGAACGGGACCTTGGTGCCCAGGACCGGCACGGTCACGGGGGGCGGTGTCATCCCGCCCATCCCGTCGCACAGGCCGAGCTTCACGTCATCGAGGACGAGCTCGGTGGGGTTGGTGCTGGACGTCATGGGGATGAGCGCATCCGCGTGACCCCAGCTCCGGAAGGCGACGGTCACGGAGGGGGCGGTGGCCACGAACTCGAGGGTCACGTACCGGCTCTCGCTCGGTACCGTGAAGAAGGTCCGGTGGTAGCCGCTGATGTCCACCGCCGCGAGTCCCGTGTCCAGGTAGCCGCCGGTCGCCCTCCCCTCGCCGGAGACCCAGAACTGGAGCCGGTACCGGCCCCCTTCCAGAAGACCCGAGATCGTCTGGGCGACGGTGACCGGTGTCTCCGGCGTCCCGTAATCCACTCCGCCACGCTCCTGGGATCGAGCCGGATAGACGGTGGCCGCGCTCATCGCCACCCCGTCCGCGTTGAAGGTCATCGGGAAGGTGACACCCTGGGTGGTGTACGTGATCGTCTGGACACCGGTCCGGGGATCCGGGCCCCACTTCGCCAGGACCGCGTTCCCGAAGTAGACCCCGGAGCGGTCGGCGGTGGGGGCCTTCACCGCGAGGGCTCCGTTGACGATGTCGCCCCAGTAGGCGTAGGTCAGCGTGCCGCCGCCGCTCGCCGTCCAGCCGCGGATCGGCACGACCGTGCCGCCACCCGTGGTGCCGGGCACGAGGCCGTTGCGGGAGAGCTCGTAGCTCATGTCCGTGCCGTCCAGCGCGTAGGTGAAGTCGCCGTTCACCACGACGGAGAGCGCGTCATCCATGAGCGTGGCGCCCGAGATGCTGCGCAGACCGGTCTCGAGGAGGTTCGCCGTGCCGTCGCAGTCCACCGGCGGGGAGAGGACGAGGATCGTCTCCGTCGCCGTGTCGCACGACGTCTCATCGGGCGCGGGGGCGCAGATCCGGTAGGTGAAGCTGTCGAAGCCGCTGAAGCCCGTGTCCGGCGTGTAGGTGAAGGTACCATCGGCGTTCCAGGCGACGATCCCGTTCGCCGGATCGGTCACCTTCTCGAAGGTGGAGCCCGTCATGAGGAGCGCGCCCGCGGACGCGTCACCCGTGGCCAGCGCCGTCTCGAAGGGCGTCACGTAGTCGTGGTCCTCGGCGGCGATGCCGACCTTGATCGTCTCGGTGGCGGTGGAGCAGTTGAGGAGCCCGACGCCCGAGACGTCGACCTGCAGGACGCTCGGCACCGACTCCAGGTAGACGCTGAGGTAGTAGACCCGCCCGAGCTCCACGTTCGCCGTGACGGCGACGTTCGCGCCGGGGCTCCCGTAGGTCGAGGAGATCGTCGTCCCGACCGGATCGAGGATCCGGCTCCAGTAGACCTCCTTCTCCACGGACGGCAGGGTGAGCGTCAGGGAGCCGGTGGCGCCGGGGAGGACCTTGAGCAGGACGAGCGGTGAGGCGTAGAGCGCGGAGTAGGCGGGGTCATCCAGCCCGGTCAGCGAGAACGGGATGGTGAGGAGCCCCGCCGATGCGAGATCCACGTAGGGTCCGCCGTCCGTGGACTGCGTGCAGACCGAGTAGGAGAAGGTGTCTGTGCCGATGAAGCCGGCGTTCGGCGTGTAGGTGAAGGTGCCGTCGCCGTTCCAGGTGACCGCACCGTTCGCCGGATCGGTCAGCTTCGTGATCTCGGCACCGGCCGGATAGGTGTCCCCGGTCGTCACGTCGCCGCTGGTGAGCGGGGTGTCGAACGGCGTCCGGTAGCGGTCGTCCACCGCGTTCGGCCCCACGATGATCGTCTCGGTGGCCGTCACGCAGACGATCGAGCACATCTGATAGGTGAACGAGTCCGTCCCCGAGAAGCCGGGATCCGGCGTATAGGTGTAGGTCCCGTCCGTGCTCAGCGCCAGCGTGCCGTGCGCCGGCTGGCTGGTGGCCGTGAAGGCGGCACCGGCGGGCACCCCGTCACCCGTCTTCACGTCACCCGTGGTGAGCGCGGTCTCGAACGGAGTGGCCGCTTCGCCGTCCACCGCGAAGGGCGGGTTCTGACCGAGCGCGGGGACCGGGCTCGCCGGCGCGGCGAGGCCGTCCGAGGCGCTGCACCGACCGAGCCGGACATCATCGAGGATGAGCTCGGTCGGTGAGGTGTCCGAGGCCGACGTCAGCTGGTTGACATGGCCCCAGGAGCGAAAGGCGACGGTGGTCGTGGACGCGGTGGCCACGAAGTCGATCGTGAGATACCGGCTTGTGGAGGGGATCGTGAAGTAGGCGCGGTGGTAGCCGGAGATATCGACGGCGGCGAGGCCGGTGTGCGGGTAGCTGGAGCCGTTCCTTCCCTCCCCCGTGACCCAGAACTGGAGGCGGTATCGGGTCCCGGCGGTCAGCCCCGAGATCGCCTGCGAGAGGGAGACCGGTGTGGCCGCGGTTCCGTAGAACGAGGGGTCGTTGGCGACCGGAGTGACCGTGATCGAGCTGAGGGCGACACCATCCGGGTTGAAGGCGAGCGGGTTCCGGATGCCGTTGCTGGTGTACACGATGGACCCCGAGGCCTGTGACCAGGTCGCGCCGGTCCCGTTCCCGAAGTAGACCATCGCGAGGTCCGCGGAGGGAGCCGCCACGCCATTCCCGACCCCGCTCCCCCAGCGCGCATAGGTCTGGCCGCCTCCGCCGGCGGCGGTCCAGCCTCGGATGCCCAGCGGGGTACCCCCCCGGGTCGTGCCCGGAACGAGCCCTGCTTCGACCCCCACCTGCGACATGTCGGTGTCATCCACCGCGTAGGTGAAGTCGCCGTTCACGATGAAGCTGCCGCTCGTGGCGACAAGGGTCGCGCCGGAGATGCTGGCAAGGCCGGTCTCGAGGAGGTTCGCGGTGCCATCGCAGCTGGTGGGGGCGGGGGTCGCCGTGGGCGCCGGGGTCGGGGTGGGCTGCGAGCCGCTCACCGTGGGGGTGTAGGTGGACGAGGCCGGCTGGCTGTAGCTGCTGAGGACGCTATAGGTGACCGGATCCGGGGTGCCGGTGTAGGCGCCGTCCGCGGTGAAGGTGACGGTGCCACCGCTCAGGCTGTAGGTCCCCACGCCGGTCACGGTGATGCTCGTGGCGGTGCAGCCGGGCGCGACCTCACCGGTGTCGCAGAGGCGCACCGTGCCGGACGCGAAGCTCGTACCGGCCCCTGGCGTGTCGTTCGCGAGCAGGTCGATCGACTGCGGGCTCGCGCCGGAGGTGGTGTCCGGTGCGGCGGTCGGATCCGGGAAGGGATCCCCGGCGCGGCTGAAGTAGCCGTCCACCGTGGCGGTCTCGCCGGCAGCGACGGTCACCTGCGAGATCATCTCGCCGATGGTGCCCGCGGCCGATCCGCACCCACCGTATCCCTGGCCCGGGTATTCGCACCAGGTCTGGACGGAGCTCCACGCGCCGGATGCGGCCTGCCAGTTGCGGAACCGGACCTTGTAGCTGCCGCCGGCGATCCCTCCGAATGAGTAGGCACCGTTCGCGTCCGTGGTCGCGGTGCCGATGACCGCGTCGTTCGCGCCGAGGAGGGCGACGGGGGCGCCCGGCCCGAAGGCGACATTCCCGTTCCCCCAGGTCCGGCTGGCGCCGGAGATCGTGGCGCCGAGCTGCACGGTGGGCGTATACGTGGAGGTCGCGTACTGGCCCTTGTCCGTGAGGACGCTGTAGTCGAGCGGGTCCGGCGTCCCGGTGAACGAGCCGACCGCCGTGAAGGTGACGGTGCCCGACGAGAGCGCGTAGGTGCCGACCCCGCTGATCGTCACCGTGGTCGCGACGCACGCGGGTGCGACCTGGGGAAGCGACGCGCCCGGGTCACAGAGCCGGACGGAATCGGCAAGGAGGGTGGTCCCGGCACCCGCGGTGTCGTTCGCGAGGAGATCGACCGACTGCGGGGTGATCCCCACCCCGGTCGAGGTGTCGGCGACCGCCGTGGGGCTGGCGTTCGCCGAGCCCACGTTGTTGAAGTAGCCGTCGAAGGTGGCGGTCTCCCCTGCCGCGAGGGTGACCTGCGAGGTCATCTGCCCATACGACCCACCCGTGGTGGCGCAGCCGCCATACCCCTGGGAGGGGAGCTGGCAGTAGATCGTCTGGGACGACCACGCGGCGGTGGGCGACTGCCAGCTGCGGAAACGCACCTGGTAGGTCCCGGCGGGAAGGCCTCCGAACGAGTAGGTCCCCGCGGCGCTCGTCACCCCCACGGCGAGCTCCGTGCCGCTCCCGTCCAGGAGCGTGACGGGCGCCCCCGGCCCCTGGTAGCCGTTGCCGTTCCCCCACTCGCGGCTCGCCACATCGATCGTGGCGCCGGCCGCAACGGTGGGCGTATAGGTGGCGGTGGCGTACTGGCCCTTGTCCGTGAGCACGCTGTAGTCGATCCCGGTGGGCGTACCCACGAACGAGCCGAGCGGGTTGAAGGTGACCGTGCCCGAGGAGACGGAGTAGGTGCCGACCCCGGAGACGGTCACGCTCGTGGAGACGCACGCCGGCGCCGTGGTCCCCGGCGCGCAGAGCCGGAGCGTGGAGGGAAGGAAGCTGGTCCCCGCACCGGCGGTGTCGTTCGCGAGGAGGTCCACCGACTGGGCGGCGATCCCGGTGCCGGAGGTCGTGTCGGCGACCGCGGTGGGATCGGGATAGGTCGTCCCGGACCGGTCGAAGTACCCGTCCACGGTCGCCGTGGCACCGGCGTTCACGGTGATCGTGGTCGTCATCACGCCGTAGGAACCGGTCGTCGGCGGGCAACCACCGTAGCTGCGGTTCGCGTCAGCGCAGTAGACGGTGTTCGAGGTCCAGTAGCTCGTCGCGGTCTGCCAGCTGCGGAACCGGACCTTGTACGTGCCGCCGTTGAGCCCGGTGAACGCGTACGACCCGTTCGCGGCGGTCACTGCGGCGGCGAGCTCGTTGCCGTTGCCGTCCAGGAGGAGGACAGGGGCGCCCGGGCCCTGACCGCCGTTCCCGTTCCCCCATTCGCGAGAGGCGCCGGAGATCGTGGCGCCGGCATCCACCGTGGGGGTGTACGTGGAGGTCGCGTACTGGCCCTTGCTCGTCAGGACGCTGTAGGCGATCCCGGTGGGCGTCCCGCTGTAGCCCGAGACGGCCGTGAAGCCCGCCGTGCCGGTCGCGTCCACCATGTACGTGCCGACCCCCGGGACGGTGACGCTCGTGGAGACGCACGCAGGGGCCGTCTCCGTGGCGCTGCACAGACGGACGGTATCCACGAGGAAGGTCGTCCCGGTGCCAGCGGTGTCGTTCGCGAGCAGGTTCACCGACTGCGGCGTGGTGCCGATCGCGCTCGTCGTGTCCGCGACGGCGGCCGGGTCGGGGTAGATCGGGGTGCTGCTGCTGAAGTAGCCATCCGCCGTCGCGGTCTCGCCGGGGCCGACGGTCACGTTGGAGACCATCACCCCGTACGACCCGGACGCCGATCCGCAGCCCCCGTAGCCCTGGCCGGTGTACGAGCACCACGTCTGGACCGAGGTCCAGACCTTGGAGGCGCTCTGCCAGCTGCGGAAGCGGACCTTGTACGAGCCCGCCGCGAGCCCGGTGAAGGAATAGAGGCCGTTCACGTCCGTGACGGCCGCCGCGAGCTCGTTCCCGCTCGCATCGAGGAGGAGGACCGGGGCGCCCGGGCCCTTGTAGCCGTTGCCGTTGCCCCACTCGCGGCTGCCGCCGGAGATCGTGGCGGTGGACTGGGCGCTCACGGGCCCGGTGAGGCCCCCGAGGACCGCCCCGAGCGCGAGCGCGAGACCGAGGAGGGCAGAGGGAAGGGAGGCGCGGCGAGACGCGCGCCCGCGCGAGCCCCCGAACCCCATCCTCACTTGCTCCACCTCGAGATCCGCGTCCCGGCAGGATCCACGGCGCCTCCCGCGGCACACCGATGCGCGCGACAGGGCCCCGTGACTTCCGTGACCGCCACGGGGCCCTGCGCCCGCTGGGGCGAGTCTCGCGGCGGGGGGGCCGAACGGCATCCGTAGGGACTACGGATGGCCCTACGTAACCTCGGGACCGTGGGTCACGCCGGACGCCCGCCGCGGGAGCGACGTGACCTTCGGCCCGCGGGAACGGTCCCCCCGTCCGTAGGGGAGCCGCGCGGCGGGGCGGCATCGTGGCGATGGGCGGCGGAGGGACCGCCGCCGGCAGCCGAGGCCCCCATGGTCCCGATCGTCCACCGGGAGCAGCTCTCGCCGAGCGTCACCCGCCTCGTCCTCTCCGCTCCACGGATCGCGCAGGTCCGGAAGCCGGGCCAGTTCGTCATCGTCCGCCTCCGGCCGGGGGCGGAGCGGATCCCCCTCACGATCGCGGATGCGGATCCGGTGGCCGGGACGATCACCCTCGTCGTCCAGGCCGTGGGCGCCTCCACCCTCGATCTTGCGGCGCTCCGGGTGGGCGATGCGCTCACGGATGTCGCGGGGCCCCTGGGCGAGCCGACCGAGCTCCTACCCGCGGGGCACGCGGTCTGCGTCGGCGGCGGGGTGGGGACGGCGGTGGTCCACCCGATCGCGCGCGGCCTTCAGGAGCGCGGTGTCCGGGTGACGAGCGTCATCGGCGGGCGGACCCGCGATCTCGTCATCTACGCGGAAGAGCTCGCCCGCTGCGGCGAGCTGATCGTGTGCACGGACGACGGCTCCGCGGGACGCCACGGCTTCGTGACGGACGCGCTCGGCGACCTGCTCACCGCGGGCGGCGTGGACCGCGTCTACGCGGTCGGTCCGGTCCCGATGATGAAGGCGGTCTCCGCGCTCGCGGTGAAGCACGGCGTCCCGGTCGTGGTCTCGCTCAACGCGATCATGGTGGACGGGACCGGGATGTGCGGCGGCTGCCGGGTGATCATCGGCGGTGAGACCCGCTACGCGTGCGTGGATGGGCCGGAGTTCGATGGCGCGCGCGTGGACTTCGATCTCCTCACGGACCGGCTCGCGACCTACCGCGCCTTCGAGCGCGAGGCGGTGGACCGGCGCGCCTGCCGGATCGAGCGGCTCGCCGACGGCGCCCCGGCGCCGGCCCCGGCACCGGCGGGGGCAGCACGATGAGCGACCGCCCGCCCCTCGACCCGCGCGCCCGGATGGCGATCGGCCGGCATGCGATGCCCGAGCGCGACGCCCTCCTCCGCGCGCATGACTTCGGCGAGGTCAATATGGGCTTCACCGAGCTCCTCGCCGTGGCGGAAGCCGAGCGCTGCCTCCAGTGTCGGAACCCCACCTGCATCGAGGGCTGCCCGGTCCGGGTGAACATCCCCCGCTTCGTCGACCTCCTTGCCCGCGGCGAGATCGCGGACGCCGCCGCCTCCCTCCTGGATGACAACGCCCTCCCCTGCGTGACCGGGCGCGTCTGCCCCCAGGAGCGCCAGTGCGAGGGTCGCTGCATCCGCGGCCGAAAGGGCGCCCCCGTCGCGATCGGGTCGCTCGAGCGCTACGTGGCGGACTGGGCGATGGCCCATCCCGATGCCCTCCCCCACCCCACCCCGGGAGCGAGCGGCCGGCGTGTGGCGATCATCGGCTCCGGCCCCGCGGGGCTCACCGCTGCGGGCGAGCTCGCCCGGGCGGGCCACGCGGTCACGGTCTTCGAGGCCTTCCACGCGGCGGGCGGGGTCCTCCTCTACGGGATCCCCGAGTTCCGCCTCCCCAAGGGGATCGTGGAGGGGGAGATCGAGCGGCTCCGCGCGGCGGGCGTCACCTTCGAGCTCGATGCGATCGTGGGCCGGACCTGGACGCTCGCCGAGCTGCGGGAACGCTTCGACGCGCTCTTCCTCGCCGTGGGCGCCGGGCTCCCCGTCTTCATGGAGGTCCCGGGCGAGCAGCTGAAGGGCGTCTACAGCGCGAACGAGTACCTCACCCGGGTCAACCTGATGGGCGCCTGGCAGCGCGACGCGGAGACCCCCGTCCTCCACGGGCAACGGGTCGCGGTGGTGGGGGGCGGGAACGTGGCGATGGATGCCGTGCGGACCGCCCTCCGGATGGGTGCCGCAGAGGCGACGATCGTCTACCGGCGCGGCGAGGACGAGCTCCCCGCCCGCGCGGAGGAGGCGCATCACGCGCGCGCGGAGGGGGTCCGCTTCGCGTGGCTCACGGCACCGGTCGCGGTCCTCGGCGACGCGGACGGCTGGGTGCGCGCCATGCGCTGCACGCGGATGGAGCTGACGGATCCGGACGCCTCGGGCCGGCGCGGCGTCCGCCCGATCCCCGGCGCGGAGGTCGAGATCCCGTGCGAGATCGTCGTGGTGGCGATCGGGACCCGGGCGAACCCGCTCCTCACCGCGTCCGAGCCCGGCCTCACGGTGAACGAATGGGGCTACCTCGTGGTGGACGAGGACGGGATGACGAGCCTGCCGGGGGTCTTCGCGGGCGGGGATATCGTCCGCGGCGCCGCCACGGTGATCCTCGCGATGGGCGACGGGAAGCGGGCGGCGGCGGCGATCGGCCGCTACTTCGCCCGGCTCGACACGCTCGGCGCGGAGGCCGCCGTCCCCGCCTGAGCGCCGGGCTCCCCCCGGGCGAGGAGGAGCGGGACCAGGACCACCACGAGCGGGAGCGGGGTGAGCCCCACGACCCCGCCGATCGGCCACGCGAGCGCGAGCCCCCAGGCCAGGACGACCCGCGTCCGCGCGGCGGGCGGCCACCCGGCGCGTGCGGCCCGTGCGGCAAGGACGGCGAGCGCGGGGAGGAGGAGCGTGGCGTCGTAGACCCAGGCGTGCGGGCTCACCGCGACCCCCACGGCGAGGGCGAGCGCGCCCGCCTCCACCGGGGGGAGACGGCGGAGCGCCGGGAGCACCGCCACGAGCAGGGCGATCCCCGCGGCCCAGCCCGCGAGGGCGAGCGGTGCGAACCCCGTGACGAGCGCCAGGCGCGCCCCGATCGCGGGAAGCCCGATCGCCTGCCAGCCGTTCGCCGCCATGTCCGCCCCGGAGTAGCCGCGGATCGCCGCGAGCCAGGCGGCGGGCCAGGCAAGGTCACCGCCCGTGGCGAGGACCCCCGCGAGGTAGTGGACCCCGCCCGCCAGCGCGACCGCCGCGAGGACGCGACCCCAGCCGCGGAGAAGGGCGAGCCCGGCGAGCGGCGCCCCGAGCTGGGGCTTGTAGCCGAGGAGGCCGGCGAGGATCCCCGCGAGGATCGGCCGTCCGCCGGCGAGCGCCCGGAGGGAGAGGACGGCGAGGAGGAGGGCGAGCGTGGCGTTCTGGCCGGAGGCGACGCTCGCCGCCGCGGGCGCCCAGGCGAGCGCGGCGAGGATGAGAAGCCGGCGCGGGATCCCCACCAGCGGCGCACCGAGGATCGCGGCCGCGACGAGGGCGCCCGCCATGAGGAGGACGTGGACGATCCCCGCCGCGGCGTAGGGCAGCGCGGCGAGCGGCGCGTAGAGGAGGGCGATCCCCGGCGGGTAGACGAAGGGGGTCGGCGGGAGGCCGTTCGCCGCCTGGAAGGTCGCGACCGCGGCGAGCGAGGTGAGCTCCGGGCTCCCCGCGAGCCGGCCCGCCGTCCAGAAGGCGGCGAGGTCGAGCCAGCCGCGGGCGGGGACACCAAGAAGGGGAAGCCAGGCCGCGACGATCGCGGCCGCCCCCCAGAGGCGGAGGCGGGCCGGGGTCCAGGGACCCGCGTGCACCTCCTCCGCCGGTGCGCCGGTCACCCCTGGCGCGCCGCCTCCATCCGGTCGAGGATCGCGCGCCGGATCCCCTCCACGGGGATCCGCTCCTGGGTCATCGAGTCGCGGTCCCGGACGGTGACCGCACCATCCTCGAGCGACTCCACGTCCACCGTGACGCACCAGGGCGTCCCGATCTCGTCCTGGCGCCGGTAGAGCTTGCCGATCGCGGCGGTGTCGTCATAGACCGCCATCACGTCCCGGCGCAGGTCGTCCTTGATCCGGTGGCAGAGCTCCACGATCTCCGGCCGCTTCTTGAGGAGCGGCAGGACGGCGACCTTGTAGGGGGCCAGATCGGGGTGGAGCCGGAGGACGACGCGCGTCTCGTCCCGGACCTGCTCCTCGCGGTAGCTGTCGATGAGGAAGGTGAAGGCGGCCCGGTCCGCACCGGCCGCGGCCTCCACGATCCAGGGGATGAAGTGCTCTTCCGTGGCCGGGTCGAAGTACTCGAGGTTCTCACCCGAGGACTTCGCGTGGTTGCCGAGGTCGAAGTCACCCCGGTTGTGGACGCCCTCGAGCTCCTTCCAGCCGAACGGGAAGCGGTACTCCACGTCCACGGCCTTCTTCGCGTAGTGGGCGAGCTCGTCCGGCGCGTGCTCCCGGAAGCGGAGGCGGGACGGGGTGACGCCGTAGCGCGCGTACCACGCCATGCGCTTGGGGAGCCACTCGTCGAAGGCGGCGGAGGCCGGGTCGCCGGGCCGCACGAAGTACTGCATCTCCATCTGCTCGAACTCGCGCATCCGGAAGACGAAGTTGCCGGGGCTGATCTCGTTGCGGAAGCTCTTCCCGATCTGGGCGATGCCGAAGGGGAGCTTCTTGCGGCTCGACTGCTGGACGTTCTTGAAGTTCACGTACGAGCCCTGGGCGGTCTCGGGGCGGAGATAGACGATCGCCGCCTCCTCCTCCACCGGCCCCATGTAGGTCTTGAACATGAGGTTGAAGCGGCGCGGGGCGGAGAGCTTCCCCTCGTCCACCGGGCAGCGCAGGCCGAGCCGCTCCACGATCGTCTCGTCCCGCAGATCCGTGGCCGTCAGCTCGCCGGTCCCCGGCAGCTCGTCCAGGCGGAAGCGGCGGCGGCAGGCGGCGCACTCCACCAGCGGGTCGGAGAACGATCCCACGTGGCCGGAGGTGACCCAGACCTGGGGGTGCATGAGGATCCCGGCATCCAGGCCCACGATGTCATCCCGGTCCTGGACCATCGCGCGCCACCAGGCGCGCTTCACGTTGTTCTTCAGCTCCACCCCGAGCGGGCCGTAATCCCAGACCGCGTTGATCCCGCCGTAGATCTCCGAGCTGGGATAGACGAAGCCGCGGCGCTTGGCGAGCGAGACGATCGTCTCGAGGTTCGCGACGGCAGGGCCGGGATCCGCGCCGAGCGCGGCGGGATCGGTGGGGATGGACACGAGGACCTCCAGGTGACGCCGGCGGTGGCAGTGCCGGTCGGGAGGCGTGATTGTCGCAGGGACGAGCGGACGGCGCCCGTGGGCGCCGTCCGGGGTTCGCGCGGTGAGCGGGCGGCTTGCCCGCCGGGAGCGGCTAGAAGTGGAAGTTCGCCTTGCAGTAGCCGGTGCTTCCCTCGGAGCCGATGTCATAGAGGGCAGCTCCGGGGTTCGCATGGCGGTAGACCTGCATGCGGCCCTTGAGCACACCCACGACCGACGTCCCGTCCGACCCGTAGTAGGTGAGCTGGATGACGATCCGGTAGCGGGCGCCGTTGTTCGTCACCGGCGAGCCGAAGACGAAGTCGCGGTTCCCGAAGAAGGTCGCCTCCGTGGAGCTCGCCAGCTGCCGCTTCTCGGTGCTCGTGTAGACCGAGGAGTAGACGACCGACCCCAGCGACTGCCGCGTCACGATGTAGCGGTAGCCGACATACCGCTTCGCGCTGCTCGGATGGTGGGCGTAGAAGCCCTTGGTGCGGATCCGCTCGAGGCCCTCCGAGGCCGCGCTCGCGGCGTCTCGATAGGTGCACCGGACGCCCGGTGCCCCGGCGGTGTCCGTGACCGAGACGACCCCCGTGACGCCACTGGTCGAGTAGACCTGGAAGGCTCCGGCCGGAGCCGACGCACCGAGGACGGCGACCGCCCCGAGGGCGAGGACCGCCACGGAGCGGCGCACCCGGGCGGCCCCACGCGAACGGATCAGCACGATGAACGACCCTCCTGCTCGACGGACCGGAAGCGGGCACGACACCCGACCCCGGGAGCCGGCCATCTCCGCCGGCCGCCCTGCGGTGCATCATGCGCCATCCCGTCGCGCCGGGGCAAGGGAGGCGCGGGCCCTACTCCCCGAAGCCCTCGAGGAGATCGGAGAAGAAGCTCTTCCGCTTCTTCCCCGGCGCCTGGGGAGCGGGGGCGTATCCCTGCGGTGGCGGCGCGTACCCGGGGGGCGGACCGGACGGGACGTAGCCGGGAGGAGGCTGCGGCGGCTGCCATCCGGGCGGCGGGCCGGCCGGGGGTGCCGGGGGCGGACCGGGGGGCGGTCCCCAGCCCGGCGTGGGCGGAGGTGCGGCGACCTCGCGCCAGCCGGGATCCGCGCTCACGGAGCGGCGGCGGCGCCGGTCGTCGTCGTCATCGTCATCATCGTCGTCGTCATCGTCCCAGCGGTCGTCGCTTCGGGCATCGAGGGCGACGAGCCGCTCCAGCTCCCCGTGATCGAGGAAGACGCCGCCGCAGCCGCGGCACTGGTCCACCACGACCCCGGCGCGCTCGAGGACGCGCATCGGGGCCCGGCAGCGCGGACAGGCGATCGGGGGGTGGGCAGAGGACGCCTGGAAGGGCGGGAGCATGAGGACCTCCGTTCCGTGGCTGGGATGGCTGGGGTCGGGCAGACGCCGCGGGCGGCGCCCCGGTCAGTGCGCGGCGGGGCCGGCCGACTCCGCGGAGGCCGCGGGGGCCAGCCCGCGCGTCCGGTAGAGCGAGTAGCCGATGGAGACCGCGAGGATCCCCACGATCACCGCGAGCGAGACGAAGACGGGCATCTTGTAGAAGTCGCTGATGAGGATCTTCACGCCCGCGAAGACGAGGAGCGCGGAGAGCCCGAGCTTGAGATACGCGAACCGGTCGATGAGGCCCGCGAGCATGAAGTAGAGCGAGCGGAGCCCGAGGATCGCGAAGGCGTTGGAGCTGAAGACGATGAAGGGGTCCGTGGTGATCGCGAAGATCGCGGGGATCGAGTCGATCGCGAAGAGGATGTCGCTCGTCTCGATGACCACGAGGACCGCGAAGAGCGGGGTCGCGATGCGCCGCCCGTTCTCGCGCGTGAAGAAGCGCTGGCCGTGGTACTCCTTGCCGACCGGGATGATCCGGCGCATGAGCCGCAGGACCGGGTTCTTCTCCGGGTCCACACCGTGGCCCTTGGAGCGGGCCATCTTCCAGCCGGTAAGGAGGAGGATGCCGCCGAAGATGTAGATCGTGAAGTGGAAGGCGTCCAGGAGCGCGGATCCGGCCACGATGAAGATCGCGCGGAAGACGATCGCGCCGAGCACCCCGTAGAAGAGGAGCCGGTGCTGGTACTGCGCCGGGACGAGGAAGTAGCCGAAGATCATCGCGAAGAGGAAGACGTTGTCCATGGACAGCGACTTCTCGATCGCGTAGCCGGCGAGGTACTCGCCGCCCGCCTGGGGACCGAGCCAGATCCAGACGAGCCCGCCGAAGGCAAGGCCGAGCCCGATCCAGACGACCGACCAGACCGCCGCCTCGCGGAAGGAGACGGCGTGCGCCTCCCGGTGGAAGACGAAGAGGTCGAGGCAGAGGAAGAAGGTGATGATCCCGGCGAGGATCAGCCACAGGGTGAGGTCGGCGGTCACGGAGACTCCTTCGGCACGCACGATGGCGCCGAGAGTCTCCCCCGGCCCTCAGGGATGAGGGTCGGCGGCCGCGGGACCGGCAACAAGCCGGACCGGACTGACGCGGACCGCCCGGGAGGGGTACTCCCCCTCGGAATGGGCGAAGGATAGCGGCGGCGTGGAAACCCTGTCAAATCATTCCTGTATCCTGCGCCCCATGAGTGACTCCGGCGCCCTCCCCGGCAGGGAGTCCGGCCACCGCTGGACCTTCCTCACGAACCACGCGCACGTCCTCCTGTGCATCACGGCGGACCCGGAGATCCGGGTCCGCGAGCTCGCCTTCCGGATCGGGATCACGGAGCGCGCCGTCCAGCGGATCCTCGCGGACCTGGAGGCCGGCGGCTTCCTCCTCCGTGAGCGCGTGGGGCGCCGGACCCACTACCGCCTCTCCCTGGACCGCCCGATGCGCCACCCCGTGGAGGCGTCCCGGGACGTGCGCGTCATCGTGGAGGCGCTCCTTCCGGAGCCCGGGCCGGCCTGAGGCTCAGGGGCGCGCCCGTACCTCGTCCAGGAAGGCGAGCGAGCGCGCCTCGCGCTCGAGCGCCGCACGGAGGAAGCGGCGCATCGCCTCCTCCACCTCCGCCTCCACCGCGGCGGGGAGCCGGAGCCCGGCGATCGCCTCCACGTCCAGGCGGCGGTAGGCACGCAGGAGCTTGAGCGCCGGCAGGGAGAGCGGCGCGCTCCCGGGTGGGGACGGATGCGTCGCGCAGACGACCCCGCCCGCGGACGGCGCCCAACGGAAGCCGTCCTCCTCGGTCAGCATGCGGTCGCATTCCGCGCAGCGCTCCACCTCCGGCCGCATCCCCAGCACGTCCGCCAGCTGCGTCTCCGCCCAGCGGGCGACCCGGCCGGGGAGCATCCCGTCGTCCAGGAGCCCGAAGGCGCGCCGGAGGATCGCGTAGACGGGTGCCGCGCCCTCCTGGTCCTCCACCGCGCGCTCCGCGAGCTCGGCGAGATACCACGCGGTCGCGGCGCTCTCCAGGCGGTCCCGGAAGGCAAGCCAGGCGTGCGTGACCTGGACCTGGCTCACGACCTCGAAGGTCCGGCCGCGGGCGAGCGCGATCTCCAGCTCCGCGAACGGCTCCACGGAGCCACCGATCCGGCTTCCGGGCCGGCGGACGCCCTTGGCGATCGCCCGGATCTTCCCGTGCTCGGGGCTGAGGATCACGAGGACGCGGTCCGCCTCGCCCAGGTCGAACCGGGAGAGGACGATCCCGGTCGTGCGATAGACCCGCGGTGTGCCCACGGACGGAGGGTAGCCGCCCGGCGGACAGGACGAGCGTGCCGTGGGCCGACCGGCAGGAGGGAGATCGCCGGGCACGGGCGCAATCCGACCGCGCGGATGCCGCGAAGAACGGGATGAGTCGCCGGTGCGGACGCGTCCCCCGCACCGGCGCTCCTTCTTTCCGCGGGAAGCGGCCCGGCCCCGGGCTCCCCCGGCCCGACAGCGAGGCTATCCTGTGGCCGTGCTCTCCTCCGCCCAGCTCGACGACCTGATCCGCGATACCGAGCGCGAGATGCTCGCCCTCATCGCGACGGTGGAAGGTCCCCGGACCACCGAGCTCTACGACTGGATCCGCTACCACCTCGGGCTGGACGCGGACGCCAAGCGCGGCAAGCGGCTCCGGCCGCTCCTCGGGCTCCTCGCCTACCGCTCGATCACCGGCGAGCACGAGCGGGCCCTCCCCGGTGCCTCCGCCGTGGAGATGGGGCACAACTTCAGCCTCGTCCACGACGACATCCAGGATGGCAGCCCGGAGCGGCGCCACCGGCCCGCCCTGTGGACGATGATCGGCCTCGCGCAGGCGATCAACACCGGGGATGCGCTCTTCACCCTCTCGCGGCTCGCCCTCCACCGGCTCACGGAGATCGGCTTCTCCGCGGAGCGCGTCCTCGCGCTCATGCGCCTCTACGACGAGACCTGCCTTGCGCTCTGCGAGGGGCAGTTCCTGGATATCCGGAACGCGGACCGGAGCGACTGGCCCGCCGTGGACGAGTACTTCGACATGATCGGCCGCAAGACCGCCGCGCTCATCGCCGCCTCGGTCCAGGCGGGCGCGATGCTCGCCACGGAGGATGCCGCGCTCATCGAGGCCTTCCGCTCCTTCGGCTGGTCGCTCGGGATCGCCTTCCAGCTGAACGACGACCTGCTCGGCATCTGGGGGGACGAGGCCGCCACCGGCAAGGAGCCCTCGGATATCGAGGCGCGCAAGAAGACGCTCCCGCTCATCCATGCGCTCGCGCACGGGGCCCCCGCGGACCGCGCGCGGCTCGCCGCGATCCTCGCCGGCACCCCCTCCCCTGCGGAGGTCGCGGAGGCACGGGCGATCCTCGAGCGTTCCGCATCGGATGAGTTCACCCGGAGCCGGGCCCACGCCCACCGCGACGAGGCGATCGCGTGTCTCGAGGCGACCGGCGCGATCGACGAGGACGCGATGGCCCGCCTGCGGATGATCGTCACGAGCGCGATCTCGGCCTGACCGGCCCGGACGCGGGATCCGCCGCGTCCTCCGACCCGGACCCGCCCGTCAGCGGCCGGCGTTCTCCTCGCGCTCCCGCTCCGCGGCATCCTCCGGGCGCCGGAGGACGGCACGCACCTTGGCCACCCGCCGGGCGACCACGGTGACCACGGTGAGCTCCAGGCGGTCCCCCACGAGGACCTGGTCCCCCGAGCGCGGGATCCCGCCGATCCGGTGGTAGATCAGCCCGCCCACCGTGTCGTACTCGTCCCGGTCCTCGAAGTCGAACTCCAGCCCGAAGTGCTCCGCCAGCGCATCCACGGAGGCGCGCCCGTCCACGTGCGCCTCGCTCTCCGAGACGCCGACGACCATCGGCTCCTCTTCGTCGTACTCGTCCTGGATCTCGCCCACGATCTGCTCCAGGAGGTCCTCGATCGTGATGAGCCCCGCGGTCCCGCCGTACTCGTCCAGGACGATCGCGATATGGACGCGCTTCCGCTGGAGGGTGTGGAGGAGGTCGTCCACGAGCATCGATTCGGGGACGTAGATCGGCGTGCGCACGAGCGCCCACATCTGGGGCGGGTCGTCATCTCCCTTGAGGAAGGGCAGGAGGTCCTTGGCGTAGAGGATCCCGAAGATCCGGTCGATCGAGCCCTCGTAGACGGGGATCCGCGAGTGGCCCTGCTCCACGATCGTGTCCACGATCTGGTCCAGGGTCGCGGTATCCGGGAGGCCCACGATGTCGATCCGGGGGACCATCACCTCGTGGACCCGCCGCTGGCCGAGCTCGAGGACCGCGCCGATCATCTGCTCCTCCTCGGCCTCGATGATCCCCTGCTCCCCGCCCCGCTCCACGAGGATCATCAGCTCGTCCGCCGTGATCCGGTCGCGGTCGATCTCGGCGACGCCGAGGAGGCGGGTGGTGACGGTGGTGATCGCGGTGAGGAGCCAGACGATCGGCGCGAGCAGGCGTCCGATGACGTCCACCGGCCGGGCGAAGACGAGGGCGAAGCGCTCGGCATGGGCGAGGGCGAGCGTCTTGGGGACGAGCTCACCGAAGACGATCGTGACGAGCGAGAGGATCACGGTGACCGTGATGAGGGCGACCGCCTCCGCCGATTCGCCGAGGATGGGCCGGAGGATATCCGCGGCGCTCTCCGAGATGCTCGCGCCCGCGAAGGCGGCGGCAAGGAACGAGACGAAGGTGATCCCGGTCTGGATCACCGCGAGGAGTCGCTGTGGCCGGTCGATGAGCCGGGTGACGCGGAGCGCCCGGGGGTCGCCGGCTTCCACGAGCTGCTGGAGCCGGCTCTTGCGCACGGTGACGAGCGCGATCTCCGCGGCCACGAAGAGCGCGTTGACGACGATCAGGACGACGATGACGAGGAGCTCGGAGAGGCCGTTCACGCCTCCTCCTCGCGCGGCCGGAGCGGGCGGGCGGGGACGCCGGCAACGACCGTCCCGTCCGGGACGTCACGCGTGACCACGGAGCCTGCCCCGGTCACGCCCCCTTCGCCGATCGTCACCGGTGCACGGAGGATCGTGTCCGAGCCGATGAAGGCACCGTCCCCGATCGTCGTCCGGTGCTTCCGCCGGCCGTCGTAGTTCGCGGTGATCGTGCCCGCGCCGATATTCACGTCCGCCCCGATCTCCGCGTCCCCGAGGTAGCTGAAGTGGTGCTGCTTGCTTCGCGGGCCCACCCGGGAGGCCTTCACCTCCGCGTAGTTCCCGATCTCCGCGCCGTCGCCGATCTCGGCACCGGCACGGAGATGGGCCCACGGTCCGAGGGCGACGTCATCGCCCACGATCGCGCCCTCGAGGACGCTCCGGCGGACCTGGCACCGCTCCCCCACGACGCTGTCCACGAGCTCCGAGCCGCTCCCGATCGTCGTGTCACGACCGACCCGGGTCCGGCCGCGCAGCTGGACACCCGGCTCGAGGAGGACATCCTCGGCGAGCTCGACCTGGGCATCGATCCACGTCGACGGCGGGTCCATGACCGTCACGCCGGCGCGCTGGTGTCGCTCCACGATCCGGCGCCGGAGGACCGCCTCCGCCTCCGCCAGCTGGACACGGTCGTTGATCCCCGCGAGGGTCCCGTCATCCGGGACCCGGAGCGCGACGACCGGCCGCTCCGCGGCATCCGCGATCCCCACGAGGAGCGGGAGGTAGAGCTCCCCGGTCACCGGCGAGGGCGGGACGAGCGGAAGCGCGGCCCGCAGCCATGACGCATCGAAGGCGTAGATCCCTGCGTTCACCTCGCGCACGGCGAGCTCCGCCTCCGTTGCGTCCGCCCGCTCCACGATCGCGCGCACGCGGCCGCCGGCGTCGCGGATCACCCGGCCGAGGCCGGCGGGGTCCGTCGCATCCACGCTCACGAGCGCGACCGCCGCCCCCTCCCTCCGTCGCGCGGCAAGGAGGGCACGGACGAGCTCGGGGTCCACGAGCGGCACGTCGCCGGAGAGGACGACGACCTCGTCCGCCTCCACCGGCAGGTGGGGGATCGCCGCGGCGACCGCGTCCGCCGTCCCCCGCGGCACGGCCTGGATCGCGACCCGGTCACCGGGGTCGAGCACGCTCCGGGCGGCATCCGTGGCCGGGGAGAGGACGACGACCGGAGGGAGCGCCGCCACGGAGCGAGCCACGTCGAGGACGTGCCCGATCATCGGGCGGCCGCAGACGGGGTGGAGGACCTTGGGGAGCCGCGAGCGCATCCGCGTCCCGAGCCCGGCGGCAAGGACGACGGCGACCGCCCGTTCGGCGGGTTCGGCGCTCATGCGGGGCGGAGCCCGGCGCGGCAGGCGTGGGGTTCGTGGGGCATCGGGCCCGTGCATCGTAGGGGTGGCGGCTCCGGGGTGTCAACGGAGCCGGGGGTCCACCCCACGGGTCAGCTGCGCTCCGAGCGGACCGCGATCGCCTCGATCTCCACCCGCGCGCCCAGCGGGAGCGCCGCCACCTGGAAGGTGGAGCGGGCCGGCGGGGCGTCCGTGAAGAAGCGTGCGTAGGCCTCGTTGAAGGCGGCGAAGTCCGCGATATCCGCGAGGAAGCAGGTCGCCTTCGCGATATCGCCGTAGCCGAGCCCCGCGGCACGCAGGACGGCACCGAGGTTCGTCAGCGCCTGGGTGGCCTCCGCCGCGGTCCCGCCGGGGACGAAGGTGCCGGTCCCGGGATCGATCCCCAGCTGCCCGGAGATGTAGAGCACGCCGCCGGCCTCCACCGCCTGGCTGTAGACGGCGCTCGCGCGCGGGGCTTCCGGGGTGGCGATGATCCGGCGGGTCATGCGGGGTCTCCTCTCCTGCTCTCGGGCCGGGCGTCGGCCGTGGCGATCGTACGGAAGCTGGCTCCGGACCCCGTGGCGAGGCCGGCGAACGTCTCCGCCGCCCTCCGGGCGGCGTCCGGGGAAGGATAGAGCCCCACGAGCGTGGAGCCCGATCCGGTGAGCAGGAGCGGGATCCCGAGGGCCGCCTGCGCGTGCTCCCGGTCGCGCGCGAGCGCCGGGTCGAGCGTGGCCACCGCGGGCCACAGGTCGTTCGCGGTGGCGAGCTCCGCGGCCATCGCCGCGAGCTCCGGCCCGCCGAGCGATGACCACCCCTCCGCGAGGCGGCCGGCGATCCGGGCCGCGCGACCGTCCGGGGGCGGACCCGCATCGTGGGTGCGGAAGACCGCGGGCGTCGCGAGGCCGCTCCCCGGCACGAGGAGGAGGATGCCGAGCGGGCTCCGGAGCGGCGGGAGCGGGCGGATCCGCTCGCCGATCCCCTCGACGAGCGCTGCCGGATCCCCGCCCGCGAGGAAGGGGACATCCGCCCCCACGCGCTCCGCGGCCGCGAGGAGCTCCTCCCGCGGGAGGACCCGCCCCCACGCCCGGAGCGCGAGGCGGAGGGCGGCTGCGGCATCCGCGCTCCCGCCCCCCAGGCCGCCGCCCACGGGGATCCGCTTCTCGAGCTGGAAGGCAAGACCCGGCAGGTCCGCCCCGTCCGGGAGTGCGGCGCGCAGCCGGGCTGCGGCGCGGAGGACGAGGTTCCCCTCCACGGGGAGGGCCGGGTCGCCCGCGATCGCGAGGGTGTCCGTGGCGTCCTCCCGGAGCTCGACCGTGAGCGCGTCGGCGAGGGCGATCCGGAGGAAGAGGGAGCGCAGCTCGTGGTAGCCGTCCGGCCGGATCCCGGTCACCGCGAGCGCGAGGTTGATCTTCGCCTCCGCCGCGGCCGCGATCCGGGCGCTCACCGGCCGGCCGGGGGCCCGAGCGGGCCGACCGCCTCCGCGAGCGCGAGCCACTCCTCCACGGAGAGCGTCTGGGGGCGCCGGTCCGGGGCGATCCCCACCTGGGCGAGCGCCGCGCCGAAGCGCTCCCGGCCCACCGCCGGCAGCTGCCGCGGGAGGACGTTGTGGAGCATCTTCCGGCGCTCACGGAAGCCCGCCTGGACGAGCCGCCAGAGGTCCTCCTCCGCCTCGGCCGGGAGCCGGCGCGGTCGGGTCTCGCCGGCGATCACCGCCGAATCGACCTCCGGCGCGGGCTCGAAGGCGGCCGACGGGACGACGCGCACGATCCGCACCGCCGCGTGGTACTGGACGAAGACCGAGAGGTAGCTCATCCCGCCCGGGGGCGCGGCGATCCGCTCGGCGACCTCCCGCTGGACCATGCACACGAAGCGCTCCGGGCGCGGCTCCATCCCCAGGATGAGATGAAGGATCGGGCTCGTCACGTGATAGGGCAGGTTCGCGACGAGGTCCCAGGGCGCCTGGACGAAGTCGGACGGCTCGAGATCGAGGATGTCGCCCTCGATGAGCCGGAAGGCCGGGATCGTAAGGAAGCGCTCCCGGAGGTGCGCCACGAGCCGCCGATCGATCTCCACGGCCGTGACCTGCGCGCCGGCACGGAGGAGCGCCGCGCTGAGGATCCCCACCCCCGGGCCGATCTCCAGGACGTTGCGGCCGGGGACGATCCGCGCCGCCTCCACGATCGCCTCGAGGACCGTCCCGTCCACGAGGTGGTTCTGGCTATAGCGCCTCTGCGCTCCGAGACCGTGGCGCCGGAGGTAGCGGCGGACCGCCTCCGGGCCGAGGTGGACGGCATCCAGCTCGGCGAGTGGATCGGGCTCGACCGGCGTGCTCACGAGGCGAGCCGGAGGGAAGGGCGCGCGTCGAGCTCCGGTCCTGCCCGGACGCCCGCGAGGAAGCGCCGCCAGCCGGCGGCCCCGATCATCGCCGCGTTGTCCGTGCACAGGCCGGGGCGCGGCACGACGAGCGGGATCCCGAGCGCCTCCGCCCCCGCCGCGACGCGTTCCCGGAGCGCCCGGTTCGCGGCCACGCCACCGCCGAGGACGATGCTCCGCACCCCGTGACGGCTCGCCGCCCGGACCGTCTTCGTGGCAAGGACGTCCACGACCGCCTCCTGGAAGGCCCAGGCGAGCTCCGCCACCACCTCGGGGTCGAGCGCCGCCCCGGCCGCCTCGGCCGACTCCTGGGGGACGCCGGCACCCTCCGCCACGGCGCGCCGCACGGCGGTCTTCAGGCCGCTGAAGCTGAAGTCGTCGCTCTCGCCGAGCCAGGCGCGCGGGAAGCGGAGGTCCCGCCGCGTGGCGCGCTCGGCGGCCGCGGCGATCGCGGGGCCGCCCGGGTAGGCGAGCCCGAGGAGACGGCCCACCTTGTCGAAGGCCTCGCCCGCAGCATCGTCCACCGTCCCGCCGAGCCGGACGTAGTCGAGGTGGTCGCGGATGAGGATGAGGAAGGTGTGGCCGCCGCTCACCACGAGCCCGAGGGCCGGGAGGGGCGGCTCCGGCCGCTCGGCATCGTCCGGGTCCAGGAGCCAGGCCGCATGGAGATGTCCCTCGTGGTGGTTGACCGGGACGAGCGGCCGGTCGTGGATGAGCGCGAGCGTGCGAGCGACGGAGATCCCCACGAGGAGGGACCCGGCGAGACCGGGCCCCTCGGTGACGGCGATCGCGTCGAGCGACCGCAGGTCGTCCACGCCGGCCCGGCGGCAGGCTTCCTCGAGGACGGGGAGGATCCAGCGGAGATGCGCCCGGGCGGCGACCTCGGGGACGATCCCGCCCATCGGGGCATGGAGGGCGACCTGGCTGGCGACCACATCGGCGAGGATCCGGCGCCCGTCGCGGATGAGCGCGACCGCCGTCTCGTCGCAGGAGGTCTCGATCGCGAGGATCGTCCCGTTCATCCGGCTACCTCGCCGTCTGCGTCCGGCTCGTCATCCGCTTCCGCCTCGCCCTCCGGCGCGCCCGGGGCGAGCGCTACCCGGATCCGCGCGATCCGCGCCGCCATCGCCGGGTCATCCAGCCGGTCCGTGGTCATGATCAGCGCATCCTCGCCGTTGTCCGAGTAATAGCGCGGCCGGATCCCGACCGGGCGGAAGCCGAACCGCCCGTAGAGCGCGCGTGCGGCCTCGTTGCCGAGCCGGACCTCGAGGGTGAGGACGGAGGCGCCGAGCTCCAGCGCGAGGTCCGCGAGCGCGAGCATGAGGCGCATCCCGACGCCATGCCGGCGCCACGCCGGTGCGACCGCGAAGGAGGTCACGTGCGCCTCGTCCACCATCATCCAGATCCCGCCGTAGGCCACGATCCGGGGCCCCGCCCGGACGACGAGGTAGCGCGCGAGCCGGTTCGTCTCCAGCTCCTGGCGGAAGGCGTAGGCGGGCCACGGGACGGGGAAGCTCACCCGCTCGATCTCCTGCACGGCAGGGATATCCGCCACGGTCATCGGGCGGATCCGGAGCGTCAGCGGAGCTCGGGTGACCATCGGTCCCTCCCCTCCCCCGGCGCCACGCCGCGCGGCTGCGCGACATAGGCAGGCTCGAGCACGGCCGGGTCGTCCGTCCGCCCCGCCGCGATGCGCTCCGCGAGGAGCGCGAGGAGCGCGTCCGCGAGCCCCGCCTCGGCGATCCGTCCGAGGCCCGCGGGGTCCGCGCCGGCGAGCCCCGCGAGACCCGCCCATTCCTCCGCGGGGAGATCGAGCACCGCGGCCGGATGGTCCCCCACGGCCGCCACGAGGTCGCTCCCCGGGGGGAGGAGGATGGGGTCCGCACCCGGCAGGGAGAGGTAGCGGTCCCGCAGGCCGGCCGGCCGGAGGATCGCACAGCGCGCCGCGTCCGGGCCGAGGCGCTCCCCCAGGGCGCGCCGGAGCGCGTCCGGACCCGGGATCCCGGCGAGCGGGCAGCCGAGCGACCAGGCGATCGTCTTGGCCGCCGCGAGCCCCACGCGCAGCCCGGTGAAGCTCCCGGGTCCGGTGCCCACGCCCACGGCGCGGACCCCCGCGAGCCCATCCGGCAGGGTGGAGACGGCGGCCCCGATGAGGAGGGTGAGGTCCGCCCCGACGCTCGTGCCGGGGCGGCCGAGGTGGACGGTGGCCGGGCCACCCGCGGTGGGGGCCGTGGCGACGACCGCCCGGCTCCCGGAGGTATCGATGACGAGGAGGCTCATCCGGGCCCCGCGCCGGCACGCCGCGCGCGCTCCAGCCACGCGCCGTAGCGCACCGGATCCTGCGCCGAGAGCCGGAGCTCCCGCTCGTCCTCCCCCGTCACCCGGATCTCCACGAGGATCGCCCCGACCCCCGCATCTGCGCCGAGCCGGTCCGCCCACTCGACGAGCGTGACGGCCGCTGCGCCACGCTCATCCAGGAGGCCGCTCTCGCGGGCGTCCTCCGGTCCCGTGAGGCGGTAGAGGTCCTGGTGGTGGAGCGGGATGCGGCCGGCGTGCTCATGGAGAAGGGTGAAGGTGGGGCTCGTCACCGTCTCAGGGACCCCGAGGCCGCGCGCGAAGCCCCGGGTGAAGGCGGTCTTCCCCGCCCCCAGCGGACCGATCAGGGCCACCCGGTCCCCGGGTCGCGCGACCGACGCGAGATCCGCCGCGAGATCCTCGGTCTCCGCCGCCGAGCGCGTCCGGAGGAGGACCGTCCCGGGCCGCCCGGACGCTCCGATCGTCATCGTGGCTCCGCTCAGGCGAGCCGCTCGAGGTCGGCGAGGGGGACGATCCGCCGCCGGACCTCGCCCTCCGGCGTCTCCTCCTCGATGAAGCCTCCCGGCAGGTAGCCGGCACCGGCCACCCGGACGGGACCCGCCAGGCCGACGAGCCGGACGATCCGTCCCGCTGCCTCGCCGCCCGTGATCACGGCCGCGCCGGCGGCCGGGGTGAGCGAGGCCGGCTCCGCGGCATCCGGCGCGAGGAGGACGAGCGACTGGTCCGGGAAGAGCGCGACCATGGCGCCCTCCGCGGCTACGAGGCGCTCCCATGCCGGGCCGGGGATGATCCGCCGGCCGTAGCCGTCCAGCGCCACGACCGCGAAGGGCGAGGCGGCATGGAGGGCAGCCCGCTGGCGGCGATCCGATTCGGCGAGGAGGCCGAGCTCCCGCCCGATCATCCCGCCCGCGATCACACCGGCGACCCCGATGGCGCGCGCCCGGGTGAGCGCCTCGATATCCACGCGCGCCCCGGCGACGAGGATCGATCCGGCAGCGGCGATATCGATCGCGGGGGCGCGCAGCTCCGCGTCCGGGGCCGGGACGCCGATGACGAGCCGGCCGATCACCGGATCGCCCCAGCCGACACGGCCGGGAAGCCCCGTGCCGCGTGCGCCGATCGAGAGGCGACCGGCGGTCAGCCCGTCCACGACGCCGGGGACGGGGCAGGTGATCACCTCCGGCGAGCGCCCGAGGACGACCCGGGCGATCCCGTCCGGGCTCACCGAGAGGAGCCGGGCACGGTCGCCGGGACGGTTCTGGTGGCGCTGGATGAGCCCGCCGGAAGGAAGGAGCGCGGGGTCGATCACCGAGCCCGGCGGGAGGAGGGCGAGCTCGCCACGCGCGGGGAGCTCGATCGCCTCCACCTCACGGCAGCGCTCCACGATCGGCTGGCCGGGCTCCACCGCGTCGCCCGGCCCCACCATCGGCCGGTCCGCGGGACCGAGCCGGAAGTGGACCTCGGGGTCGGCGACCGGCCCCCGGGCACGGGCGAGGAAGGCGAGCGGGTCGGAGCCGTGGCCGGGTCGCACGTCGCTCATGCCGGGACCTCGCCCCAGACGGGAGCTTCCCAGGCCTCGAGGAGCGCACGCCGCCGCTCGGCACGCTCGGGGAGCTCCAGCGGCGTCTCCCGCGCATCCAGGAGGAGGCCTCCGAGCCCGCCCGTCACCTCCCAGCTCGCCACCGGGGCGGGGGCTCCGCCGCGCGATCCCCCGGGAGCGGAGAGGAGCTCCACCTGCCCCGGGACGCCCGGCGGCAAGCCGGCGAAGCGAAGGTCACCGGCGTCGACCCGCGTCTCCTGGACGGAGAGGGGGCTCCCCACGCGGAGGAGGGCGCCGCCGCGTGCTCCCTCCGGGATCGGGGGCAGGCCGATGAGCGCACCGACCGGCAGGAAGAGGTCGTCCAGGAGGTCCCCGAGGATCCGGCGGCGGTCGTCCGCGGATGGCAGGCTGCCGATCGCGGCGATGAGGGCCACGTGGTCCGCGAGGATCGTCCGGGAGCCCGGACGGCGGACCGTGTCCGCCACGGCGAGGAGCGCAGCCGCGGCGGGAAGCCCGGTCGCCACGCCACCCGAGAGGACGAGGACCGGGGCGCCGAGGCGGCCCTCCGGGTCGGCAGCACCGCGCCAGGCCCCCTCGATCCGCTCCAGGGCGCCGCGCAGCGCGGCATGGCGGAGGCGCGCACCGTCCCCGGTGAGCTCCCGCCACGGCGAGGTCGCCAGGTTCCGGAGCCGGTCGTGGAGGGTGAAGGGGTCCGCGCGGAGGGAGCTCCAGCGGACGATCCGCTCGAGCGCATCCTCGTCGTCCAGCGCCGCTGCCGGGACGAGGGCGCCGAGCGCCGTGACGAGGTGGGCGACCGCGCCGTCCGGGCGGGCGAGGACACGCGCGCCGGCCGCGACGCCGACATCGATCGCCTCGACATCGCACCCGAGGAGCTCCGCGAGCGTGGCGACCCCCGTGGCGAAGGCCGCCCGGCCATCCGGGAGGGCATCCGGACCGGCCCCGCGTCCGGCGAGATCGAGGAGCGCGGCGCGCAGCCCCGGCTCGAGAGCCGGCGGCATCTCCCCCGCGGCGGGCAGGACGATGACGCGCTCCGGGGGGAGCGCCTCGTCCCAGCCGCCCGCGGTCCCGCAGACGAGGATGCGGAGCGTCGGCCGGCGTGCGCCGGCAGCGGCGATGAGCGCGGCAAGAGCCGGGAGGGCGGCCCGCTCCTCCGGGGACGGCTCGTCCGGGGCAGCAAGGGCGACCGCAGGCGTGAGGGGATCGAGGAGGCGATCGGTCGCGGCCACCGGGTCGTCCGCACCGGCCACGATCTCCCCGACGACCTCCCAGCCCGCGGCACGGACCGCACGGACGAGGAGGGCGAGGCTGCGCTCCGAGGCCGCCGCGCAGACGACCCGCGGCCCCGGCGCCGTCTCGGTGGCGAGCCGCGGCCAGGAAGCCCAGCCGGCGGCATCCGGGAGGAGCCCCGGGTCGATCTCGATGACCCGGTGGACGAGATCGGCGAGGAGGGCCTCGGGATCCGCATCGCGAGGTGCGCTCGATGCGGCAAGGAGCCGGTAGCGCCCCTCCACCGGCGCGATGAGCGCGGCCTTGTGGGCGGCGCTCCCGCGGTCGACGGCGAAGAAGGCAGGCGAGGTCGGGGTCACCTGCAGATGGTAGCCGTGCGGGCGCCGGACGGCGCGCCGCGCGGCGCCTCAGCCGGCGTCCGGGGCTCCTTCCGGCCGCGCATGGGCGAGGGCGCGGAGCCCATCGCCCCCCTGGGCACGGTAGAGGCGCGGGAGCCGCCGGCCGAAGGTGGAGAGGACCTCCCAGGCGATCGTCCCCCGGCGGGCAGCCAGGTCGTGCGCACCGATCCGGTCGCCCCCCTGCTCGCCGAGCAGGACGACCTCGTCCTCCATCCCCGCCTCGGGGATCGCCGTGAGGTCCACCATCAACGCATCCATCGCGATCGTGCCCACGACCGGCGCGCGCTGCCCCCGCACGAGGACCTCCGCGCCGGGACCGGTCGTCCGCGCGTAGCCGTCCCCGTAGCCGACCGGGATCGTCGCGATCCGCGACGGGACCGGCGCCACCCAGCGCCCACCGTAGGAGACGGCGGTCCCCGCGGGGACATCGAGGATCCGGATCGGGCGTGCCCGGAGCGAGAGGACGGGCCGGAGCGCCGCCGCGGCAGCGGTCCGCTCCGGCGGCACGACGAGCCCATCCGGGAGGACCCCGTAGACGGCGATCCCGGGCCGCACGAGCTCGAGGCGGGGGATGCCGCCCGCAAGGAGCCCGCCGCTGGCCGCGAGGTGACGCTCGGGGCGGGAGCCGGTGGCGGCCTCCACGGCGGCGACCGCACGCTCCAGCGCGGCGACCTGCGCCGCCACCCGCTCCGGGTCTCCGGGGTCGGCGATGTGGGACCAGACCCCGGCCAGCCCGAGCCCCGCAGACGCGGCGATCCGCCGGGCTGCCTCGCCCGCTTCCTCGGGGAGGACCCCCATCCGCGTCAGGCCGGTCTCGATCTCCAGGTGGATCCGGAGGCCCGGACCGGCCGCGTCCGGGCCGGCCGCGAGGTCCGCGATCCCACCGAGCGTGGAGACGGGCGGCTCGACACCGAGCCGGCGCAGCTCCCCCGCGCTCCCGGCAGGGGCCGGGTAGAGGAGGAGGATCGGGATCCGGACCCCGGCCGCCCGGACGAGGATCGCCTCGTCCAGGGTCGCCACGCAGAGGGCCGCCGCCCCGGCGCGCTCGAGCGTGCGCGAGACCGCCTCGATCCCGTGACCGTAGCCGTCCGCCTTCACGACCGGGGCGAGACGGGCCCCGTCCGCGAGGCTCCGCAGGAGGCGGAGGTTGTGCGCGAGGGCGTCGAGATCCACCTCGAGCCAGGCACGCTGGCCGAGGTCCGCGGGAAGCGGCCGGCCCGCCATGCCGCTCACGCCTCCACCGGGGAACGACCCATGACGAGCGACCGCCGGACGAGGGGGAGCTCGGGGAGGAGATCCGAGGCGAGGAGACCGGCGTCGCCGAGGCGCTCGGCCACTCGCTCCCCTGCCCGCGCATGGAGGTGGACGCCGGCGCACGCGGCGTCCCACGGCGCGAGGCCCTGGGCAAGAAGGGAGGCGATCACGCCTGCGAGGATATCGCCCGTCCCCCCGGTCGCGAGCGCCGCGTTCCGGGAGGGGGACCGGGCGAGGCGGCCGTCGGGAGCGGCGACCACGGTCCCGGCGCCCTTGAGGACGACGATCGCGCCGCTCCGCGCAGCGAGCGCGGCCGCCCGGTCCGCACGGGATCGATCGTCCGGCTCCGGCGGCCGGCCGTCCAGGCGCGCGAGCTCACCGGGGTGCGGCGTGAGGATCGCCGGACGCCCGATCGGCCACGCGGCGTGGGCCGGCTCGGCGAGCACGTTCAGGGCCTCCGCGTCGATGACGGCCGGCGGCCGCTCGGCGCCGGCTCCATCCGGGCCGACAAGGGCGCGCACGAGCGCCGCGCTCGCCGCGCCCGGCCGGAGGCCGGGGCCCACGAGGAGCGCGTCTGCGCGACGGGCGGAGATCATCGCCACGGCGGCGGAGGGATCCACCTCCCCGGGAGCCTGCTCGGGGAGCCCCCAGGTGACGAGCTCCGGCACCCGGCCCGCGATGACCGGCTGGAGCGACGCCGGGACCGCGAGGATCGCGAGCCCTGCGCCGGCGCGGAGGGCTGCGCTCGCGGCGAGGAGACCGGCTCCGGCGTAGTCGAGCGAGCCGCAGATCGCGAGGACCGTCCCGAAGCTCCCCTTGTGGCCGGCCGGGTCGCGGCGGGGCAGGAGCGCGGCGACCTGTGCATCGTCGATCGGCTCGATCGTCACGGGGCGTCGTCGTCCGCGGGCGCCCCTGCCGGACCGGCAGCGCCCTCGGCGGCCCGGGCCTGCCGCTCGAGGTCCCGGATCCGCTCGATCCGGCCGAGGATCATCCGCTCGCGGTCATCGAGTCGTGCCTCGACATCCACCGGGAAGACGTAGGCGCCACCGCGCGTCCGGATACCGAAGGCGATCGCGACCGCGTACTCCCGCTCATGGCTGATCGAGACCGCGATCCGCTCCATCCCGAGCTGGTCCGCGCGCCGGAGGGCGCGGTCATGGAGGCGGACGGTCGGCTGCCCCGTGGGGAGCCGCACGATCTCGATCTCCCGCCAGCCGACGCCGCGGACGCCGAGCCCGAGGACCTTGCTCACGGCCTCCTTGGCCGCCCAGCGCCCCGCCAGGGTCTCGGGGCGGTCCCGAACATAGGCCTGCTCCGCGTCCGTGAGGATCCGGCGCGGGAAGCGCGGCCCGAACCGGCGCAGGGCCGCGCTGATCCGCTCGACCTTGATGATGTCGATCCCCAGCTCGGTCGTCCCCTCCGGCGGGACGGGTGCGACGCTCACGGCAGCGGCCGCCGCGGAACGACCGGGGTCACCGCAGCCGCTCGCCCGCGAGCGCAGTGAGCTCGTCCGCGATCCGGCGGACGAGCCCGGCATCCGGCCCCTCCACCATGATCCGCAGGGAGGGTTCGGTCCCGGAAGGACGGACGACGATCCGGCCCCGTCCGGCGAGCTCGGCTTCCGCCTCCCGGATGGCGGCCACGAGCGGCCCGTCCTCGGCCCACGCCTCGCGGCGGGCGACACGGACCGCGCGTTGCTCCTGCGGGTAGAGGGGGATCCGTGCGGCGAGCTCCGAGAGCGGCCGGCCGGTGCGGGCGAGGATCCCGAGCACCTCGAGCGCGGTGACGATCCCGTCGCCGCACAGCGCGTGCTCGCGGACGATGACATGGCCGCTCTTCTCGCCCCCCACCCCAGCGCCGGTCCGGAGCATCGCGTCGAGGATCCAGCGGTCCCCCACCGGGGTCCGCTCCACGCGGCCGCCCGCCGCCTGGATGGCGTCCACGAGACCGGCGTTCGAGAGGATGCTCACCACCACGCTCCCCGCGTCGAGGGAGCCGCGCGCGAGCCGGTCGAGCGCGATGATCCCGATGAGGCGGTCCCCGTCCACGACCTCGCCCCGCTCGTCCACCGCCACGCAGCGGTCCGCGTCCCCGTCGAAGGCGAAGCCCGCCGCCGCTCCCTGGGCCGCCACGATCGCCGCGAGGGCTTCCGGGTGGGTCGCGCCGCATCCGTCGTTGATGTTCCGGCCGTCCGGGTCCGCATACCGGAGGTCCACCCGCGCCCCGGTCGCCGCGACGATCGGAGCGGCCACGGCCGACGCCGATCCGTGCGCTGCGTCCAGGCAGACCGGCAGATCGCTCCGGAAGAGCCCGGCGATCCGCATCCGGTCCGCCATCCAGGCGGCCAGCGGGGCGGCGTCATCGATCGGACGTCCGAGCCCGTCGTTCCCGGGTCCACCGAGGCCCGCCTCGTCCTCCATCAGGCCCTCGATCTCCTCCTCCCGGGCCTCGTCCAGCTTGCGGCCGTCGGCATCCAGCACCTTGAGGCCGTTGTCGTCCGCGGGGTTGTGGGACGCGGAGACCATCACCCCGGCACGGAAGCCGAGCGCCGCGGTCGCCCACGCCAGCGCCGGCGTGGGCACGACCCCCATCCGGACGACATCGACGCCCATGCTCATCAGGCCCGCCGCGAGCGCCGCCTCGAGCATCGGCCCGGAGCGCCGCGTATCCCGGCCCACGAGCACCTGCTCGCCCGGGGCCGCAAGCCGCGCAGCCGTCGCCCGTCCGAGCGCATAGGCGAGCGGCGCCCGGAGCTCCACGTTGGCGACGCCGCGGATCCCGTCCGTGCCGAAGAGGCGGGGCAACTCAGCGGTCCTCGTGCCGGGGTCGCCGCGACCGCGGCTCCGACCGGGGAACCGCCGGCGTCCAGCTGCATCCACGGACGGCAGGAGCAGCCGGGCAGGATCCCGTGGCCGCTCCGCCGGCCGGATCGACCGACCGAGGCATCCGCGGGAGTCTACCAGCGGAGGCGCGCGTCCCGGGGCGGATCAGGCCCCTGTGCCGGGGGGCTCGTCCGCGTCGCGCGGGAGGCGCTCGAGGATCGCCGCGCGCTCGTCCGCCCGGGCGACCCATCCGCGGCGACGATAGATCCGCTCCATCACCCGGTGGGCGGCGGCATCGCCCGGGGCGATGCGCACGGCGCGCGCCACCGCGTCCAGCGCGGCGTCATGCCGGCCGCTCCCCTCCCAGGCGAGCGCCGCGGCGAGGTAGGCCTCCACGGCCGCTGCGGATGCTCCCTGGCGCTCCCGGTCGTGTCCGATCCAGAGGAGCTCCTCGGGCTCCTCCTGACCCGTCAGCGGGTCCACACGGATGACCGGCACGGCCTTCTCCGCGGGCGTTTCCGGACGCGCGCCCCGCCGGAAGCGGTCGCGGAACCCGTGATGCTCGGAGGAGGACATCGTGCGGTGGAACGGACGAGGCGCCGGGCCTTGCGGTCCCGGCGCCTCCATCGATCAGCGCTTCGTGTACTGCGGCGCCTTGCGGGCCCGCTTGAGTCCGTACTTCTTCCGCTCCTTCATCCGCGGATCGCGGGTGAGAAGCCCGGCCTGGCGGAGCGGCAGACGCGCACCCTCCGGGTCCGACTCGAGGAGCGCGCGGGCGATGCCGTGCCGGATCGCGCCGGCCTGGCCCTGGCTTCCGCCGCCCTCGACCTTGATCATCGCGTTGTAGCGGCCCTCGGTCCCGGTGACGCGGAAGGGCATCATCAGGTCGCCGAAGTCGACGGCGTTGCCGAAGTGCGCCTCGAGCGAGCGGCCGTTCACGACGACCTCGCCCTCACCCGGGATGAGGCGGACGCGGGCGACCGCCGTCTTCCGGCGGCCGGTCCCCTGGTAGAACGCGGCGGTGCTCACTCGGCATCAGCTCCCGGCAGCGGCTGCGGCCGCTGCGCATCGTGCGGGTGCGAGGCCCCCGCGTAGACCTTCAGCTTGCGCAGCTGCTGGACGCCCAGCTTGTTCCGCGGCAGCATCCCCTTGACGGCGCGGCGGATGACCTCCTCCGGCCGGCGAGCGAGAAGCTCCCCGAGGGTCTCCGAGCGGAAGCCGCCCGGATACCCGCTGTGGCGGGCGTAGAACTTGTCTTCCATCTTGCCCGGGCCCACCTTGATCTTCGCCGCGTTGACGACGATCACGTGGTCCCCGGTGTCGATGTGCGTGGCGTACGTGGGCTTGTGCTTGCCCTCGAGAAGGCGGGCGACCCGGGACGCGACCCGGCCGAGCGTTTCGCCGTCGGCGTCGACGACGAACCACTGGCGCTCGATCTCCGATGCCCGCGGCGTGTAGGTCCTCGTCATCCTCTTCCTGTCCCTGTCGGTTCCCGCCTGAGGATCACCTTCCGCAGGGTCAGACCCTGGGGAGGGGCGATCGCCCCGGCGAAGGCTCGACCCGGAGACCGCAGCGCGGCCTCGAGGTCCTCGGTCGTCGCCTCTCCCCTCCCGATACGGAGGAGCGCAGCCACGATGCTTCGCACCATCTGGCGCAGGAACGAGTCTCCGACCACGTCGATCGTGATCGTCCGGCCCCTCCTGCGGACCCGGACCGCGTAGACGGTCCGGATCGGTTGTCTCTCCCGTCCCCCGAAGGCCGAGAAATCGTGGCGACCGACGAAGACCTGTGCGGCCTTCTCCATCGCCTCGGCATCCAGCACCTCGCGGCATCCGAGCGCATAGCGCTCGCGGAGCGGGCTCCGGGGCCCGTTCCAGATCGTGTACCGGTACTCCCTGCGGATCGCCCGGTAGCGCGGCTGATAGCCGTCCGGCACCTTCCCGATGATCTCGACCGAGAGATCGTGCGGCAGGACCGCCACGATCGACCGTTCGAGCTCGGCCACCCGGGTCTCCCGTGGCCAGCTGAATGCGATCAGCTGCCCGAGGGCGTGGACCCCGGCGTCCGTTCTTCCCGCCCCGTCGATCCGGATCCGGTCCCCTCCGCCGATGAGCGCAAGGGCCGCCTCCAGCTCTCCCTGGACGGTCCGGCGTCCGGGCTGAGCCTGGAAGCCGGCGAAGTCGGTGCCGTCATATTCCACCCGGGCGAGGTATCGCCCCGGCCCACCCTCTCGGGTGGTTCTGCCCGGTGACCCGTCCCGGCTCACGCCGGGCCCGATCACCGACCGCTCAGACGAGCTCGAGCTGGACGATGGGCGCCGCATCCCCGGCCCGATTGCCGATGTGGATGACCCGGGTGTACCCCGAGCTGCGGTCCCCATACTTGGGCGCGATCTCGTTGATCAGCTTGTCGATGACGAGCGGCTCGTCCGGAAGCTCGGCGATGATGCGCCGGCGGGACGCGAGCGTCCCCTGCTTCGCGAGCGTGATCATCCGCTCGACCTGGCCCCGGACCTCCTTGGCGCGCGCCTCGGTGGTACGGATCTGCTCGTAGCGGAGGACCGCGACGATCAGGCTGCGGTAGAGGGCCTTGCGCGGTCCGGTCTTCCGGCCGAGCTTACGCCCGTCGATGCCATGGGCCATCGCTCACTCCTCCCCGTCGTCCGCGTCGTCGTCCGAGTCGTCCAGCGCGGCGTCCGAAGCGCCGGCGGAGCCGGCCTCCTCGGGGCCGATCAGGCCGCGCATCCGGAGGCGCTCCTTCATCTCGTCGAGGGACTTCTTGCCGAAGTTCCGCATCCGGAGAAGGTCGTCATCCGTCAGCTGGAGCAGCTGGCCGACCTTGACGATGTTGTTCCGCTTCAGCGAGTTGTAGGCCCGCATCGGCAGGTCGAGGTCCTCGATCGGCATCTCGAGCACGGTGGCCGAGATCGCGCCCGCAGCGGTGCCGGTGGCACCGGCGTCCGTGGCCTCGCGGCCGCGGGAGGTGAAGGGCCGGAACTGCTCGACGAGCATCTCCGCGGCGCGCGAGAGCGCTTCCTCGGGGCTGATCGTCCCGTCCGTCTCGACCTCGATCGTGAGCTTGTCGAAGTTCGTGGTCTGGCCGACCCGGGTGTTCTCGACCTGGTAGTTCACCCGGCGGACCGGGGTGAAGATCGCGTCCACGGGGATCACGCCGATCGGCGGCTGCTGGTCCGAGCGGTCCGCGGAGAGATAGCCCACGCCGCGCTCGACGGTGAGGTCCATCTCGACGGTGACGTCGTCCGCATCCAGGGTGAGGATCGGCTGGTCGAGGTTGACGATCTCGACCTCCGCCGACTCCATGATGTCGGCCGCCGTGACCGGGCCCGCGCCGGACTTGACGAGCTTCAGCTGCACGGGGTGCGCTGCGTAGCTCTTCAGCCGGAGCTTCTTGATGTTGAGGACGATCTGGGTCACGTCCTCCTTCACGCCCGGGATGCTGCTGAACTCGTGGTAGACGTCGCGGATCTGGATCGACGTCACCGCCGCTCCCTCCAGGGAGGAAAGCAGCACACGGCGGAGGGCGTTGCCGATGGTGACGCCGTAACCGGCGGCCAGCGGGCTTGCCTCGTACTTGCCGTAGCTCTGCTCTTCGGCGACGGGCTCGATCTGCGCGTTCTCGATCTCGATCATGAGAGGACGATCACCTCGAGTAGTACTCGACGACGAGCTGCTCGTTGATCTCGGCCGGCATCTGATCGCGCCGCGGGAGGGCGGTCACCGAGCCGGCGAGCTTCTCCACGTCCACGCTGACCCAGTCGGGCCGGGGAGCGGAGCGGAGCGTCTCCTTCGCCGTCTTGAAGTACTCGCTCTTGCGGCTGACCTCGCGCACCTCGACCCGGTCGCCTTCGCGGACCTGGATCGACGGAACGGTCACCGCGCGGCCATTGACCGCGAAGTGGCCGTGGCTGACGAGCTGGCGCGCCTGGGCGCGGCTCGTGGCGAAGCCCATCCGGAAGACGACGTTGTCCAGCCGCGTCTCGAGGAGGCGGAGGAGGTTCTCACCGGTCACGCCGGGCCGCGCCTCGGCGACGTCGAAGTAGCGCCGGAACTGGCGCTCGAGGACGTGGTAGACGCGGCGCACCTTCTGCTTCTCGCGAAGCTGCGTGCCGTAGTCCGACATCTTGCGACGTCGCACGCCGTGCTGGCCGGGCGGGGTGGCCCGGCGCTCGAAGGAGCACTTCTTGGTGTAGCAGCGCGACCCCTTGAGGAAGAGCTTCATGCCCTCCCGGCGGCAGAGTCGGCAGACGGGTCCGTTGTAGCGTGCCATCGTCCTGTCCTAGACCCGGCGCCGCTTCGGCGGGCGGCAGCCGTTATGCGGGATGGGGGTGACGTCCGTGATCGCCGTCACCTCGAGGCCGGCAGCCTGGAGCGAGCGGATCGCCTGCTCCCGACCGGCCCCGGGGCCCTTCACGAAGACCTCGACCTGGCGCATGCCGTGCTCCATGGCCCGCTTGGCGGCGCCATCGGCGGAGAGGGCGGCGGCGTACGGGGTGCTCTTGCGGGAGCCCTTGAAGCCGGCCAGCCCGGCGCTGCCCCAGGCCACCGTGGCCCCGGTGGGGTCGGTGATCGTGACGATCGTGTTGTTGAACGTCGCCTGGATGTGGACGTGCCCGACCGGGACGTGCTTCCGTTCCCGGCGCCGCACCTTCACAGCGCGCTTGCGTTCCGCCATGCCGGCTTCCCTGCTCCTGTCTCTCGACCCGGCGCAGCGCTCCCGTGAGGGGCGCCCGCCCGGTGGTGGGTGGTCTGTCTGCTACTTCTTCTTCTTCGCGCCGACGGTCTTCTTGACCCCGCGGCGCGTTCGCGCGTTCGTCTTCGTCCGCTGGCCACGGGCCGGGAGGTTCCGGCGATGCCGGAGGCCCCGGTACGAGCCGATCTCCTGGAGGCGCTTGATGTTCAGCGCGACCTCGCGCCGGAGATCGCCTTCCACCTTGTACCGGCGGTCGACGAGCTCGCGCAGCCGCGAGACCTGCTCCTCCGTCAGATCACGCACCCGGGTGTCCGGGTTGATGTTCGTCTGGGCGAGGATCTTCTGGCTGGTCGGCAGACCGATGCCGAAGATGTAGGTGAGGGCGACCTCGACGCGCTTCTCGCGCGGGATGTCGACGCCCGCGATCCGTGCCACCGCTCCTCCTAGCCCTGGCGCTGCTTGTGCTTGGGATTGGTGCAGATCACCATCACCGTGCCGTGCCGGCGGATGATCTTGCACCGCTCGCAGCGCGACTTGACCGATGCCGAGACCTTCACGATCGCTCCATCACTTGAGTCGGTAGGTGATCCGGCCGCGCGTGAGGTCGTAGGGCGACAGCTCCACGCGGACCTTGTCTCCGGGAAGGATGCGGATGAAGTTCATCCGCAGCTTGCCGCTGATGTGGGCGAGGACCCGATGCTTGTTCTCGAGCTCGATCGCGAACATGGCGTTCGGCAACGGCTCGATGACCGTTCCCTCGACCTCGATCGCATCCTTCTTCCCCACAGGCGGGCGTCAGCTCCTTCTTCCGCGACCTGCACGGACCGCATCCCACCCCGAGAGGTGGAGCGCCCGGCCGGGGCGGCAATCAACGCCGGGCAGCACCCGGCGCACGAAAGCGGAGTGTACCAGAGAGTCCCCGATCACGGCAACCCCTGACTTGCCGGGGGCCGGCGATCAGGGAGAGCACGCTCCACGGCGGGCGTCCGCTCGCTGACCGTGAGGATCCTCGGCCCATCCGCGGTGATCGCGATCGAGTGCTCCCACTGGACCGCGAAGGCACCGTCCACCGTCTCCACGGTCCAGCCATCCGGCCGGATCCGGACCTCGTGGCCCCCGAGCGTGAACATCGGCTCGATCGCGAGACAGAGCCCCACCTCGATCCGCCGGCCCTTGCTCCCGGTGCGGTAGTTCGTCACCTGGGGCTCCTCGTGCATCTCGTTGCCGATCCCGTGACCGACGAAGGCCCGCACGACACCGAAGCCGTGGGCGAGGGCGACATCCTCGATCGCCGCGGAGATATCCCCGAGATAGGCACCCGGCACGGCAGCGGCGATCCCGGCGAGCATCGCGTCGCGCGTCGCCTCCACGAGCAGGCGGGTCCGCGGCGGGACCTCGCCCACGATCCAGGTCCGCGCACCGTCCCCGTGCCAACCGTCCACGATGGCACCCGTGTCCACGGAGACGATCTGACCTTCGCCGATGCGGCGCTTGCCCGGGACACCGTGGACGACCTCTTCGTCCACTGCGATGCAGGTCGCGTGGCGGTAGTCGGAGACGTGGCCCGGCACGCCGATGAAGGAGGGTGTGGCGCCGGCCCGGCGGATCGCCTCGTGGGCCACGGCATCGAGCTCTGCGGTCGTCACCCCGGGGGCGATCGCCTCGCCGACGGCGGCGAGGGCATCCGCCACGACCCGGCCGGCGACGGCCATCTTCTCGATCTGCGCGGCGCTCTTCAGGACGACCCGCCGGTCGCGGAAGCCCATCGTCAGGCTCGCGCGCTCCGCCGCTCGACGGCGCGGACGAGCTCGCGGGTCACCTCGTCGATCGGCTGGTCGCCGGCGATCGTGCACAGGGCACCGGTGCCGTTGTAGTGGTCCACGACCTCGTACATCGGCGCGAGCTGCTCGCGCAGCCGGGCGCGCACGGTGGCGGGCTTGTCGTCCTCGCGCTCGTGGAGCGCGGTCCCGTCCACATCGCAGCGACCCGCGACCCGGGGCGGATTGCCACGCGGATGGAAGGAGTGCGATTCGGGGGCTCCGCAGACCTGGCGGCCGCCGAGCCGTGCCACGAGCTCCTCGAGCTCGACGTCGATGTAGAGGGCCGCCAGGACCGACATCCGGCGCTCGGCACACAGCTCGTCGAGCGCCGCAGCCTGCGCGCGCGTCCGGGGGAACCCGTCGAGGATGATCCCCGCGGCCGCGTCCGGCTGGGTGAGACGGTCCGCGATGACCTGGACGGTGATCTCGTCCGGAACGAGCGATCCGCGCTCGATGTACGGCCGGACGGAGCGGCCGAGCGGGCTGTCGTCACGAAGGGCCGCGCGGAAGAGATCGCCCGTGGAGACCGAGGGCAACCCGAGGCGGGCGGCGAGCCGCTGCGACTGGGTCCCCTTCCCTGCTCCCGGCGCCCCCACCATCACCAGGATCCGAGTCTCGGTGGTCGATCCACCGCGCGGCGCGGTCACCCGCGTCGCATGGGTCATCGGATGAAGCCCTCGTAGTTCCGCATCATCAGCTGGGCCTCGAGCTGCTTCATCGTCTCCACGACCACGGAGACCACGATGAGCAGCGCCGTACCGCCGAGGCTGAAGGACGCCACCACCGTTCCCGCGAAGGGGATGGAGATGAGGATCGGGCTCACGGCGACGATGCCCAGGAAGAGCGCGCCCGCGAGGCTGATCCGGTTGACGACCCGCGCAAGGTAGTCCCGCGTGGGCGCACCGGGCCGGATGCCGGGGATGAACCCGCCGTTCTTGCGCAGGTTGTCCGCCGTCTCATCCGGCTTGAAGGTGAACGCGGTGTAGAAGTACGTGAAGCCGACCGTGAGCAGGAAGTAGAGGACCACGTAGAGCGGCGCCCGCTGGTCCAGCGTCCCGATGATGAAGTTGCTGATGTCCTTGATGATCTGGACTTCCGAGTACTGGAAGTAGCTGGCGAGCTGCACCGGGAAGAGCAGGATGCTCACCGCGAAGATGATCGGGATGACACCGGCCTGGTTGACGCGGAGCGGCAGGAAGGTGGCGCCGCCCTGGTACATCCGCCGGCCGCGGACGCGGCTCGCGTACTGGATCGGGATCCGGCGCTGGCCCTCCTGGATGTAGACGATCACCGCGACCGCCACGATGCCGAGCGCCAGGAACGCGATGCCCGCGGCGAGGTCCGGCGAGCGGAGGAAGGTGAGGATCCCGCCCGGGACCTGGGCCACGATGCCCGCGAAGATGATGAAGCTGATGCCGTTGCCGATGCCGCGCTCCGTGATCAGCTCGCCGATCCACATGAGGAGGATCGAGCCCGCGGTCAGCGTCGCGATCTGGGTGAGCGTCTCGAAGCTCGTGAGGTCGAAGTTCGCGATCACCGGGGCGCTGCCGCCCGTGGAGACGGAGAGGATCGCGAGGTAGCCGTACGCCTGGAGGAGCGCCATCGGCACCGTGAGGTACCGGGTGTACTGGTTGATCTTGTTGCGCCCGTACTCCCCTTCCCGCTGGAGCGCCTGGAGCCGCGGGACGACCCCGGTCATCAGCTGCATGATGATCGAGGCGTTGATGTAGGGGTTCACGCCGAGGGCGATGATCGAGAAGGTCGACAGCCCGCCGCCCGAGAAGAGATCGAGGAGCTGCAGGAAGGCCTGCGACCCGATCAGCTGCTCGAGGGCGTCGCGATCGACGCCCGGGACCGGCACGTGCGCCAGCGCCCGGACGAGGACGAGCATCCCCAGGACGTAGATGATCCGGCGCCGGATATCCGGCGCACGGAACGCATTGACGAGCGCGTCGAACACGGGATCAGCCCGCGGTGTCGCTGCCGGCCGCGGCGGGCTCCGCGGGGGTGGCGGGGGCGATCTCCTGGACGGAGCCGCCCGCGGCCTCGATCTTGCTGCGCGCGCCGGCCGTGAAGCCGTCCGCCATGACGAAGAGCCGCACCGTGACGTCGCCGGAACCGAGGATCTTCACCGGGAGGCGGTCGTTGGAGATGAGACCGGCCGCGCGGAGGGTGTCCGGGTTGACGGTGTAGGGCGCCTTGCCGGAGACCTCGCCGAAGCGACCCGCCTCTGCCCAGGCGGAGATCCGCCCGACATTGACGACCTGGTACTCCACGCGCCAGAGGTGGCGCTTGAAGCCGCGCAGCTTGGGGATCCGGCGATGGATCGGGGTCTGCCCGCCCTCGAACCAGGACGGGACGCCGCCACCGGCCCGGGCCCACTGGCCCTTGGTGCCGCGGCCGGCGGTCTTCCCCTTGCCGGAGCCGGTACCACGACCGACACGGACCTTCTTCGTCCGCGAGCCGGGCGCCGGGGAGAGATCGTGGAGCTTCACCGCTTGGCCTCCGGGCTGCCGGCCTTCCCGCGCGCCGGGGCCGCGCTCTCCGCGACCTCCTCGGCGGTGACCAGGTACTGGACGGCGCGGACCATGCCGCGGGTCGCCGGGTTGTCCGCGACCTCGACCGTCTCGCCGATCCGATGCAGCCCGAGCGCGCGGACCGTGCCGCGCGCGGACTGGTTCGTGCTGACCGTGCTCTTGCGCAGGGTCACCCGGAGCTTACCGGCCATCGGAGCCCTCCATGGGCTGCCCCGCGATGAAGGAGCGGAGCGTCTTGCCGCGGCGGGCCGAGAGCTCCTCCGCGCTGTGCAGGTTACCGAGGCCCTCGATCGTCGCCCGGACGACGTTGACCGGGTTCGTGGAGCCGAGGGACTTGGAGAGGATATCCCGGATCCCGGCCGCCTCGACCACTGCGCGGACGGAGCCGCCCGCGATGACGCCCGTTCCCTGGGAGGCAGGCTTGAGCATCACGGTGGAGGCGCCGAACTGCTGGCGGATCTCGTGCGGGATCGTCGTCCCCACGAGCGGAACGCGGATGAGGTTCTTCTTCGCGTCCTCGACGCCCTTGCGGATCGCCTCGGGGACCTCGCCGGCCTTGCCGAGCCCTGCGCCCACGTGGCCATTGCCGTCACCGACCACGACCACCGCGCTGAAGCTGAAGCGGCGTCCGCCCTTCACGACCTTCGCGACGCGATTGATCTGGACGACGCGCTCCTCGAGGTTGAGCTTGCTGGGATCGATGCGTGCCATCGCGGCCCCTCCCTAGAAGTCGAGGCCGGAGGCACGCGCGCCTTCGGCGAGCGCTGCGATCCGTCCGTGGTAGCGGAAGCCCGCGCGGTCGAAGACCACCTGCTGGACCCCTGCCGCCCGGGCGCGGGTGCCGATCAGGGCGCCGACCTGGCGAGCCTTCTCGGTCTTCGTCCCGCTCCCGCCGCGGAGCGACTCGTCGAGCGTGGAAGCGCTCGCGAGGGTCCGGCCGGTCGTGTCGTCGATGACCTGGGCGTAGATCTGGTTGAGGCTGCGGAAGACCGCCAGCCGCGGGCGCTCCTGCGTCCCCGCGAGCCGGAGGCGGATCCGCGAATGGCGCTTCTCGCGTGCGGCGCTGCGGCCGACGGTCTGGGCCATGGTGACTAGGCTCTCCTGTCAGGTCCGGCGAGGCGATGACACCCCGACGGTCGTGGTCCTTGGATGCGGCCGAAAGGCCGCGGGAACCGGGGCGCACGCTGGGCGCGCCCCGGGCTTCAGGCTACTTCTTGCCGCCGACCTTGCCGGCCTTGCCGGCCTTGCGGCGAACGACCTCGCCCGCATAGCGGACACCCTTGCCCTTGTAGGGCTCGGGCTTCCGGCAGGCGCGGATCCTCGCGGCGATGAGGCCGACGAGCTCCTTGTCGATCCCCGTCACGGCGAGCCGCGTCGGGTTCTCGAGCTCGAAGGCGATCCCTCCGGGAGGGTCGATCTCGATCGGGTGACTGTACCCGAGCGCGAGCTGCAGCTTGCGGCCGACGAGCTGCGCGCGGTAGCCGACGCCGTTGATCTCCAGGCCCTTTCGGAACCCGGTCGTCACGCCGACCACCATGTTCGAGACGAGCGTGCGCGTGAGGCCGTGGAGCTGCCGCGCCCGGATGCTCTCGTCCCGGCGGACGACCCGGAGGACGTCATCCTCGCGGACGACGGAGACCTCCGGGGCGATCTCCCGGCTGAGCGTTCCCTTGGGCCCCTTCACGACGACGGACCGGCCGTCGATCGTGACGTCCACCCCCGCGGGAACGGGGATGGGGAGGCGTCCGATCCGTGACATCTCGACCTACCAGACGTACGCGAGGATCTCGCCGCCCAGCTGGCCCCTGCGGGCCTGGGCGCCGGTCATGATCCCCTGGCTGGTGCTCACGATGACGATACCGAGTCCGCCGAGCACGCGCGGGATCTCGGTCTTGCCCGCGTAGACACGCAGGCCGGGCTTGCTGACACGCTTCAGGCCGGAGACGACCGGCACCTTGCCGACGTACTTCAGCTGGACGCGGATCATCTTCGCGGGACCATCCTGGGCCTCGGTGAAGCCCTCGATGAACCCCTCATCCTGGAGGATGCGGGCGATCGCCAGCTTCGTCCGGGAGGCAGGGATGAGGACCTCGGTGTGGCGCGCCCGGCTGGCATTCCGGATGCGGGTCAGCATGTCCGCGATCGGGTCGGTGACGTTCATCTCGGCTACCAGCTCGACTTCGTGATCCCCGGCAGCTCGCCGAGGAGGGCGCGCTCCCGGAAGCAGATCCGGCACAGCGCGAACTTGCGCATGTAGGCCCGGGGCCGGCCGCACACCGAGCACCGGTGATAGGCGCGCACCGGGAACCGCGGGGTCCGGGCCGCCTTCGCGATCATCGACTTCTTGGCCATCGCTCCGTCCTCCTGCGCCGTCAGCCGGCGAAGGGCATGCCGAGGAGCGCAAGCATCCGCCGCGATTCCTCGTCGGTCTCCGCCGTCGTGACGATGCTCACTTCGAGCCCGCGCAGACGGTCGATCTTGTCGTAGTCGATCTCGGGGAACGCGAGCTGCTCGCGCAGCCCGAGCGTGTAGTTGCCGCGCCCGTCGAACGACTTGCCCGGCACGCCGCGGAAGTCGCGGATGCGCGGGAGAGCCACACGGGTGAGGCGCTCGAGGAAGTCCCACATCCGGTCGCCCCGGAGCGTGACCTTGATCCCGATCGCGTTCCCCTCGCGGACGCGGAACTGGGCGATCGACTTCTTGGCGCGGGTCACCACCGGCTTCTGGCCGGTGATCAGCGCCAGGTCGCCGACCGCGTTGTCGATCGCCTTGCCGTCGCGAAGGGCCTCGCCCATCCCGATGTTGACGACGATCTTCGTCAGGCGCGGGACCTGCATGACGTTGCTGTACCCGAACTCCTTGCGGAGGGCGGGCACGACCTCGTCGGTGTACCGCTGTCGCAGCTGTCCGCTCACTTGCGCTTGCTCTCCACGCGGGTCACGGGCTCGCCGCACTTGCCGCAGACCCGGACGCTCCGGCCATCCGCCGCCTCCTGGTGCCGGACCCGGGTGGGGACCGAGCAGGCGGGGCAGACGACCATCACCTTGCTGATGGCGAGCGGCATCGCGATCTCGAGGATGCCGCCCTGCTGGATGCGGGGCTGCCGCTCGGTGGCGCCGGCCCGTGCGCGGGGCTTGGTGTGGCGCTTCGCGATGTTCAGCCCGTCGATGACGACGGCCGCGCCCGCGAGGGGCGAGGTCCGCTGCCAGCCCGAGCCGTAGCGCTCCGTGGAGCGCTTCCAGCCCTGCTGGTTCGTGACGACCTTGGTGACGGTCCCCTTCCGGCCCTTGTCCTTGCCGGTGAGGACGATCACCTCGTCACCCACGCGCACGTCCGGGACCCGGGTGGCGCGCTGGGGGCGTGCGACGGGGGGCATCAGAGCACCTCCGGCGCGAGCGAGATGATCTTCATGTAGTTCTTGTCGCGGAGCTCCCGCGCCACGGGCCCGAAGATGCGGGTCCCGCGCGGGTTGCCCTGGTTGTTGATGAGGACGGCGGCGTTCTCGTCGAAGCGGATGTAGCTCCCGTCCGGGCGTCCGAGCTCCTTCGTGGTCCGCACGATGACGGCCTTCACGACGTCGCCCTTCTTCACCCCGGCGTTCGGGATCGCCTGCTTCACCGCGGCCACGATCACGTCACCGATCCCTGCGGTCGTCTTCTGCGACCGGCCGAGGATGCGGATGCACTCGATCGTGCGGGCCCCGGTGTTGTCCGCCACCTTGAGGCGCGAAGTGGTCTGGATCACGCGGACGCCTCCTCGGCCTGTGCGGCGTGGTGCGCCTCACGGCCAGGGTGCGCCGCCATGTGGATCACCTCGGTGGTGGCGGCCTCCTCGGCGACCACGGGCTCCGTGGAGCCCTCCGCCGCGCGCTCGAGGATCTCCACGAGCCGCCACCGCTTCGTCGCGGAGAGCGGCCGGGACTCCTCGATCCGCACGGTGTCACCGATGCGCGCCTCGTTCAGCTCGTCATGCGCCTTGAACTTGGTCGTCAGGCGGATGACGCGCTTGTAGAGGCGGTGGCGGCTCATCCGCTCGACCGAGACGACGATCGTCTTGTCCATCCGGTCGGAGACGACGCGCCCGACCTTCGTCTTGCGTGCCGTCCGGCCGGTCGCCTGCGCGGCGCTCATCGCTTCCCTCCGGCGGAGCCGGCGGCGGCGCTCCCGGCCCCGAGCGAGCGCTCGGTCTGCACGGTGAGCAGCCGCGCGATCGTGCGCCGCGTCTGCGAGATCTGGCTGTAGTCGGTGAGCTGGCGGGTCGCCAGCTGGAACCGAAGGTCGTAGAGGTGCCGTCGAGCGCTCTCGATCTCGCTCGTCAGCTCCGTCTCCGAAAGCGTGCGGATCTTACCGATGTCCATCGCCCGCTCCCTCCCGAACCAGGAACTTCACGTCCACGGGCAGCTTGTGGCTCGCGAGGCGCATCGCCTCCGCGGCCTCCGCCTCCGGGACGCCCGACATCTCGAAGAGGATCCGGCCCGGCCGGACGACCGCGACCCAGTGATCCGGAGCGCCCTTGCCGGAGCCCATGCGGACCTCGGCCGGCTTCTTCGTGATCGGCTTGTCCGGGAAGATGCGGATCCAGACCTTGCCACCGCGCCGGACGTAGCGGGTCATCGCCCGCCGGGCCGACTCGATCTGGCGGCTGGTGATGTAGGCGGGCTCCTCCGTCACGAGGGCGAAGTCACCGAACGCGATCGTGGTGCCGCCCTTGGAGGGACCGCTCATCCGGCCGCGCTGCTGCTTGCGGTACTTGACGCGACGAGGCATCAGCATGGCTAGGCCCCTCCCGCCGCGACCGGCGCGTTCTCGCGGGCCGCCTGCCGCTCGGGCATCACGTCACCGCGGTAGATCCAGACCTTGACCCCGATCGCGCCGTAGGTGGTGCGCGAGAGGACCTGGCCGTAGCTGATATCCGCGCGCAGGGTGCCGAGCGGGATCCGGCCGTCCTTCTCCCACTCGCGCCGCGCCATCTCCGCGCCGCCGAGCCGCCCGGAGACAGAGATCTTCACGCCCTTCGCGCCGGCCTTCATCGTGCGCTGGATCGACTGCTTGATCGCCTTGCGGAAGGCGATCCGGCGGGCGAGCTGCTGCGCGATGTTCGCGGCCACGAGGACGGCGTCCAGCTCGGGCTGGCGGATCTCCTTGATCTCCAGCTTGACCTTGCGGGTCGAGATCTTGCCGACCGCCTGGCGCAGCGACTCCACGTTGGCGCCGCCCTTGCCGATCACGATGCCCGGCTTGGCCGTGTGCACGGTGACCGTGACATGGTTGATGCCGCGCTCGATCTCGACGAGGCTGACGCTCGCGTTCGCCAGGCGCTTGTTCACCAGGCGCCGGATCGCGATGTCCTCCTTGAGGAGATCGGTGTAGTCCTTGTCGGAGTACCACTTCGCGTTCCAGGTGCGCGAGACACCCAGCCGGAAGCCGTTCGGATGGACCTTGTGACCCATGCTCAGGCCTCCCGGCTTTCGACCACGATCGTCACGTGGGTCATCGGCTTGTGGATGGGGAACGCGCGACCCTGGGCGCGCGGGCGGAAGCGCTTGATGGTCGGACCCTCGTCGGCGATCGCCGCCTTGACGACGAGGTCGTCGGGCGACAGGTCGAAGTTGTTCTCGGCGTTGGCGGCCGCGCTCTTCAGGACCTTCGCCACGTCCTTCGCTGCCCCCTGGGGCATGAAGCGGAGGATGGCGGCGGCCTCATCCACCCGCTTGCCGACGATCGCCTGGGTGACCAGGCGCGTCTTGCGGGTGGAGCGGCGGATGTACTTCGCGGTGGCTCGGACTTCCACGGTCTGGCCCCTACTTCAGCGAGGTCGAGCGGTCCGTGCTCTTCCCGTGCCCGCGATAGTTGCGGGTCGGGGCGAACTCGCCGAACCGGTGGCCGACCATGTTCTCCGTCACGTAGACGGGGATGTGCTTCTTGCCGTTGTAGACGGCGATGGTGTGTCCGATGAAGTCCGGGAAGATCACGCTTGCCCGGCTCCAGGTCTTGACCACCTTGCGCTCGTTCTTCTTGTTCATCGCCTGCGCGCGGCCAAGGAGCCGCGGCTCGACAAACGGTCCCTTCTTGAGGGATCGCGACATGTCGCTCCTCCTTGACTACTTGCGATGCCGGGAGCGCACGATGAGCCTCCCGGACGTCTTGTTGCGGCGGGTGCGATGCCCCATCGCCGGCTTGCCCCAGGGCGTCTTGGGGGGCATTCCCGTGGGGGACTTGCCCTCGCCGCCGCCGTGCGGGTGCTCGCGCGGGTTCATCACGACGCCACGGACCTCCGGGCGCCGGCCGAGATGGCGAGAGCGACCGGCCTTGCCGATGCTCTGGTTCTCGTGATCGAGGTTGCCCACCTGGCCGACGGTCGCCATGCAGCGAACGTCCACGCGGCGGACCTCACCGGAGGGGAGCCGCACCTGGGCGTAGGCACCCTCCTTGGCGAGGAGCTGGGCCGAGGCGCCCGCGGAGCGGACGATCTGGCCTCCCTTGCCGGGGATGAGCTCGATGTTATGGAGCTGGGTACCGAGCGGGATCCCGGAGAGCGGGAGGGCATTCCCGACCCGTGCCTCGACGTTCGAGCCGGCCACGACGGTGTCTCCGACCTTCAGGCCGTGCGGCACGAGGATGTAGCGCTTCTCGCCGTCCGCGTAGTGCAGAAGGCCGATGCGGGACGACCGGTTCGGGTCGTACTCGATCGTGGCGAGCTTCGCGGGGACATCCCACTTGTCGCGCCGGAAGTCGATCCGGCGGTAGTGCTGCTTCTCGCCGCCACCCCGGTGCCGGACGGTCATCCGGCCCTGGTTGTTGCGCCCGCTGCCGCGCTTCTGCGGCTCGAGGAGGGGCTTGTGCGGCTTGTCGGTCGTGATCTCCTCGAAGGTCGACCGAGTCATGAAGCGCCGACCCGGGGAGGTCGGCTTATAGCTGCGCAGCGGCATCGCTAGACCCCCTCGAAGAATTCGATCTTGTCGCCGGGGGCCACGGTGACGACGGCCTTCTTCCACGGTGACGTGAAGCCCTGGACGCGACCGCGCTTGCGGTTGCGGCTCTTCTCCTTGCCCTTCGTCGTGAGGACGTTGACGTCCACGACCCGGACCTTGAAGAGCTCCTCCACGGCCGTCTTCACCATCAGCTTGTTGGCGTCGTCATGGACGGCGAAGGTGTACTTGCCACGCTGCGTCTCGTCCATCGACTTCTCGCTGATGACGGGGCGCAGGACGATCTGCGTCGCGAGGAGCGTCATGCGTAGACCTCCGACATCAGCGCGATCGACGGCTGGGTGATGAGGAGGACGTCCGCGTCGAGGACATCCACGACGTTGAGCGAGTCCGCACGGATGACCGTGACACCCGGCAGGTTGCGGGCCGAGAGCTCGAGGCGCTCGTCCTTGGCCGCCTCGACGACGAGCACCTTGCCGGTCGCCTTGAGGTTGCCGAGGTAGCCCACCAGCTCGCGGGTCCGGATCGCATCCATCGCGAGGTCCTCCACGACGCGCACGGCACCATCGCCGAGCTTCGCCGTGAGGGCGCCACGAAGCGCGAGCCGCTTCATCCGCTTGGGGAGACGCTGCTCATAGGACCGCGGGTGCGGGCCGAAGACCACGCCACCGCCGCGGTAGTGCGGGGCGGTCGGCGTGCCCTGGCGGGCGCGGCCGGTCCCCTTCTGCCGGTACGGCTTCTTGCCACCACCGCGGACCTCGCCGCGGGTCTTCGTGTCGTGGGTGCCCTGCCGGCGCGCGGCCAGCTGGGCGACGACCGCCTGGTGGAGGACCGCCGTGTTCACGGGCGCGGCGAAAAGCGCGTCCGGGAGATCGACGGTGCCCGTCTGGGCACCGGCCTTGGAGTAGACGGGTGTCGCGGGCATCGCTACGCCTTCCTCACGACGATCAGCCCGTTCCGCGCCCCGGGGACCGGCCCCTTGACGAGAAGGACGTTCCGCTCGGCATCCGCGCGGACGATCGTCGCCTTCTTCACGGTGATGCGCTCGCCACCCATCCGGCCCGCCATCCGCGTCCCCTTGTAGACGCGGCCGGGGGTGGTGCCGGCACCGATCGACCCGGGCTCGCGATGCGAGTCCGAACCGTGGGTCTCGGGACCACGCCGGAAGTGGTGGCGCTTGATCGTGCCCGCGAAGCCCTTCCCCTTCGACGTCCCCGTGATGTCCACGGTGTCGCCGGGGGAGAAGAGGCTGACGTCCAGGGTCTGGCCCACCTGGTAGTCCGAGACGTCGTCGAGCCGGAACTCGCGGACATCACGGACGCGCGGCAGGTCCTTCAGCTGGCCGAGGCGCGGCTTCGTGAGCTTCTTCGCCTGACCCGCACCGACCTGGACGGCGCTGTAGCCGTCCCGATCCGGGGTGCGGAGCAGGGTGACGGTGTTCGGTTCGATGGCCACCACGGAGACCGGCACAAGCGTGCCGTCCTCTGCGAAGACCGCTGTCATCCCGACCTTGCGGCCGATCACTCCGATACTCATCTACATCTTGATCTCGATGTCGACACCCGCGGCGAGCGAGAGTCGCATCAGGGCGTCCACCGTCTTCGACGAGGGATCGAGGATGTCGATGAGCCGCTTGTGCGTGCGGATCTCGAACTGCTCCCGGCTGTCCTTGTCGATGAACGGTGAGCGCAGGACGGTGAACTTCTCGATGCGGGTCGGCAGCGGCACGGGGCCGACGACGTCCGCGCCGGTGCGCTGGGCCGTCTCCACGATCTGGAGCGCGGACTGGTCCAGCAACCGGTGGTCGTATGCCTTGAGTCGGATCCGGATCCTCTGCCGAGCCACGTCCTACTCCAGGATCTGGGTGATCGCGCCGGCACCGACCGTGTGGCCGC
>JAFMJV010000047.1 GCA_017853275.1 Chloroflexota bacterium
CGGATCACCGGCGGGACGGGCACCGGGAGCTACGGCGGCGGGATCTACAACTCCGGCCTGATGACCCTCATCGATGTCGTGATCACGAGCAACAGCGCCCCGAGCCACGGAGGGGGGATCCTCATCCTGCCCGGTGCCACGGTCGTTCTGGGCGGGACCACCGCGATCTTCGGTAACGATGGCGGCGGCGTCTGGAACGAGGGGACCCTCCGGATGGGCGGCCGCAGCGTCATCCGCGATCACCAGCTGACCGGGTCGGGTGCCGGCATCTATCTCACGACCTCGGCCGTCCTCCGGATGTCCGGCCGGAGCCGGATCACGGGGAACACGGCGACCCTCGAGGGGGGCGGGGTCTACGCCACCCTCGCGAGCTCCATCGAGATGAGCGGCCGGGCGGCGATCTCCGGGAACAAGGGGACGGGCGGTGGCGGCCTCCTGCTCAGCGGCGCCAGCCTCACGATGAGCCGGCTCGCGCTGATCTCCACCAACACCGCGACCAGCAGCTCGGGCGGGGGCGTCCTCGCCTCGGAGGGCACGATCGCCCTCTCCGGGGATGCGCGGATCACCGGCAACAAGGCGCTCTCGGGAGACGGCGGCGGCATCCGGACGGACAGCGCGCTCACCCTCGCGGGCTCCGCGATCGTCTCCGGGAACAAGGCGCGCTACGGCGGCGGCGTCCTCGTCAGCGGCATCGGAACGATCACGATGAGCGATGCGAGCCTGATCCGTGGCAACACCGCGTCCGTCATGGGCGGCGGCCTTCATGCGGCGGCGGAGGGCGCCACCACCGGCGTCGTCTGCGGCACGAACGTGCGCCAGAACAGCGCGCCGGCCAACGTGCCGCTCTTCGCCGACTGCTTCCTCTTCCAGCCGGGATGACGGACGGGATCGCGGCGGCACGCGGGAGGCGCTCGGCGCCGCGCAGCTGGGTCGCCTCGTGGACGCTCTATGACCTGGCGAACACGATCTGGTCCTATGGCGTCCTGTCGTACGCGGTCGGGCTCTACCTCACCTCGGCGGACGGCTTCGGGGCGGCGGCCGGGAACCTCTGGCTCCAGGTCGCGATCGCCGCGTCCGTCGGCCTGAACGCGCTCCTCTCCCCCGCAATCGGCGCGCTCTCGGACCGCTCCGGCCGCCGGCTCCCCTGGCTCTTCGGCTTCACCGCCCTCGCGATCGTCCCGTCCGTCGCGATCCCCTTCGTGCCGCCGGTCGCGGGCGTCCTCCTCTTCTGCATCGCGAACTTCGGCTACCAGTCCGCGCTCATCCACTACGACGCCTCGATCCGGCTCGTGAGCACCCCCGCGAACCGCGGCTGGGTCTCCGGGCTCGGCAACGGGCTGGGGTATGTGGGCACGATCCTCATCGGCGCGATCATCCTCTTCGGCGACCTCGCGGTCTGGCAGGTCTTCGTGGTGGCGCCGCTCCTCTTCGCGCTCCTCTCCCTGCCGATCTTCCTCGTCCTGAAGGAGACGCCTACCGTGCGGCCGGAGGCGGCGGTGGGGATCCTGCCCTTGCGCGCCACGCTCCGGACGATCCGCGAGCTGGATCGCTACCCGGGGCTCCGCCGCTTCCTCCTCGCGCGCTTCTTCTACACGGATGCGCTGAACACGGTGATCGTGGTCATGGCGGTCTTCGCGGTCCAGGCGGTCGGCTTCAGCGAGGCGGAGGCGAACTACGTCCTCGTCGCGCTCGCCTCCACCGCGGTCGTGGGCGGGCTCGTCCTCGGGCGGCTCACGGACCGGATCGGCCCCAAGCGGACGCTCTGGATCGTCCTCACCCTCTGGGCGATCGGGCTCCTCATCGCGACGCTCGCGATCGCGCCGCTCCCCTTCATCCTCGCCGGGATCGTCATCGGCTTCGGCTTCGGTGGCCTCTCGGGCTCGGACCGCGTTCTCATGCTCCGCCTCTCGCCCGCAGACCGGCTCGGCGAGTTCTACGGGCTCTATGGCCTCGTGGGGAAGGGCTCCCAGGTGATCGGCGGGATCCTCTACGGGCTCACCGTGGGGCTCCTCCTCGAGCCGCTCGGGGTGGTCGCCTACCAGATCGGCCTCCTCACCCTCCTCGGCACGATGCTCATCGGGATGTGGCTCCTCCGCGGTGTCCCGGAGCGCCCGGAGGCCTGACGCCCGGCCCCGTCCGGTGGGCTAGCATCCGCGCGTCCCGTTCCACCCAAGGAGATCGCATGACCGCCCGATCCCTCCGCCGCGTCGCGCTCCTCGCGGCCGCGCTCCTCGTCACGATCATCCCGGTGACCCCGGCCCGCGCCCAGGACCCGGCGCCGGCTCCGGTCCCGCTCGTGATCGACTTCAGCGCGAGCTCCGGGGACGGGGATGTCCGGACGAGCACGGTCGGGACGGCCCCGGAGATCCGCTATGGAACGGCGTGGCTCTACGGGAGCGGGACCGCGGACGGGATCCCGGTGGACGCGATGATCGCCGGAGCGCTCCTCTACCACGACGGCAGCGGCCCCTACACCGGCACCCTCACCTTCACCTGGCCGAACGGTGACCTCCTCGCCCTGGAGCTGGACGTGATCACCCGGGCGGGCGCGGGGCAGACCACGGTCGCCGCGGCGCTCTCCGTCCTCGGCGGGACCGGGAGCCTTGCGGCGGTGACCGGCGCCGGCACGATGGACGGCTACCGCGATGGCGGGCTCGGCACGATCACGCGCTACCGGGTGGAGCTCCTCCTCTCCGGGATGCCGGAGGCGGACGTCCTCATGGCCGCCCCCGCGGACCCGATCGCGCGCACCTTCGCGGACCCGGCCGCCACGGGCGAGGAGCTCTTCCGCGCCTACGGTGACCTGATGATCGCCAAGGACCTCGTGGCGCTGGATGCCCTCCTCGACCCGGCCTTCATGATCGCCCGCGCGGACGGCAGCTTCGCGGTGAAGGCGGACTACCTCGCCCGGCTCCCGGATGTCCGCTCGTTCGGGCTCTCCGAGGTCACGGAGAGCCGCTCGTCCGGCGGGGTCACGGTGCGGCTCCTTGTCCAGGCCGACCTCACGGTGGACGGGAAGCGCTTCCTCGCCGATCCGGTCCCCCAGCTCGTCACCTTCCGCTGGGAGGGGATCCGCTGGCGGCTCGTCTCCCAGGCGAACTTCTCCAGGCCCGCCTCCTGACGGCGGTCCGGGGCGACCGGCCGGGTCAGGCCGGGAGGAGCTCCACGGGGTCCCCGAGCCGGACGCGGCCGGGGGTGAGGACGCGCGCGAAGACGCCGAACGGCAGCCGCTCGTTCGTCATCCGCTCGGCGCGCAGCGTCCGGAGCCAGCGGAGCGTGTCCGCATCCGGCTCGCCCGTCTCCGGGTCGAAGGTCGTCACCGCGCAGCGCCCCACGTCCCCCGCGGGGCGGATCACGGCGTCCCCCACGCGGAGGGAGCGGCCGATCCAGTCGTCCTCGGCCCACGGCGCCGCACCCGCCACGCCGAGCGTGAGCCGGAAGCGGCGCTGATCGAGCGGATCGGCAAGCCCGCCCGCAAAGGCGACCTCGGCGAGCCCCGCGGCGCTCACGATCGTCACCGCGCCGCCCTTGGGCATCCGGTCCAGCGCCTCCCCGTCCCGGTCCACCTCCGCGAGCCGGAGCGGCCGCCCAGCCCACGCGGAGAGCGCCGCATCGAACGGCCCCTCCACGGCATGGAGCTTCCGCACGCCGCCGTAGAACTCGGTGGGGAGCGGCTCGCCGGCGGTCACCGGACCCGCGGCAACGCTCCCGTCCGGGAAGCGCAGGGTGAGGTGGCTTCCATCCGGCGCCACCTCCGGGCGGATCGCCGTGAGACGCCCCATGCGCACCCCGTTGCACAGCTTCCCGCTCGCCTCCAGGACGAGGAAGCGGCGGTCCCCGGGGATCCCGCGCGGTCCGATCTCCGCTTCATCGAGGGCGAGGAGCGCCATCGACTTCACGGGCGCGATGGAGATCCAGGCGATCGTGGGGGTGCGGGGCATGGCGCGAGGATAGCCGCCCGCCAGGCGGTCAGGCCTCGGGTCGAAGCGCCGCCGAATCGGCGGGGAGCGCCTCCGCCCGGGCGGCCGTCCGGCGGAGCATCGTCCCGAAGATCGGGGGGTGGATCGGGATGAGGATCCCCCAGTAGAGGACCCCGAAGGCCCCGCGCGGCTCGAAGAAGGCGGTCTGGACGATCCGCGACCGGCCGGGATCCACCGGATCCGGGATCACCTCGAACTGGAGCCACGCCTTCCCCGGGACCTTCATCTCCGCGCGGAGGCGGAGGAGGGTGGGGCGCTGGAGCTCCTCCACGCGCCAGAAGTCGAGCGCATCGCCCACGCGCAGGTGGACCGGGTCCCGCCGTCCCAGGCGCATCCCCGGGCCGCCCACGATCCGGTCGATGAGGCCGCGGGCCTCCCAGATCCACTGGTAGGGCCAGCCGGAGGGTCCGCCGATCAGCTCCACCGCCGCGAAGGCCCGCTCCGCGGGGACCGCCACCTCCATCCCCCGCCGGTCCAGGAACATCCCCTCCAGCGAGCTCGGTCCGCCCGGGTCGCCCCGGTGGCGGTCCAGGTAGGCATCGAACCAGGTCGTCTCCACCTCGCCGCGCGTCGTCCGGTCGATCGCCCGCTCCACCGCCGCGCGGTAGGGCATCGGCGTCACGCCCAGCTTCCGCGCCGGCTCCGGGTCCCGGACGATCACCTCGTTCCGCAGCCCCGCGATGAGCGGCCGCGCGATGGACGAGGGGACCGGCGAGACGAGCCCGACCCAGTAGGAGGAGAGGCGGGGCGTGAGGACGGGGACGGGGATCATCAGGCGCCGGAGGCCGCGGACCGCCGCATAGCCCTGCATCATCTCGCCGTACGAGAGGACGTCCGGACCGCCGATCTCCACGATCCCGGTCACCTCGGGATGGTCCAGCGTGGCCACGAGGTAGGAGAGGACGTCGCGGATCGCGATCGGCTGGCAGCGGGTGCGCACCCAGCGCGGGGTGATCATCACGGGGAGCCGCTCGGTGAGGTGGCGGAGCGTCTCGAAGGACGCGCTCCCGGAGCCGATGATCACCGCCGCCCGGAGCTCCGTGACCGGCACGCCGTGGGCGGCGAGCTCCCGTCCCGTGGCCTGGCGCGAGCCGAGGTGCTCGGAGAGCCCGTCCCGCTCGTCCCCCAGCCCGCCCAGGTAGACGATCCGCTGCACCCCCGCCGCGTGGGCCGCCTGCGCGAAGGTCCGCGCGGCCACGATGTCCCGCTCCGCGAAGCCGTGCTCGCCCTCCGCCATCGCGTGGACGAGGTAGTAGGCGACCTCCACCCCCTCCATCGCGGTCGCGAGCGAGGCGGCATCCGTCACGTCCCCCTTCACGACGCGAGCACCCGGAAAGCGGTCCGCGATGACGTGCGGCTGCCGGGCGAGCAGGACGAGGTCGTGGCCCGCGGCAAGGAGGAGGGGAGCGAGCCGGCCGCCGACATAGCCGGAGGCGCCGGTGAGGAGGATGCGCATCAGGGACGGTTCGCTCCGCGGGAGGCCGCGGATGCCGCCACGCTCAGGGGAGGGGCGATCCCTCGAGCGCGGGGGATGCGGAGGGGAGCGGCGTGGCGGCCGCCGCGATGAGCGTCTCCGGGATGAGGACCTCCGCCACCAGCACGCTCACGAGGCTGTTCAGGTCCACGCTCCCGCGGTTCGTCATCCCCACCACCCCGACCCCGCTCAGCGGCTCCCGGTACATCGCGGAGACGAAGCCCCGGAGCGATCCGCCGTGCCCGAACCCCGCCAGCCCGCCGAGCGACTGGAAGCGCGCCCCCAGCCCGTAGCCCTCCTTTCCGAAGGAGAGCATCTCCGCGAGCGAGGCGGGGGAGAGGACCTCGCCGCCGTAGAGCGCCTCCTCCCAGCGGAGGAGATCCTCCACGGAGAGGAGGAGGGCGCCCGCGGCCCATGCCACGGTCGCCGCCGAGGTGTTCGGCCGGAACGCCGTGCCATCCCCCAGCTCCCGCCAGACGCGATCCTCGCGGAGCCAGCCCTGCGCGGCGCCGTCCGGGACGGGCTCGTCCCCCTGGAAGGTGGCGCTCGCCAGGCCGAGCGGCTCGAAGAAGCGCTCGCGGAGGAGCGCGGCAAGCGGGCGACCCGTGGCCCGCTCGATGATCCGCCCGAGGACGACGTAGTTCGTGTTCGAGTAGGAGTAGCCGGCACCCGGCCGGAAGAGCGGTGCGCGCTGTGCGGCGAGCGCGAGGATCTCCTCCACCGTCCAGGCGTGGTCCGGCCGCCCGAAGACGAGCTGCTCGTAGCGCGGGTGCCAGAAGTAGTCCGCGAGGCCGCTCCGGTGCGCGAGGAGCATCCGGACCGTGATCCGGCCGGCGCGCCGGAGCTCCGGCATCCAGCGCCGGACCGGCGCGTCCAGGGAGAGGACCCCCTCGTCCCGGAGCTGGAGGGCGAGCGCGGCCACGAACGTCTTCGTGATGCTCGCGATCGCGAAGGGTGTGGACGGGGTGATCCACGCGTTCCCGCCACCCGGTGCCACGCGTCCGCCCACCGAGGTCCACGTGGAGCCATCCGGAAGCCGGAGCGCCACCGCGAGCCCGGGGACACGGACCGCGTCGCGCCACGCCCGGACGCGCGCCTCCAGCCGCTCGGGGAGGGGAGCGAGCGTGGGGGTGGGGGTCGCGCTCGCCGCCGGAGCCGTGGCCGGGCTCGCCGCCGCCGCGGGAGCGAGGCTCGGCGCGGAAAGCGCGACCGGGCTCGGCAGCGCGGATCCCTCCTGCGCGGCCGCGGGGAACGCCGGGATCACCGCCACGAGGCCCGCGAGCGCGAGCAGCACGACCGCGGCCGCGCGCGACGGGGTGCGGCGCTCCGGGACGGGGGCGGGGAGAGGCTGGGACATCCGGGGTCCTCCGCTGGGTACGGCGCGAGACGCGGTCACGAAGACCGTCGCGCGACCCCTCTTCCCTCCGGGTCGGAGGATGCCACGGAGCCGGGAAGCCTGCCGCGGGAGGAGCGGGCTCAGCGGCTCCAGTGGAAGGACTGCTTCACGATCCGGAGGTAGACGAAGCTCTCCGTGCTCACCACGCCCGGGATCCGGCGCAGCTTCTCCGTCAGGAAGCGGAGGAGGTCCTCGTTGTCCTGGCAGACGACCTCCACGAGCAGGTCCCACGCGCCCGCCGTGGCCACCACGTAGATGACCTCCGGGATCTCCGCGATCGCCTCCGCCGCGGACATCATCGCGCCCGCCTCGCAGCGGACCCCGATCATCGCCATCTGCGCGAAGCCCAGCTTCAGCGGGTCGGCCACCCCCACCACCTGGAGGACACCCCGCTCGATCAGCCGGTTGGTGCGCGCGCGCACCGCCGCCTCGGAGATCCCGAGGTCCGTGGCGATCTGCGTGAAGGGACGCCGGCCATCGGCCTGGAGGGCGTCGATGATCGCGCGGTCGAGCGCGGAGATCTCTTCCCCGGACCGGGTTCCGAGGACGCGTGGGGGCTGCTGCACGATGCGGAACGGTAGCAGGAGGAACGGCAGGGGTCCGGCTGGACAGCGCACGCTACGATGAGCACCCCCACGTGCAGGGGAACGACCGACGCGCGCCGGCTCCGCACGGGCCCGGTGCCACAAGGTTCGACGTGCCCTTCGAACAGTCGCTCGTCCTGATCCTCGTCGCCGCCCTCGCGATCGGTCTCGTGCCGGTCGCGATCGGTGCTGCCTGGATCGCCGGCCGCCGGGCGGCCCTCCCCGCGGGCGGGCGCGCCACGGACGGCACGCAGTCCATGGACGAGGCGACCGCCGCCACCGTCGCCCTCGTGGAGCGGGTCTCGCGCGTCGTCGCCCTCCTCTTCATCGCTGCCGCGGGGGTCGTCATCGCGCTCTCCGGCGCGTGGGCGGACCGCGCCGTCGCGCTCTACGTCCTGCTCGGCGGCGCCACCCTCTTCGTCGTCCTCACCCAGGACCTCCTCCCCCGCTCGGTCGGCGCGGTCGCGCGCTACTGGACGGGCGCGATCGGGACGGTCCTCTTCCTCGCCCTTCTCACCGGCCTCACCGGCGGCGCCTCCAGCCCCTTCGCGATCGGCTGGTTCCTCCTCGTCGGCGGTGCCGCTCTCGGCGCGCGCGGCGCATCCCCCATCGCGATCGCGCTCGTCTCGTCCGCGGCCTGGGTCCTCGTCTCCGCGATCGCCGGCGTGATCGGCGGGATCGACGCGATCGCCGCCGGCCAGCTCGCCCTGTGCGTCGTGGGGCTCCTCCTCCTGGCCTACGTGGGGACGGTCGCCGGTCGCGAGCAGCAGCGCGCGAAGGAGGAGGCGCTCCGCCTCTCCCGCTTCGACACCCTCACCGGCCTCGCGAACCGCGCCGCCTTCTATGCCGCGGTGGAGCGGGAGATCTCGCGCGTCGGCCGGATGGGCCGCGGCTTCTGCGTCCTGATGGTGGACGTGGACGACCTGAAGCCGGTGAACGACACCTTCGGCCACCCCGCCGGGGACGACCTCCTGCGCACGGTCACCGGGGTGATCACCCGGACGATCCGCGTGACGGATACCGCCGGCCGCTACGGCGGGGACGAGTTCATGGTCCTCCTCCCGGAGACCGAGCCCGAGGGCGCCTACACGGTGGCGGACAAGCTCCGGCGCGAGGTCGCCCGGCTCGGCTTCCGCGTCGGCGAGCGGACGATCCGGACCTCGATCTCCATCGGCCTCGTCGCCTTCCCGGAGGATGGCTCCACGATGGACGCCCTGATCTCCGCCGCGGATGCCGCGATGTACGAGGCGAAGCGGCGCGGCAAGAACCAGATCGTCGGCTACGCCACGCGCACGGAGCGGGTCGCCACGCCGATCCCCGCGCTCCGCGAGCGGGACGAGGACGCGGAGACCCCGCTGGACGACCGCCGCCCCACCCGTCTCCCGAGCGAGCGCCGCCCCTCCCTCCCGCCGCAGCCCCTCGCCCCCTGGGAGGCATCCGCCGGGTCCTCCCCGGAGCTGCCCGCCGCTCCGCGCGAGGCGGGGACGGGGACGTGGGGGAGCTCCGGCCGTCCCGGTCCCACCACGGTGGAGGAGCCCGGGGGCCGGCGCTACGTCGTCTTCCCCATCGACCCGGACGACCGCGCCCGCTGACCGCCCGGCCGGAGCGGCCCGCACCCCGGTGTAGCATTCCGGCATGGACGACCCCCGGGCCCGCGCCGGCTTCGGCACGCGTGCGATCGCCGCCGCCTCCACGCCCCCGGAGGTCCGGCAGGCCGCGACCTCCGTCCCGATCTACCAGGCTGCCGCCTTCGCCGCCGAGGACAGCGAGGAGCTCGCCGACATCCTCGCCCACCGGACACCCGGCTTCGCCTACGCCCGGATCGAGAACCCCACCGCGGACGCGCTCGGCCGCGCCTACGCCGAGATCGCGGGCGGGGAAGCGGGCTTCGCCTTCGGCTCCGGGATGGGCGCGATCCACGCTGCGCTCGTCTCCCTCTGCTCCGCCGGCGACCGGGTGGTCGCCACCCGCGCGGTCTACGGGAGCACCCGCGCCCTCCTGACGGGGATCCTCGCCCGGCTCGGCGTGGAGACGGTCTTCGTGGACCCCACGGACCTGGACGCGGTCCGTGCGGCGCTCGTCCCGCGCACGCGCGTCCTCTACCTCGAGACGATCTCCAACCCCACCCTCGTCGTGGGTGACCTCCCCGCGCTCTCCGCGCTCGCGCACGCGGCCGGCGCCACGGTCGTCGTGGACAACACCTTCGCCTCGCCGTGGGTCTGCCGGCCGCTCGAGCTCGGCGCGGACCTCGTCGTGGAATCGGCGACCAAGTGGCTCGGCGGTCATTCGGACGTCGTCGCGGGGGTCGTGGCCGGGAGCGCCGCGGCGATCGCAGCGGTCCGCTCGGTGGCCACGGATACCGGCGGGATCGTCGCCCCCTTCAGCGCCTTCCTCGTCCTGCGCGGGATCCAGACGCTCCATGTCCGGATGGCGGCCCACGCCGAGCGCGCGCTCCGGCTCGCCCGCCTCCTCGAGGGCCGACCCGAGGTGATCCGCGTGGGCTATCCGGGGCTCCCCTCGCATCCCCAGGCGGAGGTCGCCGCGCGGATCCTCCACACGGGGGGCGGGATGCTCACCGCGGAGCTCGCCTCGCGCGCGCAGGCGGCCGCCTTCATCGATGCCCTCACGATCCCGCCCCGGACCGCCTCGCTCGGATCCGTCCACACCCTCGCCGTCCACCCGCCCTCCCACACCCACCGCCAGTACGACGCGGAGGGCCTCGCCCGTGCCGGGATCCCCGAGGGGCTCGTGCGGATCTCCGTGGGGCTGGAGGATCCGGCGGACCTGGAGCGCGACCTCCTCGCGGCGCTCGCCGCGGGCACGGCCGCCTGACCGGGCAGGGACGGGGAGCCACCGCGATCGCCGGCGCCACCACCACGGCCCAGGCGCGCCGCCGGTCCGGCCCGGGGCCGCTCCCCGCGCGCCTCGGGGCAGCCGCCTGGCGGACCCTGACGAGCGTCCGCTTCGCCGTCCTCCTCATCCTCCTCATCGCGCTCGCCGGGCTCGCCGGGACGCTCGTCCGCCAGTTCCCCTCCGCCGCGATCGGTGACCCGGGCGCCTGGGAGGCGGAGCTCCTGCGCATGGAGGAGGCGTGGAGCACGCTCTCCGTGGCCGGGATCCCGCTCGGCCCGCCGCTCGTCGCCCTCTTCGATGCGCTCGGGCTCTTCCGCGTCTTCACCACGCCCGGCTTCATCCTCCTCCTCAGCGTCCTCGTCGTCGCGATCATCTGCTGCACGATCGACCGCACCCCCCGGCTCTGGCACAGCCTCCATCACGTCGTGGTGGAGCAGCCCGCGGGCTTCTTCGATCCGGTCCTCCCGGAGCGCTCGCGGCTCGCGGCCGGCCCCCTCGATCCGGACGCGATCGCGGCCGCCTTCCGCGCCCGGCGCTTCTCCGTCCGCCGCGCCACGAGCCCGGACGGGAGCGTCGCGTGGGTCTACGGGGACCGCTACCAGTACCTGAAGCTCGCCACGCTCCTCACCCATCTCGGCCTCATCGCCTTCCTCGGCGCGGGCGCCGTGAGCGCGGCAGCGGGCTTCGAGACGGTCGTCTTCGTGGGCGTCGGGCAGTCCGCGCCGGTGCGGCCGGTGGGGACCCCCGGGAACCTCCTCGTGAAGGTCCTCGACTTCCAGGCGCCGCGCCGCGCGGACGGCACCTTCGCGGACTTCCGCACGGACCTCGCGGTCTACCGGGACGGGGAACGGATCGCGCGCCGGACGATCCGGGTGAACGAGCCGCTCGAGCTCGAGGGATACCGCTTCCACCAGAACACCTTCGGGCCCGCCGCGGACCTCACGATCCGGGACGCGGCCGGCGCGCTCCTCTGGACGGGGCCGGTCATCCTCGCGGGCGAGATCGCGGGACGCCCCCAGGGCTTCCTCACGATCCCCGGCACCGCCACCGGCCTCCTCATCGTCATCGACCGGGCGGCGGAGGGCGGGTCGCGCCTCGTGGTCCAGGGGGTCGTGGACGACCCGGCCACGGGCGGCACGCGGACCCTCTTCCAGGGCGCCCTCGCCCCCGGCGAGGAGGCACGGCCGGAGCAGACCGGCGGGGTCGCGATCCGCTTCGAGGGGACGAGCGCGTGGACCGGGATGGTCATCCGCAACGACCCCGGCCAGCCGATCGTCTGGGCGGCCTTCGGCTTCCTCATCGTGGGGCTCGTCCTCACCTTCTACTTCCCGCGCCGGCGCGTCTGGGCGCGGGTGGAGGACGGGACGATCGCGCTCGCCCTCCTCGGCGACCGCCACGTGGACCTCGGCCGCGAGCACCGCGCGGTCTCCGAGCTCCTCCTCGCGCGTGGCGCGCTGCCTGCCGCGGAGCCCCTCCCGGCCGCCGCAGGAGTCGCCGGAGCAGCGCCCGGAAACGGCTCCGGGACTTCCCGTTCCCGGTACTGAACCGCAACCGCCCCCGCCCGTAGATTGCCCCCACGAAGGGGCGCGTGCGCCATCCGGACACGCCCGCCCTGCGAAATCCGCGCACCAGCAGCCCGCAAGGCAGGAGACCGATGACCGCACGCGCTGACGCGATCGCCGCGATCGCCGCCCACAAGGTGGCCTCCACCCAGAACTACCTGGACCACGCCGGCCAGGCGATCTATGGCCAGTACGTCTTCGGCGAGGACGCCCAGCGCGAATACCTCGCCAAGCCGATCTTCCGCAAGCTGCGCCGGACGATCGAGGGCCACGAGCCCTTCGACCCGGCGATCGTGGACGCGGTGGCGCACGGCGTGAAGGAGTGGGCGATGGCGAAGGGCGCCACCCACTACACGCACTGGTTCGTGCCCATGACCGGCTCCACGGCGGAGAAGCACGACTCGTTCCTGAACCCCCAGGGCGAGGCGCGCACGATGGCCGAGTTCTCCGGCAAGAACCTCGTCCAGGGCGAGCCGGACGCGAGCTCCTTCCCCTCGGGCGGGATCCGCGCCACCTTCGAGGCGCGCGGCTACACCGCCTGGGACGTGACGAGCCCGATCTTCCTCCAGGTGGAGCCGAACGGCGTCACCCTCACGATCCCCACCGCGTACGTCTCGTACACGGGTGAGGCGCTGGACCACAAGATCCCGCTCCTCCGCTCCCAGGAGGCGCTCGGCAAGCAGGCCCTGCGCATCCTGCGCTGGTTCGGGAACACGAGCGCCACGCGCGTCTTCACGAACATCGGGCCCGAGCAGGAGTACTTCCTCGTGGACCGCCGGCTCGCGGAGCAGCGGCCGGACCTCCTCCTCTGCGGCCGGACCCTCTTCGGCGCCCCCTCGCCCAAGGGCCAGGAGCTGGAGGACCAGTACTTCGGCTCGATCCGGGAGCGGATCCTCGCCTTCATGATGGACCTGGACCGGGAGCTGTGGCGGCTGGGCATCCCGGCCAAGACCCGCCACAACGAGGTCGCCCCGGCGCAGTTCGAGATGGCGCCGGTCTACGAGGCCACCTCGGTCGGCTCGGACCACAACATGCTCGTCATGGGCACGATGCGCCGCCTCGCGCCGCAGCACGGCCTCGCGCTCCTCATGCACGAGAAGCCCTTCGCGGGGATCAACGGCTCCGGCAAGCACAACAACTGGTCGATGGGCACGAACGAGGGCGAGAACCTCCTCGACCCGGGCAACGACCCGCACGCGAACGCCCAGTTCCTCGCCTTCCTCATGGCGGTCATCCGCGCCGTCAACGTCCACGGCGACCTCCTCCGCGCCGCGATCGCGGACGCGGGGAACGACCACCGCCTGGGTGCCAACGAGGCGCCGCCGGCGATCATGTCGATCTTCCTCGGCTCGCAGCTCGAGGACGTCGTGGCGCAGCTCGGCAAGGGTGCCGCCAAGGCCTCCAAGAAGGGCGGCGATGTCGAGCTCGGCGTCACCTCCCTCCCCGTCCTCAGCCGGGACGCCACGGACCGCAACCGGACCTCGCCGTTCGCCTTCACGGGGAACAAGTTCGAGTTCCGCGCCGTGGGCTCCTCCGCCCCGATCTACTGGCCGCAGACGGTCCTCAACACCGCCGTGGCCGACTCCCTCGCCCAGCTCGCGGATGCCCTGGAGAAGGTGAAGCCCGGCGACATGGGCGGCCTCACCAAGGTCCTCTCCGCGATCGTCAAGGAGAACCGCCAGGTCCTCTTCGAGGGGAACGGCTACTCCGAGGAGTGGCACGCCGAGGCCGCCCGCCGGGGCCTCCCGAACAACAAGACCACGGTGGACGCCCTCCCGGCGCTCTCCACTGCCAAGGCGAAGAAGCTCTTCTCCTCCTTCGGCGTCCTCTCCGAGCGCGAGCTCGAGGCGCGCGCCGAGATCAACTGGGAGCGCTACGTCAAGGTCCAGAACATCGAGGCGAACACGGCGCTCGACATCGCCCGCTCCATGGTCCTCCCGGCCGTGGCGCGCTACCTCGGCCAGCTCGGCGCCGCCGGCGGCTCCAAGGGGATCGCCGCGGTCGCCGGCCGGGTCGCCGGCCTCGCGGATGACCTCGTCGCCGCGATCGACAAGCTCGAGAAGGCGCAGGCGACCGCCCACAAGGCGGCCGGGGTCCACGCCGAGGCCAGGGCCTTCAAGGAGAAGGTGATCCCCGCCCAGAACGCGCTGCGCGAGGTCGTGGACACCCTGGAGACGCTCGTCGCGGACGACCTGTGGCCGATGCCCAAGTACCGCGAGATCCTCTTCCAGTACTGATCGAACCGGTTCCGACGCCCCGCCGGGTCCTGCCCGGCGGGGCGTCGTCGTCTTCCCGGCACCGCGTCCCGCGGCGGCGTACGCTCTCGCGGATGGATGCGCTCGCGATCACCCCCGGGATCCCCTGGTCCGTCCACCACCGCCGGCTCGCCGCCCCGCGCATGGATGCCGTGGCGGACGGACGCGGGGTCCGCGTCCGGGTCCTCCGCGCCGGGCTGTGCGGCACGGACGCGGAGGTCGCCTCCGGCGCCTTCGGCCACGGGCCGCCCGGCGACGACTTCCTCGTCATCGGCCACGAGCACCTCGGCGAGATCGTGGAGGTCGGTCCGGGCGTGGACGATCCCGCCCTGCAGCCGGGCCGGCTCGTCGTCGCCTCCAACCGCCGTCCCGGCCGGAGCGCCTGGGACCGGGTCGGGCTCCAGGACTTCACCGCGGATGACGACACCCTGGAGCGCGGGATCCGCGGCCTCCACGGCTTCCTCGTGGAGGAATACGTGGACGATCCCGCCTTCCTCACCCCCGTCCCGGACCTCCTCGCCGAGACCGGCGTCCTGATGGAGCCGATGTCCGTCATCGAGAAGGGGCTCGCCCAGGTCGCGGCCGTCCAGCGCCGCCTCCACATCTGGGAGCCGGCCCACGCGATCGTCGTGGGCGCGGGCACGATCGGCCTCCTCGCCGTCCTCGCTCTCCGTCTTCGCGGCCTCTCCGTCACCTGCTGGTCGCGCCGGCCGGCACCCCACCGGAATGCCGCGCTCGTGACGGCGGCGGGTGCCCGGTACGTGAGCGCGGCGGAGACCGATCTCCCCGGCCTCGTCGCCGCCGAGGGTCGCGCGGACCTCGTCGTGGAGGCGAGCGGTGCCGCGGAGCTCGTCTATCCGTCGGCGCTCGCCCTTGCGCCCAACGGCGTCCTCCTCCTTACCTCGGTGACCGCCGCGGCGCGCGTCGTCCCCGTGGACCTCGCCGCCTGGAACCAGGCCTTCGTCCTCTGGAACCGGGCGATGGTGGGGACGGTGAACGCGGCCCGCGTGGATTTCGCCGCTGCCGTGGGGACGCTCGCCCGCGCGGAGGCGGAGCTCCCCGGCTGGGCTGCCGGCCTGATCACCCACCGCATCCCCGGCCTCGATCCGGACGCCGTCCGGGACCGCCTCCGCGAGCGGGGCGACGCGATCAAGGCCGTCGTGGAGGTGGGCCCCCGCGGCAGCGCCGCCCGCTGAGCTCCGGGACCCCCGTCCTGCCCCCGATCCCCCGGGGGTCCTACCCCGGGATGGGACCCGCCGTGGCACCGTGCGGAGCGTGGATGGTGCCCGGAAGCACCGGCCCCGGGCCTCCCGGGGGCGATCCCGTCGTGGAGGGTATTGCATTCGCCCCCGGACTATCGGATACTCCCCGGACCGCTTGGAGCGGACGGGGCTCCGTGACGCCTTGCCCACAAGGAACGAAGACCCGTCAACGCGGGGATAGGGGAGAGAGAGCAGAGATGAGCCAGTCGATGGGGCGCAACACGACGCGCACCCGAGCCCGCCGCCTGTCGGCGCAGAGCGCGATGACCGCGCTCATGACATTCCTCCTCCTCTTCTCGGCCGCGAGCACCGCGCTCACGGTCTCCGTGCCCACCGGATCGGCCGGCACCTCTGCCATGCAGAGCGGCGCCAGCCAGGACTGGAGCGGAGACGGGGACACGGACGGCTGCGCCGGCGGCTGGGGCGGCCAGATCGCCTCCGGCACGTATGACGCCAGCCGGGACGCGGACGCGGACGGCGACGTCGACGGTGACGACTGCGGCGACCCGAGCCGGGACGGCGACATCGACGGCTGCGAAGGCGGCTGGGGTGGCGACCTGGACACGGTCAGCTACATCGCCCTGCGCGACTGGGACGGCGACGGCGACAACGACGGTGACGACTGCGCCGACGCCAACGGCGACGGCGACCGCGACGGCTGCGACTACGCGAGCGCGGACGCCGCTGCCGGCACCTACGACCTCTCCCGCGACGCCGACCGCGACGGCGACCACGACGGCGACGACTGCGACACTCTCTCCACCGACCACCACAAGGGCTGCCCGAGCTACATCGACGGCGAGACCTTCGATCCCGCGAAGCACAAGTACGACTGCTATCCCGACCCCCGCTGCCCGGACTTCGTGGGCGGCGAGACCTACGACCCGGAGAAGCACAAGGACTGCAAGCCGGACAAGCGGTGCCCCGACTTCATCGCGGGCGAGACCTACGACCCCGAGAAGCACAAGGACTGCCCCAAGAAGCCCAAGCCGACCCCGTGCATGAGCCCGATGGTCGAGGGGGACAGCTACCAGGTCGCCGACCCCTACCACGAGTGCCGGCCGCTCTGCCCCACGCCCGTGGTCGGTGGTGACACCTACTACCCGAGCGATCCCGGCCATGAGAAGTGCCGGACCCCCGAGCCCAGCCCCTGCCCGAGCGCAGCGGTCAACGGCGACACCTACTACCCGGCCGATCCCAACCACGAGTGCCGCCCGGTCTGCCCCAACGTCGCCGCCGGCGAGACCTGGGACCCGGCCAAGCACAAGGACTGCCCCAATCCGTCGCCGTGCCCGAGCCCGGCGGCCGCGGATGACCTGATCGATACGGCGGACC
>JAFMJV010000048.1 GCA_017853275.1 Chloroflexota bacterium
GCTTCCCCGTGGAGGTCCCCGGCCAGACGGTGAACCGGCTGTGCGGCTCCGGCCTCCAGGCGATCGCCACGGGCACGCAGGCGATCGCGGCGGGCGAGGCGGAGATCGTCCTTGTGGGCGGGGTGGAATCGATGACCCGCGCGCCCTGGGTCCTCCCGAAGCCCGAGGCCGGCTTCGAGCGCGGGGACCACGTCCTCGTGGATACGACGCTCGGCTGGCGGCTCGTCAACCCGGCCCTCCGCGAGGCGGGCCACGCGGTCTCGCTCGGGGAGACCGCCGAACGGGTGGCGGAGCGCCACGCCGTCTCGCGGGAGGAGCAGGACGCCTTCGCGCTCCGCAGCCAGCAGCGCGCCGCCGCCGCGATCGCCGCGGGCCGCTTCGCCGATCAGATCGTCCCGGTCCCCGTGCGCGGCCCACGCGGCGAGCTGACGCTCGTGGAACGGGATGAGCACCCGCGTCCGGAGGTGACCGCAGACGACCTCGCCCGGCTCCCGGCCGCCTTCCGCGAGGGTGGCTCGGTGACGGCGGGGAACAGCTCCGGCCTGAACGATGGCGCCGGCGCCCTCCTCCTCGTGGAGGCGGAGCGGGCGCGGGCGCTCGGGCTCCGTCCGATGGCGCGCGTCGTCCGCACCACGGTCGCCGGGATCGCGCCGGAGATGATGGGGATGGGGCCGGTCCCCGCGGTCCGCAGGCTCCTTGCCCTCGAGGGACGGACCGTCGCGGAGATCGACCTCGTGGAGCTCAACGAGGCCTTCGCGAGCCAGAGCGTGGCGTGCATCCGGGAGCTTGCCCTGGACCCGGAGAAGGTGAACGTGAACGGCGGCGGGATCGCGCTCGGCCACCCGCTCGGGATGAGCGGCGCGCGCCTGATGACGATGCTCGTCCACGAGCTGGCGCGGCGCGGCGGGCGGCTCGGTCTCGCCGCGATGTGCATCGGGGTGGGCCAGGGGATCGCCACCCTCGTGGAGCGTCCGGAGGCCTGACGCCCGCCCTCCGGGGCAGGCTCTTGCCGAAACCCGACCCGCAGCCTAGGATTTCCTTCCGGGCGCCCGCACGACCCGCAGCGTCCGACAGGTCCAGGAGGACATGCCACCGATGATCGAGCCCCAGCAGCAGCAGCAGCCGATCGCGGACGCCACGCCGCTCGTCACCCTCAGCGAGGCCGCCGCGGCCAAGCTCCGGGAGCTGACCGCCGAGGAGGCGAACCCCAACGTGGGCCTGCGCGTCTACGTCTACAGCGGTGGCTGCTCCGGCTTCCGCTACGGGATGATGCTGGAGGACCAGCCCACCGCCGAGGACCTCACGGTGGAGAGCCGCGGGATCCGCGTCTACGTGGACCGGAACAGCACCCAGCACCTCACCGGCTCGGAGATCGACTACCTCGACACCCTGATGGGCGCCGGCTTCACGGTGAACAACCCGAACGCCGTCTCCGGATGCGGCTGCGGCAGCAGCTTCCGGACCGCGGAGAGCGAGGGGAGCCCCGGGTCCTGCCGGCACTGAGCCCGGCCCGGACCGGACGCATGGAAGGCGAGCCCCGTCGGGCTCGCCTTCGTGATTCCCGGCCCTCCGCATGACCCGCGCCGTCCCGCTCTTCCCGCTCCACACCGTCCTCTGCCCGGGGATCGCGCTCCCGCTCCACATCTTCGAGGAGCGCTACCGGGCGATGATCGGGCGCTGCCTGGAGCGGAGCGAGCCGTTCGGGGTCGTCCTCATCCGGGACGGCCGGGAGGTGGGCCCGCTCGCCGGGCACGTGGCGGAGGTGGGGACGCTCGCCGCGATCCGCCAGGTCTCGCGCTACGCGGACGGACGGATGGATATCGTCACCGTGGGGACCACCCGCTTCCGGGTGACCGGCCTGGAGACGGGCCGCGACCCGTGGCTCACGGGGATCGTGGACGACCTCCCGGAGCCGCTCGGCGGCGATCCGGCCGTCGCGGCCGAGCTCGCCGAGCGGACCGGCCGGCGCTTCCTCGCCTATCTCGAGCGGATCCAGGGGAGCGCGTCGCGCGTCGATCTCGGCCGCGCTGCGGACGCAGAGGTGCCGGACGAGCCGGAGGTGGAGGGCGAGGATCCGGACGAGGCGCTCGACCCCGCCGGGACGGAGGGCGGCGAGCCGGGCGATGACGGCGTCCGCGGCGACGCCCTCCGGCGCGCGATCCTCCTCGCCTCGGCGCGCCGGCTCATCGCGGAAGGGGACCCCACGGCGGTCTCGTGGCTGCTCACCGGGCTCGTCGCGCTCGACCTCCCTGCGCGCCAGGCCCTCCTCGAGGTCCCGGATACGACCGCCCGGCTTCAGCGCCTGGAGCGGCACCTGGACCGCGAGATGACCCTCCTCGGGCGCGGCCTCCGGCCGCTCGCGGTGGAGACCGACCACCTCGCGCTGCGTCGGAACTAGCCGGAAATCCCCGCCCTTCGCCCGCTAGGATGACGCGCATGAAGAAGCATCGTCTCTCCATCATCCCCGGCGACGGCGTCGGCGTCGAGGTCGTCCCGGAAGGTCTCCGCGCGATCCGCGCCGCGGGCGACGTCACCGGCTCCTACTCCATCGAGACCGTCGACTTCCCGTGGTCCTGCGAGTACTACGCGAAGCACGGCCGGATGATGGATGACGACGCGCTCGACCGGATGCGCGACACGGCCGCCATCTACCTCGGCGCGATCGGCTTCCCGGGCGTCCCGGACCATGTCTCCCTCTGGAACATGCTCCTGCCGATCCGCCAGAAGTTCGACCTCTACATCAACCTCCGCCCGATCAAGCTCCTCCCCGGCATCAACGGCCCGCTCCGCGACCGGACCCCCGAGCAGATCGACTTCGTGTGCATCCGCGAGAACACGGAAGGCGAGTACTGCGGTGTGGGCGGCCGGCTCCGCGCCGGGACGCCGGACGAGGTCGTGATGCAGACCGCGATCTTCACCCGCAAGGGGACCGAGCGCGTCGTCCGCTACGCCTTCGATCTCGCGATGAAGCGCAAGAAGACTCTCGTCTCCGGGACGAAGTCGAACGCCCTCAACTACTCGATGGTCTTCTGGGACGAGGTCGTGGCCGAGGTCGCGAAGGAGTACCCGGAGGTCTCCGTCCAGAACCAGCACGTGGACGCGCTCGCCGCGCGGATGGTGCTCAACCCCCAGCAGCTCGACGTCGTGGTGGCGAGCAACCTCTTCGGTGACATCCTCACCGATCTCGGTGGCGCGCTCCAGGGCTCGCTCGGCCTCCCGGCCTCGGGGAATATCGACCCCACGGGCAAGAACCCCAGCCTTTTCGAGCCGGTCCACGGGTCCGCCCCGGGCCGCGCCGGCAAGGGCACCGCGAACCCGATGGCGGCGATCATCGCGGCCGCGATGATGATGGAGACGCTCGGCGAGCACGAGGGCGCGCAGCTCATCAACGACGGCGTGGCGCATGTCGCCATGAACGGCCCGAAGACGATGGACCTCGGCGGGGACGCGAAGACGAAGGACGTCGGCGCGGCGGTCGAGGCGTACATCCGCTCCCGGAAGTAGCGCGATGGGCGTGCCCGCCCCCGGGCGTCGCACGCTCTACCCGCCCGTCGAGCCGTACGCGAGCGGGATGCTCGCCACGGGCGACGGGCACGAGATCCGTTGGGAGCGCGCCGGCACGCCCGGCGCGACCCCCGCGGTCTTCCTCCACGGCGGCCCCGGAGCCGGCATCTCGCCGCGCCACCGGCGCCTCTTCGATCCGACGCGCTATGACGTGCTGCTCTTCGACCAGCGCGGCTGCGGCGGGTCGCGTCCGTTCGCGTCCCTGGATCGGAACACGACGTGGGACCTGGTCGCGGATATCGAGCGCCTGCGCGCGATGGCCGGCGTGGAGCGCTGGCTCGTCTTCGGCGGCTCGTGGGGGAGCACGCTCGCGCTGGCGTACGCGGAGACCTATCCCGAGCGGGTCACTGCGCTCGTCCTCCGGGGCATCTTCCTCCTGCGGCGCGCCGAGCTGCTCTGGTACTACCAGGAGGGCGCATCCTGGCTCTACCCCGACCTCTGGGAGGCCTTCCTTGCCCCGATCCCGGAGGCGGAGCGCGGCGACCTGATCGGCGCCTACCACCGCCGGCTGACCGGGGATGACCCGGCCGTCCGGATCGCGGCGGCGAAGGCGTGGTCCGTCTGGGAGGGATCAACGATCACCCTCCTCCCCGACCCGGACCTCTCCGCGCACTATGGCGAGGACGACTTCGCGCTCGCTTTCGCCCGCGTGGAGAACCACTACTTCACGCACGGCGCATGGCTGGAGGAGGGGCAGCTCCTCCGCGACGTGGACCGGATCCGCCACATCCCGGGCGTGATCATCCAGGGTCGCTACGACCTCGCGACCCCCGTCCGCTCCGCGTGGGACCTCCATCGCGCGTGGCCGGAGGCGGACTTCCACCTTGTCCCGGATGCCGGGCACGCCTTCGACGAGCCGGGGATCCTCGACCTCCTCCTGGACGCGACCGACCGCTTCGCGGGGGGCTGATCGTCCGCCCCCGCCGGTCTCAGCGCGCGGCCTTGCAGGCCGCGTCGGGGTCCTCGATCCCGAGCGCCGCCCGGACCCGGGCCGCCCCGGCCCGGAAGGCCTCATCCGCCTCCTTGGGCGGCGGGGCGAAGCGGGCTCCCTCCATCGATGCCTGGCGCCAGGCCGATGCCTCACGCCCGAAGTAGGCGACGATCGCGGGGACCTCGGCCGCCACGGCGGCCGGCCACGGTGCAGCAGGCGCCGCGATGAGCGCCGCCGCCCGGTCGATCGCGTCGACCAGCCGGCCGATCGGCCCGAGGATCGCCTCCGGAAGCGGCTCCCCGTAGGTGACCGGGAGACCGGAGGCTTTCGCCGCCGGCATGTACTCGTTCCTGGCCACGAGGTTGCGCGGGCAGACCGCATCGAGCCAGGCGGCCCGCGCGGCATCGATGCCGAGCTCGGCGGGCGCATCGTCCGCCGCGGTGCAGTCGCTCGCGAGCGGCAGCCCCAGGGTGGTCCGGACCCGGTCCACCACCACCTTCAGCTCCGCGGCCTCCGCATCCGAGAGGGGCGCGATCCACGTGGACCCGGGCGCGACGAGCGCCTCCACTCGGTCGGCTTCCTCCGCGATCGTCGCGGCGACCCCGGAGACATCCCAGCGGATCTCGAGCGGCCACGGCGCCGGCGGGTAGAGGAAGCGCACGGCGACGTGGCGAAGATGCGGCACCCACGCATCCGCGAGCGCCCGCAGGTCGTCCGTGAGCGGCTCGCCCGGCTCGATGCCCGCTGCCTCCACGGCATCCAGGAAGGCGGTCTCGGCGAGGTTCGAGGGGCAGGATGCCGCACGCCAGACGGCCGCGGCTTCCTCGTTCGTGAGCTCGGCGGCCTGGGCGGCGGGGGCGACGAGCGTGATCGCGAGCGCCGCGACGGCGATCGCATGGATGGTCCGGCGCATCGGTCCTCCGGGGATATGGCTGAGGCGGGTGCCCGCGTGCCCGATGATAGGGGAGGGTCAGCCATCCCGGAGGAGGGCGTCGGCGGCCTCCCGCGCGTGGAGCCGCAGCTCGGGGACGGCCGTCGCCTCTCCCTCCGCCCCCCTTCCGGAGCGAGCCGACGGCGCGGAACGCCGGCCAGGGCTCGTCGGCTTGCCGGTCCACGACCAGGTCTCGCTCTGGCTCACGGGCCTGCCGGCCGAGAGGTGACCGGGAGCCGGGGCGGCCCCCGGCGGTCGGGCTGACCGGCGCCGTATCCGGTTCAGCCCTCCAGGCCGCAGGCCTTCACGGGGTCATCGATCCCGAGCGCCGTCCGGACGCGGGCGGCCGCCTCGTTGGCCACCGTCAGCTCCTCGCGGATGTTCCATTCGCTGAGCGGCCCCAGGGCTGCCTGGCTGTAGAACAGGTCCATCCGCGTGATGAAGCGCACGAGCACGGGGATCTCGTTCGCCACGACCGCGGGCCATGGGGCCACGGGGTGGGAGAGCAGCTCCTTCGTCCGCGTCTGCAGCACGACGAGCTTCAGGAAGCTCGCGGCCACGGACGCCGGGAGCGGCTCCCCGAAGGCGTAGGCCTCGCCCGCCGCCTTCGTTGCCGGCGAATGCTCGTTGACGAGCGCCACCGTCCGCGGGCACTGGGCATCCAGCCAGAGCGCGCGCGCCTCTTCCATGGAGAGCTCGGCCGGCGCGTCGTCCGCCGCGGTGCAGTCGCTGTCGAGGGGAAGGCCGATCGCGGTCCGGACGCGGTCCACGATCACCTTGAGGGCCGCCGTCTCTTCGTCCGACATCGGCGCCTCCCAGGTGGAGCCGGCCCGCGTGAGCAGCCCCACGCGGTCCGCCTGCGCCTCGATCGCGGCGACCACGCCCATGACGTCCCAGCCGATCTCCTCCGGCCACGGCGCCGGCGGGTAGCCGAGGCGCGCGACCACGTGGCGCAGCCGGGGTTCCCACGCGGCCGCGAGCGCGCGCAGGTCATCCGTCAGCGGATCGCCATCCTCGATCCCGGCCGCGGCCACCGCGTCCAGGAAGGCGGTCTCGGCGAGGTTCGAGGGGCAGGATGCCGCACGCCAGACGGCCGCGGCTTCCTCGTTCGTGAGCTCGGCGGCCTGGGCGGCGGGGGCGACGAGCGTGATCGCGAGCGCCGCGACGGCGATCGCATGGATGGTCCGGCGCATCGGTCCTCCGGGGATATGGCTGAGGCGGGTGCCCGCGTGCCCGATGATAGGGGAGGGTCAGCCATCCCGGAGGAGGGCGTCGGCGGCCTCCCGCGCGTGGAGCCGCAGCTCGGGGACGGCCGTCGCCTCCCACTCCGCCCCCTTCCGGAGCGAGCCGACCGCGCGGACCGCCGGCCACGGACGCCCATCCGCCCGGCGGAGGACCCCGTCCGGCTCCACGTCCAGGCCGATCCCGAGCGGGTGGGGCCGGGCCATCCCCGCCGCGATCAGCGCTGCAAGGAGGGGGTCGGCGGCGGGGTCCGTGGCGGGGCCGGTCGCGGCGATCAGCGCATCCGTGACCTGCGTCTCCATCCGGCCGCCGGAGCGCGTGGTCACCTGGAGCGCCGCGGGCTCGCCTCGGACGGAGATGATCCGGCCACGTTCCACGCTGAGCTGTCCCGCCCCCCGGAGCGCTGCCACCCGCGCCGCGATCTCCGGGGCCATCCGGTGACGGTGGACCTCCCACGCGCGGAGCCCGTGGCGGAGGAAGCGCCGGCGCTCCGCATCCGGGAGGCCGTGCCAGAGCGCCACGGTGACCGGCCGGAGCGCGTCCACCGCCTGGCGCCAGTCGTCTGCTGCAGCGGCATCCGCGCGGAGCGCGCGGGCGATCGTCCGGATCCGGTCGCTTCCCGGGTCGCCGGGGGCGATCGCCGCCGGACGTGCCGGCAGCGGACCCTCCGCGTGGACGGCCGGAAGGAGCCCGTGGCCGGAGACGAGCCGGATCCGCCCCCGGTGACCCGCGTCCGCGAGCGCGAGGGCGAGATCCACGGCGGTGAGGCCGCTCCCCGCGATGACGACGGTTCCGTCCGGGTCGATGCGCTCCAGCGCGCCGGCGGCCCAGGGGTCGCCGATCGCCCGGGGGTCGTCCGGAAGCCAGGCCGGGCGCGCCGGCGGATGGCCGGTCGCGAGGATCGCCGCGTCCGCGGGGATGGGTGTGGCCCCGATCGCCACCAGGACCCCGGCCCCATCCGCCCGGATCTGCATCACCCGGTCGTTCCGGAGCTCCACGCGGACCGCGGACCCGGCCGCAGCGAGCGCCGCAGCAAGCGTCGCCCGCAGGTAGGGCCCGTACCGTTGGCGGGCCACGAAGTCCGGGCCGGAGACCGCGAGGCCCTCGTCCCGGCACCACGCGAGGAAGTGGCCCGGATCGTCCGGGAGCGCGCTCATCGCGGCGGCCCGGACGTTGAGGAGATGCGAGGGCGAGCGCGTCCCGTAGGCGACCCCGGCGCCGGGCTCCCCCGAGGGCTCGGCGAGGACGATCCGGCGTGGCCCTGGCGCCGGGTGCCGGACGAGCGCGATCGCGGCGAGAAGGCCGGCCGCGCCGCCCCCGGCGATGACGATCGTGGTCATGTGCCGGTCCGCGCGGGTCAGGCCGGGCAGCGGGTGCCCGGATCCTGCCGGTACCCGATCGCCGGGTCCCGTGCGAGGGTGCTCGTGGTGTGCGCGCGGGTCGTCGGGCTCATCGGTCCGAGGATAGCGGCCCCCCGGCTCAGGCGACCCAGGTGACGCGGCCGGCCCCGCGCGTCCGGATGATCTCCGCGAGGAGGGCCGGCGCGAAGGCGACGATGAGGACGAGGAGCCAGTCGGTCAGGTCGAGCGGGGTCGCCCGGAAGGCCTCCGCGAGCGGCGGGAGGTAGGGGATCGCGACCTGGATCCCGACCGCGACGAGGCAGGCACCGAGGAGGAGCCGGTTCGCCGGGAGCCGGTGGATCGGCTGGCGCACGCTCCGGTTCGCGTAGGCGCGGACGCACTGCCCCACGACGAGCGCGGTGTAGGCGAGCCACGCGGCGTGCTCGAAGCCGCCGTCGTGGGTGAGGACGAGGACGAGCGCCCCCGCTGCCGTCCAGGCACCGGCGGCCGAGAGGCGGATGAGGAGGCCGGAGGTGAGGAGCGGCTTCTCGGCGTGCCGCGGGGGGCGGCGCATGAGGTCCGGCTCCGCGGGCTCGCGCTCGAAGGCGGCGGAGGTCGCGAGGTCGATGAAGAGCTCCATCCACAGGATCTGGAGCGGGAGGAGGACGGCGCGCTCCGCCACGGCGATCGTGCTGAGGAGGATGAAGCCGAGGAACGCGACGTGGGTGGAGATGAGGAAGACGAGCCCCTTCTGCACGTTGTCCACGATCCGGCGGCCCTCGGCCAGCCCATACATCAGGGTCGCGAAGGAATCGTCGCCGAGGACGAGATCGGACGATTCGCGGGCGACCGCCGTCCCGCTCCCCATCGCCACCGCGACATCCGCCCCGTGGAGCGCCGGCGCATCGTTCACGCCGTCCCCCGTCACCGCGACGATCCGGTGCTGTGCCCGGGCTGCGCGCACGAGGCGGAGCTTCTGATCCGGTGTGCTCCGCGCCACCACGTGGAGGTCGGGGAGCTCCGTGGCGAGCCGGGCATCGTCCCAGCCGGCGAGCTCCTCGCCCGTGACGATCCGCTGCGCCTCCAGCCCGGCCTCCCGCGCGATCGCGCCCGCGGTGAGCGGATGGTCGCCGGTGACCACGAGGACGGAGATCCCCGCGCTGCGGGCGGTCGCGAGGGCATCGCCGATCGCGGGCCGGATCGGGTCGGAGAAGCCGATCAGCGCGCGCGGCTCCCAGCTCCCGCCGTCGGCCTTGCGCGCGAGCGCGACGAGCCGCTCACCGGCGGCCGCCGAACGGTCGATCAGCTCCCGCCAGCGCGCGTGCGCCGCCGCGTCCGTCCCGTCCGACGCGATCCAGTCCAGGACGACCTCCGGCGCACCGAGGGCGAGCTCCTCGATCCCGTCCCCATCCCGCGCGCGCGTCCGGCTGATCGGGAGGGCGGCGGAGGCGGGCTCGCCCGCGAGGAGGTCCGCCGGGTCGAGCTCCGTCCGGCCGCCCGCGGCGAAGACCGCGGTCCGGAGCGCGCGGGTGAAGGATCCGGGCGCGACCCCTTCGCCCGGCCACGCGTCCTCCTCCGCGCGGAGCGCCTCCTCCAGGTGGAGCCTGCGTCGCTCCGGGTCCTCCACGGATCCGTCCGGGGTCCGGACGGACGAGACGACGAGCCGGTTCTGGGTGAGCGTCCCGGTCTTGTCCGTGATGATCAGGTCGACCGCGCCGAGCGTCTCCTCCGCGTTCAGGCGCCGGACGAGGACGCCGCGCCGGAGGAGCCGGTAGGCGCCGAGTCCGAGGATGACCGCGAGAAGGATCGGCGGCTCCTCCGGGATCGCCGCGATCGCGGCCGAGATCCCCGCGAGGATGTTCTCGCCGAGCGGATGGCCGCGGAGGAAGCCCATCCCCGTCGTGAAGACGATGAGCCCGATCGCGACCACGAGGAGGATCCGCACGAGCCGGTCGAGCTCCCGCTGGAGCGGCGATCGGCGGCGCTCCTTCGTCCCCAGGCTCCCCGCGATCCGGCCCAGCTCCGTCCCCTGGCCGGTGGCCACCACGATCCCCTCGCCGCGCCCGCCGACGATGCTCGTCCCGGCGTAGCCGATCGCGCGCCGCGACGCGAGCGGGGCGTCCGCGGGATCCGGGGCGACCTGGGCTTCCTCGGGGATCGATTCGCCGGTGAGGACCGCGCGGTCCACGAGGAGCCGGTCCGCCCGCGCGATCCGCAGGTCCGCGGGGATGACATCGCCCGCCTGGAGGAGGACGAGGTCGCCCGGGACGAGCGCCACCGCGGGGATCGACGCCACCTTCCCGTCCCGCCGGACCCGGGCCACCGGCGCGCTTGCCGCACGGAGCGCCTCCAGGGCGCGCTCCCCGCGGTATTCCGTGATGACATCCGCGCCCACGATGGGAAGGAGCCCGACGAGGACAAGGAGCCCGTCCCGGACCTCGCCCACGAGGACGGCGAGGATCCCCGCCGCAAGGAGCATGAGGACGAAGGGCTCGGTCGCCGCCTCCAGGATCATCCGCCAGAGCGGCTCGCGGCGGGTCGGGTCGAGCTCGTTCGGGCCCGCCTCCGTGGCGCGACGCTCTGCCTCTGCGCTCGCGAGACCGGTCACCGGGTCCACGTCCAGGGCGGCCGCGACGTCGGGGACGGGGAGCGTGTGGACGGCGTCCGGGAGCGCCCGGATGCCGGGGAGCGTGGCCATCGTGGGCCCATCGTGGCAGGCCCGGGACCGGTCGTCCCCGTCCCTCCCGCCCGAAGCGCCCCTGCCGGGCGGACCTGCCGGGAATCCGCGACCCCCGGCGGTCGATGACGCCGGGGGTCGGTCTGCGCGTGATGCGCTCGGGGTCATCCGCGACCCCGCCGGGGTCAGGCCGCGGCCTTCTCCTCCTCGGACTTGATCATCGCGATGCCCACGACGACGATGCCGAAGGCGGGCTTCGCGAGGATGTCCGCGAGCGAGTAGCCGACCTGCCGGATCACCTCGGCCGTCGCCGGGTCGGAGATGACCATCGGGACGATGTAGGCGATCGGGTAGAAGCCCCAGGTCGCGAGGACGATGATCCGGAGCCAGAAGACGCGGTTCTTCACCGCCTCGGGCTGGCGGTCGAGCGACTTCGTCAGCTCGGTGAAGAGGACGTAGAGGATGTACAGGAAGGGGATCGTGCTCAGGATGCCCCAGATGCCGCGCGGGCCGAACTCGAAGAGCTTCTCCGTGACCGGCGAGACCTCGCCCGGGTACCCGAGGACGATCATCGCGATCGCCGCGATGATCAGCCGGGTGAGGAGCGACTTCGTGACGTCCTTGCTCAGCTTCAGGACGAGGACGAGCTCCGTGAGGAGGAGCGGGACGGTGATCAGCCAGTCGACGTACCGGTAGCCCTCGTTGAAGGGGAGCGTGCCGGGTACGCCGGACGTGTAGCTCATCGTCGCCGGGTCGTAGACGAAGGCGTGGTTCCAGGAGTCGAAGATCCGCATGTAGTGGTAGAAGGCGACGAGGACGACGAGCGCCGAGATCGTCACCGCCAGGCGGTACTTCTCGTGGACCGACTGCCGTGCGAGCAGGAAGTAGACGAACGCTGCGCCCATCGCGGCCACCGCCAGCGAGAGCGAGTTGTAGACCAGGTTGAACTGGTCAAGGGACAACGTCATGGACCGAAACCCTCCCAAGCGGCCCTTGCTCATCCGCGCCCTTTGGGCCCCGCGGGCGCGACGCATCGACTGCGCACGTATCGCAGCGCCTGCGCGCGCGGATTGACCCCGGGAGCCTCTCCTCCGGCGCTCAGCCGCCGCGCACGGCCGCGAGCAGCTCGCCCGCTCCCTCCAGCGTCTCCCGAAGCCCGTCCGCGAGCGTGCCGCCGAGCGGCGCCGCGAGGTTCAGGCTCGCCGTGGTGAAGCCGAGCGCGAGCGCCGCGCGGAGCTGCGGGACGCACTCCTCGGCCGTCCCCGCGATCGCGAAGCGCCGGACGAGCCCGTCATCGATGAGGGTGTCGATCTCCGGGTCATCGTGGCGGTCCACGGAGAAGTACCAGCCGCTCGAGCGCGCGAGCGCGGCCCGGACGCGCGCGAGCCAGGCCGGGTCGAGGTCCAGCTCCGCGGGCCGGATGAGGTCCACGTAGTGCGCCACGTAGCGCTTCACGCTCTGCCGCGCGCGATCGCCATCCCGCGCGATGCACAGGGTGAGGCGCGGTGCGACCTCGATGGCGGACGGGTCCCGGCCCGCGCGGGCCGCTCCCTCGGCGAGCCAGCCGCGGTAGTGGGCCGCGATCGCGGGCGAGAGGTAGCGGCCGCCCACGAGCGCGGTCTCCGCGATCTCGCCCGCGAGCCGGATCACCTGCTCGCTCCGGCTGCCGATCGCGATCGGGACGGGGGAGACCGGCCCGGTCATCCGCCCCCGGTCGATCTGCAGCGTCTCGCCCGCGAGGGTCACCTCCTCGCCCGCGAGGAGACCGCGGATGAGCGCCACCGATTCGCGGAGCCGGCGGACCGGCCGGGGGTAGGTCTCGCCGATCGTCTCCAGCCCCGCGCCCACGCCGATCCCCAGGAAGGCACGTCCGTCGCTCGCGTCCTGGAGCGTGGCGATCGCGCCGGCGAGGACCGCCGGGTGGCGCGAGTAGGGGTTCGTGACCATCGGGCCGAGCGCGATCCGCTCCGTCGCCGCTGCGGCAAGGCCGAGGAGGACGAAGCAGTCCGGCCAGAGGAGGACATCGGAGATCCCGAGCCGGTCGAAGCCTGCCGCTTCCGCGAGGCGCGCCAGCTCCACGAGCTCCCGTGCCGTCATCCCGGGCGTGATCTCCGCCTCGAAGCGGAGGACGGGGGATGTCATGCGTCGGTCCGCCGCAGGTCGAGCCGCACGAGGATGCGTGGCAGCCCTGCGCTCCGCGCCGCGGTCTCGACGACCGGCCGGAAGCCCGCCTCCAGGAAGGTGTGGAGGATCCCCACGAAGGCCAGGCCCACATCCACGCGCCGCCCTCCGGGGTCGATCGGCCAGGCCTCCACGCCGGGCGCACCGGCCGCGCGCGCCGCCTCGACGACGCCCGCGATGAGCGCGCGTGAGACCCCGCGCCGCCGGGAGCCGGGAAGGACGCGCAGGCAGCCGATCGTCCAGACGGGCTGGTCGTCGATCGAGGGGATCGTGCGTGACGCCAGGAGCCGGGGCGTCGTCGTCCGCAGGCTCGTCCCTGCCCAGCCGATCGCCGCGTCGTCCGCGAGGGCGAGGTACCCGGGCGGGGGGAGCTGCTCCGTCATCTGCCGGCGGAGCGTCTCCGGACGGGTCTCACCGAGCGCCCGCGCGATCGTGTCCCGCCCGCGCCACGCCTGGCACCAGCAGCCGCGATCCCCGTCCCCGCCGAGGAGCCGCGCCACATCCTCCCAGCGCTCGGGCGTCGCGGGAACGATCCGGACCGGGGCGGCGGTCTGCACGCGCGCAGGCTAGCAGGGGCGCGCCGGCCGGACCTCCGCTGCGCCGGGACCATCGTTCATGGTCGATGGGACCTCCGCACGCTCGCACGGACCGCTCCATCCCGGCATCCTCCCCACCATGCGCCGGCTCGGTCGCCCCGTCATCGCCCTCCTCGTCGCGCTTGCCGCGACCCTCCCTCCCGCGGCACCGGTCGCGGCGGCATCGGTCACGCTCACGCTCACCGGCGCCGATCTCGGGCCCGTCCCCCGGCTCGGCTACAACCTCGGCCACTGGGTGGAGGGGTCGAACGCGGCGGACTGGTGGCGCTACTCCGGGCTCGCGAACGCGCGCGTCTTCGTCAGCCCGTCCGATATCGAGCCGAGCGATGACCTCGCCCCGGCCGGGGACGGGGTCACATCGCAGGCGAGCTTCGCGAGCCGCCGGACCGCCCTCCGCGGGGCGGCGGTCGCGGCGGGGACCACGGACGAGACCTACATCCGTTGGAGCGCCTTCATCCAGCGCTACCGGACCGCGACCGGGGACACGAACGAGCTCACCGTCGACCATGCCTTCGGCGCGCTGCGCGACCAGGGCGTGGAGATCCTCGCCAACCTCACCGCGAGCCCCTCCCGCTTCCCGATCTCCTCGGACGCGGACTGGGCCGGCATGTGGGAGCTCTGGCAGCACTACTACGCCCAGGGCTTCCTTCTGTCGTCGCGCTACGGCGTCACCCGGTTCGGCACCTTCAACGAGCCGAACAACTGGAACGGGATGACGCCCACCGACTGGCTCCGCCGGCTCCGGATCTGCGCGGATGCGCTCCGGGCGGGCGTCGCGGACGCTGCGACCCGCGACGGGGTGACCCGCACGGCGACGATCTATGCGCCCGGGACGGCGAATGGGGCGTCGAAGTACGCCGACTGGGGGAGCCCCGCGGTCACCGGCCGGCACCTCCGCTGGGATGGGACGGTGGATCCCGGCTGGACGAACCTGGACCGCTACGCCTATCAGAAGTACTCGATGAACGCCACCGGCAGCGCGACCGCCTACGGAGAGGATGCCTCCTCGCTCGCCGGGCTGATCGCTGCCGACCTGCCGGCGGATGTGGTGCTGCCGCTTGCGCTCACCGAGTTCAACGTGCGCACCGGGAGCGACTACGACGGAACGAGCGCCACGCTCGACACGCCGGCCGACTTCGTCCAGCTCGCCGTCAACACGGCGACCGTCACCGCCCGCGGCGTCCGCGAGATCTTCCTCTTCAAGATGGCCCAGACCGAGCGGAGCGGCGGCACCTACCCGGTGGCGAAGAACGGGACCCACTACGTCCAGAACGCCGACCCCGGGCATCGGTACGGGGGCGCAACGAAGGGCGCCGAGGTCTGGCGGATGATCGCCGCGGCCTGCGCGCCGGGCCGCCGCCTCGCCGGCATCACGACGAGCCTCTCCTCCCTCGCGCTCCTCGCCTGCCGCCAGGACGGGGGACGGGCGCTGGACGTCATCGTCGCCAACCCGTCCACCTCCTCCCATACGCTCACGCTGGACGTGAGCGCGCTCGGGATCCCGTCCGGCGCGAGCGTCGTCCTCTCGGAGGTGAGCGCGGGGGCGAGCGGTGGTGTCGTCACGACCGGGACGATCGCCTCCGGGCGGATCGCGAAGCTCCCGTTGCCGGCGCTCTCCGTGGTCCGGATCCAGGTGTCGGGCAGCGCGCGGACCTCGGCCTCGGTCCCCGTGACGGCGGATACGGTCCTCCGCGACGGATCGGGCGCCGGATCCACCTCCGGTGGCACCGCCAGGACCCTGGATGTCCGGGCGGACGGGACCGTGGACGGGCGCCGGGTCGTCCTCCTGCGCTTCCCGGTCTCCGCCGCGACCGCGGCCGCGGACCAGGTCCTCCTCACCCTCCGCGCGGCGAACACCTCCCGGAGCGGGACGATCCAGGCCCATGTCTACGGTGTCGATGCCGGTGCCTGGTCCGAGGGTTCGGCCTCGTGGTCCGGGCTCGGCTCGATCCTCGCCTCCGGTGTCCCCGCCGGGAGCCGGATCGAGAACGGTATCGTGCGCGGGCAGGGGGTCCGCGCCTGGATCCTCGGCCAGCTCGTCACCACCTCCACCTCGCTCGGCTGGAAGCAGATCGATGTGACCGAGCACGTCCGGACGCGGGCCGTGGACGGCTGGGTGAGCTTCCTCATCGTCCAGGACCATCGCTGGGACCTCGCGATCCCTGCGCGGACCGTGGGTGACACGCAGGCAGACGGCATCCGGATCGCCTCCCGGGAGAGCGGTTCGTCCGTGGCTCCCCGGCTCATCACCTTCTCCTCCGGGACCCTCTCCGCGGCCGCGCGGCTCCCCGTCCGCGTCGTGGCCGAGGCATCCCGGGACCGCGTCCGCTGGGAGGCTCCGGTCCGGGTCGCCGTCTCCGTCGTGAGCCGCCGCGCGATCCCCGCCGGCCGGGTCGTCCTCCGGACCGGGGGGCCGGACGCCGGGGTCGTGGGCGGATGCCGGCTCGACCGGTTCGGCCAGTGCCGGATCCGTCTCGATGCGCTCGCGGTGGCCCCGTACCGGATCGTCGCCGCCTTCCGGCCCGCCCGCGGGTTCCGCGTCGCGCAGGCGCGCTTCCCGCTCGTCGTCCTCCGCCCGGCCGGGATGGAACCCACCCGCCTCGCTCTCGGGCCCGCGACGACGGGCGAGGATGGTCTGCCGATCGTCCCGATCCGGGTGGAAGGTCCGGACGCCTGTCTCGCCGGCCGGACGATCGCGCCGGGTCTGGACCTCGACGGGGACGGGCGGCCGGAGACGACCCTTGGATCGCTCGTGACGGACCCGCTCGGCCTGGCGCAGATCCCCTGGCCGGTCCCCGGCGAGCCGGCCCTCGCGGAGGGGACGATCGTGGCGACCCTGGCTCCCGCCGGGCCGTGCGAGGGCGCGGTGACGAGCGGACCGGCTTCCCCTCCGCCGCCCACCGCTCCCTGAGCGACGGGCGACCTCAGCCCACGTCCCGCCGGCCGAGGCCCCACGCGCCGAGCGCGATCCCACCGATCGCGAGCGCGA
>JAFMJV010000049.1 GCA_017853275.1 Chloroflexota bacterium
TCAGGGGCGGCGTTCCGCCACGAACGCCACGCTGAGCCGCCCGAAGGTGTAGCGGATAGAGGTGGGCGCAAGGCCGGACGCGCCGAGCATCTCCCGGACCTCGGTGGTCGTGTAGTTGTTGTGGAACGGCTCGGAGTGCGGGCAGCTGCTGGAGAGGAAGCGGAGGCTCCAGATCGGGTTCTTCGCCGGCGTCATCCCGATGAGCACGCCCCCCGGCGCCAGGATCCGCCGGAACTCGCGGAGCGCGCGGTCCGGGAAGGGGATGTGCTCCACCACCTCCGTGCACAGGACCGTCCCGAAGCTCCCATCCGGGAAGGGGAGCGCCTCCACGTCCGCGAGGAGGAACTCGTGCGTAGGGAGTCGGCGCGAGGCGAGCTCCACGTTCCGCGGGTTGATATCCACGCCCACGGACCCTGCCGGCAGGTGGCGCGTGAGGAGACCCGTCCCGCAGCCGGCATCCAGGATCCGCCCCCGCGCCGGGTCCGCCCAGCGGCTGATCAGCTTCCGTGCCTCACCCGCGCGCTTCCGGTGGAAGAAGGTCTCCAGCCCCACGACCTTGTCCGTGGCCGCGACCCAGTCGTAGGTCTCGATGTCGCGGTAGTAATCCTTCACCCACTCGCCCCAGGCCTCCGTCCCCTCGGGTGCCGGTGGCGTGGGGTGACCGTGGCCGTGGGCGTGCCCGTGATCGTGGGCGTGCGCTTCCGCCCCGTCCGCCGCTCGCCCGTCCTTCTCCGTCACGGTCCCCTCCGGTCCGCGCGGCCGGACTCACGGCGAGCCGGCGCGCACGCCTTGCGATTATCGCAGCCTTTCCCGGCCCCTCCTACCGCGCCGCGCGGATCCGCGGCACGAGGAGCATCCACACCCCGGTCGCCACGGTGAGCGCCCCAAAGAGCACCTGGGTCGCCACCGGCCCGAAGGCCCCGGCGAGCGCGCCGATCGCGAGGTAGCCCGCGGGCCCGCCGCCCACCGCGAAGGTCCAGATCCCCATCGCCGCGCCGCGCTCCGCATCGGTGGTCGCCCGCTGCATCAGCGCCTGGGAGAGCGAATCCCAGGTCGCGAAGCTCGCCCCGATGAGGAGCGTGGGGATGAGCGCCACGAGCAGGGTGGGCGAGACCGCGAAGCCGATGAGCGCCACGCCCATGACCACCCCGAGCGCCCCGAGGATCGGTCCCGTGGTGAGTCGCGCGCCGAAGCGGATGAGGAGGACGAGCCCCGCCACGGCACCCGCCGCGCGGACCGCCACGAGGAAGCCGTAGGCGTCCGATCCCGCGTCCCACAGGTCGCGCGTGAAGACCGGGACGAGCGTGATGGACGAGAAGGCGAGGATCTCGCCGAGGATGACCGAGACCGCGAGGAGCGCGATCAGCCGGTCCCGCCGGATGAGGGTGAAGGCGCTCCGGAGCGAGACGGGTGTGCCTCTGCCCACACCCCCGGACCGGCCGTGCTCGGCGCCCGGCCGCGGCGCGAAGGCGAGGATCGCGGCCACCAGGAGGAGCGCCCCCGCGGTGACGAGGAAGGAGGCGGCGAGCCCGAGGTCGCGGAGGATCACCCCGCCCGCCGCGCTCCCGCCGATCCCCGCGAGCTGCGCCACCAGGTTCACGATCGCGAGGCCGCTCGTGGCGAGCGCAGGGCCCGCGAGGTCCACGGTGTACGCGGTCCCGGCCGCGATCCGCTGGGTATCGAGGAGCCCGAGGATGAAGGAGCCCGCGAGGAGGATCGGCAGACCCGGCGCCTCGCCGCTCGTGAGCGCGATCCCCGCGAGGGTCGTGGCCGCGATCGCCCCGCCGATGCTCGTCCCGATGACGATCCGGCGCCGCTCCCGCCGGTCCGCGATCACGCCGGCCGGGATGCCGAAGAGGAGGAGCGCGATGAAGCGCGTGGCGAAGACCGCGCCCACCGCGAAGGGGTCCGTGGTCACGATGAGCGTCACCCAGCTGAAGGCGACCGAGCTGACCGTCCAGCTCACGGAGAGCGCCCCGTTCGCCACCGCCCACGGCGCGAAGCCCGGGCGCGCCAGGAGCGAGGACCAGCCCGCGCTCACGAGCCGGCGCCACCCTCCACGGGATGCCGGGCCGCGCGGACGCGGAAGGCGAGCCAGGTCAGCACCGCCACCGCGCCGTAGATGAGGACCCCCACGAGCGTCACGTGGAGCTGCGCCGGGTCGGGGTTCGGCTGCGCCACCGTGACGGGATAGACGAGGACGTGGGCGAAGAGCGCGAGCCCCGCCCCCCACAGGAGCGCCCAGACGCCCCGGTGCCACGCGAAGATCCGCCGGCCGGGCATGAAGGAGAGCGGGATCAGCCCGAAGACGAGGTTCTCCACGCACACGATGAAGACCCCTACGAGACCGAGGTTGACGATCGCCGCGGCCCCGTCCGCCGGGACCCCGGGCGCGGGCTGGAATGGGATGCGCAGGAACCACGCCGCGAGCGCAAGGACGAGGAGGGCGACCGCGCCGCGCGCCTCCATCCGTCCCTCGTCCTCGCGGGTGAGCGCGAGCGCGAAGGTGTAGGTCCCGATCATCCCGTACATGTAGCCCGGGTTGAGGTCTGCGAGGCGGCTCACGAGGACACACCCCGCCGCCAGCCCGAGCGTCCAGAGCGCCACGCGCGTGTGGCCGTGCGCCTGGTAGCGGCGGACCACGTAGCGGTCGCCGGGGAGGATATCCGCGGCCATCGCCAGCCCGAGCGCGATGAACGCGACGATGAAGACGAGGAGCCCGTTCTCCACCGGGAAGCCCGGCGTGAGGAAGGAGTAGATAAGCGCCCCGATCCCCGTGTAGACCACGATCCCCGCGGGGTGCGCCGCGACCGCCCGGATCGCCGCGCCGACGCGCGCGAGGAGCCCGGGGGCGCCGGACGCCTCCCGGTCCGCGGCGGTCCCCTGGTCCGCAGCAGAGCCCTGGTCCGCAGCGGAGACCCCGTCCGTGGCGGGCACCCCATCCGCGGCGCCCGGCGCCGCCACACCCTTCTTCCGGCGGCGGAGGAGCCGGCGGAGCCAGCCGCCGATCTCGTCCACGTGGCTCTCCAGCGTCTCGTTGAAGAGCGGGGTCGGCGCGCCAACGAGGAGGAGGACGAGGAGCGAGAGCCCCACCGTCCGCGCCACATCCTCCGGCGCGAGGGAGACCTGGAGCGGGCTGGGCATCGATTCGGCGATCGACGGGGGAGGGGGCGGGGGCGCGGACGGCGCGTCCAGGTCGATCGCCTCCACGATCCCCGCGCTCGGCGCGGTCACGAAGACGCGTCCGCTCGCCGGGTCGAGCGCGATCCCGCGGGTGCGGCGCGGCGCGGGGATCGCCCGGTCCACCACCGCGCGCCCCTCCGGGTCCAGGCGGAGGACGGCAAGGAGCCCGTCCCCGATCGGGGGCGCGACCGCGCTGGAGAAGGTGACCACGAGCTCCCGGTCCGCGGGGAGGAGGACGAGCTCCACCGGGTTCAGGCCCTTCGCTTCGTCCCCGTAGGGGAGGAGGATCCGGGTCGCCTCCGGCTCGCCGCCCGCGGCAGGGAAGACGAGCGAGAGGACGCGATCCTCGCCGTTCTCCAGGACCCACGCGGTCCCGGTCACCGGGTCGATCGCCACCCCCGTGGGGACGCTCGCGGGGATCGGTGCGCCCTCCGGGATGGGCATGCCGTCCGGTCCCAGGGTGAAGCGGAGGACCGCGCCGAGCCCCTGGTCCTCCTCCGCGCTCGGGGGCTGCCCCTGCGCCGAGACGATGAGCCGGCCGCGCTCCGCATCCACGGCGAGGAGCTGCGGCCAGGCGCCGGCTGGGGTGGTCCCGGCCAGGCTCCAGCCGGCCGGTGCCGCCGGGTCCGGCGCCACGAGCGCGATGAGCCCCGCCTCCGGGAGCGTCACCCACGCACGCCGCGTGCCCGGGTCGAGCGCCACGTGGCCGCCGGGAGCGGGGAGCTCCACGCGCCCCACGATCCGCCCGGGCTCCGTGCGCACGTCCACGAGCGCGAGGGCCGGGAGGTCGAGGAGGGTGACGAGCGCGACCCCGGTCTCCGGATCGATCGCGACATCCGAGGGGCGCCCGTCCAGCGCGATCGTGCACGCTTCCGTGAGCGCTTCCGAGCGTCCGTAACGGATCGTGAGCGTTCCCTGCTCGCGGGCGGCGACCGCGATCCGGCCCCAGGTATCCGTGGCGTCCACCGCGACCCCGGCGGCATCGGCGCCCGCGGCTGCCTCCGTCACCCGGAGCGTGCCGCCCTCCGTGTCCGTCACGGTCCGTGTGGCGGTCGCCGGGGCCCCGGCCGTGGTCGCGAGGGCGCTCTCCGGCGGGAGGCAGGCCGGTGCGCCGGGCTCCTGGGCCACCGCGACCGCGGGGACGAGAAGGGACGCGGCCAGCCACGCGAGCGCCACGCCCGCCCCGAGCCTCCGCCGTCCCCGCATCCGTCCCTCTCCCCTCCGCCCGGATCGTGCCGTCCGGACCGCGCTCCAGTATCCCGCGACAGGTGGCGCGCCGCCGCGCGGTCGCGTAGAGTCGGGCGGTCCGCCACCCGCCGCCGCGACCTGCCCGGCGGACCCAGGAGAGCCCGGCGGCCCATGCGAAGGGAGCGCACGCCAGCATGCGTCGGTCCAGCCACCCGATCCGCGCCGCGATCGCCGCGGCCGCCATCACCGCCGCGCTCGTCGCCGGCGCTCTCCCCGCCGCTGCCCAGGAGGCAGGCACGGAGGTACCGATCGCGGACGAAGCGGGGACCGTCCTCGGCACGATCCTCGTGAAGGAGGTCGCAGACCCCTTCACGGAGCACGACCCGGACTACCCGGCGGAGGAGGGGAACCGCTATGTCGGCCTGATCGTCGCCTTCACCGCGGCGGATGACCAGGCCTTCGAGGCATACCCGTGGGGGATCGTCATCCGGGACGACCAGGGGATGCTCTGGAGCTCAGGCTTCGTGCCGCGCCCGGCGGACGTGAAGATCCCGGATGCGCAGGGTCAGACCCTGGCCCCCGGCAACCGGATCTCCGGCTTCCTCGGCTTCGTCCTCCCGGAGGACCGCGCGATCGATGAGGTCCTCTACCAGCCCGACTACCAGTCTGCCCGGGTCCTCGCGGACCTGATGCCCGGTACCGGGAACCCGGCGGGGACGCCCTACACCTACGTCCGGATGGACGGCCCGCAGGTGGACGTGAACGCCGTCCTCGCCGACCCCTTCACGGAGTATGCGGAGGGCTACGAGCCGGAGGCCGGGACCCGCTGGGTCGCCGTCGCCCTCGGCTTCGAGAACACGGGAGAGCTCGTCTACCCGGCCTACCCGTCCGACATCTACCTGCGCGACGCGGACGGCGACCTCTACAGCTCGAGCTGGGTCGGCCGGCCGGAGGGCTTCACCCTCGCGGACGCGGATGCGCAGATGCTCAGCCCCGGCGACCGGATCACCGGCTTCCTCGCCTTCGCCGTCCCGGAGGACGCGCAGATCGTGGCGATCGACTACCTCGCAGAGGGGAACCGCCGGGTGACGATCGGCGACCTCACCGCCGAGGGCGCGATCGACGCGATCGGCACGGACGAGCCCGCCGCCTCGCCCGCGGCGTCCCCCGGGACGTCGCAGTAGCCTCACCACCACGGATGGGGGCGGCCGGCAGGTCCGGACCGCCCCCTCGCCGTCTCACGGGCCGGTAGCTCAGCGGTCAGAGCAGGGGACTTTTAATCCTCGTGTCCTGGGTTCGAATCCCAGCCGGCTCACCACTCCGCGTGGCTTGACGCCGCAGCCGCGCGCGTCAGACTGACGCGGTCGTCCGTCACGAGGGAGGTCCCCATGCTCCGCCGCTTCGCGCCGCTCGTCCTCGTCTCCATGATCAGCCTCGTCGCGGGTGGCCTGATCGGGTCGAGCGCCGTGGCCCAGTACTCCACGCCGGAGGTGAAGTGGCGCTACTACGTGGTCGCCCTCGGCGTCCCCGGCGGGCTCTGCGATGACGTCCGGGACGGCACCTACCAGCAGGTGGAAGCGTGCATCCTCGAGGAGGCGGACCGGATCGCCTGGACCGGCGGCAAGAGCCTCGGCGGCTACCGCTGGGTCCTCGCCTTCTCCCGGATCTCGATCGCGGACGTCCAGAACGCCTTCGGCTCGCGCGGCGGTGAGCTCGTCTCGTATGCTCCGGCCACGGACGTGGACGGCTTCACGGGGATCGGGCAGGCGATCTTCCGCCTCTCCTACTCCTGACGGGTGATCACGGAGACGGGAGGACGCACGGGGTGATCGGGCAGATCCGGCGCGTGGCCGGCCTCTACCGGACGCAGCTGGAGCTGCTCTGGCACTGGCGGCTCGGCCGGCGCGCGCTCATCAAGCGTGGTGTGGTCGCGCTCGTCGCCGCCGTCCTCGCCTTCCAGCTCACTGCGTGGCTCCTGCCGGACTGGCTGAAGGTCGCGGACCTGGCCGGCGGGGTCGTGGCGGTCCTCTTCCTTGCCGTGCTCAACCTTCTCGTCCGGCCCGTCCTCCTCGGGATCGTCGCCGGTCGCTCGCTCACCGGCCTCGTCCTCCTCACCCTCCTCCTCCAGACGCTCTTCATCCTCCTCCTCGACCCCTTCGTCCCCGCCGTGGAGGTGACGACCGGGCTGATCGGCGCGCTCATCATCTCCTTCGTCTTCGGGATGCTCGCGAGCACCTTCTCGCTCGCGCTCGGGCTCGGGGAGGACGATTCGTACTACGGCACCCTTGTCCGGACCCTGGCTGCGCGGCGCACGGACACGATCCGGACGGACGAGCCCGGGCTCGTGATCATCCAGATCGACGGCCTCTCCCACGACGTGATCTCCCACGCCGTGCGAGCCGGGCGCGTGCCGGAGATGACCCGCTGGATCCGGCGCGGCACGCACCGCCTCGGTCACTGGGACGCCCTCCTCCCCTCGACCACGCCCGCCAGCCAGGCGGGGATCCTCCACGGCAACAACGACGGGATCCCGAACTTCCGCTGGTGGGAGAAGAAGGCGAAGCGCCTCCTCGTGGCGAACCGGCCGGAGGACGCCACGGAGATCGAGCGCCGGATCTCCACCGGCGAGGGCCTCCTCAGCAACGGCGGCGCGAGCATCAGCAACATCTTCACCGGGGACGGCGACCGCGCCTTCATGGTCATGTCCACGATCAAGGTGAAGGAGCGGGGGCTCGGATCGAGCGACGCGTATGCGTGGTTCTTCGTCAGCCCGTACAGCTACCTCACGATGTTCGCGCGCTTCATCGCCGAGGTCGTCAAGGAGGTCTGGCAGTCCCAGCGCCAGGCGCGCGCCGGGATGGTCCCCCGGATGCATCGCGGCTTCCCCTACCCGCTCGTCCGTGCCGCCACGAACGTCGCCCTCCGCGCGTTGGGCACGAGCCTCGTCATCCAGGAGATCCTGCGCGGCACGCCGGTCATCTACATGGACTACACGGACTACGACGAGATCGCCCACCACAGCGGCCCGGAGCGGCCGGAGGCGCTCGATGCGCTGGACGGCGTGGACCGCGAGCTGCGGACGCTCCTCAAGGCGGTCACCGATGCGCCGCGCCCCTATCGCTTCGTCATCCTCGCGGACCACGGCCAGAGCCTCGGCGAGACCTTCCTCCAGCGCTATGGCGTCACCCTCCAGGAGACGGTCCGCTCCCTCATGGGCGGGACGGCATCCGTGGCCGCGGCCACCGCCCAGATCGAGGACTGGGGCCAGCTGAACCAGTTCCTCGGCGAGGTCTCGGCCACCAGGGGCGTGGCGGGTTCCTTCGCCCGGACGGTCACCCGGAACCGGCGCACGGCGGGCGGCGTGGATGTCTCGCCGCGGGACGAGCGGTTCAGCGCCGCGGGGGACGGGAAGAAGGCGGCGCCCGCGGAGCTGATCGTGGTGGCGGGCGGGAACCTCGCGCACGTCTACTTCAACGTGAGCGACGAGCGGATGACCCTGGAGGCGATCGACGCGCAGTACCCGGACCTCGTCCGCGCGCTCGCGAACCACCCCGGGGTGGGGATCCTCGTCGTCCGCTCCGAGGAGCACGGCCTCATCTGCGTGGGCCGGGACGGGATCCACTACCTGGACGCGGGCCGGATCGAGGGGAAGGATCCGCTCGCCGTCCACGATGAGCACGCCGCCACCGCGATCCGCCGCCTGGATGGCCTGGAGCACGTGGGCGATCTCGTGGTCATCAGCATCTATGACCCCGACACCGGGGAGATCGCCGCCTTCGAGGAGCTGATCGGCGCCCACGGCGGGATCGGCGGCGCCCAGACGCGCCCCTTCCTCCTCTACCCGTCGGACTGGATGCTGGACGAGGCGCCGCTCGTGGGCGCCCCCGCGGTCTACCGCCAGCTCCGGACGTGGATGGAGCGGGAGCTCGGGATGACCTTCGGACGGAAGGACGGGGAGCGGCCCGCGGCATGATCGGGCCCGCACCGGCGGGCAGGACAGGGAAGACGGCGATCGGAACGGGGGGATGACGGATGACGGTCGATCTTGCGGCGCGCCTGGACGGAGCACTCCGGGGCGCGCTCGTGGCCGATGCGCTGGGGGTCCCGTACGAGTTCGGGGGACCCTATGCCGAGGAGAGCGTCGTCTTCGGCGCCCGGGGCACCTGGAGCAAGCCGCCCGGGACGTGGAGCGATGACGGTGCCCTCTGGCTCGCCACGCTCGATTCGCTCCTCCCGCCGGATGGGGTCGGCCCTGCGCGTCTCGACCTCGAGGACCACGGGCGCCGCTACCTGGCCTGGATGGAGAAGGGCGCGTACACGCCGGACGCGGAGGGGCTCTTCGACATCGGCGGGGCGACCCGGAGCGCGCTGAGCCGGATCCGGTCGGGTCTCCCCGCGGAGGAGGCGGGTGGCCGCGGTGAGCGCGACCAGGGGAATGGCTCGCTCATGCGCATCCTCCCCGTCGCGCTCGTGGATCTGCCGGCGGGGGAGGACCGTCTCCTCTGGGCGCGGCGCTCCAGCTGCGTGACCCACGCGCACCCCGTGGTCCAGGTCACCTGCGCCTTCTCCGTGGCGATCGCCGAGCGGCTCCTCGCCGGCGTCCCGCGCGCGGAGGCGCTCGCGGCGGGCCGTGCCGCGCTGGACGCGCATGTCGGCGCGGATGCGGAGCTCCTGGCGGCGCTCGCCGTCCTGGACGGGCACACGGACCGGGCGGGGCGCGGCTGGGTCGTGGATTCCTTCTGGTCCGCCTGGGACGCCTTCGCGGGTGCCGATGACGTCGCGCACACGATCCGCCGGGCCGTTGCCTATGGCAACGATACGGATACGACGGCGATCATCGCGGGCGGCCTCGCGGGGATCCACTGGGGCGTGGACGGGATCCCCGCGGAGTGGCGCGCCGGGATGCGCGGCGGCGCGGTGGTGGAGCCGATCCTCGCCCGACTCCGCGCGCACCGGGGGGTGGCGGGGAGCTGAGGGCGCTCCCTACCGCGGGCGCTGGGCGATCCGCTCCCGGATGATCGAGGGGAGGGGGGCCGGGGCGCTCTCCGTGATCCGCACCGCGGCCCGGACCCGGCGCGCGGCATCCGCCCACTCCGCCTCGTTCCGGGCATGGACCGTGCACAGGGGCGCGTCCGGCCCCACGCGCTCACCCACGCGGGCGAAGCCGGTGATCCCCACCGAGAAGTCGATCTCCTCGTCCGGTGTCCGCCGGCCGCCCCCGAGCGCCACGAGCGTGAGCCCCACCTCCCGCGCGTCCATCCCCGCGAGGTAGCCCGCCCGCTCCATGTGGACCTCGCGGACCACTGCGGCGCGCGGCAGGTGGCGGCCCGGGTCGGCCACGATCCCCTCCGGCCCCCCGAGCGCCACCACGATCCGGTCGAAGCGCTCCGCCGCGCTCCCATCCTCCAGGCGGGCGCGCGCCAGCGCGTGCGCCGAATCGATGTCCGGGGCGAGCCCGGCCATGAGGACCATCTCGGCCACGACCGCGAGGACGAGCTCCAGGACCCGCGGATCGCGGTGGCGCCCGGCGAGGAAGTCGCACGCCTCCGCCACGCCCACCGCATTCCCCACGCTCGTGCCGAGGACCGGGTCGAGGTCCGTGATGAGCATGACGCTCGCGATCCCCGCGCCGGCCGCCACCCCGGTCATCGAGCGCGCGAGCGCCCGCGCATCCTCGATCGTACGCATGAAGGCGCCGGACCCGGAGCCCACGCAGATGACGACGCCCGCGGGATCCATCGCGAGCTTCTTGCTCATGATCGAGCCGGTGATGAGCGGGACGCTCTCCACGGTCGCCGTCACGTCCCGGATGTAGAAGAGGGAGCGGTCCGCGGGGGCGATCCGCGGCGTGGGGCCGATGATCGCGCCGCCGGTGGCGGCCACGACCCGCACGAGCCGCTCGGGGTCCGGGCCGGTGATGTAGCCCGGGACCGCATCGAGCATGTCCACCTCGCCGGGGCCGTAGTCCAGGCCGCGCGCGGAGATGTTCGGCACGGTCACCCCGCAGGCCGCCGCGAGCGGGACGACGATGAGGGTGATCTTCTCGTCCCCCACGCCGCCGGACGAGTGCTTGTCGATGATCCGCTCGTGGGGGATCCCCGTGGGGCGCCAGTCGATCACCTCGCCGGAATCGCGCATCGCGAGGGTGAGCGCGGTCGTCTCCGCGGTCGTCATCCCGTTCAGCCAGGTGGCCATCAGGAAGGCGCCGATCTGCCCCTCCGAGACGCTCCCGTCCACGGCGCCCGCGATGAAGTCGCGGATCTCGTCCGCACCGAGCTCCTGGCGGTCGCGCTTCCGGCGGATCACCTCCTGGGGTCGCATCCTCGTTCTCGCTCCTTCCACGTGCCGGGCCCGGCGGGCGCCCCGGCAGCGAGGATAGGGGCGGCGACCTCAGCCTGCCGGGTCTCCCGGCGCGCGGCCGGCGCCACCCTCGCGGCGCGCCTCCTCCTCCGCGGCGATCGTGGCGGCCAGCTCGCTGGGAAGGCGGAAGACCGAGCAGAGGGCGCGCAGGTGCGCATCGGCCATCGCGCGGACCTGCGGCGAGACGGTCACTCGCGCCCGGATCTCGTGCTGGACGCGCGCCACCTCCTCGATCGTCCGCCGCCCGTACGACCCGCTCGTCACGCTCCGCTCGTGGAGCCGGTGGCTGTTCAGGGGGCCGGCCTCGAATGCCAGCAGGCCCCGGGTGAGGAGGCGCGCGTAGACGGCGTAGTCACCGGCTGCGCGATAGTCGCCGATCTCGTCGCCCAGATCGTCCAGGGCCGCCCGGAGGGCCTCGCGGTCCATGAGGGTCGCGCTCACGTTCGCGATCGTGTTCCGGATCGCGAGGCTCTCCGCGAGCTCCTCGCTCCCCGGCCGGACCCACGACCGGGTCCAGCGCACCGGGTCGATGCTCGCGAGATCCGCGAGGTAGTCCCCGGTGATGATCGTGCCGGCGGCATCGATGCTCCGCGACTGGGTATAGGCCATGACGACCCGCTCGTCATCGAAGTGCCCCACGAGCGCGGCGAGGAAGCCGGGATCGGCCAGGTCGTCCGCCTCCGCGATCCAGACGAGATCGCCGCGCGCCATCTCCACGCCGCGCTGCCACTGGCGGATGACCGATCCGGAGTTCATGCCGTTGGGGACGATCCGCAGGTCCCAGCCGCGCTCGCTCCGCAGGCGCTCCAGGAGCGCGAGGCTGCCGTCCGTGGAGGCGTCGTCCAGGACGATCACCTCGTAGGGCGTGACCGTCTGGGCGTAGATGCTCTCCAGGCGCCCCGCCAGGTACTCCGCGTAGTCGTAGCTCGGGACCACCACGGAGACCCGTCGCCGCTTCCGTCCGCCCAGGGCGAGGAGCTCGGTCACATAGTCCGTCCAGTCGTGCTCTGCGGCCACGATCCCCGCGCCCGTCCGGCCCAACGCGTCGCGCCGCTCCGGGTCCGCGAGGAGGTCCGCCACGGCGCCCGCCATCGCGTCCACGTCCAGGTAGGGGACCACCACGCCGCAGCCGCGCTCCAGGAGCTCGGCGCTCCCCGTGGCGTCCGCGAAGGCGATCGCCGGGATCCCCCGCGCGAGCGCCTCCATGACCACGGATGGGAAGGGATCCTCCCGGGAGGGGAGGAGGAGGATCCCCGTCCCTGCATAGAAGGGCTCCAGGTCCTCCACGTCCGGCACGAGGCGGACCGAATCCTCGATCCCGAGCACGCGGAGGTCATGGAGGGTCCAGTCGTGTGCGGCCGGGTCGTTCCAGCCCACCCAGACGAAGACCGTGTCCGGGGATCGGGCCAGGGTGCGGATCGCGACCTGCAGGAAGAGGTCGTACCCCTTCCGGAGGTCCGCGTGGCCCACCGCCAGGACGATCCGCGCGTCCGGTGCCACCTCGAGCGTCCGGCAGAGCGCGCGCCGCGCCTCCTCCCGATCCTCCACGGGACGGGGCCGGGAGTAGAGCCCCTGCGGGCGGATCACCACCCTCCCCGCCACCGGACCCGCGACCTCCTCCAGCCCCGCCAGGACGGTGCGGGTGGGGACGACGACCACGTCCGCGCGCTGCGCGAGCGTGCGTGCCCGCTCCTCCATCTTCAGGCCGCGGATCACGCCGGGGAGCTCGTGGACGAGGCTGACGACCCGGAACCCGGCGTCGGCGAGCGCGGCCACGAGCGATCCGCTCACGACCGTGCTCACGAAGGCCGTCTCGCAGCCGGAGGCGCGGATCCCCTCCAGGAGCCGGCGTTCCTCGGCCGGGTCGCGATCGGGGTCGGAGAGGCGGTGGACCCGGCCGAGCTGCGCGAAGTCCCCGTCCAGGGGGCCTGCGCCGAGGAGGATCGTCTCCACCCCGAAGCCGAAGTCCATGACGAGCGACCGCCCGACGTTGAGGATCACGCGCTGGGCACCGGCCGCCCGCGCATCGTGGCTCACGAGCAGGGCACGGAATGCAGGTCCGGATGGGACCTCCCGCCGGCCGATCCGTCCACCCAGCGGATCCCGGCCTTCCTCGTGGCCGTGCCGGAGGTAGTGGAGGAGCGGGTCACGGCCGTTCGCGCGGACATCCGTGTAGCGATCCAGGTAGGCCTCGGTGCAGAACCCCGGGCCCGGATCCCGTCCCTCGCGCCAGCCCTGGAGGTGGTAGTGGTCGAGCGGGCCCAGCCGGCCCGCGGCCACATCCGGGTAGGTCTCCTGGTACCAGCGCGTGCGGAAGATGGCGTTCGGGTCCCGTCCCTCGCGGACGCCGTGGAGCCGGTAGTGACGCTCCGGGTCCACCCCCGTGGCCGCGATATCCGGGTAGGTGCTGCGATACCACGCTGCGTCGAAGAGCGGGTTCCGCACCACGGCGCCCGCCAGCCGGGGAGGAAGCCGGGCGCCGAGGGAGATCCCCACCCGCCGCGCGCCACGGATCAGCCTGGACGGCGACACGCGAGCCCGATCCGCCACCCGTCTCCTCGCTGCTTTTCCGTCCGCAGACGGCCCGGCGACCCACGGCGGCGCCATGGGTATCCTACCCAAGGATGCACGGCGTGGCGGATGACCAGGCGGGGACCGATGGGGTCGAGCACCGTGCCCGGACGCCCCCGCGCTCCGCGGATCCGGTCCTCGTCGTGGGGGCGGGGGGCTTCCTCGGCCGGGCGATCGCGGCGGCGCTCGTGGAGGCCGGGGTCCCTGTCATCGGGCTCGGCCCGGAGCCACCCGCCGGGATCCCCTTCCGCCGCTTCCACGCCGGGCGGCGCGAGGACCCCGCGCTCCTCGCTGCCGCCCTGGCCGGCGTCACCCGGGTGGTCGACGCTGCCGGCACGCTGCGGCCCGGATCCCCGGTCGCCTCCCCATCCGCCGCGCTCGAGCAGGAGGTCCGTCCGGCGGTCGAGCTCGCGGAACGGGCGGCCGCGTCCGACGTCCGGCGCCTCATCTTCCTCTCGTCCGGGGGCGCGGTCTACGGACCGGCGGGCCGCGAGCCGATCCCCGAGACGCACCCGGCCCATCCCACGGGGACCTACGGTCTCGCCAAGCTCCGCGCGGAGCACGACCTCGCCGCCCTTGGTGCCCGCACGGGGATGGCGGTCACGCGCCTGCGGATCGCGAACGCGTACGGCCCCGGCCAGCGGGTGCGGGACGGGCAGGGGTTCGTGGCCGCGCTCGTGGATGCCGCGCGCCGCGGCGCACCGCTCGGGATCTGGGGCGACGGCTCGGTGGTCCGCGACTTCATCGCCGCCACGGACGTGGCCCACGCGGTGCGGGCCGCCCTCGCTGCTGCCGCGCCGCCGGAGGTCGTGAACATCGGTTCCGGCGCGGGGGTCTCGCTCCTCGGGCTCGTCCGGACCTTCGAGGCGGCGATCGGGCGTCCGGTGGACCTGGAGCTCCTTCCGGCGCGCCCCGTGGATCTCCCCTGGAACGTGCTCGCGATCGAGACCGCCCGGCGGACGCTCGGCTGGCAGCCGCGGATCGCGCTCGCGGACGGCCTCCGCGCTACGTGGGCGGCGGCGACCGGGGACGCCGCCTAGCTCCGCGCGCGCCGGCGCCGGCGCCGCGGCGGATCCCCCTGCCGGTCCGCCCCGCCCCCGCCGACCTCCGGCACTGGCCGCGCCGGAGGGTGCCTGCCACGGTTCCCCCCAGAGCCCGGGGCGCGCCCGGCCGTCCTGCCGTCGCCCGCGGATCCCGGCCCTGTCATGGAGGGATCGTCCCATGCTCCGCCGACCCGCCGCGATCCTCGCGGTCCTCCTGCTCGCCGGCGTCCTCGCCGGCTGTCAGACGCTCACCCTCCTTCCGGATGGCCGCGCGCTCGTCATCGCCGGTGCGCGCGCGGAGCTGATCGATCCGGTCGCCGGGACGCGCACCGTCATCCCCGCGCCTGCCGTCGCCCGGATCGCCCATAGCGCCACGCTCCTCGCGGATGGGCGCGTCCTCCTCGCGGGAGGCGCGGACGAGAACGCGCCGCTCGGGAGCGCCGAGCTCCTTGCCGCGGATGCGAGCGGCTTCTCCGCCACGGGCGACCTCGTGGAGCCGCGCTCGCTCCATACCGCCACCCTCCTCGCGGACGGCAGCGTCCTCCTCGTGGCCGGCGGCCTCGTCTCCCAGGAGCAGGAGGTCCCGCCGCTCGCGAGCGCGGAGCGCTATGACCCCGCGAGCGGCACCTTCTCGGCGACCGGATCGCTCGCCGAGGGGCGCGTCCTCCACACCGCCACCCTCGCCCCGGACGGCAGCGTCGTCGTCATCGGCGGCTCCGGCGGGCGGCTCTTCCTCGCGCCGATCGAGCGCTACGACCCCGCTTCCGGCACCTTCTCCGTCATCGGCGAGCTGCCCAGGGGCCGCGCCGTCCATACCGCGACCCTCCTCCCGGACGGGCGGATCCTCGTGGCCGGCGGGCTGGAGATCGTGGGCAAGGTGAAGAAGGGCGAGGACCCGGACAACATCGCGATCGCCACCACGCTCCTCGTGGACCCGGTGACCGGGACGGTGACGGAAGGTCCGAAGATGAGCACGGCCCGCGCCGGTCACGTGGCCGTCGCGCTCGCGGACGGACGGGTCCTCATCGCGGGTGGCGTGAACGCCGACACGGAGGAGATCCGGAGCGCGGAGATCTACGACCCGGCCACGGGCACCTTCTCCGAGACCGGGCGCCTCACGGCACCCCGGACGACCGCCTCCGCGCAGCTCCTGCCGGACGGCCGGATCCTCGTGGTCGGCCTCATCCAGGGGGAGACCGAGGACGAGATGGCGATCGGCGTGGAGATCTACGACCCGGCGAGCGGGACCTTCAGCGCCATCGGCGGCTGAACCCCGCGCGGTGCATCCCGGCCCCGGATCGATGGGCAGGTCCGGGGCCGGCGTCCGTCCGGCCGGAGGCGATCAGGCGCGGGCGATCGCGCGGGCGGCGATCTCGCCCACCATGATCGCGGCGAGGTTCGTGTTCGCGCGCGGGACGGTGGGGAGGACGGACGCGTCCGCGACCCACAGGTTCCGGATCCCCCGGACACGGAGGTCCGGCGTGGTCACCGCGAGCGGATCGTCCTCCGCCCCGAAGCGGCAGGTCCCGACCCCGTGGTAGTAGGTGATGTAGGTCGAGCGAACGTGCTCGGTCCAGCGCGCCGGATCGTCGGGATCGATCATCGGGCCGGTGAACTCCGCCATCCGCGGGTGGCGGGCGAGCCGGTCCACGAGCGCGATCCCATCCGTCATCGCCTGGACATCCCGCTCGTCCCGGAGGAGCGCCGGATCCACCGCCGGGAGCGCGAGCGGGTCCGCGGAGGCGAGGCTCACCCGGCCGGTGGAGCGGTGCTCGAGGAGGTGGAGCGAGACGGGGAGGAGCGGGGCGATCCCTTCCATCCGGATCGAGGGCCGGAAGAAGACGTGGAGGTCCGGGTGCGGGAGGGACGGGTCGCTCCGGGCGATGAGCCGGACCTTGGGGATCACGTAGTCCTCGCGCAGGTCCTGCGTCCCCTGGAAGGTGACGTAGACCACGGCATGGTCCTGGAACCCCTCGCCGACCCCGTCCAGCCGGTGGCGGACCGGGATCCCGTGCGGTGCGAGCGCCGCGGGTGCGCCGATGCCGGAGAGAAGGAGGAGCTGCGGCGAGTGGTAGACCCCCGCGCTCAGGACGACCTGCCCGGC
>JAFMJV010000099.1 GCA_017853275.1 Chloroflexota bacterium
TCCGTCTTGCGAGAGTCTACCCGGTATGCCCGGGATGCGCATCCGGGGCGTGGAGGGCTGCGTGGAGGAGCGACTCGGAGAGCACCTCTCCGGCGGCGCGGTCCAGCTGCCGGACCACCCGCCCGCGCGAGAGGATGAGGACGCGTCCGGCGATCCCTCCGAGCTCATCGAGCTCGGAGGAGACGATCAGAGCCGCCCCACCCGCGTCCGCGTAGTCACGGAGGTGGCCAAGGAGCTCTCGCCGCGATGCGATGTCGATACCGGTTGTCGGGTCATCCAGCAGGAGAAGCGATGGAGAGCGGGCGAGCGCCCGAGCGACCACGACCTTCTGCTGGTTCCCGCCGGAGAGCTGTTCCATCGCCTGCGCCGGGCCGGACGTTCGGATCCCGAAGCGGTCGACCGCCGACCGGGTCGCCAGGAGGGCCGCGCGTTCATCGACGAGGAAGCGCCGTGTCAGCGTGCCCCACGTTGAGAGCAGGTGGTTCGCCTGTACCGACTGTCCCGTGATGATGCCTTCCCGGCGCCGGTCCTCGGGGACGAAGGCGATACCGTGCGACGCTGCAGCAGCCGGCGACGTGATCCGGACCGGCCGCCCGGCGACCCGCATCTCGCCGCGAACCGCCGGCTCAAGCCCTGCGATCGAACGCAGGAGTGACGTGCGGCCACTGCCGAGGAGGCCGGCGACACCCACGATCTCACCGGGCCGGATCGAGAGGTCGATCCCGTGAAGCCGGTTCAGGAGACTCCATCCTCTGAGCTCGACGACCGGCGGGCGATCCGAGGCATCCGGCGGCGCCGCGCGAGCAGCGACCTCGGCGACCACACGACCCGTCATCGCCTCGATGATCGCGTCGAGAGAGAAGCCCGCCGTCTCGCCGGAGAGCGTCGTTCGTCCGTCCCGCAGTACGGTGATCCGCCGGCAGATCTTGCGCACTTCCGCGAGATGGTGGGAGATGTAGATGATCGCCACGCCGCGCTCGCAGAGTCGTCGGATGGTCGCGAAGAGGGCCTCGACCTCCGACTGACTGAGCGATGCCGTCGGCTCGTCCAGAACGAGCAGGGACGGGCCAACCGAGGTCGCCTTGGCGATCTCCACCAGCTGCTGGACGCCGACCGGCAGGCGCCCGACGGGCGCATCCGGGTCGACCGCGACACCCAGATCGCCCAGGATCCGCGCCGCCGAACGCCGGAGCTCGGTTTCGTCGGTCAGTCCGATGCGGTTCCGAGGCTCACGTCCAAGCTGGATGTTCTGGGCGACCGAGAGGGTCGGGATCAGGCTGAACTCCTGGTAGACCATCGCGATCCCGGCCTCACGTGCCTCTCGGGGCGACGCGAAGGACGCGGGTCGACCGTCGACCTCCAGCTCCCCTTCGTCCGGCCGGTAGACGCCGTTGACGATCTTCACGAGCGTCGACTTGCCCGCCCCGTTGGCGCCGACCAAACCATGGACCTCACCGGCCCGGGCGACGAGGTCGACCCCGTCGAGCGCGGTGACACCACCGAAACGCTTGCGGATGCCCGCGACACGCAGGATCACCCTGGCCTCGCCGGAGGGCACCGGCGCTCCTTCGCCGGTCAGGGTGCACCCTCGCGGAGGCTGAGCGCTACGGCCGCGATGATGATCGCCCCCCGAGCGATGAGCTGCTCCGAAACGGAGAGGCCCATGAGGAGCAGGCCGTTATTCAGCATCCCGACCAGGAGTGACCCGACGAGAGCACCGACGATCGATCCGCGCCCCCCGAATAGGCTCGTTCCGCCGATCACCGTCGCGGCGATGACGGTCATCAGGTCATCTTCCCCAAGGGTGTAGCGAGCCCCCTGAAGGCGACCCGCATACAGCATCCCCGCGAGCGCTGCGGTGGCGGCGCCAAGCATGAGCGCCGCGATCTTGATCCGGTCGGTACGGATCCCCGAGTAGCGTGCGGCCGCCCGGTTCCCGCCCGTTGCGAGGACCTGGCGGCCGAACGGAGTCCGTCTCAGGAGGACGTGGAAGATGACCAGTGCGGCCGCCGTCCAGATGAGGAGCACCGGGACCGGGCCGATCGTCCCCGATCCGAAGAGGAACGCGAATGTCCGATCGGTCACCGGGACGGGCTCCAGGTCCGTCAGCACGCGCGCGGCTCCGACGACGATCGTCATCGTGCCCAGGGTGACGAGGAAGGACGGGATCCGCAGGCGCGTTGTGAGCAGTCCGTTCGCAAGTCCGACCAGGAGTCCCGCGGCCAGCGAGCCGGCGACGGCGACCACGATCGGGAGGTCCGCCCGCAGCAGGACAGCGACGACGAGTGCGCTCAACGCGACAACCGACCCGATCGACAGGTCGATCTCCCCCGACGAGAGGACGAAGGTCATCCCGAAGGCCATGATGGAGACCATCGCGGTCTGGCGCGCGATGTTCGCGAAGTTCTCCGGGGTGAGGAAGCCCCGGTCTCCGAGGGTGATCGCGAAGAAGGCAAGGATCGCCAGGAACCCTATGTAGACGATGAGGTTGTCCGGGCGCACGGAGGCAAAGCGCCACCGTGCGCCCGGACGGACGGGGGCCACCGGCGTGGCGGCCCCGTCACCGGTCGGCATCGCTCAGGCGCACCCTGCCGCGAGCGCTTCGAGGATCTCCTGCGGCGGCGCGGCATTCACATTCTCGGTCCAGACCTGCTCGATGTTCTCGCGCGTCTCGGTCTGCACCGGCACGGTCACGAAGGTGGGCGTCTCGTTCCCGAGGAGGGCGTGCGCCGCCAGGAGGGCCATCGTCCGGCCTTCCTGATAGGGCCGGTCGAGCGCCACCCCAGCCATGTTCCCGCACGAGGCCATATCGAGGTCGTTGGTGGCATCAAGGTCGTACGCGACGACGCGCACATCGGGCTTCCCCGCCTCGCGCAGGGCGGCGATCACTCCCTGGGCGGCAGAGCTCCACGCCACGTAGATGCCAGCGAGGTCCGGGTTCTGGGCGAGCATCGCTGCGGCGATCTCCTGCGTCCGGCTCTCCTCCGCAAATCCCTGTGCCGCAGCAATCTCGATCTCGGGATAACGCTGTTCGATCGCGGCCTGGAAGTAGCGGTCGCGGTTGTTCGTCACGTAGAAGACCGCGTCGTGGTAGATCACGCCGATCTTCCCGCTCCCTCCGATCGCGTCCGCCATCAGGTCTGCGGCCGCCTTGCCCATGCCGAAGTGGTCCCCCGTGACGATCGCGACATAGTCCGTCCCGGGCACGTATCCGTCCACTCCGTTATCGACGAAGACGAGCTTCACGCCCGCGTCGATGGCCGGGCGGAAGGCCTGGGCTCCGGCGACCGGATCGACCGGGAGGGAGAGGATGATGTCCGGCTTGAGCGCGAGAGCGGTCTCGATGTCGGTCGCCTGGCGCGCAGGGTCGAAGTTCGCCTCCGCCTCTGTCACGACCTCGATCCCCATCTCGGTGAACGCGTCACGCGCCCCTGCGCTCAGCGCGTTGTACCAGGTGCCGGCCCCGGCCCAGAGGAGGGCCGCAGTGTGGCCTCCGCCGGAGATCTCCGCGAGCTCCTCCTCGGTGAGCGCGGGGATGGCGTCCACGGGCGTGGATGCCTCCCCGCTCGGCCCCACGGTGGCAGCATCCAGATCGATCCTCTCCTGTGCCACGGTGGGTACCGCCACGGTGAGCGCCAGCAGGGCCCCAAGGCCCACCCGTGCTGTTCCCTGCAACCGGTTCATCCTTACTCCCTTCCTTGCTGCCTGGCTCTTGCTATCAGGAGACCCCGGCCGGCGGCCGTGCCTCCGCGTCGTAGACCGCCCCGAGCCGC
>JAFMJV010000100.1 GCA_017853275.1 Chloroflexota bacterium
CCCCTCCGGCCGGGGTGCCGCCGCTCGTGCTCGACTGCGCGTCCTGTGGGGCGCGGTTCCGAACCGCGATCGGTCTGCGCTGGCATCGCGAGGCGTCACCGGGCTGCCGTCCGGTCTAGCGCACCCGAGCTTCGCTGTTCGAGCGGTGACCCACATGGCCAAGGGTTCCCGGCAAAGTCCCCACCGTTAGAGTCACCGGCGTGGGCAGCGTCGCTACCGTCGGCGCCGGACCAGCTCGTAGCAGACGCCTTTGGGGGAGACGGATGAGTACGGGAGCGCGAAGCGACAGAGGGGCAGAGGACTGGGTCGCCCTCGACCTCGAGACGACCGGCTTCTCCCCGGTGAGCGACCGGATCGTGGAGATCGGCGTCGTGCGCTTCGATGCGGCAGGGCGCGAGATCGCCTCGTGGGCCACGATCCTCGACCCCGAGCGGGACCCCGGGCCCACGGACGTGCACGGGATCGGGCACCGGGAGGTCCGGGGCGCGCCGCGCTTCTCGGAGATCGCCCATGAGCTCGTCTGGCGGCTTGGCGGGGCACGGATCGTGGCCCATAACGCGAGCTTCGACCGGGGCTTCCTCGTCACGGAGCTGGGGAGAGTGGGGGCGGACTGGAGCGGCGCCCAGCTCGTCTGCTCGATGCGCGCCTCACGCCACGCGGGGATCGGCCCGAAGAACACGCTCGCCGCGTGCTGCGAGGCGCTCGGCATCAGCAACCCCGCCGCCCATTCGGCTCTCGCGGACGCGCGCGCGGCAGGACAGGTCCTGATCACGCTCCTGCCGGCGCTCGCCGGTTTCACGGACCTGGCCGCCCCTCCGGCTCCGTGGGCGCCGCCGCCCGCCCGGCTTGCGCGGGTGCGGCAGCGAGGGCAGTGACCACGTGAGCCCGTGCCACACAAGCTGGCACGCCCCCGCAGTTCAATCCCGATACGGAACGCGCGCGACATCGCAGCGTCCGCCCTATCCAGAGCGCCCGAGAGTCCCGGCTCGCTGACGGCGCGGCAACCGCTTCCTCCCCTCCAGAGGCGAGACGGTGCCCCTGCCGGGTCCGATAGGAACGGGAGGTTCGTCATGGATGACGGCCAGGAGACCACCCAGTCGGGCGCGGCGGAGTCACCGCGCCCCACCCCGGAACGGCCGGGGATCTACCGCCAGGGGGATGTCCTCCTCGTGGGCGTCACGGCCCTTCCGGAGACGGCCACCCCCGAGCCACGGAACGGCCGGATCGTCCTCGCGCTCGGTGAGGCCACCGGTCACGCCCACGCGATCCTGGACCCTGAGGTCGAGACCTTCCGCGCATGGGTGGACCACCGGGAGGAACGGTTCGTCCTCGTCCGCTCCCGGGCGCAGCTGATCCACGAAGAGCACGCAGCGATCGCGTTGCCGGCGGGTGCGTACCGCGTGGTCATCCAGCGCGAGTACACCGAGCCCCAGGCCGATGGCGCACGCTGGCGCACGGTGCTCGACTGATGTTGTGCGACGTCTGCGAGAGCTATTGTGCGGAGGTCTGGGTCCTCCCGCTGGAAGACGTGCTGGAGGCGCACCGCGAATACCGTGCGCTCGAGGACGCCATGGGCGATCTGGACTGGAAGGACCCCGAGCATTCGCGCTTGGAGAACGCCAAGGAGGCCATCCGTCGGCGGCTCGCAGACGAGCATCGCCGCGTCGCGGAGGGCCGGTGGTGGTGCGCCGGTGATGACGGTCACGAGCCGCTCGGACCGTTGCACCTGGACGACGGTCGCCCCCGGACCATCTGCGACCGCTGCGAAGGCGGTCGTCACGATGGCGGCGTCGATATAGACGGCCGGCCCGGGTGGGATGGGTCGCTGGACCACGAGAGCTGCCCGATCTGCGTCGCGATGCGGGTCGCCTGGGCGGCCACTCCCTTCGATGACATGGGCCCGGCGGACGACGATGAGGAACCCCGGGCCTGGGACCCGCCTCTCCAGGATGCGCTCCGCGCCACGGGACCTGCCGATCGTCGTGCCGTGGAGGCGGCCGTACGGGCCTGCCCGGCCACGGCACACCTGGAGATCGCATGGGTCCCATCGCCACGTGCGCTCGCCGACACGTTGGGGGATCTGGCCCGCGCGCGTGGACTTGGGACCTTCCCCCTCCCGTGGTCCCTCTGGTCCCTGGCCCCCGGTCCGGTCCTCGGGGCGGCGACCCGCGTCCTTGTCGCGGAGCAGAGCATCGATCCCGAGCGCGACGAGCACCGCCGCATCGCGGCGTCGATCCGGCGGACGATCGCCGTGGCCCTCGGTGACCCTGATCTCGTCCAGGGGATCGGGGATGCCGGCCCGCTGGACGCGCTGACGCCGCTTCTCGAAGCCGACCTTCCGCAGGAAGCCGCAGCGACCACCTTCGTGGACCTGATGCGGACGCTACGGACCTCCGCGGGTCCGGCGAACCTCCTCCCGGGCCGGCTGGTCATCTCCGAACGCCCGTTGGTCGTCCGCCTGGACAACGAGGGCCGGCTCCACGCGGAGGACGGACCGGCCCTGGCGTGGGCGGACGGCTTCGCGCTGTGGGTCTTCCACGGTGTCAACGTGCCGGAGCACGTGGCCTGCGACCCGTCCCGGATCACGATCGCAGGGATCGACGCGGAGCCGAATGCCGAGGTCCGGCGCGTGATGATCGAACGGTTCGGCGTGGAGCGGCTGCTTCGTGAGGGCGAGGCCGAGCTCGTCCACGAGGACGAGACGGGACGCCTCTGGCGGCGCTGGGTGGGGCCCCGGCCACGACCCCCGGAGCGACCGAGACCCCGCTACTCGCCGGCACCACCACCGGAACCCGAGCGCCGGGTCGTCATGGTGGAGGTCGTCAACAGCACCCCGGAGCCGGACGGGACCTTCCGGACCTACTTCCTGCGGGTCCCCCCGACGATGCGCACGGCACGAGAGGCCGTGGCGTGGACCTTCCAGATGGAGGAGGCGGAGTACCGGCCGGACGTGGAGACCTGAGCGGCTGCCATCGTCGCTCGGGCGACGACACCGGGGGCGGTGCTGCGGCCGGTCACCGCGCCGGCCGGCCCGTCCCGCGTCGGCCGGCCACGTAGGCCTCCACGAGATCGCGGAGGACCTGGCTGACGGTCATGCCGTCCGCAGCGGCGCAGCGACGGAGCTCGTCCCGCAGGTCGGCCGGGATCCGGGTCTCGATCTTGGGAGATGCCGTGCCTGGCGTCCCGGGCACCAGCGCGGGACGGCCGGGGCGGCGCGTCCAGCCGGTGATGTCCGGCCCGGCCTCCGCCTCGGCGGCCATCCGGTCGAGATCCTCGTCCGTGACGATGCGGCCGTGCTTCGTTCTCATGGGTGCCCGTTGACCTCGAGGTAGGTCGACCGATAGCGCGGCCTGAGCCGCATCGCGTGGATCACCCAGAGGACACCCTCATCGTCCTCGAAGGCGATGACCTCCAACGGGTTCCCGTGGTGATCGGGGCCGAGGAAGATGAGCTGCCCGGGTCGGACCGGGTTCTCGAGGGCGATCGGCGCGTGGCGGATCACAGCACGGATCCGCGCGTCGTCGATCCCGTGCTTCCGGGCCGAGGGCCGGATGCGGATCTCGCCGGAGGGGTCATCGCCATCGTGGTTATTGTACGCCACAATCTACGGTCCATCGCTCCCGGTGGCCGCAGCGCGGCCCGGGTGCTGCTCCGCCGGCGACGAGGGTCGCCGATGGGACGGACGATGACGATCGAC